>NZ_JBANDL010000002.1:3032142-3638571 GCF_037027445.1 Lysobacter firmicutimachus
ACAGGATGAGCCATGAACAACATTACGATCCGCCAACGCATCGTGCTCGGCTTCGCCATCATCGTCGCTGCGATGCTGGTGATGGGAGGCATCGCCTTCGTCCGCCTGCAGCACATCCAGGACGAAGAAACCCTGTTGCGCAGCGACTCCATCCCCGGCCTGTACGCGTCCGGGCAGATGGAGGCGGCCTGGCATTCGTACTACACCGCCCTGCACGGCCTGGTCGGCCTGCCGGCGACCGAACTGCCGCAGGCGCAAGCGCGCCTGGAGGAGCGCCGCGCCGCTTACGAGGCCACGGCCAAGCGCTACGACGACACTATTTCCCAAGCAGAGGACCGCGCCGGCTTCCAGGCCCTGGCCGGACTCACCGCACCGCTGTTCGCCCAGCAGGCCGAACTGATCCGCCTGGCCGGCAGCGACTCCGGCGCGCTGCAGAAGACGCTGCGCGAGCGGATCGACCCGATGTTCGAAAAAGCCGAACGTGCGATCGGGCGGATGATCGAATACAACAACGACCGCGCGGTCGTCTCCGGCAAGCGCATCGACGACGCGGTGCAAGCGGCGCGCTACGGCATGAGCATCGCCTTCGCCGTCGCCCTGCTGGTCGCGGTGCTGGCCGGGTTCTATCTGCTCAAGGCGATCACCGAACCGCTGCAGCGCCTGGCCGACGCCGCCGACGTGTTCGCCAGGGGCGATTTCAGCCAGCGCCTGAATTTCCGCCGCACCGACGAGTTCGGCATCCTGGCCAACGGCTACAACAAAATGAGCGGCGAACTGTCGGGCCTGGTCGGCCAGGTGCAGACCTCGGGCATCCAGGTCAATTCCTCGATCAACGAGATCACCGCGACCCTGCGCGAGCAGCAGGCCACCGCGGCGCAGATCGCCGCGACCACCACCGAGATCGGCGCGACCTCGCGCGAGATCGCCGCGACCTCCAAGGAACTGGCGCGGACCATGGATTCGGTCGCGACCAGCGCCGAACAGACCGCGACCCTGGCCGGCAACGGCCAGGACGGGCTGGCGCAGATGGAAGAGACCATGCGCCGGATGATCGACGCCACCGCGGCGATCAGCGGCAAGCTCGCGGTGCTGGCCGAGAAGGCCAACAACATCGGCCAGGTCGTCACCACCATCACCAAGGTCGCCGACCAGACCAACCTGCTGTCGCTCAATGCCGCGATCGAAGCCGAAAAGGCCGGCGAATACGGCCGCGGCTTCTCGGTGGTGGCGGTGGAGATCCGCCGCCTGGCCGATCAGACCGCGATGGCGACCCTGGACATCGAGCAGATGGTGCGCGAGATCCAATCGGCGGTCTCGGCCGGCGTGATGGGCATGGACAAGTTCTCCGAAGAGGTGCGCCGCGGCACCGGCGACGTGCAGCGGGTCGGCGAACAGCTCACCCAGGTGATCGACCACGTGCAGACCATGGTGCCGCGCTTCGACGCCGCCAACGAAGGCGTGCAGGCGCAGGCCGCCGGCGCCGAGCAGATCAACCTCGCCCTGAGCCAGCTCAGCGAAGCCGCGCAACAGACGGTCGATGCGCTGCGCCAGTCCAACCAGGCCATCGACGAGCTGCACCAGGTCAGCGCCAGCCTGCGCGACGGCATTTCCAAGTTCAAGCTGCTGGCCTGAGCGAAGGCGCCGGCGGCGCGACCGACCCAGCGGAGAACGCGTGCTTTTTCTCGTCTTCCAGCTCGACCAGGACCGATATGCGATCGAAGCGCGGCGGGTGACTGCGGTGCTGCGGATGGTCGCGCCCAAGGCGATCCCGCAGGCTCCGGCCGCGGTCGCCGGCCTGTTCGACTACGCCGGCGAACCGGTGCCGCTGATCGATCTGAGCCAATTGGCGCTGGGCCGGCCGGCGCAGGCGCGGCTCAGCACGCGGGTGGTGCTGGTGCCCTATGCCGACGGCGCGGGCCGCAACCGCACCCTCGGCCTGATCGCCGAGCAGGTCGTCGAAACCGTGCAGCGCGACCCGGCCGAATTCGTCGCCAGCGGTGTCGATTCCGCCGAAGCCGGTTACCTGGGCCCGGTCGCCTCCGATGCGCAGGGCCTGCTGCAATGGGTGCAGATCGAGCGCCTGTTGCCGGCATCGCTGCGCGACCTGCTGTTCGCGGCGACGGACCGCGAACCGGCATGAAGCTGGCCGGCTTCGAGCGCTGGCTGAAGGAGACCATGGGGCTGGACGCAAGCACCATCGGCCCGACCATCGTCGACCGCGCCCTGCGCGAACGCATGGCCGCGGCCGGCAGCGCCGACCTGGCCGGCTACTGGCAAACGCTGCGCGCCTCGCCGCTGGAGCAACAGGAGCTGATCGAAACCGTGGTCGTGCCGGAGACCTGGTTCTTCCGCGACCGCGAGGCGTTCGCCGCGCTGGCGCAGCGATTCGGCCCCGGCGGCAGCGGCGAGCGCACGCTCGACCGGCTGCGCCTGCTCAGTCTGCCCTGCTCCACCGGCGAAGAGCCCTACACCATGGCCATGGCCATGCTCGACGCCGGCCTGCCCGGCGAGCGGCTGGCGATCGACGCCGTCGACATCAGCGAGCGAGCATTGGCCAAGGCGCGCCGCGCCGTGTACGGCAACAACTCCTTCCGCGGCAGCGAACTGCAATACCGCGAACGCCACTTCAGCCCGGTGCCCGGCGGCTGGCAACTCGGTGCGGCGGCGCGCGAGCGGGTGAACTTCCAGCAAGGCAACGTGCTCGACATCGGCTTCCTGCCCGGCGAGGCGGTGTACGACGCGGTGTTCTGCCGCAACCTGCTGATCTACTTCGACCCGCCGACCCAGGCCCGCACCGTCGCCGTGCTCGACCGGCTGCTGCGTCCCGACGGGCTGATGTTCGTCGGCCCGGCCGAAACCGGGCTGATGCTGTCGCTGGGTTTCGTCTCGGCGCAGCTGCCGATGGCGTTCGCGTTCCGCAAGCCGGCCGCGAACGACGCCGCCGTCGTGCCAGCCGCCGCCACGGCGGCACGCCCCCTCCCCAAACCGCTGCCCGCCAAGGCGGCGGCGCCGGCGCCGGCCAAGCCGCGTCCGCGCGTCGCACCGGCGCCGGCCGCCATTCCCGCGGCAACTCCCGCCGCGGCGCCGGCCGCCAACGCCGCGCCGCTGCAGATCGCTCAGCGCGCCGCCGACGACGGCCGTTTCGACGAGGCGATCGCGATCTGCCAGGCGCAGTTGCGCGAACACGGGCCGTCGGTCGAGGCCTTGTACCTGCTTGGCCTGGTGCTCGGTGCGATCGGCCAGGCCACGCGCGCCGAGGACAGCTTCCGCAAGGTGCTCTATCTCGATCCGGCCCACGAGGAAACCCTGATGCACTTGGCCCTGCTGCTCGACGCCAAGGGCGACGCCGCCGGCGCGCGCGTGCTGCGCAGCCGCGCTCAGCGCCATCGCAAGCACGAAATCCAGGGCGGAGGCCGCACATGAACGCAGGCGACGAACGCAGCACCGGCGGCTCGGCGGTCGCGCGCCTGCTCGAGCGCGCGCCGCAGGCGCAGGACCTGCGCGAGGCCACCGCCCTCGCCGCGGCGCACGGCGCCGGCCAGGCGATGCTCAGCGGTTCGGCCTTTTTGTTCCGGCTCGGCGGCGAGTGGCTGGGGCTGGACAGCGCGGTGGTCGACGAGGTGATCGAGCCGCGCGTCGTGCACAGCCTGCCGCACCGCCGCGACGGCCTGGTGCGCGGGCTGGTCAACGTGCGCGGACGGCTGACCGTGTGCGTGGCGCTGGAATCGTTGTTCCAACTCGACGCGGCACGCACCGATGCGCGCTCGCGCCGCCGGCTGGTGGTGCTGGCCCTGCACGACCAGCGGCTGGCCTTCGAAGCCGACGAAGTGCACGGCTCGCATCGCTACGATCCCGCCGAACGCCTGCCGGTGCCGTCGACGGTCGCGCATTCGACTTCGCGCTTCAGCACCGGCGTGTTGAACTGGCAAGGCGGCGCGCACGCCGCGGCGAACGCAGGCGGACCGGCCCGGCACAGCGTCGGCCTGCTCGACGCCGAATTGATCTTGAGCACCATCAACCGGCGGCTGGGATGAGCAACGGCAATCTCCAGGACTACTCCCTGCACGACCTGTTCCGCCTCGAGGTGGAGGGCCAGAGCCAGTTGCTGACCGACGGCCTGCTGTCGCTCGAACGCCAGCCGACCGCGGCCGCCGAACTGGAGTCGTGCATGCGCGCCGCGCATTCGCTCAAAGGCGCGGCGCGGATCGTCGGCCTGTCGGCGGCGGTGTCCGTCGCGCACGCGATGGAGGACTGCCTGGTCGACGCCCAGAACGGCCGCATCCTGCTCGACCACGCCAGCATCGACGCCCTGCTCGGCGGGGTCGATCTGCTGGTGCGCATCGCCTCGACCCCGGCCGCCGAAGCCGGCGCCTGGATGCAGGACGAGGCGCCCGAGGCGTTGCGCTTCCGCGCCACGCTCGCCGCCGCGCTGGCCGGGGAAACCTCTGCGTCCGCAGCCGGCGCGCCGGCGATCCCGGCATCGGCGCAGGGCGACGCCGGTGCGGCCGCTGCTCCGGCTCCGGCTCCGGCTCCCGCACCGACGGCGACGGCCGCCGAAGCGCACTCCGCCGACGGCGAGGCCGAAGAGCGCGTGCTGCGTATCGACGCGCGCAATCTCAACCGCCTGCTCGGCTTGGCGGGCGAGTCGCTGGTGGTGTCGCGCTGGCTGGACCCGTTCGTGCGCTCGCTCAACCGGCTCAAGCAATTGCAACGCGACGGCGCGCAAGCGCTGGACCGGCTGGCCGAGGCCGCGCCGGCGCTGGCCCAGGAACAACGCGCCGCAGCTCTGCTGCTGCAGGCGCGCACCGCGCTCGGCGAGGCCCAGAGCCTGCTGGGCGAACGCAGCTATCAGCTCGACCTGTTCGAACGCCGCTTCGCCAGCGTCGCGCATCGGCTGTACGACGAGGCGCTGGCCAGTCACATGCGCCCGTTCGCCGACGGCACCCGCGGCCTCAATCGCATGGTCCGCGACGTCGCCCGCGAACTCGGCAAGCAGGCGCAGCTGGAGATCGCCGGCGCCAAGACCCAGGTCGACCGCGATGTGCTGACCAAGCTGGAGGCGCCGCTGGGCCATCTGCTGCGCAACGCGGTCGACCATGGCATCGAAACGCCGGAGGAGCGCCTCGCCGCCGGCAAGCCGGCCGAGGGCAAGATCCGGCTCGAAGCGCACCACGTCGCCGGCCTGCTGGAGATCGTGGTCGAGGACGACGGCCGCGGTATCGCGATCGACCGGGTGCGCGAGCTGGTGATCGAGCGCGGCCTGTCGGACGAGGCCACCGCGCAACGGCTCAGCGAGGCCGAACTGCTGGAGTTCCTGTTCTTGCCCGGCTTCACCCTCAAGCGCACCGTGACCGAGATTTCCGGGCGCGGCGTGGGCCTGGACGCGGTGCAGAACATGGTCAAGCAGTTGCGCGGCAACGTGCGCCTGACCGCCCGCCCGGAGCAAGGCCTGCGTTTCCAGCTGCACCTGCCGCTGACCACCTCGGTGCTGCGGACGCTGGTGGTCGAGATCGGCGGTGAGCCTTACGCCTTCCCCTTGGCGCAGATCGCGCGCACCGCGACCGTCGCGCGCCAGGATTTGCAGTGGCTCGAGGGCCGCCAGCACTTCGCCCTCGACGGCCGTCGCGTCGGCCTGGTCGCGGCGCAACAGTTGCTCGGCGGCGAAGCCAAGCCGGCTCCGGAGCAATTGCAGGTGGTGGTGCTCGGCGACCGCGGCCATGTGCACGAGTACGGCCTGGCCGTCGACCGCTTCGTCGGCGTCAGCGAACTGGTGGTGCAACCGCTGGACCCGCGCCTGGGCAAGGTCAAGGACATCGATTCCAGCGCCCTGCTCGACGACGGCACGCCGGTGCTGATCGTCGACGTCGAGGACCTGCTGCGCTCGATCGAACGCCTGGTCTCGACCGGCCATTTGGCCCAGGTGCGCTACGACGACGGCGCCCACACCGCATCGCGCAAGCGCGTGCTGGTGGTCGACGATTCGCTGACCGTCCGCGAGCTGGAACGCAAACTGATCGAAAGCGGCGGTTACGCGGTGGAAGTCGCGGTGGACGGCATGGACGGCTGGAACGCGGTGCGCTCCGGCCATTTCGACCTGGTCGTGACCGATATCGACATGCCCCGCATGGACGGCATCGAGCTGGTCTCGCTGATCAAGAAAGACGCCCGGTTGCGCGCCACGCCGGTGATGATCGTGTCCTACAAGGACCGCGAAGAAGACCGCCGCCGCGGCCTGGATGCGGGCGCGGACTTCTACTTGACCAAGGGCGGCTTCCACGAGGAAGCCTTGCTGCAGGCGGTGGTCGACCTGATCGGCGAGGCCGTCGCATGAGCGGCCTGCCGCGCGGGCGTCGCTGCGATAATGCCGCTATGGGAACGTCGCTATGGGAACATCGCAATGAGAGTCTGCCCATGAGTGCGTCGCGATGAGGATCGGCATCGTCAACGACCTCGCATTGGCGGTGGAAGCGCTGCGGCGCGCGCTGAGCCAGCGCTCCGACCACAGCGTAGTGTGGACCGCGAGCAGCGGCGAGGAAGCGGTGGCGCAGTGCGCGCGCAACACCCCCGACCTGGTGCTGATGGATCTGATCATGCCCGGCATGGGCGGAGTCGAGGCGACCCGCCAGATCATGGCGCGCAGCCCCTGCGCGATCCTGGTGGTCACCGCCAGCGTCGGCGGCAACGCGCCGCTGGTGTTCGAAGCGATGGGCCACGGCGCGCTCGACGCGACCGACGTGCCCGCGCTCGGCAGCGACGCGCCGGGCGCGGCGGACGGGCTGTTGGCGAAGATCGACTTGATCGGCCGGCTGATCGGCGACCGGCCGTCGCGCGCGGCGCCGCGGCCGCAGCGCCGCAACGGCAGCGGCGAACGCCTGATCGCGATCGGCGCGTCCGCCGGCGGCCCGGCGGCCGTGGCCGAGGTGCTGGGCGGCTTGCCGGCGGCGTTCCCCGCGGCGATCGCCATCGTCCAGCACATCGACGAAAAATTCGCCGGCAGCATGGCCGAATGGCTCAATCGTTATTCGCCCAATCCGGTGCGGCTGGCCCGTCCCGGCGACACCCTGACCGTCGGCGAGGCGCTGCTGGCGGCGACCAACGAGCACCTGGTGCTGACGCCGGACGGCGCGCTCGATTACGCCGCCGAGCCGAAAGAGCAACCTTACCGGCCCTCGGTCGACGTGTTCTTCGACAGCATCGCCGAACGCTGGCCGGGGCCGATCGCCGGCGTGTTGCTCAGCGGCATGGGCCGCGACGGCGCCAGCGGCCTGCTCGGCCTGCGCAACAAGGGCCACCACACCATCGCCCAGGACCGCGCGACCAGCGCGGTCTACGGCATGCCCAAGGCCGCGGCCGAACTCGGCGCCGCGGTCGACATCCTGCCTCTGGACCGTATCGCGGCGCGGCTGCGGGTCCTGTTCGGAGATCAACGGAGCGCATCGTCATGAGCGTCATCGAGCCACCCGCCGCTGTCGACTTGCGCCCGGGACGCATCGTCGTGCTGCTGGTCGACGATCAACCGATCATCGGCGAAGCGGTGCGGCGCGCCGTCGCCGGCGCGACCGACATCGAGTACCACTACTGCGCCCATGCCGGCGAAGCGGTCGCCGCCGCCGAGGCGCTACACCCGACGGTGATCATGCAGGACCTGGTCATGCCCGGCATCGACGGCATGAGCCTGGTACCGCTGTACCGCGACAGCCCGGTCCTGCGCGACGTCCCGATCGTGGTGCTGTCGAGCAAGGAGGACGCGGCGGTCAAGAGCCAGGCCTTCGCCATCGGCGCGGCCGATTACCTGGTCAAGCTGCCCGACCCGATCGAGCTGATCGCGCGCATCCGCCATCACTCGCGCGCCTATCTCAACCAGGTCGAGCGCGACGCCGCCTACCGCGCGCTCAGCGAAAACCAGCAGAAGCTGATGGAGATGAACGAGGCCTTGCGACGGCTCAGCGAGGTCGACGGCCTCACCGGGCTCAACAACCGCCGCTACCTGGACTCCTTCCTCGATCACGAATGGCCGCGCGCCGCGCGCGAGCGCAGCGACTTTTCGGCGCTGATGATCGACGTCGATTACTTCAAGTTCTACAACGATACCTACGGCCACCTGGCCGGCGACGAAGTGCTCAAGGCGGTGGCCGGCGTGGTGCGCACCTGCGCGCGGCGCCCGGCCGACGTCGCCGCGCGCTACGGCGGCGAAGAGTTCGCCCTGATCCTTCCCGCCACCGACATGGAGGGCGCGCACACCGTCGCCGAGCAGATCTGCGCCGAAGTGCGCGCGCTGGACATCCCCAACGAGCGTGCCGCCAACGGCCGGGTCACGGTCAGCGTCGGCGGCGCCACGACGATGCCGGCGCCGGGCACCTCCTACAAGCCGCTGCTGGAACTCGCCGACGCCGCGCTGTACGAGGCCAAGCGCTCGGGCAAGGACCGCGCGGTGCAGCGCCGGCCGGAGTGACGCCGCGCGCCCGGCGCATGAGCCGGGGCGGACGACGACACGGCGCGCTCAGTCCTCCGGTAGGACGATCTTGGCGCAGTCCGGCCCGCTCAGCATCGGATCGTCGACGCAGGGCAGACCGCCGGGCACGCGCTGCGGATAGCGCACCGGCGCGTGGCCGCCGCCCCAACCGGGAAAATACGCCGCCGTGCGCGAAGGGCCGCGGTCGATGAGGGTCGTGGTCTGGACGAAACGCTCGTCGCCGTAACGCTCGACCCGGTAACCATGGAGTTCGCTGTAGCCGTAGGCCGGCAGCACCGCCTCGATGCGCACCGACGGCCGGGCGTAGTGCAGATACACGCCGTCGTGCGCCGGTGCATGCGAGCGGTAGCGGGGGTAGTGGCGACCGTCGCGGCGCCGTTCGTCGCCGCGGTCGCGATAGCCGTCGCGGTAATCGCCATGGCGATCGCGATAGCCGTCGTAACCGCCGACGACCGCTCCGCGATGCGTCGGAACCGTGGTGCGCGGCAGCACCGTGTCGTAAGGCGCCACGGTCTGCCCGGGCCCCGGAGTGAAGCCATACACCTGGACCGCGCTGCGCGATTGCGCCATCGCCTGGGCTGCGACGCCCGATAGCGACATCGCGGCGGCCGTAGCCAGAATCAGTCTTGTCGCGCTCATCGCCCGCTCCGCTGCCCTGTGGAAAGCCGCCGCGATGCCGGCACGGCGACAGGCCGATGGTAGCGCCCCGGAACCCGGCGGCGAATGCGGCAGGCCTCGGCAGCGGACGACATTCAGCCGGCAGACGGCGGCAGCGGCGGAAGGAATCGAATCCACCCGTTCAGATTAGGCCTCAGCAGCGGACATCGCAGTGGCGCGGGCCGCCTGCGAGACCTTGCCGCGGTCCACATTCGCCGGTGCCTTCCCGCTCGCCGCCCCGGTCACGGCGCCAGCGCATCGATCGCCGCCTCCAGGTCCGGGTCGCGGCCACTGCACAGGTCGGCGCGGGTCCATTCGATGCGCCGGTCCGGCGTCATCGGCCGGTCGCCCAGATCGCGTCCGTCCGCCGCCCACAGCCCGTGCACCGGCACGGTCAGCGACCAGCCGCGGGCCAGTTCGAACGTCTCGCCGCTGAGCAGCGCGCCGGCGCTGTCGCGGCCGAAGAAACGGGCGCCGCTGTACAGGCGCATCGCCCAGGCGAAGCCCTCGCCGGCGCTGGCGGTTTCGCCGTCGATCAGCACCACCACCGGCGACCGATAACGCGTTTTGCCCGGCAGTGGATCGGAATGGAACACCGCTGCGCCGTGCTGCGCGCCGATCGCCTCGAACACCGCCGCATCGGTGTAGGCGCCGATGGTCTTGGGCCCGCGCGCGATGTCGGCCGCGCTCGGCCGCCGGCCGAGCGACTGCAGATAGGACCGGGCATACAAGGCGAACACCGGGCGTTCGCCCGGCTGCATGAAATAGCTGGCCAGGCGCAAGGCCGACGTGTTGCCGCCGCTGTTGCGGCGCAGGTCCAGGATCAGGCCCTGGGTGTCGCCCAGATCGCTCATGGCGCGGTCGGCCAACTCGGCGGCGCCGTCGTCGAAACGGTCCACGCGCAGATAGCCCAGGCTCAAGCCTTTGCGCGGCGCATAGCGGCTCCAGCGCCAGCCGGGAGACTCCGACGCACTGAGCCCAACCCGGGCGACCCGTAGCGCGCGCGTCGCGCCGGCGCAGGTCCGCACGTTCAGATCGACGCGACTGCCGATCGGACCGGCGAGCGCATCGGCCGGCCCCTGCAGGCGATCGCCCGGTCGCAGCCCTTGCCGCCAGGCATCGCTCAACGGCGAGACCTCCACCGCGGTAGCCGCGCCTTCGACCCTTTCGAAACGAGCGCCGATGCCGCGCGCACGCGCGCCGCTCCCGGCCGGCGGCGCGATCGCGACGTGGGACACCTTCAATTCGCCGAGCATCCGCGCCACCAGGGCCTGGAAGGCCGCATCGTCGGCGACGCTGCCCAATTGCCCCCGATAGCGCTGCCCCACCACGGCCCAATCCGTGCCGTGGAAGCCGGGGTCGTAAAAGTTCGTCTCGACGGTCGTCCAGACCTGTTCGAACAACGGCCGATAGCCGCCCGGCGCCTCGACGCCGAACGCGGTTCCCATCCCAGCCAGCCACCCCGCCAACGCCAGCGCCGACGCCCTGCCCCACGAGCTGTCCCGCTTCGACTTCCTTTGCCGCATCGACCGCTTCCCTGAACGTCGGCGCCGTCGTGACGCCCGAAGCGACGTGATAGCCGATCCCGACGGGCGCCGGCAACGCCGTTCGTCCCGGCCATTCCCGGCTTGATCGCTTGGACGGCGCACAACGCGGCCTTCACATCGCCGGGCCTAGGCTGAATCCGCAGGGGCCGTCAGCCGGAGAGTGCGTCATGCACGCTGCGCAGCTGCGTTCGCTCAGCTATTGGGCGACCCACTACAAGCAGGCCCCCTTCTATCGCGAAGGCTTGTCCTTCTCCGACTACGCGCCGGCGATCTATCTCGGCATCGCCGCACGCGGCGACCATCCCGAGGCCTGCTTCAAGGACCTCGAGGCCGAACTCGAAGAACGCTACGCCCAGGTCCGGCAAGGCTCGCGCTTGAACTGGATCCGAGCGGTCGAGGTCGCCGAAGCGGCCTGGCACAGCATCCACGACGAGGCCGTAGCGGCCTGACCGGACGCCGATCCACGGCTCGGCGCGGCCGGCTGCAACGGCGTCCATAGCGGTCGCCAGGGCTGCGCCGATGCGCTGCCTGATGGCGGCTTGCGCCACACGGCGCGCTAACGCCCGGCGCGTTCGCCGGATCGCGCCTGCGCATCGTCTGCAGGCGCGATCCCGCGGTCGCACTTGAACCCGACCCCGTTGCCGAGTCGCGACTGGCCGATATCGAGTGGGTCGAGCTCGATAAAACGAGCTCGCCGTTCGCGCCAACCGGCTTCGCGTACGTCGTCGTGGCCGGCATTCGCACAACGCCGCGCCTGTATCCAGCCTCCCCTCCTCATTGCGCGGTGCGAGCGGCATTCCGCATCGCCGTTCTCAGTTCCAGGATCGCGCCGAAAGTCGAACGTCCGCGCCTGTCCCCCGCCCGCGCCTGCTGCCGTTTGTCTGGGAGCACGTCGGGGCGACTCGCCTTACCGCCTTGCGACGCCCCCTTCCTCCGACGCCACCAGGATCCGGCCCCTATGACCGATATGCCCGCCCCCTCGCCGATCGTCGACAACGACCTCCAGGCCCACATCCAGCGCGTCACCGAGGCCGCCGCGCGTGCGATCGCCTCGCTGGACCAAGTCTCCGGCGATGCCGCGGGCCAGGTCGCGCAATCGGCCGCCGCCTACTTCGACAGCGTGAGCCAGCTCGCCCTGGCCAGCCACGGCGTGTTGCTCAAGCGCATGACCGAGGAACTGGTCGAACAACATGCGGCCAAGGCCGCCGAAGACGCGCTCGGCATACTCGTCAGCGATGTCCTGCTCGGCGCCGCCGCGGCGGTGGCCGCCGCCGTGGGCGCGATCGAGGCCGAATCGGCCGGCTTCGCTATCGACCGGATCGACCAGAACATCGCCAAGTACACGGCGCTGCTGCAGGAACGCGGCGGCTGAATCCGGCGCGCCGCCGAAGCGATCGCGCGTAGGCGCTCGCGCGACCGCGATCGGCTTGACCTTCCTACCGTGGCAAGCCCGAGGCTGTCTCGGCCGGCGCACCGCCGGCCTAACGGAATCTGCCATGCAACTGATCGTGGAAGGAATGAACTGCGGCCACTGCGTCGCCACCATCGCATCCGCCATCCGCCCGCTGGACGCCGCGGCCGAGGTCGAAGTCGATCTGGCCGCGGCCACGGTGTCGATCGCCAACACCGATCTCAGCCCAGCCGCCGCCGGCGATGCGCTCGGCGACGCCGGCTATGACGTCGTCGCGGTGGTCGATGCCGCGATCGGCAACCCGAGCGCAAAGCCGCAAAGCGCAAACGCCTGCTGCGGCGGTTGCCGCACTTGAGCTGGCGTCGGTTTGGGCGCCGGAGCGGTAGGCGCTGAAAGCGAACCGCTCGTGACGCCGGGAAATCCAACGACGCACCGAACTCAGTCGAGCGATGCGATCAACAGGAACCATCGCATGCGGACGATCCGCATCTCGCCCAGGGGTCGGCGGCGTTCTGCGACGACGCCGACGCCATCCAGGAAATCACACCGCGCTTCAGCCGGACGCCGCTCGCGTCGCCAGACCGCGACTTGACGTCCGCTCCACCCAGCGGCCAATCTTGAAACTGTCGAACAACACGGGCGTCCGCCACCGGCGCCCCTGCCTGGCCTGACCGCTGGGCCCGGGCGCGATAACACGCCCCATTCGCCGCTGCGCAGGATGCGCGACGAGGCCGCCGCTCAGAGCAGACAAGGACCGTCCATGCCCCATCGCCACGACGCTCGCACCACCACACCGCCGCCTTCACGCGCGATGCGACGACGCCCGTCGTGCGCCGCGCCGACAACCCGTCTGCGCACGGATAAAGCGCGGCATGGGCAGGCCACTAAGCACATTCAGCGACTACCCAGAGCGACGGCGTCCTAGGACGATAGGCATGAACTCCCCCGCTTCCCTGAGCCCAGCCATGGCCATCAGCCCTGAACTGCAAGCCAAGATCGATGCGCTCGACAATGAGAAGCTTAGGGACAGAATTCTGAGTGTGCTTACCGGCCCCGGAAAACGGACGGCCAGCGACGAGGATATCTATGAAAACATGGTGTCCAATCACAAGGCGTATCAGGAGCAACAGGCTCGGAAACGCAAGTGGCGCGACGACGAGGTAGTCGCCTTCGCCCAGTACCTGAGCGTGGTAAGCCCGGAAGACTATGCCGACTTCCTGCACCAGCAGCGGGAGTTCAACCATATCGATGCGGAACTCGGCTGGGACGTCCGCCGTTTTATAGCGGTGTGGGCACCGAAGCTGGACTATTTCCTGGACGGCAGCGAGTTGTTCAGCGATTTTCGCACCTATATCGAGGCCACCTTTTGCGAGTCCGCGCTCGAACGCCAGGCAGCAGATCTGTCTATCAGTTCCGAGCTGCGGGCCAAAATCGACGCACTGGAAGAAAAACCGCTCAGGGACAGATTGCGCTGGGTGCTCGCAGCGCCGGCGCACCGGCGCGCCGACGATGAGGCGACCTTCCAGATCGTGCTGTCCGCCGACGCCTTGGCCAAACAGCAACTGGCCGGAGTACAGAGCTGGAGCGAGGACGAGCTGGCGGAGTTCACCCGCTTCTTCCGCGAAACCTGGCCGGAAGACCATGCCGAACTGCTGCGGCAGCAGGATCCCAGCCTGATCGGACCCGAACTCGCCTCGAGTCTTCAATGGCTGCTGGCATGTTGGGCGCCGGTTTCGACCATGGTCGAGATCAAGGGGCTGTTCCGCCAGTACCGCAATCACCTCAAGACCGCCGCTCCGGTCGCGGACGAGACCGACCGGAGTCTTTGGGAACGAACCACGCCCGTCGATCCGGAACTGCAAGCCAAGATCGACGCGATCGAGAACGCCGAGGTCAAAGCCAGAGTCCTGCGCCTGCTTTCATGCCCCTGGCGGGGCCACACTCTCGATAGCGCGATCTACTCCCTGGTCACCTCCGAACACGAGAACGCCGAAATCGAGCGATCCTACCTCGAGGAATGGGGCGACAAGGAGCAATGGCGCATCGACGGGGAAGTGCGTTTCGCCGAATACTTCCGCAAACACCGGCCGCACGACTATACCGAGTTCCAGCGCCAGGCCAAGGAATCCAGCGAGATCGCCCCGCAACTGCGCTGGGACGTGTCTCGCCTGCTGAGGGAATGGGTCATGGATCTGAGCTCCTCCGATCACAAGATGCTGATCGGCAGGCTTCGCGATTACCTCAAGTCGCATTGATCCGATCGAGGCAGGCGAAATGGATGCATGCCCTTGCCGGGCATTACTTTACAAACAAGAATATAACCAAATCAATAATCCAACCTAAATACATTTGATACATTAACCGTCAACCCTTAAAGGAGCCGTGTCGTGCCCATCACTTCTGAAGTACAAGCGAAAATTGATGCATTAGAAGATGAAGAGCTCAAAGCAAAAGTTATCCGAGCCCTTACAGGCCCCGGTATTAGGCGAGCGAGCGACGAGGACATCTACGAGCTAATCGTCACCGACTACGTATTGGCAAAGCAGGAACAGGCCCGACTGAAACAATGGAAAGACGACGAAGTACTCGCCTTCATACAATACTTTAAAGAAAAAAAGCCGAAGGACTATGCTGAATTCCTACGACAGGAAAAGGAATTCAATGAGATTGACACAGCACTTACCTGGGACGTTCGCCGTTTGATCTGGGATTGGATGCCCGATCTCAGCTCGGCTGACTGCAGCGGACTTTTCAGGAAACTTCGTCATCATGCCAGGTCAATTCTGGTCTGATCAAGGAGGATCTGATGGCCGTGAAATATCTTCTTGCTGACACCAGCAGCTTGGTTTTTGCCTATCGCGCGGGAGGCCCGGATCTACTTGATGCATATATCAAGCTCGCCGAAAACGAGGGATTTAAGCTCACCATCTCCAGACTAGTCGAAATCGAAATTGAAAAAGGTCCTCTTGAACGGGACCTCCTTGATTATCTCGCCAGTCGCGATATCAGAGCTCAAGACACACCCGAAACAGAGCAACAATTGAGGGATGCTACCGATCCTCAGGAGCTCAAGCGGCTTACAAAAAATGCAGGCGAACGCTCCCTGCTCGAAATCGCAGCTCGCGAGCATGCTGAAGGTCGCAACGTCGTCATCTGGTCTGATGACGGGCAATTCATTTCGCCGCAGATACGGCGCCAACTCCAGCGGGAGCTGCCTGGCCTGCAACTCAGGACTACCGCCGAGTTGCTGGACCAATCGTACCGGGATGGCATCATCACTGAGGCCCAGTACCAACAGCATTTAGCCGGCTACCGCCAACAGGATCATTTCCAGAAGAGCACCCGCCTCAACTCGTTCGACCCCTCCCTCTCCCCCGCCCCACCGATCTCCCCGAAGGCGAAGCCTCCTTGCGCGGCCCCAACGGCCAGCGCGGCTTCGCCTCCGCCCAATTGCTGATCGGCGAGGTTCCCAGAAACACCCTGATCCGCTCCGGCGGTCTGTTGGCCAGCGGGGTCGACGTGGCCGCCAGCACTCGCCGCGTCGCCGAATTGCTGGAGCAGGGCAATCCCACCGCCGCGCGGTCCGAAGCCACCCATGCGGCGGCGCGCAATCTCGGCGGCTGGGTCGGCGGCAGCGCCGCGGCCTACGCGGTCGGCACCTCGGGCTACGTGCCCGCGGCCCTGGTCGTCGCCGATGCGATGCTGATGAGCAAGGCCTTCGACAAGGCCGTGGACCTGAAAGAAAACCACGACATCACCCATCAGACCGACCGGCAGGGCGTGGCGTGGGAATTCAATGGCCGCAACTGGGTGCGCGAGGGCTTGATCGACCGCAGCGCCGACGGCCGCGACAACCCGGTCGAAGGCACGCTGGGCGCGAACTACGACAAGGCGCGCGAGCTGGGCGCCCGAGCCAGCGTCACGGCGGTGGAACTGGCCCTGGGCAAGGTGCCGCGGCCGCAGGATCCGTTCGATATTCCGGCCGGCCCGCACGACCAAGGGGGCCTGGACAACCCCAACTGGCGCCGCGACCCAGCGACGGAGCAGTGGCAGCGCCAGGTCAAGACCGGCGTCGCCGGCGCCAACGATCGCGGCGTTTACGAACAACAGGTCGCCACCCCGGAACGGGCGATGGAGCTGAACCGCGAAGCGGTCGCGCGCATCCAGCACAACATCGGCAACGGCCGCGAAGCGGTCGCCGCCGCCTACCTGGAGAACTACGCCGCGCAGCGCTCGAGCGACTTCGTCGCGGTGCCGGCGGCGGTGCAATCGGCGCGGCCGCGGCCCGAGGAGGTGCTGGGCTCGGACGGCCAGCTCTATCGGCGCAGTCCGGACGGGGAATGGACCGGCGCCGGCCGGGTGGCGCAGGGTAATCTGGCGCTGGAACTGGAACTGACCCGCTCGGCGCGCGAGCCCTCGCTGCAGCAGCTCGATGCGCGTATCGCCGCGCTCGACGCCAGGCCCGCGCCCAGCGAAGAACAGCGCCAGCAGAACCATCTGCTGCACCAGTACCGGGTCACCGCCGACAGAACCGAACTCACTCCCGAATGGCAGCAGGCCATCGGCCTGGCGGTGCAACGCACCCGCGACGCGCACGGCCTCGAAGGGCCCGGCGCGCTGCAACTGCAACGCAGCCACGGAGCCTATGGCGCCGACAGCTCCATCGCCCACTACCAGCGCGACGCCCAGGGCGTGAACCGGCTGGTCGCCGTCACCAGCCGCGAAGACATCCTGCAGGCGCGCCAGGAGGTGCTGGCCGGCGCCCGCCAGGCAGCGCCGTTGACGGCGCCCGAGTCCGCAGAACGGCCGGCGCCGGCCGCGCCCGACCCGCCACCTCAGCGCGTGCCACCGCCCGCCGAGCCCGAGCCGGCTTTCGGCCTGTCGCGCTTCTCGCGCGAGGACCAGGCGATGATCGCCAAGATTCGCGCCAGCGTTCCGGCCGGGCTGTCGGACGAACACGCGGCCGCGGCGATGCTGGCGGCCAAGCGCAACGGCATCCCCGACGCCGAACGCATCGGCCCCGTCGGCGTGGCCGGCGACACGCTGTGGATCGGCCGCACCGTGCCCGGCTTCCACACCGCCGTGGACCTCGCCCAGCAGGCGCCGCAACTGCGCGACACCTTGCGCGACAGCCAGCAGTTCAACCAGGAACAAACCCAGAAGCAGTCGCAAGATCAGGAGCAGCAACGCCAACAGGCGCAAGCGGCCGGGGCGATGAAGCTGATGCAGTGATTCCTCTTCAGCAAGTTGCCACAGCAACGGCCAATGCAATACTCACCACAAAAAAGTCAATCCTTTGTCAAGCACATGGATCTGCGGCAGAACCAGAGCCACACATAACTCTTCATTGCTTTGGAGGCAAACCGATCAATGCATCCAGTCCAAGCAAACATCCTTCGACGCGTCTTCTTCATTAAAGCGATCCAGTACGGAACAGCTTTCACGATAGATGTCGAGGACACCGAGTATCTGATCACCGCTAAGCACCTTTTCGACGAATCTGCAGAGGCCCATGAAGTTCGGCTGTTCCGAAACAACCGCTGGGTACCATATGAGCCCATCAAAGTTGCCTTTTGCAGAAGTGAGGCAGATATTGCGGTTCTGCGCCTAAATGAGCGCCTGACCCCATCGGGGCTACCGGTTACCCCGACCATTGCGCAACTGACTCTAGGTCAGGACCTGTACATACTTGGATTTCCCCACAAGATGCACGAAGACGTCGGCGAACTTCTCGGCCGGAATCCCTGCCCGCTAGTTAAACGTGGCATCGCCAGCAACGTGGCCACAGGCGACCCGCAAGTGTTATTTGTCGACACTCTCTGCAATGAAGGGTTCTCTGGCGGCCCCGTGGTGTTTTTTTCGCAAAGATCGCCTAACGAGATCCGAGTCGCCGGCGTAATTTCAGGCTTCAGGACTCATCAAGAGCCTGTCGTAGGAAGTGACGGCGAGCCAACGGGAACATATGTCCAATTGAACACAGGCCTTCTTCGAGCCTTTGGCATCAAACATGCCATCGACCTCATCGGCCGAACGTTTTGTTGACAGCAACCGCAGGCTCAAAATGACCTGCTTAACGGAGCTTCTGGACTTCCAGACAAGCTGCCACGAATTGCCGCCGTCGATATGTAGTGGTGCCCGGAGCCGGACTCGAACCGGCACGGCCGCGAAGCCGGCGGATTTTAAGTCCGCTGCGTCTACCGATTTCGCCATCCGGGCAGGATGCGGTGACCGGGTTAGCTTACCGCATCCGGGCTCGGCGCCGGGCCGCCGGGCGCCCCGGCCGCATTCACCATTCGCGCGGGGCGATCAGTTCTTCGATGTCGGCCTCGAAGCCGTAGGCGACGGCGATGCGGGCGAAGTCGGCGCCGATGCTCTCGCGGGCCACGGTCTCTATCTCGCTGCCGGCGGCGTCGAACGCCTCTCCCAGCGCGTTGAAGCGCTCGGTCGCGGCGTGGGTCAGCGCGTACAGCGCGGCCAGGTCGGTGGGGCGATCGCGCTCGATGCTCAGGCACAGCTCGGCCAGGATCGCCTGCCCGCGCTCGACCAGGTGCGGCGGGAAATAGTCGTCCTGCAGCATCTCGCTGAGGAAGACGTGGCCGGCGAGATGGGTGTTGGCGAGAGCGGGGTTGGCAAGAGCCGGATTGGCGGTGGGCATGCGACGGTCCTTGTGTGCGTTCGCGGGCAGGTGCGGCGAAGACGCGGACGATAGTCGGTGCGCGTCGCTGCGGTTGCGACACGCTTGCGGCCCGCCGGGTTCGTTGCGCAACGGCATGCGCCGCACACGATGGCCGCGCCCGAGCGCGACGCCGCGGCTTCGCGCATCGTGCCGGGGCGATGCGGTAACCGTATGCGCAAGCCCGTCCCTGCGAACCTGACTGCAGCGAAACCGTAGTCGCCAAGCGAAGCATCGCCTGCTGCGCCGAGGGGAAGGTGCGTCGCGGAAACCGCGTGCGCAAGCCAGCCGCTGCGAACCCGGCCTTCCGCCGAAACCACGGTCGCCGAAACGCAAAAAGCCCCGCATCGCGGGGCTTGGTGCATTCGCTGCCGGAGGCGGCGAAGAATATGGAGCGGGAAACGAGACTCGAACTCGCGACCCCGACCTTGGCAAGGTCGTGCTCTACCAACTGAGCTATTCCCGCTGAAACTTTTGTTTTACCGCTTTCCGTTACTGCGGCGGACCGACCCTTGGTCTGATCGATGCGCCCGATTTGGAGGCCGAGGTCGGAATTGAACCGGCGTACGCGGATTTGCAGTCCGCTGCATAACCACTCTGCCACCCGGCCGGTGACTCGCCACAGCATACTGCCTGCGGTCGCGTCGGCTTGCAATCTCTGCCCGCCTTCGCTGAAAAAACAAAACCCCGCGAAGGGGTCTCGTTTCTAAACCGATTCCGTTGCCGAAACCGCTTTGAATCTGGAGCGGGAAACGAGACTCGAACTCGCGACCCCGACCTTGGCAAGGTCGTGCTCTACCAACTGAGCTATTCCCGCTGAGGAAGCGATATTTTAGGCATGGAAGCGAAAGTGTCAACACCTTTCTTCACGCCCCGGGACCGCGTCGGACCCGTTCCGGGAACCGGTCAAACCGGCTTGACCGGTTAGACCGCCCTGCGCTGCGTTTCCGTGTGCGGGATCCGCTGCGCAGCGACCGTCTCGTTGCCGATCAGGTCGAAGGCTTGTTCTCGTCGGCGAGCATTATAGGCCATGCCGCGCGCAAATACGCCAGCCCCGACCACAAAGTGAGCAGCGCCGCCGCCGCGAGCAGCCATTCGCCGATCGGAAAAATCGGCAGGCCGAACAAGGGTTCCTGATACAACAGGCAAACCAGTGCGACCATCTGCACGATGGTCTTAATCTTGCCGATCGCGGCCACTTTGACCGCCGCGCGCTGGCCCAGCTCGGCCATCCATTCGCGCAGCGCCGATACGGCGATTTCGCGGCCGACGATCACCGCCGCCCACAGCGTCATCCACACGGTCGGATGCTTCTGCACGATCAACAACAGCGCCACCGCCACCATCAGCTTGTCGGCGACCGGGTCGAGGAAGGCGCCGAAGGCCGAGTACTGGTTGTAGCGGCGGGCGATCCAGCCGTCGAGCCAGTCGGTGATCGAGGCGAAGGCGAAGATCGACGCGGCGGCGAAATTGGTCCACGGATAGTCGAGGAAGAACACCACCACCAGCACCGGGATCAGGACGATCCGGGCCAGGGTCAGCATGGTGGGTATGGTCAACTTCATTGCTCGCTCCGCTTGCCGTCGGGCGCGGCCTCCTCGGCCCCGCCCCGTTGTTTCCTGCCCCGCCCCGCCGGCGCTGCGGCGGCCGGCTCGGCCGGCGCCTCCAACCCGTGCAGGGCGGCGTAGATGCGCTCGGCCAAGGCCTCGTTGACGCCCTCCACCCGCGCGATCTCCTCGATCCCGGCGGCCTTGAGCCCGCCCAGGCCGCCGAAGTGCCGCAACAGATTAGCGCGCCGGCGCGGCCCGATGCCGGGGATGTCCTCCAGCCTACTGCTGTTGCGGGCCTTCTGCCGACGCCCGCGGTGACCGGTGATGGCGAAACGGTGCGCCTCGTCGCGGACCTGCTGGACCAGTTGCAGGGCTGGCGACTCCGCGCCCGGATGGACCACGCGGCCGTCGGGCAGCAGCAGTTCCTCGTCGCCGGGACGGCGCGCCGGGCCCTTGGCCACGCCGACCAGGATCACGCCCTCCACGCCCAGCTCGTCCAGCGCCGCGCGCGCCTGCGCCACCTGTCCGGCGCCGCCGTCGATCAGCAGGACGTCGGGCAGCACGCCGTCCTCCTCGACCGCGCGACGGAAGCGGCGCGAGATCGCCTGGTTCATCGCCGCGTAATCGTCGCCCTCGGTGATGCCGGCGATGTTGTAGCGGCGGTATTGGCCACGCACCGGGCCCTCGGCGTCGAACACCACGCACGAGGCCACGGTCGCCTCGCCCATGGTGTGGCTGATGTCGAAACACTCGATCCGTCCCGGCAGCGCCGGCATGCGCAACAGCTCGCGCAGGGCCTCGGCGCGGGCCAGTTGCGCAGCGTGGCTGGTCAGCTCGGTGCCCAGCGACAATTCGGCGTTGCGCCGCGCCATGTCCAGGTAGCCGGCGCGTTCGCCGCGCACGTTGTGCTTGATCTGCACTCGTCGCTCGCCCGAGCTGGACAGCGCGTGTTCGAGCAATTCGCGCTCGGGCAGGTCGCGGTCGAGCACGATCTCGCGCGGCGGCGGCTGCTCGGCGTAGTACTGCGACACGAACGCGGCCAGCACTTCCTCGGGGCTGTCGCTGCCGTTGGTCTTGGGAAAGAACGCGCGCGTGCCGAGGTTGCGGCCGTCGCGGAATGCCAGCAGCAGCACGCAGGCCGACACGCCCTGCATCGCCACCGCCAGCACGTCCAGGTCGGCGGCGCGGCCGTCGACGTATTGGCGCGCCTGCAGGCTGCGGATGCTGGCGATCAGGTCGCGCAGGCGCGCGGCGTCCTCGAAGTCCAGGCGCGCGCTGGCCGCCTCCATGTCGCGGCCGAGTTCGTCGGTGAGTTCGTCGCTGCGCCCCTCCAGGAACAGGCCGGACTGGCGCACGCTCTCGGCGTATTCGCGCGCCGGCACCAGGCCGACGCAGGGCGCGCTGCAACGGCCGATCTGGTGCTGCAGGCACGGCCGCGAGCGGTTGCGGAACACGCTGTCCTCGCAGCTGCGCAGGCGGAACAGCTTGTGCATGAGGTTGAGCGTGTCGCGCACCGCGCCGACGCTGGCGTAGGGACCGAAATAGCGCCCCGGCACCGCGCGCGGGCCGCGGTGCATGGCGATGCGCGGCCAGGCCTCGTTGGTCATCAGCACGTAGGGGTAGCTCTTGTCGTCGCGCAGCAGCACGTTGTAGCGCGGCTTGAGCGACTTGATGAGCTGGTTCTCGAGGATCAGCGCCTCGGCCTCGGTGCGGGTGACGGTGACTTCCATCCGCACCGTCTGCGCCAGCATCGACATGATCCGCGCCGACTTGGGCGTGGCGTTGAAATAGCTGGAGACGCGGTTCTTCAACGCGCCGGCCTTGCCGACGTAGAGCACGCCGTCGTCCGCGCCGATCATCCGGTACACGCCCGGCGCGGTGCTGAGTTGCTTGACGAAAGCCTTGCCGTCGAACGGCGCGGGCGCGGCGGCCTGGTTCATGCGCGCCCGGCCCGGGCTGCGCGCAGCCCGCGTGCGGCCCGCACGCGCCACGCCGCGGTGCGCGAGGCGTCGTTGAGAGGAGCGGATACGGCGGAAGGCGGCACGGGCATCGGCGGCGGGGGCGGCGGGCGGGAGTCCGGAGCAGTTTTGGCGTGAGCGGCTACTGAATTGGGTTGATTATGCGCGAGCGCAAGGGCCGCGACCGGGACGCAGCGCCGAACCGGCCGGGTCTACGCCCGCTGGACAGGCGCACGCCCCGCGGACCGGGCCACGCGCCCTGGCGTCGGGCCCGTCCGGCGGCGTTTCGACGCACGGCCCAGCGGCGGCGAAACCGTCCCGCCCGGCCTCGCAACGGCCGCCGACGCGGCCCGGTCCGTCGTCCAGGCCGATCGGCAAACGACCGCGCCGGCCTGCGTTCAGCCCCGCCGCAGCTCCTGGCGCAAGCGCGCGATCGCGCCGTCGGCGGCGCGGTCGAGCAACTGGAACACATGTTCGAACTGGGCCGGCCCGCCGGTGTAGGGGTCGGGCACTTCGCAGTCCTCGCCGATCCCGCACCAATCCAGCAGCAGCGCGGTTTGCGCGGTCGCGTCCTTGGGCGCGCGGGCGCGCACGTCGCGCAGGTTGGCGCGGTCGGCGCACAACAGCCAATCGAAGCGGCGGTAATCGGCGGCCTGGATCTGGCGCGCGCGCAGACCGGCGATGTCGACGCCGTGGCCGGCGGCGTTGGCGATCGAGCGCCGGTCCGGCGGCTCGCCGATGTGCCAGTCGCCGGTGCCGGCCGAATCCAGTTCGACCCGCCCGGCGATCGAAGACGCGGCGATGCGCGCGCGCAGCACGCCCTCGGCCACCGGCGAGCGGCAGATGTTGCCCAGGCAGACCACCAGCAAGCGCATGCTCAGCCGCCCTCGCCCGGTGCCGACGCGGCCAGGTGAGCTTCGGCGCGGGCCAGGTCCTCGGGGGTGTCGACCCCGGGCGGGAACGGTTCGGGCGCGATCGCGACCGCGATCCGGTAGCCGGCTTCGAGCGCGCGCAGTTGTTCCAAGGACTCGACCTGCTCCAGCCGGCCCGGGCGCAGCTTGGCGAACTTGCGCAGGAACCCGGTACGGTAGCCGTAGATGCCGATATGGCGCAGCCATTCGCCGCCGCCGGGCATGCACGTGCGGTCCTTGGCGAAGGCGTCGCGCGGCCACGGAATCGGCGCGCGGCTGAAGTACAGCGCATCGCCGTTGCCGGCGCGGACCAGCTTGACCGCATTGGGATCGAGCAGGATCTCGACTTGCTCGATCGGCGTGGCCAGGGTCGACATCTCGGCGCCGCTGTCGCGCAGGGTCGCCGCGGTCGCGGCGATGCCGGCGGCCGGCGCGAACGGCTCGTCGCCCTGCAGATTGACCACCACGGTGTCGTCGCCCCAGCCGGCCAGATCCGCGCACTCGGCCAGGCGGTCGGTGCCGGAGGCGTGATCGGGCGAGGTCATCGCCACCCGCACCCCGCTGCCGTCGAGGGCGCGGGCGATGCGTTCGTCGTCGGTGGCGATCCACACCTCGCGCGCGCCGGCGGCGAGCGCGCGCCGGGCGACGTGCAGCACCAGCGGCTCGCCGCCGAGCGGGCGCAACGGCTTGCCCGGCAGGCGCGAGGCGGCGTAACGGGCGGGGATGGCGACGACGAAGTCCTGGCTCATGTTCGGTTCCAAGGCGAAACGGTGCCTGCGCAGCGTGCGGTGCGCGACGGCGGGTCGGAATGCAGTCTAGCGGCGTCGGGCGCCGTCGCGGCGCTCAGCGGCGGCGATGCGCGGCCAGCTTGTCCAGCAGCGCCACCCACAAGGCCTCCGGCAACTCCGCCCGCACCGGCACGCTGTAGTGCGCGTCGGTGGCGAACGCGTCCGGCCCGTCCAGGGTCAGCTTGACCGCGTCCTTCTCGGTCATCAGCACCGGCAGCTTGCTGCCGAACCCGAAATCCTCGGCGACGTAGCGGTGATGATCGGCGAAGGCATGCGGGACCACGGCGATGCCGACGCCGCGCAACATGGCGAAGTAGCGCTCCGGATCGCCGGTCCCGGCCACGGCGTGCACGCGCCGGCCGGCGAACGAGGCCAGCGGCAGCGATCGACCGCCGAGCAAGGGCGTCGCCTGGTCGGCGATCAGCCGCATCGGCCATTCGCCGAAGCCGCTGCTCGCCGCCGGCTCGCCGGCCGCGCCGGCCAGATTGACCACACGGAAATCGCACGACGCCGCGCGCTCGGGCGGCTCGCGCAAAGGTCCGGCCGGCAGCAGTTGGCCGTTGCCGTAACGGCGGCGGCCGTCGATCACTTCGATTTCGATGTCGCGCGCCAGCCGGTAGTGCTGCAGGCCGTCGTCGCAGACGATCACGTCGCAGCCGGCTTCGGCCAGGGCGCGCGCGGCGGCGGCGCGGTCGCGGTCGACCCGCACCGGCGCGCCGGTGCGGCGGGCGATCAGCACCGGCTCGTCGCCGCCCAGGCGCGGATCGGTGTCGCGCTCGACCCAACGCGCGGTCTTGGCCTCGTCGCGGCCGTAGCCGCGGCTGGCCACACCCGGCTTCCAGCCTTCCTGCTGCAGGCGCTGGACCAGGGCGATGGTGAGCGGGGTCTTGCCGGCGCCGCCGGCAGTGATGTTGCCGACCACCACCACCGGCACGCCGGGGTGGCGGCGGCGCAGCAGGCCTTTGCGGTACAGGCTGCGGCGCAGGCCGGTCAGCGCGCCGTACAGGCCGGACAGCAGCCGTGCGGAGGCCGGCACCGGCAGGTCGTCGTACCAGAACCCGGGCACGCCGGGGCGGCGCTCGGCTCCGCTCATTCGCCGTCCCGGAACTGCATGCGGTGCAGATGCGCGTACAGGCCGCCCTGCGCCAGCAGTTCGGCGTGGCGGCCGCGTTCGACGATCCGCCCCTGGTCCAGCACCAGCACCTGGTCGGCGTGTTCGATGGTCGACAGGCGGTGCGCGATCACCAGCGTGGTGCGGTCCGGCATCAGCCGCTCCAGCGCGTCCTGGACCAGGCGTTCGGATTCGGTATCCAGCGCCGCGGTGGCCTCGTCGAGGATCAGGATCGGCGCGTCCTTGAGCATGGCGCGGGCGATCGCCAGGCGCTGGCGCTGGCCGCCGGAGAGCTTGCCGCCCTTGGCGCCGATCGACGTGTCCACGCCCTCGGGCAGGCGCTCGATGAATTCGGCCGCGTTGGCGCCCTGCACCGCGCGCTGCAAGGCCGCCTCGTCGCTGCCCTGCAGTTCGCCGTAGGCGACGTTGGCGGCGATGGTGCCGTCGAACAGCATCACCTGCTGGCCGACCAGGGCGATCTGCCGGCGCAGATCGGCGAGCCGGTACTCGGCCAGCGGATGGCCGTCGAGCAGGATCTGCCCGGCCTCGGGGTCGTAGAAGCGCGGGATCAGCTTGATCAGGGTCGATTTGCCGCTGCCGGAGCGGCCGACGATCGCGGTGACCGAGCCCGGGCGGGCGACGAAGCTGATGTCCGACAGCGCCGGCTGAGCCTGCCCCGGGTAGCGCGCGGTGACGGCGCGGAATTCGATCAGCCCCTGACTGCGGGCGAGTTCGCGCTCGCCCTGGTCCGGCTCTTCGGCCGCGTCCAGCACTTCGAACAGGCGCTCGGCCGAAGCGACGCCGCGCTGCAGCATGTTCTGCACGTTGGTCAGCTGCCGCAGCGCCGGAATCATCGCCATCATCGACATCATCAGGGCGACGAAGCCGCCGGCGCTGAGGCGTCCTGCGGAGGTTTCGTAGCCGGCCACCAGCAGCAGCAGCGCCAGTCCCGTAGCGCCCATCAACTGGACCATGGCCGAGGCGATGCTGCGGGTGGACTCGACCTTCAGGCTCAGCCGCAGATAATCGTTGGCGATCGCGCCGTAGCGCGCGAGTTCCGACGGCTGCGCGCCGTAGACCTTCACTTCCTGCTGATTGGACAGAGTTTGGTCGGCCGACAGCAGCAGCTGCGCGCCGCTCTCCTGGATGCGATGGCTGATGCGGCGGTAGCGGCGGCCGACCTTGTCCATGACCCAGGCCAGCGGCGGCGCCATGACCGCGACCGCGATGGTCACCTGCCAGTTGGTCCAGATCATCACCGCCAGCAGGGCCAAGGCCTGCAGCGAGTTCTGCACCATCACCTTGAGCGCGTCGACCGCGGCCTGCGCGACCTGGTCGCTGTCCGAGCCCAGCCGCACCAGCATCGACGGCACCGGTTCGGTGTCGAAGCGCGAACCCGGCAGGCGCAGGTACTTGTCCAGCACCCGCACCCGCAGGTCGCGGGCCACGCCGCGGCCGGACTTGGCCATGAAGTAGTCGGTCAGGTACCCGGCCACCCCGCGCAGCACGAACACGCCGACGATCGCCGCCGGCAGCCACAGCGCCACCGCCCGGTTCTTGGCGATGAAGGTCTCGTTGATGATCGGCTCCATCAACTTGGTGAATGCGGCGCCGGCGCCGGCTTCGATCGCCATGCCCAGCGCCGCGATCCACAGCAGTCCGCGGTAGGGCCGCGAGAATTCCAGCAACCGGCGATAGGTCTGCCAGGGCGAGGCGGCTGCCGTCACCGCGCGGCCCCCGTCGCCGGCTTGGCCGCACTGGGTTGCGGCGGCGCGGTCGCGTTCATGATCCGGCGGAAGCCGAGCTGGCCGAGCGCGTCGTAGACGGTGACCACGGCCTGGTACGGGGTGCGCGCGTCGGCGCGCAGCATCACGGTGCGGTCGCGGTCGTCGCCGGCGACCTCGGCGATAGTGGTCTTGAGCGACTCCAGGTCGTCGCGCAGCACTTCGCGGTCGCCGACGAAGTAGCGGCCGTCGGCGTTGACCAGCACGATCAACGCCTTGCTGGCGTCGCCGGCGGGTTCGCCGGTGGCGCGCGGCAGCTCGAGCTTGAGCACCGAGCGCGCATCGAAGGTCGCGGTGACGACGAAGAAGATGATCAGCACCAGGATCACGTCGATCAACGGGACCAGGTTGATCTCCGGCTCGTCGTCGGCGCGGTGGTCGCGGATACGCATGCGGCGCCGCCTCAGCCGGCCTGGCCGCCGGCCAGGCGCACCGGCGGACGCGCTTCGTGCGCACGCGCCTCGGCGGTGCCCGGGGTCAGCACGTCGACCAGGGCGATGGCCTCGTGCTCCATCGCAACGATGTACTCGGCGATGCGGCCGCGGAACCAGCGATGGGCGATCAACGCCGGGATCGCCACGATCATGCCCGCGGCGGTGCAGACCAGGGCCTTGCCGATGCCGCCGGCGAGCTGGTTGACGTCGCCGATGCCGTGGTCGTTGATGACCAGGAACATCTGGATCATGCCGACCACGGTGCCGAACAGGCCCAGCAGCGGGCCTGCGGCGGAAATCGTGCCCAGCGTATTCAGGTAGCGCTCCATGCGATGGACCAGATGCCGGCCGACGTCCTCGACGCGCTCGCGGATCTCCTCGCGCGGGCGGTGGCGGACGTCGAGCGCCGCGGCCAGCAGCGCGCCCAGCGGCGCGGTCGCGCGCAGCGACTCGATGTGCGCCGGATCGAGCTTGCCCGAGGCCGCCCAGGTACGCACTTCCTGGCCCAGGTTCGGCGGCAGCACGGCGCGCCGGCGCAGGGTCCACAAGCGTTCGACGATGATCGCCAGCGCCACCGCCGACAACATCAACAACGGAATCATCGGCCAACCGCCGGCCTTGACCAGTTCCAGCACTCGCGAACCCCCGGCCCGTGGCCGACTTCAATCCGGGCGATAGGATAGCCCAGGGTCCGTGCGCCGGGTCGCATCCCACAGGCGCGGGTGTGTCTGGCGTCGCGTTTCCACGGCGATGCCGCCCGCGCCCAGCCGGACCCGCAGCGCGCCCTGCCCGGCGGTCAGCCAGGTGCGGGCGCCGGCCTCGCGCCAGCGTTGCAGCACCGGCTTGCGCGGATGGCCGAAGCGGTTGCCGTGGCCGGCCGAGATCAGGGCATGGCGGGCGCCGGTGGCGGCGACGAAGGCCGGATCGGACGAGCCGCCGCTGCCGTGGTGAGCGACCAGGACCACGTCGGCGCGCAGGCGCTCGTCGGCCGATTCGGCCGCGCGCCGGACCAGGTCGCGTTCGATCACCTCGCCGATGTCGCCGGTCAGCAACGCGCTGCCGTGGGCGCTGTCGATCCGCAGCACGCAACTGGACTCGTTGCCGAGATAAGGAAAGTCGGCGGACGGATGCAGGAAGCGCAGGCGTACGCCGTCCCAGTCCCAGCGTTGCCCGGCCCGGCAGGCCGCGCTGCGCAATCCGCGCATGGCCTCGCCGGACACCTCCGGCGGCGCCGTCAGCGGCGCCGGGAACTCGGCCAGCACCGCGCCCAGGCCGCCGGCATGGTCGTTGTCGCCGTGGCTGGCGACCACCCGGTCGAGCTGGCGCACGCCGAGCGCGCGCAGGCTGGGCAGCACCGCACGCTCGCCGGCGTCGAAGCCGTCGCGCACCGCCGGGCCGGCGTCGTACAAGAGGCTGTGACCGGCCGTGCGCACCAGCACCGACAGCCCCTGCCCCACGTCGACCACCACCAGTTCCACTTCGCCCCGGCGCGGCAGCTGCCGGTCCGGCCACAACAGCGGCAGCCACAGCAGGACGGCCAGGGCCTTGCCCGGCGTGCCGCGCGGCAACAGCAGCCAGAACGCGCCGGCCAAGGCCAACGGCAGCGCGTACCAGTGCGGCTCGGGCAACCACCACAACGCCAGACCGCTGTCGGCCAGGGCCTCGAACAGCGGCCAGCCGGGCTCGAAACAGGCCGCCGCCGCGCGCCACAGCGGCGCTCCCGCGCCGGCGTACAGCAACTCCAGGCCGGTGCCGAGCAAGGCCAGCGGCACCACCAGCAGGCTCCACCACGGCACCGCGAGCAGATTGGCCAAGGGGCCGGCCAGCGAGGCCTGGCCGAACAGCAGCGCCGCCACCGGCAGCAGGCCCAGGCTGGACACGCCCTGGGCGCCGAGCAGCCCTCCCAGGCGCGCGCGCCAACCGGAGTCGGCCGTATCGGCGGGCAGACACCACATCAACCAGAGCACGCCCAGGAAGCTGAGCCAGAAACCGGCGCCGAGCAAGGCCAGCGGGTCGACCAGAGCAAGCGCGATCGCCGCCACCGCCAGCGCATCGAAACCGCGCCAGCCCCGCCGCGACAGGCTGAGACCGGCGACCACCGCGATCATCAGCCAGGTGCGCACGGTCGGCAGAGCGAAGCCGACCGCAGCGGCGTAAGCGCCGGCGCCCAGCATCGCCGCGACCGCCGCCGCCGTCGCCGCCGGGCAACGCCGACCCCAGCCCGGCCATAGCCACCACAGGGCCCGCGCCAACCAGGCCGCGGCGCCGGCGACCAGGCCGACGTGGAAGCCGGAAATGGCGATCAAATGGGTCAGGCCGTTGGCGCGCAGCACACTCCAGTCGCGCGGGTCGAGGCCGCGGGTGTCGCCCAGCGCGAGTGCGCGCACGAAGCGCGCGCCGCCGGTCGGCACCGCAGCGGCGATGCGGTCGGACAGGGTTTCGCGCCAGGCCTGCAAGCCGCTCGCTTCGCTCAGGCGACGCGCTTCGTCCACCCGACGCAGATAACCCGTCGCGCTCAGCCGGTCCATCAACGCGTAACGCTCCGCGTCCGGCGCGCCCGGGTTGCGCAGCCCGCGCGGTGCGCGCAGGCGTACCCGCAGCTGCCAACGCTGGCCCGCGCGCAGGGCCGAGCGCGGCTGAGGGTCCTCGTCGTACCACGACAGGCGCAGCAAGCGGCCGCGCAGCGGCGCCGGCTGGGCGGCATCGTCGTCGACGCGGAAATCGAAGCGGGAGCGGCGCGGCTCGTGCAGCGGCAACTCGACGATGCGGCCACGCAGCGCGACTTCGCGTTTCTCCCAGTCCGGCGGCAGTTGCAGGCTCAGCGCCCAGGCCGCATGCACACCGGCCCAGGCGAAACCGAACGCGAGCGCGGCCGGCCAACGCCAGCCCGGTCGGCGCCACCACAGCGCGACGGCCAACGCCGCCAACGCGATCGACCAACCCCACGGGCATACGCGCGGCAAGGCCAGGCCGGCACCGATGCCGGCCAACACTCCGATCGCTACGCGTTTTCCGAACGGCGGCGTCCTTGCCGCATCGAACATGGCTACACCTCGGCGGCGTCCAGTTGCCGCAGTTTGCCCTCGTGCAGTTCCAGCACGCGGTCCAGGCGCCGCGCCAGGCGGCGGTCGTGGGTCACCAACACCAGGCTGGTGCCCTGATCGCGGTTCAGCGCGAGCATCAGCTCGAACACCGTGGCCGCGGTCTTCTCGTCGAGATTGCCGGTGGGCTCGTCGCCGAGCACGCAGGCCGGCCGGTTGACCAGCGCGCGCGCCACCGCGGCGCGCTGACGCTCGCCGCCGGAGAGTTCGCCGGGCTTATGGTCCAGGCGATGGCCCAGGCCGACCGCTTCGAGCAGGTCGCGCGCGCGCTGCTTGGCCTGCGCGGTGGTGGCCGAACGGCTGCGGCCGTCGAGCAGCACCGGCAGCATCACGTTCTCCAGCGCGGTGAACTCCGGCAGCAGGTGATGGAACTGGTAGACGAAGCCCAAGGCCTGATTGCGCAGCAGGCCGCGTGCGCGATCGGACAGCGCGCTCATGCGTTCGCCGGCGACGTAGACCTCGCCCGCGGTCGGCGTGTCGAGGCCGCCGAGCAAATGCAGCAGCGTGCTCTTGCCGGCGCCGGACGCGCCGAGGATGGCCACGGTCTCGCCCTTGCGCACGCTCAGGTCCAGATCCTGGAACACCGGCGTGCGCAGCTTGCCCTCGGCATAGGTCATCGCCAGGCCCTGGCACTGCAGGACCACGTCGGCGACGTTGGAATTGGAATGCATCGACGCCTCACTCATAGCGCAAGGCCTCCGCCGGCGCGGTGCGCGCCGCGCGCCAGGCCGGGTAGAGGGTGGCCAGGAAGGCCATCGCCAAAGCCACGCCGGCGATGATCACCACGTCGCTGGTCTGCAGGTCGGTCGGCAGGCCGGTGATGTAGTAGACGTCCTCCGGCAGCAACTGCACGCCGAGCAGCGTCTCGATCGCCTTGAGGATGTGCTCGAGGTTGAGGGTCAGGACGATGCCGCCGACCACCCCGAGCACGGTGCCGATGATGCCGATCAGGGTGCCCTGGACGACGAAGATGCGCATCACGCTCATCGGGGTCAGGCCGAGGGTGCGCTGGATCGCGATGTCGGCCTGCTTGTCAGTGACCAGCATGACCTGCGAAGACACCAGGTTGAACGCGCCCATGGCGATGATCAGCGACAACAGGATCGCCATCACCGTCTTCTCCATCTTCAACGCGCGGAACATGTTGGCGTTGTCGCTGCTCCAGTCGCTGATCCGGTACGGGCCGCCGAGGCTCACCGAGAGGTCGCGGGCGACGTCCCAGGCCTGATCCATGTCGTGCAGGCGCAGGCGCACGCCGGTCACGCCCTCGCCCATCCGCAGCACACGCTGGATATCGTGCATGTTGACCACCGCCAGGCCCTTGTCGAACTCGTTGTAGCCGGCCTCGAAGATGCCGCTGACGGTGAAGCGCTTGAGCTGCGGCATCGCCCCCATCGGCGTGCTGCGGCCGTCGGCGGTCATCACCACCACGCTGTCGCCGACCTGCGCGCCCATCCACAGCGCCAGTTCCTTGCCGAGCACGATGTTGAAGCTGCCCGGGGTCAGCGAATCGAGCTTGCCCTCGACCATCTTGTCGGCCAGCACCGAGACCTTGCGCTCCTGCGCCGGATCGACGCCGCGGATGATCGCCGGCTGCTGCCGGGTCGCCGACAGCAACGCTTCCTTCTCGATGTAGGGCGCGGCGCCGGCGACGCGCGGATCGGCCTGGGCCTTGCCGACCGCCAGCCGCCACTCGGTCAGCGGCTCGCCATAGGCGCTGACGGTGGCGTGCGCGGCCATCTGCAGCATGCGGTCGCGGATCTCGCGCTGGAACCCGCTCATCACCGCCAGGGTGGTGATCAACGCGGTCACGCCGAGCGCGATGCCGGCAATCGACGCCAGCGAGATGAAGGAGATGAAGCCGTTGCGGCGCTTGGCGCGCAGATAGCGCAGGCCGATGGCTACTGAGATGGGTTTGAACATCAGGGCGGGGATTTGGGATTCGGGATTGGTGGAAGCGGAGATTCGGGATCGGGATCGGGATCGGGATTCGGGATTCGGGATTCGGGATTCGGGATTCGGGATTCGGGATTAGGGATTCTCAGAAGCAGATCGCACGCCACCGCTTTTACCAATCCCGAATCCCCAATCCCCAATCCCCAATCCCGGCTCATGGTGCCACCGATCGCGGCTGAGCCGTGGGCAATGAGACCGCGGCGGCCAGCCGCAGTTCACGCCGCTGCGCGGGCGGCAGGGTGTCGGGCCACCACAGCAGGCGGCCGCGGCGCCCCTCGTCGTCGCGGTACTCCAGGCGCGCCAGCCAGCCGCGCCAGTGCAGGCTCCAGGACGACAGCGGGCGTCCGTCGAGCCAGGCGCGGCCGCCGCGCAGCAGCAGGCGCTGCGGCGGACGGCGCAATTCGCTGCGGGCCGAATGCGCGGCCCAGGCCAGGGCTGCGGCCGACAGCGGCCAGGCCAGCGGCGGCGCCAGTTCGCTGCCGAGGCAGGCCCAGGCGGCGGCGGGACCCAAGGCGATCAGGCCGGCCGCGAGCAGGCGCGAAGGACGCCACAGCAGGCCTTCCTCGCTCGCTGCGCCGGCCTGTGCGGCGGCCGCCGGCCGCGCGCCCGAGCCGATCAGGCTCCAGGCGACCAGCGCCCTGCCCCGGCGCGCCGATGACGCCGCCAGCGCGGCGAGACCGCGCTCAGGGCGGCAGCTTTGCGATCGATTCGACGAGTCGCTGCAATTCGGCATCGCTGGAAGTCTCGTGGCCCATGAACCAGTGCCAGAGCTTATCGTCCTCGGTTTCCAGCAACCGTAGGAAAACGCCGCGCTCGGCATCGGAAGCCTGCCGCCATGCGCGGTCCAGATAGCGGCCGAACAACTGGTCCAGTTCGCGCATGCCGCGCCGGCAGCGCCAGCGCAGGCGGCGCAGTTCCAATTCGTCGCGTCGTTCGCGCTCGCTTGCGTCGATTTCGTCGTTCATGGCGTCCTCGTTGCGCTCACGGCGTCGCCGGCGCGGGCTCCAGCGCCCGGCACAGGCCGCCGGGGTTGCGTTGGCAGTGCGCTGCGGCGTCCTTGGCCAGGGCCGGGTCGTTCTCGATCGCCAGACGCGCCGCGGTGCGGAAATCGTCTTCCGAAGCGCCGTCCGCCATGACGTTGCCGAGCTTGTCTTCGATCGGAGTCTCGGCGAAGGCCTGATGCGCCCGGTACTGCGCTTCGCCACCGCGCTCGCGGATGCAGTCCGGCACGCCCGGGGTGCCGAGCGCGGCGCGGATGCAGGCCAGCTCGGTGCGGCCGGCGTCGCTACGGAAATACGCCAGCCCCTGCGCCAATTCGGCGGCGGTGCTGGCAGCCGCGAGGCGGCCCGCGGCGCCGTCGACGAACGGCGTCATCGGCATCGCCGCGATCCAACGCCGGACCAGCTCGCGGTCGGCGTCCGAGCGTTGGTCGTCCGGGCCGCTCGGACCCTGGTCGGCGGTCAACTGCAAGATCTGCCGCATCAGCGCGGGATAGTCGATGGCCTCCAGCAGGCTGCGCGCGTCGGCCAGTCCGTCTGTCGCGGCGCCTTCGGCGGTGGCGCCGGCGGCGACGGGCGCTGCCGCCAGCGCCGGCGAGACCGCCGCGGCGGCCAGCAGCAAAGCGGCCGCGAGACGGCGCGCCGGCCGCGCGGCGCAATGATCGATCATGTCATTCATGAGCGGAGCAATCCGATGGCGAGGTGGACCCACAGCGCCCACAGCGTCAACGCGCCGGCGACGTAGACGATGAAACGGTGCATGACCCGGTTGTAGCCGCAGTGGATCAGGCTGTGCAGCGCGCGCAGGGCGACGAAGGTCCAGGCCAGCGCCAGCGTCGCCGCATTCGCCAGACCGCTCAGCGCCGCCACCGTCAGCGCCAGGTAGAACAGCACCGGCAGCTCGAACAGATTGCGGAAGTTGTCCGCGGCCGCGCTGTCGGTCAGCTTGGCCGCGGCCTGCGACGAGGTCGCCACCGCCTGCGGATGGATGCGGTCGCGGCGCATCTGGCCGATCCGCACCACGTACAGGCGGACCCACACCGCGCAGGTCAGCGCGACCATCGCCAATGCGGGCAGGAAGATCGCTTTGGTCTGCATCGTTCACCCCGTGCGCGGCGCGCGGCCGTCGTGTGTGGCAGGCATTGCGGCAGGCGTTCAAAGCACGACGGCGCCGAACGGCGCCGTCGTTGCGTATCCGGTCGCGGCGCCGCCTCGACGCCGCCGCGGCCCGGCGCGCCTCACACGCGGCGCGCCAACATCAGCTTCTTGATCTCGCCGATCGCCCGCGCCGGATTCAGCCCCTTCGGGCAGGTGCGGGCGCAGTTCATGATGGTGTGGCAGCGGTACAGCTTGAACGGATCTTCCAGATCGTCCAGGCGCGCACCGGTGTCCTCGTCGCGCGAATCGATGATCCAGCGGTAGGCCTGCAGCAGGATCGCCGGGCCGAGATAGCGGTCGCCGTTCCACCAGTAGCTCGGGCAGCTGGTCGAGCAGCACGCGCACAGGATGCACTCGTACAGGCCGTCGAGCTTCTCGCGGTCGGCCGGCGACTGCAGGCGCTCGCGGTCCGACGGCGCCGGGCTCTGGGTGCGCAGCCAGGGCTTGATCGAAGCGTACTGGGCATAGAAGTGGGTCAGGTCCGGCACCAGGTCCTTGACCACTTCCATGTGCGGCAGCGGATAGATCGGCAGCTCGCCGTTGCCGCCGCAATCGCTGATCGCCTTGGTGCAGGCCAGCGTGTTGGTGCCGTCGATGTTCATCGCGCACGAACCGCAAATGCCCTCGCGGCAGGAGCGACGGAAGGTCAGGGTCGGGTCGATCTCGTTCTTGATCTTGATCAGCGCGTCCAGAACCATCGGGCCGCACGCGGCCAGGTCGACCTCGTAGGTGTCGACGCGCGGATTCATGCCGTCGTCCGGATTCCAGCGGTAGACCTTGAAGGTGCGCGGCTGCTTGGCGCCGGGAGACGCCCAGTGGCGGCCCTTCTGGATCTGCGAGTTCTTGGGTAGGGAAAATTCAGCCACGGTGCTCGCTCCGGATCAGTAGACGCGCTTGGCCGGCGGGATCGAAGCGACCTCGCCCGTCATCGGCTGCATGTGGACGGGTCGGTAGTCGATCCGGGTGTTGCCCTTCTCGTCCACCCAGCACAGCGTGTGCTTCTGCCAGTTGACGTCGTCGCGCTCCGGGAAGTCCTCGTGCGCATGCGCGCCGCGCGACTCCTTGCGGTTCTCGGCCGACACGATCGTGACCAGCGCCTGGTCGAGCAGGTTGGACAGCTCGAAGGTCTCGATCAGGTCCGAATTCCACACCAGCGAGCGGTCGGTGACCTTGACGTCGGCGAACGAGGCGTGGATCTCGCGCATCTTGGCCACGCCCTCGGCCAGGGTCTGGCTGGTGCGGAACACCGCCGCGTCGGCCTGCATGGTGCGCTGCATCTTGTCGCGAATCACCGCGGTCGGAGTGCCGCCGTTGGCGTTGCGCAGCTTGTCCAGGCGCGCCAGCGCGCTGTCGCAGGCATCGCCGGCGAGCGGCGCCTGCTTGCCGTTCGGGACGATGGTCTCGGCGCAGCGGTTGGCCACCGCGCGGCCGAACACGACCAGGTCGAGCAGCGAGTTCGAGCCCAGGCGGTTGGCGCCGTGCACCGACACGCAGGCGGCTTCGCCGATCGCGTACAGGCCCGGAACCACCGCGTCGGGGTTGCCGTCGCGCAGCTGCACCACTTCGCCGTGGTAGTTGGTCGGGATGCCGCCCATGTTGTAGTGCACGGTCGGCAGCACCGGGATCGGCTCCTTCTCGACGTCGACGCCGGCGAAGATGCGCGCCGATTCGGCGATGCCCGGCAGCTTCTTGTGGATGACGTCCGGGCCGAGGTGGGTCAGGTCGAGCAGGATGTGGTCCTTGTGCTCGCCGACGCCGCGGCCTTCGCGGATCTCGATGGTCATCGAACGGCTGACCATGTCGCGCGGCGCCAGGTCCTTCACGCTCGGCGCGTAGCGCTCCATGAAGCGCTCGCCGTTGCTGTTGCGCAGGATGCCGCCTTCGCCGCGCACGCCCTCGGTGATCAGGCAGCCGGCGCCGTAGATGCCGGTCGGGTGGAACTGGACGAATTCCATGTCCTGCATGCCCAGGCCGGCGCGCAGGGCCATGCCGCCGCCGTCGCCGGTGCAGGTATGGGCCGAGGTGGCGCTGAAGTAGGCGCGGCCGTAGCCGCCGGTGGCCAGGACGGTGCCCTGGGCCTTGAACAGGTGCAGGGTGCCCTCGGCCATGTCCAGGGCGAGCACGCCGCGGCAGACGCCGTGCTGGTCCATGATCAGGTCGAGCGCGAAGTACTCGATGAAGAACTGCGCGTCGTGCGCCAGCGACTGCTGGTACAGGGTGTGCAGGATGGCGTGGCCGGTGCGGTCGGCGGCGGCGCAGGTGCGCTGGGCCGGCGGCCCCTTGCCGAACTGGGTGGTCATGCCGCCGAACGGACGCTGGTAGATCTTGCCGTCGTCGGTGCGCGAGAACGGCACGCCGTAGTGCTCGAGTTCGATGATCGCCGGGATCGCTTCGCGGCACATGTACTCGATCGCGTCCTGGTCGCCGAGCCAGTCGGAGCCCTTGACGGTGTCGTAGAAGTGGTACTGCCAGTTGTCGTCGCCCATGTTGGCCAGCGCCGCGGCCACGCCGCCCTGCGCCGCCACGGTGTGCGAACGGGTCGGGAAGACCTTGGTGATGCAGGCGGTCTTCAGGCCCTTCTGGGCCAGGCCGAAGGTGGCGCGCAGGCCGGCGCCGCCGGCGCCGACCACGATCATGTCGAAGGTGTGTTCTTGGATCTTGTAGGCAGAGGCCACGGCTCAGGCTCCCAACGCGATGCGGATGATGGCGAGCACGCTGGCGAGAGCCGCGAGTACGCAAACGAAAACGACCGCGAGCTGCGATGCGATCGCCAGCCCCGGGGTATGGACGTAATCCTCGATGACCACCTGCAGGCCGAGCTTGGCGTGCCAGAACATCGCGATCAGGAACGCGCTCAGCAGCACCGCGTTGCAGGGGTGGGCGACCGAGGCGCGCACCGCGGCGTAATCGGCGCCGATCCACGACACGATCAGGCCGACCACGTACAGCACCAGCGGGATCATCGCGATCGCGGTGACGCGCTGGACCACGAAGTGATGGGTGCCGTCCTTCGCCGAGCCCAGGCCGCGCGCGGTCTTGAGCGGGTTGCGCAGGCGCTTGGAATGCTGAGTGCTCATGCGCCACCTCGCGACATCATGGCGACGATCCAGACCAGCGCGGTCAGGACCAGGCTGCCGATCACGCTGATCCAGCTGTTGCGGACGAAGGCTTCGATCTTGTAGGCGTAGCCCGCGTCCTGGACCAGGTGGCGGATGCCGTTGATCAGGTGGTAGCACAGCGCCCAGGTCCAGCCGAACAGGATCAGGAAGCCGAGCGGCGAGCGCGCGCAGGCGACGAACTTGGCCCACGAGTCCGGGCCGCCGGCCAGGGCCAGCAGGCCCCAGGCGATCAGCAGAGCGCCGATGGAAAGAATGACACCGGTCGCGCGGTGCAGGATCGAGGTCACCATCTGTACCTGCCAGCGGTAAACCTGCAGGTGTGGCGACAAAGGTCGTTCGCGGTTCGCCATGAGGGATGGCTATCTCGGCTGGGCGGCGGCGCCGCGTGGCGGGAAGCGTTGGAAACGCCGGTGTGGGGGTGTGTGCTTGAAAAGCGCGGAACGCGGACCGATCAACTAGAAATCGATGCAGCGTCCGTTCTTCTCCCAGTCGCCGTAGCGAGTCGGTTCGGGACCCTCGCGACCACCGTGCTCTTTGCGGGCCAGCCCTTGCGGAGCCTGCTCTTCGGGAGCGTCCTTGGCGGAAGGCGAATGGCCTCCCGCATCGGAAACGGGAGTCGCCGGGGTCTCGGACGCCTCGTCCGAACGTGCTTCCGGGGTGGTTTCGCCTATCATCACAGCGTTAAATATTAATTCCCGCCCCCCATGCCTGACAACCCGCAAGCCTTGCCCGGACAGGCCTTCGCCCTGCCCGGCCACACCGTTATCGCCCTGGAAGGCCGCGATGCCGCGGCTTTCGCCCAGGCGCAGTTCATGAACGACGTCAAGCCGCTCGGCGACGGCCAGTGGCAGTGGAACGGTTGGCTGACCCCCAAGGGCCGGGTGATCGCGCTGTTCGCTTTGCTGCGCCTGTCCGACCAGACACTGCTGCTGGTCCTGCCCGACGCCGACGCCGAATCGCTGGCGGAGCGGCTGCGGCGCTTCGTTTTCCGCAGCAAAGTGGCGATCGGCATACGCGCCGGGCTGCACGCCGCCGGTCGCTGGGGCCGGCCGGCGCAGGCCGAGGGCGCCGCCCTGGCCGGGGATGAGAACGCCGGACTGGAACTGGACTACAGCGGCGCAGGCCAGGCCCGCAGCCTGCTGCTGGCGCCCGCGCCGGCCATCGCCGACACCGAAGCGGCCGCGCGCTGGAGCCTGGCCGACCTGCGCCACGGCCTGCCGCGGCTGAGCGCGTCGCAGGTCGAGCACTGGACGCCGCAGCAGCTGTCGCTGGAGCGCCTGCAGGCCTTCAGCGTCAAGAAGGGCTGCTATCCGGGCCAGGAAATCGTCGCCCGCACCCATTTTCTCGGCAAGGCCAAGCGCGGCCTGGTCCTGTTCGGCGGCGACGCGGCGATCGCCGACGGCGCCGAAGTGCGCTGCCGCGACGCCGTGCTGGGCACGGTCGTGGCCAGCGCCGACGCCGGCGACGCGCATCTGGCGCTGGCGGTGCTGCCGCTGGAGCGCGAACCGCAGCCGGCCACGATCGACGGCCAGGCGGTGAGCGAACAACCGCTGCTCGACGGCCTGGAGCGCTGAGGCGCCGTTTCCGCAGGAGCGGCGCAAGCCGCGCCCCACTGCAACGGCGCGAGCATCGCAGGCGCCGAAGCCCGCGCCACCGGGTCTGCGCGTCCGATTCGCCCGCACGCGCGGGCCCTCGCGACGGGCCGCCGCCGGGGTCGATGGCGACAGCGCCGGTTTCTCTGCGCGTCCCGGTCGCGGCTTACGCCGCTGCTGCGGAAGTTGTCGCTTCGCGCTGCGCGCGCCAGTGCGCATGCCAGGCCTGGAACATCAGCACGTTCCACAAATGGGTATGCCAGCGCCGCTCCCCGGCCTGGAACTGCCGCCACAGGCCGTGCACCAGGTCGGCGTCGAGATAGCCTTCGCGGCGCAGCCGTGCAGGATCGAGCAACTCCTCGGCCCAGCCGCGCAGATCGCCGCGCAGCCACTGGGTGACCGGCGCGCCGAAGCCGCGCTTTTCGCGGTCGACCATGGCATCGGGCAGATAACGCTTGAGCACTCGCTTGAGCAGGCGCTTGCTGCCGCCGTCGCGCTTGTAGGCCAGGGGCAGCGACCAGGCGAATTCGGCCACCCGGGTATCGAGCAGCGGCGCACGCGCTTCCAGGCTCACCGCCATGCTGGCACGGTCGACCTTGCACAGCAGATCGTCGGGCAGATAGACCGCGTAATCGGCCAGCATCATCGCATCCCCCGGCGTGCCCAGGCCGTCCAGCGGCTCGGCCTGGTCGTACAGGGTCGGCGGCAGCGCCGCGCCCGGCACCGCCGCCTGCGGGAAGCGCCAGCGCACGATGCGGTTGCGGTAGACGTCGCCGATGCCGCGCGCGCCCATTTCGGCCGCGAACGCGGCGAAGCCGCCGGCGCGCGAGGTCTCGCCGTGGCCGCGCGCGCTCGCCGCCAGCCAGCGCCGCAACGGCGCCGGCACCCGGCGCAGCAGGCGCAGATTGCGCAGCGCACGCTCGTAGCGGGTATAGCCGAAGAACAATTCGTCGCCGCCGTCGCCGGACAAGGCCACGGTGACCTGGCTGCGCGCCAGCCGGCTGACCAGCGCGGTCGGCACCTGCGAGGCGTCGGCGAAGGGCTCATCGAACATCGCCGGCAATTGCGGCACCACCGCCAACGCGTCGGCGCCGCTGACGTAGAGCTCGGTGTGGTCGGTGCCCAGGTGCCGCGCGACCTCCAGCGCCAGCGGCGCCTCGTCGTGGTGCGAGCCCTGGAAGCCGATGGTGAAGCTGCGCACCGGCTTGGCGCTGAGCGTCTGCATCAGCGAGGTCACCACCGACGAATCGGTGCCGCCGGACAGGAACACGCCGACCGGCACGTCGGCGACCATGCGCAGGCCCACCGCGTCGCGCAGCAATTCGTCCAGGCGCTCTTCGGCGCCGTCGATGTCGCCGTCGAACGGGGCGCGGATCGCCGCGGCCATGCGTTCGCGCGCATCCCAGTACCGTCGCTGGTCGCGGTGCGGATCGTGCCCGGTCGCGCCGCGCGCCACCGCTTCCGCGTCCAGCCGCAGCAGCGCGCCCGGCATCAGCTTGAACGTGTCCCGATGGATCGAATACGGCGAGGGCACGTAGTCGTAGCGCAGCAGCAGGGCCAGCGCATCGCGATCGACGCCGTTGTCGAAATCCGGGTGCCGCCACAGGGCCTTGAGCTCGGAACCGAACACCAGGGTTTCGCCGGCCCAACCGTAGTACAGCGGTTTCTTGCCGACCCGGTCGCGGGCCAGCCATAACTCGCGTCGTTCGCGGTCCCACAGCGCGATCGCGAACATGCCGTTGCAGCGCGCGATCGCCGCCTCCACGCCCCACTCCGCCACCGCCGCCAGCAGCACCTCGGTGTCGGAGTGGCCGCGAAAGGCATGGCCGCGCTCGAGTAGTTCTTCGCGCAGCTCGGCGAAGTTGTAGACCTCGCCGTTATAGGCGATCACGTAGCGGCCGTCGGCCGAGGCCATCGGCTGACGGCCCAGCGGCGACAGGTCGAGAATGCTCAGGCGCCGGTGCGCCAGGGCGATGCCGTGGGCCGCATCGGCCCAAACCCCGTCGTCGTCCGGACCGCGATGGGCCAGCGCCTCGCCCATCGCCGCCGCCAGGCGCCGCAGCGCGTCTTCCGGCCGCCGCGCCGATGCCTGCCACATGCCCGCCAGACCGCACATTCGATTCCCCCTACGTCGCCGCGGCCATTATGCCGCCGGCGCCGTGATCGCGCCCTGACGCGGCGCTCCGGCGGCCGCCGCCGCGGCCCGGCCGCGAGGGCCGGCACCGCATCGACGCGATGGCGCAGATCAAGCCAGCCGGTCGGCCGCGGCGACGATGTCCTCGTCGCCCGGGATCACCAGGAAGGCCGCGCCCGCCAGCGGCGTGTAAGTGTCGACGCCGACCACGCGCTGCATCGGCACGCCGCCCAGGCCGGCCTCGGCCAGCGCGGTGATCACGCCCTCGCCGACCCCGGCGCTGCGCCGGCCTTCGTCGACCACGACGATGCGCTTGGCGCCACGCGCCTGTTCGGCGATGTAGGCGTCGTTGAGCGGCACCAGCCAGCGCAGGTCGACGACCTTGGCCTTCCAGCCGTATTTCTTCTCGATCTCGCGCACCGCGCGCAGGCTCATCGGCACCCCGTTGCCGTAGCTGAAGACCACCAGGTCTTCGCCTTCGCCGTAGGTCCGGCCTTCGCCCAGCGGCATGGCCTGGTCCGGCGCCGGGTACGAAGTCAGCCATTGGCCGTCGCCGGCCTCGTACAGGTCCTTGGTCATGTACAGCGCGATCGGCTCCAGGAACACCGCCACCCGGCCGTCGACCTTGGCCAGCGCGGTCAGGGTGCGCAGCATGGTCGCCGCGTCGTCGCCGCGCGAGGGGCAGCCGACCACCAGGCCGGGAATGTCGCGCAGCGCGGCGATCGAGTTGTCGTTGTGGAAGTGGCCGCCGAAACCGCGCTGATAGCCCAGGCCGGCGATCCGCACCACCATCGGGTTACGGTACTGGTTGTTGCTGAAGAACTGCAGCGAAGCCGCTTCGCCGCGGATCTGGTCGCAGGCGTTGTGGAAATACGCCAGGTACTGGATTTCCGGGATCGGCAGCAGGCCGACGTTGGCGAAGCCCTGGGCCATGCCCAGGATCATGGTCTCGTCGAGCAGGGTGTTGAACACCCGGCGCGGGCCGAACGCCTTCTGCAGGCCCTTGGTGACGGTGTAGACGCCGCCCTTCTGCGCCACGTCCTCGCCGAACAGCAGGGTTTCGGGGTACTTGGCGAACAAGTCGTGCAGGGCGTTGTTGATCTGGATCGCCAGATGGCGCGGCGCCTGCGCCTCCGGCAACTTGGCTTCGCCGCCGAACACCTCCAGCCGGCGCTGCGCGTAGTCGGCGCGCGCGGCTTCCGCAGCGACCGCCTCGGGCGAATACGGCGCCAGCGGCGCGATCACGTCGTCGAGCCTGTCCAGCTTGGGCCGACGGTCGGCCTCTTCGGCTGCGGCGAAGCACTTGGCGCGGATGGCTTCGTACAGCCCGAGCACCTCGTCCCTGGACATCAGCCCGGACTCCAGCGCGATCGCCGCCGAGCGCAGCAGCGGATCGCTGGACTCGACCGCGCACAGCTCTTCCACCGAACGCCACTCGATCTCAAAGTCGGTGCCGGCGTGGCCCATGATCCGGGTCGTGCGCAGGTGCAGGAAGGTCGGCCGGCGGGTGCGGCGGCAATGCTCGACCGCGCGCTGCACGTCGCCGTAGCCGCTCGCCAGGTCCAGACCGTCGGCGGCGAAGTAGTCCAGGCCGTCCATGGTGCGGAAACGGTTGCCGATCCAGCCGCCCGGGGTCTTGACCGAGATGCCGATGCCGTTGTCCTCGCACACGAACAGCACCGGCGCCGGCAGCTTCTGGTAGGCGGTCCAGGCCGCGGCGTTGAACGCGGTCTGGGCGGTGGCGTGGTTGGCCGAGGCGTCGCCGAAGGAACAGATCGCGATGCTGTCGTCGGGAATCGGCAGCGCCTGGCCGAGCCGGCGCGCGGTTTCGATCGCCACCGCCGTGCCCAGCGCCTTGGGCAGGTGCGAGGCGATGGTCGAAGTCTGCGGCAGCACCCACAACGGCTTGCTGCCCCAGACCTTGTGCCGGCCGCCGGAAGCCGGGTCGTCCTTGCTGGCGGCGAACGACAGCGCCGAATCCATCACCGGGTCCATGCCCGGCAACTTGCGGAAGCGTTCGGCCATGAAGCCGCCGCTGCGGTAGTGCAGGAACGCCGGATCGGTATGGCGGGTCAGTCGCGCCACCATCGCATTGCCTTCGTGGCCGCTGGAGCCGATGGTGTAGAAGACTTTGTTCTGCACCCGCAGCACCCGCGCCATCAGGTCCAGATGACGGCTGATCAGCTGCGACTCGAACAACTCGCGGAAACCGCGCGCGTCCAGCGCACTGCCGTCGAGGACGGCCTCATCGGCGGCCGGGCGCGCATCGGCGCGGCCGTTCCAGCCGCGCACGAACTCGACGAAGTTCACGTCGCAGATTTCGGCCCGGTTGAGGCCTTTCATGCGCGCCGGGATCGGGCTCGGCACCGGGTTGAAGTTCGGCACGCCCTGGAAGATCGGAGACTGCGGTTGCGCTGACATCGGAAACTCCGCCGCCCGCACGCGGGCCGGCTCAACAGTGAGGAATTGGGGAAAACCAGGACTCAGGCCGTTTGCGCGATCCGTTGCGCGGCCTGCGCGTCCGGCTCGGGCAGCGCGACGAAGCGTTCGGTCGCGCGCACCCGTGCCAGCCAGGCGCGCAGCGCCGGATAGGCCTGCAGGTCGATGCCACCGTGACCGGCGACATCGGTGTAGGCGAACAGGGCGATGTCGGCGATGCCGTAGTCGTCGCCGCTGAACCAATCGTGCGTCCGCAGGTGCTGCTCCATCACCGCCAGGGCGCGATGGCCGCGTTCGCGCAGCGCCGGCAGTTCGGCCCGGCGCGGCGAATCCAGCGGCGTCCAGCCGGCGATGAAGCGCGCCACCGCGACATAGGGTTCGTGGCTGTACTGCTCGAAATTCATCCAGCTCAGGGCCTGCGCGCGCTGCCAGCGGTCGGCGGGCAGGAAACGGCTGCCCTCGGCCAGGTAGTACAGGATCGCGTTCGACTCGCTGAGCGTGCGCCCGTCGTCGAGTTCGATCACCGGCACCTTGCCGTTGGGATTGAGGGCGAGGAACTGCGGCGTGCGGGTCTGGCCCTGGCTGCTGTCGACCTCGACCCAGCGATAGGGCTCGCCGAGCTGCTCCAGCAACAGCCGCAGCTTGTGGCAATTGCCCGACGGCGAAAAACCGTGGACGGTGATCATGCCGAAGCCCCGTTGCGGCGCGCGCGCCACTCTTCTCGGGTCTGGCCCCAGACTTCGACTTCTTTTTCGTGGAACGGCTCGGGCAGCCGATCCTGGCGCAGATAGCGCGAACCGAGCTTGCGCGCCACGCCCTTGGACGGCGCGTTGTCGGCGTCGATGGTGTGGATCACCTCGCTCCAGCCCAGGTGGTCGAAGGCCCAGTCGATGGTCGCCGCGGCGCCTTCGCTGGCGTAGCCCTTGCCGCCTGCGCTTTCGACGATGCCCCAACCCACTTCGGTGCCCGGCCAACCTTCCGGCTGCCACGGGCCGAGCCGGCCGACCCAGCGCCCGGAGGATTTTTCGTAAACTGAGAAGAAACCGTAGCCCAGCGCGGCCCAGGAACCGATCACCGACATCAGCCCGCGCCAGGCCGTCGGCCGCGGCTGCGGCCCGCCGATGTAGCGCAGGTAGTCGCCGGCGTCCATGAAGCCGGCCCAGGCGTCGAAATCGTCCAGGCGCGGCGGGCGCAGGATCAGCCGCGGCGTTTCCAGTTCGATGTCGGGAATCGTCATCACAGGCGCCTTCTCCTACGCATCGATAATCCCCTCGTCTCCGGCGAAAGCCCCTCCCGCGTGTGGGAGCAGGCCTGGGGTGAAGGCCGGCGAGGCGACGCAAGCGACGTACTGCTCCCGCGCGCCCTCATCCGGCCCTTCGGGCCCTCTTCTCCCGCGAGCGGGAGAAGGAATCAGCGGCTCCCGCACGCGCGGGAGCGAAGCTTCAGAACGCGTTGATGCCGGTCAGTTCGCGGCCGACCACCAGCTGATGCACGGTCTCGGTGCCTTCGTACGTGATCACCGACTCCAGGTTCAGCGCATGACGGATCGCGGCGTGCTCGGTGGTGATGCCGGCGCCGCCGAGCAGATCGCGGCATTCGCGCGCGATGTCGATCGCCATGCGGCAGTTGTTCCACTTCGCCAGGCTCACCTGGGTCGGCTGCATGCTGCCGGCGTCCTTGAGCCGGCCGAGCTGCACCACCAGCAGCTGCGCCAGGGTGATGCGGCGCGCCATCTCGGCCATCTTGATCTGCGCCGACTGGGTCGCCGCGACCGGACGGTCGAACAGGATGCGCTCCTTGGAATAGTTCAGCGCCTCGTCCAGGCAGGCGATGGCGGCGCCGATCGGGCCCCAGGTGATGCCGTAGCGAGCCTGGGTCAAGCAACCCAGCGGGCCCTTGAGGCCCTTCACGTTGGGCAGGCGGTTGGCCTCCGGCACGCGCACGTTGTCGAAGAACAGCGACGAGGTCACCGACGCGCGCAGGCTCATCTTGTGCTTGATTTCCTGCGCGGCGAAACCGGGCATGCCCTTCTCGACCACGAAGCCCTGGATGCCGTCCTCGGTCTGCGCCCAGACGATGGCGATGTCGGCCAGGTTGCCGTTGGTGATCCACATCTTGGAGCCGTTGAGGATCCAGTCGCCGCCGTCGCGCTTGGCGTTGGTCTTCATGTTGGCCGGGTCGGAACCGCCGTGCGGCTCGGTCAGGCCGAAGCAGCCGATGATCTGGCCCTTGGCCATGCCCGGCAGCCAGCGCTGGCGCTGCTCTTCGGTGCCGTAGGCGTAGATCGGGTACATGCACAGCGAGGACTGCACGCTGACGAAGCTGCGGATGCCGCTGTCGCCGCGCTCCAGTTCCTGGCAGATCAGGCCGTAGCTGACCGCGTTGAGGCCGGCGCAGCCGTACTGTTCCGGCAGCGAGGAACCGAGCAGGCCGAGTTCGGCGATTTCCGGCACCAGTTCCTTCGGGAAGCGCCCCTGGTCGAAGGCATCGCCGATGATCGGAATCACGCGTTCGTCGGTGAAGCGGGCCACGGTGTCCTGTACGGCGCGCTCCTCTTCGCTGAGCAAGGAACGGACGTCGTAGAGATCGTAAGGATGCAGGGCCATGGCGCGCTCAGGAGACCTGTATGGACAGAAAGACGGCCATTGTAATGGCCCCTCGCAGCGCGGGTAAGGTCAAAAACCCCCTGAAGAACCCGCACTGCGCGGTATGCGGGGAATTCTTGCGCGGGGCCCGGGGATAACGGGCGGGTTTATCGCGGCTCGCCCGCCGAGCCCCGTTTCGAACCGCCCGGATGCGATCGCCGGTCAGGCTTGCGTGCGTGTCCCTCCTGCCGCGCGCCGGCGCATCCGGCCCGCGCGATCGCATCCGCGCGAAGCGCGCAGCGGGCGGGCGACGCCGGGGCAAAAAAAAACGGGGCCGGACTGGCCGGCCCCGTTGCGGGTATCGCGCTGGCGCGGATCAGCCGCGGTTGGTCGTCGACGCCGAAGCGGTCTGGGTCACGACCTCGCCGTTGATGACCGGCAGACGCTGGGTCGGGCGCTCGTCCATGCGGATGGTCTGCTCCTGCCCCTGATAGCGGTAGGTCACGTTGTAGCCGACCACCTTGTCTTCGCTGCCCAGGGCGATGCGGCTGCCCGGCTTGCTCTCGGTGCGCATGGTGCCGGTGGTGCCGTCCGGGTTGCGGAAGGTCACGTTGTAAGCCACCACGCGCGAGGACTGCGAGGTATCGGACACGGTATGGCACTGGCGCTCGGTGCGGTTCACCACGCGGCCGCCGACATGGTTGCGGTCGACGCGGTTGCCGATGAAGCCGCCGGCCACCGCGCCGGCCGCGGTCGCGGCCTTCTTGCCGTTGCCGCCGCCGACCTGGTTGCCGAGCAGGCCGCCGATGACGGCGCCGGCCACCGTGCCGCCGACGTTGCCGTCGCGCTCGGGCAGGCGCTCCTGCACGACCACGTCCTCGCAGACTTCGCGCGGGGTCGAGACGGTGTTGGTCTCGCGCACCGGATCGGTGCCGATCACGGTCGCGTACAGCTTTTCCTTCTGGTTGATCGGGTCGACCTTGACCACGTCGGCGTATTCGACCTGTGGCGTGGCGTCGATCGCGCCGCTGGCGGCGATGTCGCCGCCGGCGCCGTTGCCCGGCTGCAACTGGCCGGCCGGAGCCGGAGTCAGCGCGGCGTCGGCGACGGCCGGGCCGCGGAAGCTCTGGAAGGCTGCGACGGCGACGCCGCCGACCAGCAGCGACGCGATCGCGACAGCAATCATGTTCTTGTTCATTTGGAGCCTCCAGCGGGGGACCTGAGGTACAGCGTGGGTGGGTGCGGACCGCCGGGGCATGGCGGGCCGCGCGTTATGTGTGTGCTAATTCCACCACCGGAAAGCTGAACCGGTGCCTATTGATTTTCGCCAGTCTGTCCCTGGCATGAACCCCGCTGCGCACGCGTGCTAGCGTGTTCGCGAACCCCGTCACACCCTATCGACGCCCTATCCGACCGCCGCCATGACCAATCCGCTGCTCGCTCCCCTGATGGGCTTCCTCGGCCGCCTGAGTTATCCGCGGCTGTTCATGGTCACCGCCGCGCTGTTCGCGCTGGACGTGGTAGTCCCGGACTTCGTGCCCTTCGCCGACGAACTGCTGCTCGGCCTGGGCACCTTGCTGCTGGCCAACTGGAAGAACCGCAAGAGCCCGCAGCCGCCGCTGGAGCCGCCGGCGCCCGGCACGCGCTGAACGTGAGCCTGACCGACAGCCACTGCCACCTCGACGCGGCCGAATTCGACCGCGACCGCGAGGCGGTGATCGCACGTGCCGCGGCCGCCGGAGTGACCCGCCAGGTGGTGCCCGCGGTCGACGCCGGCAGTTGGCCCAAGCTGCGCGATGTCTGCGCCGCCGCGCCCGGACTGCATCCGGCCTACGGCCTGCACCCGATGTACCTGGACGCGCACCGTCCCGAGCATTTGCGCGAACTGCGCGACTGGATCGAGCGCGAGCGCCCCTGTGCGGTCGGCGAATGCGGCCTGGATTTCTTCGTCGAAGGGCTGGACCGCGAGCGGCAGGCGTTTTACTTCGACGGCCAACTGGCCCTGGCGCGCGAATACGGCCTGCCGGTGATCGTGCATGCGCGGCATTCGGTCGACGCGACGATCGCCGCGATCCGCCGCGTCGGCGGCCTGCGCGGCGTGGTCCACAGCTATTCCGGCAGCGAAGAACAAGCCGCGCAGTTGTGGAAACTCGGTTTCCTGCTCGGCCTGGGCGGGCCGTTGACCTACGATCGCGCCAAGCGCCTGCGCCGGATCGTCGCCGGCATGCCGCTGGCGCAATTGCTGTTGGAAACCGACGCCCCGGACCAACCCGACTCCGGGATCCGCGGTCAGCGCAACGAGCCGGCGCGGCTGGCGACGATCTGCGCGACCGTGGCCGAACTGCGCGGCGAGACCCCGGAACGCATCGCCGAGGCGACCAGTGCCAACGCGGCGCGGCTGTTCGGCTTGAGCTAGCCGCTTAGGAGGCGGGGTCGAGCGTGGGGCGTAAGGAGCGAGCGGAACACATCGCCCTGCCCGCTCAACGCCTCTTCGCTCACGCCTGCTTCTTCAGCAGCAACTCCAGCGCCCGCCCCACCGCCGCGAACGCGAACACCCCGGTGATGTGCGTGGCCGCGCCGAGGCCGGCGCCGCAATCGAGCTTGAGCGCGGCATCGCCGTCGAGCTTGGGCCGCAGGCCGCAGACCGTGCCGTCGGGCTGCGGGTACTTCACGTTCTCCAGCGAATAGATCGCCGATACGCCGAAGTAGCGGTCCGGGTTCTTGGGGAAATTGAATTCGCCGCGCAGCTTCTTGCGGATCAGCGCCAGCATCGCGTCGTGCTCGGTGCGCGAGAGGTCGCGCACCCGCACCAGGGTCGGGTCGGTGCGGCCGCCGGCCGAGCCGACCGCGATCACCGGCAGCTTGCGCCGCCGGCACCAGGCGATCAGCTCGACCTTGCTACGGAAGCTGTCGCAGGCGTCCAGCACCAGGTCGAAGCCGCGGTCGAGCAGTTCGTCGAGGTTGGCCGGTGTCAGGAAGCTCTGCACCGCCTCGACCTCCATCGCCGGGCTGATCGCGCGGCAGCGCTCGGCCATGGCCTCGACCTTGGCCCGGCCGTACTGGCCCTCCAGGGCCGGCAACTGGCGGTTGGTGTTGGACACGCACAGGTCGTCGGCGTCGATCAGGGTCAGGTGGCCGACGCCGGTGCGCGCCAGCGCCTCCACCGCCCAGGACCCGACCCCGCCCATGCCGACCACCGCAACCCGGCAGCGCCGCAGGCGCGCGACCGTGCCGCGGCCGTAGAGCCGGTCGACGCCGGCGAAGCGTTCCTGCCAGACGGCGTCGGCAGAGGGTTCGGAAATGGCTGCATTCATCCGCGCATTGTAGTTCGCCGGCGCCCTGCGATCGGCGCCGGCAGCGGAATGCTGCGGATGGCGCATGACGGCGGGCGCAGCGTTGCCGGGGCCGTGGCACATACCGTCCGGCCGGCCGGATCGACCGGTCGCGGGCCCGTCCCCGCGCCGACCCCGGCCTCACACGCCCCCATGCTATGTTCGCGGGCAATTGGACGGAGGCCAGGCAATGAGCAATACCCAGCCCACAGATGCAGCACCCAAGCGCAAAGGCAATGGTTCGAAATATCTGTTCTTGTTCCTGATCGGCCTGATCGGCGGCGTGGTCGCCACGGTCATGGCGGTGCGCGCGCTCGAACAGCGCAAGGATCATTTCCCCGACAGCGTCATGCACGTGCAGCAATGGCATCTGGGACAGCTCAAGAGCAAGGTCGAGCAGAACCGCTGCGCCGCCACCGACACCCTGCCGCACATGAAGGCCCTGCGGACCATGGCCGACGATCTCGAGCCGGCGTTCCCCGACCTCAAGGACGACCAACGCTTCGGCCAGCACGCCAGCAAGATGCGTGCGGCGCTCGACGGCGCGCTGGCCAGCCCGCCGCTCAACTGCGCCGGCGTCAGCGCCGTGTCGGAGCAGATCGGCGAAGCCTGCAAGGCCTGCCACCAGGATTTCCGCGGCTGAGCCCGCGGCACGGCGCCGGCGTCGCGCGACGCCGGCGCCGCGATCGCCCCACCGCATTCGTCGGCTTCCCCGCCGCGAGCTGAACGCAGCCGCGCGCGGTGCACGAACGGGTGGCGAAATTGAACACGTGTTCACGCAGGGCTGGATAGCGTGGCAGGCGCGTGGCGATGCCCGCCACATGCCTCTAGCGCAGGAGCCTCGAATGAACACCAATCAATTCCGACTGCTGGGCCTGGCCGCGACGGCCACCTTGGCGCTCGCCGGCTGCGCGACCTCGCCGGGCTACAGTGGCGGCGGCTACAACAGCTATCCGCCGCCCTCGCAGCCGAGCTACAACCAGAACAATTGCTACGACTGCGGCGTCGTCACCCGGATCGAACAGATCAGCACCGCCAGTACCGCCCCGCGCGCCACCGGCGCCGTGCTGGGCGGCCTGGTCGGCGCCGTCGCCGGCCGCGAGATCGCCGACGACCACACCGACAGCAAGGGCCGGAAGAACACCGCCACCGTGGCCGGCGCGGTCGCCGGCGCGATGGCCGGCAACGCGATCCAGAACCGGGTCGGCGCGCCGAGCTACAACCTCTATGTGCGCATGAACGACGGCCGCACCGTCGTGGTCACCCAGAAGGATATCGGCGGAATCCGCGAGAACACCTACGTCCGCGTCGCCAACGGCCGCGCCTACATTCGCTGAGCCGTGCCGGCATCGCCGCGCTCGGCGGCGATGTAACAAAGTAACGAAACGAAGCGAAAAACGGCCCGCATCGCGGGCCGTTTTTTTGCGCGCCGTCCGCGCCGCCGACGCTGCGCGTCGCGTTCCCGACCCGCGTCACGATTGCGCGCGGAACTGGCGCACCTATCGCTGTCTCCATGACCGCCGCGTTGCGCTACGGTCGTTCGCGTCCGCACTGCGGACGCAGGCCGTCGCTCGCGTCCGCGCGGCGAGCCCAAGTCGATACCAGCCAACGCAAGCTCAGGAGATCGTGCAATGAAACTTCGCTTCCTGCCCGTGGTGTCCGCCGGCGCCGTCCTCACCGGCGCCATCGCCGCCGCCGTCGCCGCCCCGGGCGCGGCCCAGAACAATCCGCTGCGCGTGGGCCTGGTCGCGGTGAACGGCGCCGCCGACGATTTCCTGGGCGCGGTCGAAATCAGCATCACCAACACCGGCCGCAAGGCGGTGCGCCTGCCGAAGTGGCAGTTGCCTTCGGACGAGTTCGACGCGCGCCTGTTCGACATCAGCTATGCCGGCAAACCGGTCGCCTACGAGGGCGCGCTGGTCAAGCGCGGCCTGCCGAGCGCGGAGGATTTCGCGATCCTGCAACCGGGCGAAACCTATCGCCGTACCATCGACCTGTCGGCCGGCTACGACCTCTCGCGCACCGGCCAGTACGTGGTGCGTTTCAATGCGCCGCTGCAGCATGCCTCGACGTCCGACCGCGCCATGCTGCGGCAGAACAACGGCCTGCCGATGAGCGCGCAGAGCGTGCCGCTGAGCCTGTGGGTGGACGGCCTGGACCAGCTCGGCGGCAGCAAGGTCGCGGCGGCGGCGAAGAAGCCGATCGGGCCGACCGCGGTGGTCAACGGCGTCAACTACGTCGGCTGCACCACCTCGCGCATCAGCGCCGCCGGGCAGGCGGTGGTGTCGGCGCGCGGCTACTCCGAGAACGCCAAGGGCTACCTCAACGGCGGCTCGGTCGGCCCGCGCTACACCAGCTGGTTCGGCGCCTACGCCGACAGTCGCTACGCCACCGCGCGCCAACACTTCGTCGCCATCGATCAGGCGATGGACCAGAACAGCGGCCAGATCACCATCAACTGCGGTTGCAGCAGCAGCGCCTACGCGTACGTGTATCCCAATCAGCCGTATCAGATCTACGTCTGCAATGCGTTCTGGAACGCGCCGCAGACCGGCACCGATTCCAAGGCCGGCACCCTGATCCACGAAATGAGCCACTTCACCGTCGTCGCCGGCACCGACGATCACGCTTACGGGCAGGGAGCGGCGCAGAATCTGGCCGCCACCAACCCCAATGCGGCGCTCGATAACGCCGACAACCACGAGTATTTCGCTGAGAACACGCCGTACCAGAACTGAGCCCGCCGCCGCCGGCGCGTTCGCGCGTCGGCGGCCGGATCGGAAGCGAAGCGCAAATCCCCCTGCCCCCGTTGTTTCAAAGGAGGCGATAGGCGGCGACGTTGGCCATGGGCCGGGGATGCGCTTCGGCATACGGACGTCGGCAGGTCTTCCGCGCCGCGGCTCGCAGGCGCAGGGGCCGGAATCGCCGAGTCTCCTGCTGCGCAGCGCGCATCGGCCTGCCCGTCCAGGTCATAGGCTCCTGTCCGCGTCCCCGCCTCCTGAGCCGAACCCCAGGCTCAAAGTCCGAGGCTTCGCCGGTCCCCGATTCCCGATTCCCTGCCAAAGCCGTCGACCCCATTGCCCGCACCGATGCGTTGCAACCATCGGGCCCGGCGGCAGGAAGTCGCAGCGAACGGCAAGGAGGCGGACCGCGCGGCGGAAGACGAGGCTGCCGCGCCGTCGACCGGGCTCGGCGCGGCCAGGAGGGCCGCGACGCACGCAACAAGGCGAGATATCGGATGCGTGCGATCCGGCACGGAGGCGCCGGCCGTCGATGAGGCGGCGGTCGGCGGGTCGGGGGCTTCGCGCCCCCGGCTCGTCCGGACCGCCCATGCCGTTCGGTCGAACCGCCCGTCCTGCGTCCACAGCCCGGCCGGATTCAGCCTCGCCGCCCACGCAGACGGCATGCATGCATGCCATCGGGCCATCGAAGGAGGGAATCCGGGCGGGTCGCCAGCGGGTTTACCCTGCGATCGCGCTGCGGGCTTGGATCGATTCAAGCGCGACGACCGTCTTGGTTTCAAACGGAACTACACCGACCGCGCGCACGCTTTGAAACATTCGCGTGACGATCGCGCAAGCAATCGGCGATTTTGTGATGTTTATAGAACTTCAAAACAAGAAAAACCCGGCCGGGGCCGGGTCTTTCCGATGCGATCGCGTCGCCTGCGGCGTCGCGACGGATCTTAGGGGGTGCGTCAGATCGGCTCGACCGCGTCGGCCTGCAGGCCCTTCTGGCCCTGGACGACGTTGAAGCTGACCTTCTGGCCTTCCTTCAGGCTCTTGAAGCCCTGGACCTGGATCGCGCGGAAGTGCACGAACACGTCCTCGCCGTTTTCACGGCTGATGAAGCCAAACCCCTTGGCGTCATTGAACCACTTGACGGTCCCGGTTTCTTTCGCGGACATCGCTACTCTCTCCTTGAAACGTGGTGTTGTTAACGCGACTGGACTCGCGTGCTGGTTGCAAGGAGGAAGCGAGGTGCAACGATGTAGCGGATCGACGGATCAACCGCATCGGGCCACGATTCACGGTGACCCTTGGCAAACGCAGCGACCGCAACGTACCCCGACATCGGTGAAAATGCAAACCGGCCGGACACCCCGTCCGCACAGGGAATAAGCATGGATTTGCAGACACTTTATTACATATTGGCCGCCGTCCTGGTGGTGATCGGAATCGTCGGCACGGTGCTCCCGGCCCTGCCCGGCCTGCCCCTGGTCTTCGTCGGCATGGCCCTGGCCGCCTGGGCCTCGGATTTCGAGAAAGTCGGCTGGGTCACCCTGGTCGTCCTGGGCCTGCTGACCGCGCTGTCCCTGGGGATCGACTTCCTCGCCACGGCGATGGGGGCCAAGCGGGTCGGCGCCAGCAAGCTGGCCCTGATCGGCTCGGTGATCGGCACCTTCGCCGGTCTCGCCTTCGGCCTGGTCGGGGTCTTCGTCGGCCCCTTCGTCGGCGCCCTGATCGGTGAGCTGATCCACACCCGCGAACTGTCCAAGGCCACCCAGGTCGGGATCGGCACCTGGGTCGGCATCATCGTCGGCACCGTGCTCAAGTTCGGCCTGGCCTTCGCCATGGTCGGCCTGTTCGCCCTGGCTTGGTTCTTCTGAAAGACCCCCTGCCGGTACCGACCCTTCGCCGGTTCTGCTGAACCGACCGGCCGCGGCGACGCGGCCGGTTCACGCCTCGTTCGCACGCCGATGCAAGACTGCAGCGGTTTGCCGTACGCCGACCCGACGCCATGACCTCTGCCCTGTCCCGAACCCGATCGCTGCCCTGTCTGCTCCTGGCCATCGCCCCTATCGCGGCCGGCGCGCAGGAGGCCAAGCCGCAACCGGCGACGCCCGAAGCCTGTCTGGCGATCGCCAACGACGCCGATCGCCTGAGTTGCTACGACAGCGCGCTCGGCCGCAGCGCGGCCGGCGTGCGCCAGGCCGATATCGCCGCCAAGGAAGCCAAGGCGATCCAGCGCAACCTGGAACTCGGCGACCAGCTCGAAGGCGCGCCCAAGCCCGGCCTGGGCGAGCGGGCCAAGCGCGCGGTCGGCGCCAACGACCTGTTCAGTCACGAAGAAGCGCTCGACAGCGCGATCGCCAACGCCGGCAAGGGCGGCCTGCTCGACAGCCGCTGGGAACTGGCCAAGGACTCCAAGCTCGGCGTGTTCAACTTCCGCGCCTACAAGCCGGTGTATCTGCTGCCGGCGTTCTGGAGCAGCAAGCCCAACGTGCTGCCGCATTCGCCCAACCCGCGCAACACGGTGACCCAGCCGCAATCGCTCAAGGACGTCGAGGCCAAGTTCCAGATCAGCTTCAAGACCAAGGCGGTGGAAAACCTGTTCGGCGACAACGGCGACATCTGGATGGGCTACACCCAGTCCTCGCGCTGGCAGGTCTACAACGGCGAGGATTCGCGCCCGTTCCGCGAAACCAATTACGAACCCGAAGTGATGCTGGTGTTCCGCAACAACTACCGCATCGGCGGTTGGAACGGGCGCATGGCCGGGATCGGCATCAACCACCAGTCCAACGGCCGCGCCGATCCGTTCTCGCGCAGCTGGAACCGGGTGATCGGCCAGATCGGCTGGGACCGCGACAACTGGGCGGTCGTGGCGCGACCGTGGTGGCGTTTGTCGGACGGCAACGACGACGACAATCCGGATATCGAGGACTACATCGGCCGCGGCGACCTGACCATCGTCCATACCCGCGGCGGCCACGAGTTCTCGCTGATGGCGCGGCATTCGCTGCGCGGCGGCGACCGTTCGCACGGGGCGCTGCAGTTCGACTGGGGCTTCCCGATCCACAACCAGCTGCGCGGCCATCTGCAGATCTTCGACGGCTACGGGGAGAGCATGATCGATTACAACCATCGCGCCACTTACGTCGGCCTGGGCATCTCCTTGCTGGAGTGGTACTGAGCCGCGCCGCTTTTCCGTAGGAGCGGCGTAAGCCGCGACAACCGGAGCGATGTACGCAAGCGCCGCCACCGACGCCGGGACCGCCGGTTTCGACGCGCGACACGGCTTCGTAAAAGGCGCGGTATTGCACCGCTTCGGTTGTCGCGTCTCGCGCCGTTCCTACAGAGACGAGTGGCATCGCCAATGCGAAAACGCCCGGCGGGAGGCCGGGCGTTTTCGCAAGCGGATGCCGTGCCGATCAGGCCGATTCGACCACCACCGGAATCTTGCCGAGCATTCCGCCCGAAATCCGCGCCTGCCATTCCTTCGGCCCGGTCTTGTGCACCGACTCGCCGGCGCTGTCGACCGCGACCGTCACCGGCATGTCCTGCACGGTGAATTCGTAGATCGCTTCCATGCCCAGGTCGGCGAAACCGACCACGCGCGAGGCCTTGATCGCCTTCGACACCAGATAGGCCGCGCCGCCGACCGCCATCAGATAGACCGACTTGTGCTTCTGGATCGCCTCGATCGCGGCCGGGCCGCGCTCGGCCTTGCCGACCATGCCGAGCAGGCCGGTCTGCGCCAGCACCTGTTCGGTGAACTTGTCCATGCGCGTGGCGGTGGTCGGGCCGGCCGGGCCGACGACCTCGTCGCGGACCGGATCGACCGGGCCGACGTAGTAGATGAAGCGGCCCTTGAAGTCGACCGGCAGCGGCTCGCCCTTGTTGAGCATGTCGACCATGCGCTTGTGCGCGGCGTCGCGGCCGGTCAGCAGCTTGCCGTTGAGCAGCAGCACTTCGCCCGGCTTCCAGCTGGCCACGTCTTCGGCGGTGACCGTGTCGAGATCGACGCGACGGCCCTTGGACGAGTCGTAGGTCAGTTCCGGCCAGTCCTCCAGCGACGGCGGGTCGAGCATGACCGGACCGCTGCCGTCGAGGGTGAAGTGGGCATGGCGGGTCGCGGCGCAGTTCGGGATCATCGCCACCGGCAGGTTAGCGGCGTGGGTCGGATAGTCCTTGACCTTGATGTCGAGCACCGTGGTCAGGCCGCCCAGGCCCTGTGCGCCGATGCCGAGCGCATTGACCTTCTCGTACAGCTCCAGGCGCAGTTCTTCGGCGCGATTGCTCGGCCCGCGCGCCTGCAGGTCGGTGATGTCGATCGGCTCCATCAGCGATTCCTTGGCCAGCAGCATCGCCTTCTCGGCGGTGCCGCCGATGCCGATGCCGAGCATGCCCGGCGGGCACCAGCCCGCGCCCATGGTGGGCACGGTCTTGAGCACCCAGTCGACGATGGAATCGGACGGGTTGAGCATGGCGAACTTGGACTTGGCCTCCGAGCCGCCGCCCTTGGCGGCGACGATCACGTCCACGGTGTTGCCGGGCACGACCTTGACGTTGACCACCGCCGGCGTGTTGTCGCGGGTGTTGCTGCGCTTGCCGGCCGGATCGGCCAGCACGCTGGCGCGCAGCTTGTTGTCGGGATGGTTGTAGGCGCGGCGCACGCCTTCGTTGACCATGTCCTCCACGCCCATCGTCGCCCCGTCCCAACGCACGTCCATGCCGATTTCCAGGAACACGGTGACGATGCCGGTGTCCTGGCAGATCGGCCGGTGGCCTTCGGCGCACATGCGCGAGTTGATCAGGATCTGCGCGATCGCGTCCTTGGCCGCGGGCGATTCCTCGCGCTCGTAGGCGGCGGCGAGGTTCTTGATGTAGTCGACCGGGTGGTAGTAGCTGATGTACTGCAGGGCGTCGGCGACGGACTGGATCAGGTCGTCCTGGCGGACGACGACCGGGCCCGAAACGGCGGGAGCGGAGGAGGACGAAGAAGCGGTCACGGCGGGCGTAAGGCTGGCGGTGGGGCGATTATTCTACCTGCCCCGGCCGGCCCGGGCCCGCGGCCCCGTGCAGCGGCCCGGTTCGGCCAATGGCCCCGCTTCTCGACGGTTCGCTTTTCGACGGCCCGCTTCTCGACGGCCCGCTTCTAGACAGCCAGTTCCTCGGTAACCAGTTCCGCGTCTGCCCGACGCCGGGGCAGCCCGTGCCGGCAGGTCGCCCGTGTCCCCGTCCCCTGCTCCGCCCGCTGCGCCGTTCAATCCCGTGGCGGCACTGGGCGCGCTGGTTCGCCTGCTGTGCGGGCTGTTTGCGCTGTCGGCGGCGCCGCAGTTCGCACCGGTCCACGCGTCCCTCGGCGCCGGCCTGCCCTGGCCGACCCGGCTGCTAGATGGCCCCTGGGCCCTGTGCCTGCTGCCGCTGCTGACCGCTGCGGTCTGGGTCCTGAGCCCCGCGGCGGCGCGACCTGGCGGCCTGCCTGTTCGGCATCGGCGCCTGGCTCGCCGGACTGGCGGCGGCGCTGGTCGCGCCGTACCTGCCGATCTACCAGCTCGCCGCGACGCTGTAAGCCGCCGGCGCGACGGCCCGCCCCCTCACGGAGGCGGGCCGCGGTGCGGCTTACTGCGGGCAAGCGTCGAGCACGCAGGAGCGCCAGAACACATCGCACATCGACGGGCTGCCGCCGCCGTCCAGGCAGGGCTGACGGACTTCCTGGTCGCAGTACACGCCGCCGGCGCAGACGATGATGTCGCGCGAGGACGCGGTGGCGCCGAAGGCGAAACCGAACGCGGCCACGGCCACGGCGAACAGCTTGATCTTCATTCGAACTCTCCTTTTCGGATGGTGGATCTTTCGTTGAGGTAGCGAGGCTTGCACAGCCTGTCCGGCCGGGCCGGAGACGACGCACGCCGCGCGCGGGCTGCGCACGCGCGACGAAAGGACGAAGCGGCTTAAAGCAGAAGACCCGTCAGGCCCGTCGCGCCATCGATGGGCGACGACCGCAATCGGCGTTCCACGTCGAAAAGGACCGGACTGGGCAGCAGCGGGCGGATCGGCATGCGGACACTCCCTGTCGTCGTGGCGCGGGCGGAACTCGCCGGAGTCCGCGCCGGTGCACTTGCGCCAGCCTGGGCGCGACCGGCCCACGTTAGCCGCTGTGTCCGGACAAGGGTAGCCGCAGTGCAGCACGCCCCGGCGGCGGGACGTGCGCGCGCTCACTGTTCGCCGCATCGACCCGCCCTTCCCCGCGCGTGCACGCGAGCGTCCGCCGTTCGCGGCACAATCGCGGCATGAATTCAGCCGCCAGCGAATCCCGCGTTCCGCCCCGTTCCGGCGACGGCAAGCCCAGCCTGCGCGAACGTTTCGACGCCCTGCGCAACTTGCCGCCGTTCCTGCGCCAGATCTGGAGCACCAGTCCGGGCCTGACCCTGATGACGCTGAGCCTGCGGCTGATACGGGCCTTGCTGCCGATCGCCACGCTGTACGTCGGCAAGCTGATCATCGACGAAGCCGTGCGCCTGGTCGCGGCGGGGCCGGACGTGGATTCGCTGGCCGCCGCCTGGCACGGCGGCCAGCTCGACACCTTGCTCGCGTTGCTGGCGCTGGAGTTCGGGCTCGCGGTCGCCTCCGACCTGCTCGGCCGCCTGGTCAGCTATGGCGACGCGCTGCTGTCGGAACTGTTCACCAACGCCACCAGCGTGCGCCTGATGGAGCACGCGGCGACCTTGGATCTGGAGGATTTCGAAGACCCCGAACTGCAGGACAAGCTCGATCGCGCCCGCCGCCAGACCATGGGCCGGATGAACCTGATGAGCCAGTTGTTCGGCCAGGTGCAGGACAGCATCACCGTGGTCGCGTTCGCGATCGGTCTGCTGGTGTATGCGCCTTGGCTGATCGCCCTGCTCGCCATCGCCCTGGTGCCGGCCTTCGTCGGCGAAGCCCATTTCAACGCGCTGAGCTATTCGCTCAATTACGCCTGGACCCCGGAGCGCCGCCAGCTCGAGTACGTGCGCCAGATGGGCGCCAGCGTCGAGACGGCGAAGGAAGTGAAGATCTTCAACCTGCACCGGTTCCTGATCGCGCGCTATCGCGCGCTGGCGGAGAAGTTCTACCGCGCCAGCCGCGCCCTGGCCCGTCGGCGCGCATTCTGGGGCACGCTGCTGGCCGCCTTGGGTACGCTGGGCTACTACGTCGCCTACGGCTACATCGCCTGGCGCACGGTGCGCGGCGATTTCAGCATCGGCGACCTGACCTTCCTCGCCGGCAGCTTCCTGCGCCTGCGCCAGTTGCTGGAAGGACTGCTGGTCGGCTTCTCGCAAGTCGCCGGCCAGGCCCTGTATCTGGACGATCTGTTCTCGTTCTTCGAAATCAAGCCCGAAATCGTGTCGCCGGCGTTGCCGCGGCCGGTGCCGCGGCCGATCCGGCACGGCTTCGCGTTCGAGAACGTCGGCTTCCGTTATCCCGATGCCGAACGCTGGGCCCTGCGCGGGCTGAACTTCGAACTGCGCGCCGGCGAAGTGCTGGCGCTGGTCGGCGAGAACGGCGCCGGCAAGACCACCCTGGTCAAGCTGCTGGCGCGACTGTACGACCCCGACGAAGGCCGCATCCTGCTCGACGGCCGCGACCTGCGCGAGTACGACCTGGATGAGTTGCGCGCCAACGTCGGCGTGGTGTTCCAGGATTTCGTCCGTTATCACCTCACCGCCGGCGAGAACATCGGCGTCGGCCAGATCGACGCCATGCACGACCGGGCGCGGATCCGCGATGCGGCGCGGCGCGCGCTCGCCGACGAAGTGATCGAATCGCTGCCGCGCGGCTACGACCAAGTGATCGGGCGCCGCTTCAAGACCGGGGTCGACCTGTCGGGCGGACAATGGCAGAAGATCGCCATCGCCCGTGCCTACATGCGCGACGCCCAAGTCATGATCCTGGACGAACCGACCGCGGCACTGGACGCACGCGCCGAGTTCGAGGTATTCCAGCGTTTCAAGGAACTGTCGGCGCAACGCACCGCGGTGTTGATCTCGCACCGGTTCTCCAGCGTGCGCATGGCCGACCGTATCCTGGTGCTGGCCGAGGGCCGCCTGGAGGCCAGCGGCACGCATGCCGAGCTGCTCGCCCAGGGCGGGCGCTACGCCGAATTGTTCGAATTGCAGGCGGCCGGTTATCGCTGAGCCGTCGCGACGCCGCCGCAGCCGATCCGATCGAAAGATCCGAATCCACGATCCGCTTGAAAACCGGGAGCCATGCATGACCGCCGTCCGACCCGAGCCGATGTTCCGCCGCGCCGTCCTCGGCCTGGCCCTGATCGCCGCCCTCGCCGCCTGCCAGCGCGGCCAGGACGCCGCCGCGGCAACCGCGCAACCGGCGCCGAAGCAGCAGATCGCGCACGACGTCGCAAGCGAGCGCGGCACCGTGCGGGTGGTCGAAGTCGCCACCGGTCTGGAGCACCCCTGGGCCGTCGCGCTGCTGCCCGACGGCGGCTTCCTGGTCACCGAGCGGCCCGGCCGCCTGCGCCGGGTCGGCGCCGACGGCGCGATTTCCGCGCCGATCGCCGGCGTACCGCAAGTCTGGGCGCAGGGACAGGGCGGTCTGCTGGATGTGATCCTGGCGCCGGATTTCGCCAGCAGCCGACGCATTTATCTCAGCTACGCCGAGCCGGGCCCGGACGGCAGCGCCGGCACGGCGGTGGCCTCGGCCACGCTCGGCGATGCCGCATTGAGCGAGGTCAAAACGATCTATCGCCAGCAGCCCAAGCTCGAAGGGCCGAACCACTTCGGTTCGCGCCTGGCCTTCGATCGGCAAGGGCATTTGTTCGTCAGCCAGGGCGAGCGCCAGCAACGCATGGCCTCGCAGGAACTGGACAAGCTGCAGGGCAAGCTGGTGCGGATCAACGCCGACGGCAGCGTGCCCGCCGACAACCCCTTCGTCGGCCGCGACGGCGCGCGTGCGGAGATCTGGAGCTACGGCCATCGCAATATGCAGTCGCTGGCGGTCGACCCACGCACCGGTACCGTATGGGAAGCCGAGCACGGTCCGCGCGGCGGCGACGAAATCAATCTGCCGCAGGCCGGCAAGAACTACGGCTGGCCTATCGTCACCCACGGCATCGACTATAGCGGGCTGAAGATTTCCGAAGCCGAAGGCAAGGAAAAGCCGGGCATGGAATCGCCCTACCACGTCTGGGAGAAATCGCCGGCCTTGTCGGGCATGGCGTTCTACGTGAATCAACCCCAGTCGCCTTGGAACGACAGCCTGTTCCTGGGCGCGCTGGCCGACGGCAGTCTGATCCGGCTGAGCCTGGACGGCGACAAGATCGTCGCCGAGGAGCGCTTGCTGAAAGAGCTGGACTGGCGCATCCGCGACGTGCGCGTGTCGTCCGACGGCAAGGTGTTCGTGCTGACCGACGAAACCGACGGCAAGCTGCTGCGGTTGGACCTGCCGGCGGCGAAGTGAGCGGCGGGCCCAGGCTTTTGTAGGAGCGGCGCGAGCCGCGACAACCGCAGCGACGTACACAAGCGCAACGGCGAAGCCCGGGCAGTCGGGAAGCGACGCCGTGTTGTACGGCGACGGCAGCCGCGCGGCGCCGGCGGCAGGCGTGGTACTTCACCGCTACCGCGGTCGCGGCCGGCGACCGCAGGAAATCCCGTGGGACGCCGCCCCTACGGGCGCTGGTTGCCGGCTTCGATCGTTTTCTAAGGCCCTGGGAGTTATGCGCGTCCCTTGGTCGCGGCTCGCGCCGCTCCTACCCCCAGGCGCAAACTCGTCTCGCCGCGGCAATGGATAGCCCCTCTCGCGCTTGCGGGAGAGGGGTTGGGATGAGGGCCACGTGCCCGGGGCGAGGGCCGCGCCGCCACGTCAGCTCTTCTGCTTGGCCCGCGCGAAAGCGTCGGCCAGGGCGCCGCCCAGCGGCGCGGCGGCGGCCTTGCCCGGCGGCGAGAACGATCCGCCGCGCGCATGATTGTCGCGCCGGCCGCCGCGGTCGTGGCCGCGGCCGGCGTTGCGCTCGGGACGCTCGCTGCGCTCGCCCGGCGCACGCGGCGCCGCCGGCAGCGGGTCGTCCAGACGACGGGTCAGGGCGATGCGCTTGCGCGCGATGTCGACTTCCAACACCCGCACCTTGACCACGTCGCCGGCCTTGACCACGTCGCGCGGGTCCTTGACGTACTTGTCCGACAAGGCCGAGATGTGGATCAGGCCGTCCTGGTGCACGCCGATGTCGACGAAGGCGCCGAACGCGGCGACGTTGCTGATCACGCCTTCCAGGATCATGCCGACCTGCAGGTCCTTGAGCTCCTCCACGCCGTCGGCGAACTTGGCCGCCTTGAACTCCGGGCGCGGGTCGCGACCGGGTTTCTCCATTTCCTTGAGGATGTCGCGCACGGTCGGCACGCCGAACTTCTCGTCGGTGTACGACTCCGGCTTGAGGCTGCGCACGAACTGCGGATCGCCGAGCAACTGCTTCACCTCGCGGCCGCATTGCTTGACGATGCGCTCGACCACCGGATAGGCCTCCGGGTGCACCGCCGACGCATCCAACGGCTCCTCGCCGCCGACGATGCGCAGAAATCCGGCGCATTGTTCGAAAGTCTTCTCGCCCAGGCGCGGCACCTTGAGCAGGGCCTTGCGCGACGCGAACGGGCCGTTCTCGTCGCGGTGGCGGACGATGTTCTCGGCCACCGTCGAGGACAGCCCGGACACGCGCGCCAGCAGCGCCGCCGAAGCGGTGTTGACGTAGACGCCGACCGCGTTCACGCAGTCCTCGACCTTGGCGTCGAGCGCGCGCGCCAGGCGGTACTGGTCGACGTCGTGCTGATACTGGCCGACGCCGATCGCCTTGGGCTCGATCTTGACCAGTTCGGCCAGCGGGTCCTGCAGGCGCCGTGCGATCGACACCGCGCCGCGCAGGCTGACGTCGAGGTTGGGGAACTCCTTGGCGGCGAACTCGGAGGCCGAGTACACCGAAGCGCCGGCTTCGCTGACCACGACCTTGGTCAGCTTGAGTTCGGGCGCAAGCTTGATCAGGTCGCCGGCGAGCTTATCGGTCTCGCGCGAAGCGGTGCCGTTGCCGATCGCGATCAGCTCGACCTGGTGCTTGGCGCACAACGCACGCAGCGCGTGCAACGACTGATCCCACTGCCGGCGCGGTTCGTGCGGGTAGATGGTGTCGGTGGCGACCAGCTTGCCGGTGGCATCGACCACCGCGACCTTGACCCCGGTGCGCAGGCCCGGGTCCAGGCCCAAGGTCGCGCGCGGACCGGCCGGCGCGGCCAGCAACAGGTCCTTGAGGTTGTCGCCGAACACATCGATGGCCTCGGCCTCGGCCTTCTCGCGCGCCTGGCCGAACAGGTCCAGCATCAGGTGCAGGTGCAGCTTGGCGCGCCAGGTCAGGCGGCAGCAGTCGAGCAGCCAGCGATCGGCCGGACGGCCCTGGTCGCGGATGCCGGCGTTGAGCGCGACCCGCGCTTCGCCCTGCTGATGCCCGGCCTCGGCGTCGCTGCCCGGGTCGAGGTCGAGGAACAGCACCTCTTCGCGGCGCGCGCGGAACAGCGCCAGCAGGCGGTGCGAAGGAATCTTGGCCAGCGGTTCGGCGTGGTCGAAGTAGTCGCGGTACTTGGCGCCTTCGTTCTCCTTGCCCTCCGCGACGCGGGCGCGGATCATCCCGACTTCGGTCAGCCAGGTACGCAGTTCGCCGACCAGCTTGGCGTCTTCGCCCCAGCGCTCCATCAGGATCGCGCGCGCACCGTCCAGCGCCGCCTTGACGTCGGCGACCTGCTTGTCCGCGTCGACGAATCCGGCAGCGAACTCCTCCGGCTTGAGCATGGGATCGGCGAGCAGTGCGTCGGCCAGCGGTTCCAGGCCGGCCTCGCGGGCGATCTGGGCCTTGGTCCGGCGCTTGGGCTTGTACGGCAGATACAGGTCTTCCAGCCGCGCCTTGCTGTCGGCGGCCTCGATGTCGGCGCGCAGCTCGTCGCTGAGCTTGCCCTGCTCGGCGATGCTCTCCAGCACCGCGGCGCGACGGTCTTCCAACTCACGCAGATAGCGCAGCCGGCTTTCCAGATCGCGCAGTTGGGTGTCGTCGAGCCCACCGGTCACTTCCTTGCGGTAGCGGGCGATGAAGGGCACGGTGGCGCCTTCGTCGAGCAGGCCGATCGCGGCCTGAGCCTGGGCGGGCTGGGCGTTGATTTCGGCGGCGATGAGCAGGGCGATCTTCTTGGCGACCTGTGCGGACTGCGCGTTCTTGTCTTGCATCGTTTCCAATCGGCTGGCCCCGCCGGGCGGGGGACGGGACGATTGTGGCAATGCCGGCGTGAAGACGAAACCCATTGACAGGGCTGGATTTTTGCGGCCGGAAAGGGACGCGGGCAGGCACCGGCGAATGACGGACCGGACCGGCGATGGCGCAAAGCGGTCCGGGACTTTGCCGCGTCCTGTCGCCCGGCCGCTATCCCCTGCCCCAGATAAGAACCGCTCTCATCCATCGGCTACAATGGCCGCCCCGCGCCACCCGACCTCACCGGCATGTCCTCCGCTTTTGGCACCGAGACGGTGCTGGACGTCCGTCACTGGACCGACGACTACTTCAGCTTCACCACCACCCGCGACGACGGCTTCCGTTTCGAGAACGGCCAGTTCGTCATGATCGGTCTGCAAGTCGAGCAGGCGGACGGCTCGTTCAAGCCGCTGCTGCGCGCGTACTCGATCGCCAGCGCGAACTGGGAAGAACAGCTCGAGTTCTTCAGCATCAAGGTGCCCAACGGCCCGCTGACCTCGCGCCTGAAGTCGATCCGGCCCGGCGACAGCGTGCTGATCGGACGCAAGCCGACCGGCACCTTGCTGATCCACGACCTGCACCCCGGCCGCAACCTGTACTTGCTCGGCACCGGCACCGGTTTCGCGCCGTGGCTGTCGGTGATCAAGGACCCGGAAACCTACGACCGCTTCGAGAACGTGGTGCTGTGCCACGGCGTGCGCAGCGAACAGGACTTGGCGTACCGCGACTACATCGTCAACGAGCTGCCGCGCCACGAGTTCCTCGGCGAGCAGATCGCCGCCAAGTTGAAGTACTACCCGGCAGTCAGCCGCGAGGCTTTCGTGTTCGACGGCCGCGACCAGCGCGGCCGCCTGACCGACATGATGGACAGCGGCCGGATGATGCAGCAGCTCGGCCTGCCGGCGCTGGACGCCGAGCACGATCGGGCGATGATCTGCGGCAGCCCGCAGATGCTGGCCGACTTCCGCGAAATCCTCGACCGCCGCGGCTTCGTCGCCGCACCGCGGATCGGCACGCCGGGCCAGTACGTGTTCGAACGCGCCTTCGTCGAGAAGTGATTCCCGCATCGGTCACGCGGCCCGACGCGGCCGGCGCGCGACGCCGGCGGCGTGGCGCGCTCGCCGCCCTGTTGCTCGGCCTGTACGGCGCCGCCTGTGCCGCCGAACTCGCCGGCGCGCCGCTGACCCCGCCGCCGGTTTCCGCTGCACCGCCCCCCCGTACCGCCTTGCGGATCGGTCAGGCCCCACCGGAATGGCTGGGCCTGGACCGCAACGGCCGCTCGCTGCAGGTCGGTCAGTATCGCGGCCGGGCCCTGCTGGTGGTGTTCTGGGCCGGCTGGTGCGGGCAATGCCGCAGCGAACTGCCGCTGTTGGCGGCGCTGCACCGCGGCTTCGGCCGCGAACGTTTGGCCGTGGTCGCGATCAACCACGCCGAATCGCGCCAGGACTTCGATGCCTTCGTCCGGCTCAACCCCGGCCTGGACTTCGAATTCGTCCACGACCCGGGCACGGTGGCGCGCCATTACGGCGTGCGCGCGGTGCCGCAGGTGTTCCTGATCGACGCGCAAGGGCGGTTGACTCATCAACAGCGAGGTTACTCGCCGGAGAAGATCGACGCGCTGGCCCGGGAACTGCGCGGCTTGCTGCCGTCTACCGGCCGGCGCGACTGAGCGCGCGATCCGGACCGACCTCGCGGCCGCGGTTCGCGTCCGATCGTCGAAGAGACGGTTACCGAACCGACGGTTCGCGGCCGCAAGAGCGCCCGGCTTACAGTCCGTTCCGGCGATCCCAACGCACACAGGCGATGTCGAGCGTGGCGAGCGCGCACGCCCCCATCGCGCCGAAGGCCGCCGACGCCCACCATGCGGGCGCGAACAACAGCGGCGCAGCCCAGGCGGCGGCGAACAACGGCGCCACCCCGCCCCAGCCGGCGAGTTTGTACGGCCACGGCAAGGCGCGGTAGCGGCGCGCCTTGTCCGGCGCACGGGCGAACTCGCGCCGCTGCAGCGCGGCGGCGGCCGCCGCGGTCAGCGCATAGGCGATCGGCGCCAACCACCGCGCACCCGGCGGCATGTCCGCAAGCGGCCCCGCGTCAGGCCAGGGCCTTCTCGATATCCGACGCGATCGACTCGGGCTTGTCGGTCGGCGCGTAGCGCTTGATCACCTTGCCGTCGCGGCCGACCAGGAACTTGGTGAAGTTCCACTTGATCGCATCGATGCCGAGGAAGCCGCCCTTCTCGTCCTTCAGCCATTTCCACAAGGGGTGTGCGGCGTCGCCGTTGACGTCGATCTTGGCGTACATCGGGAAGGTCACGTCGTAGGTCAGCGAGCAGAAGTTCTTGATCTCGGCCTCGTCGCCGGGCTCCTGGTGGCCGAACTGGTCGCAGGGGAAGCCGAGCACTTCGAAGCCGCGGGCATGGTACTCGCGCTGCAGTTTTTCCAGGCCGGTGTACTGCGGGGTGAAGCCGCATTTGGAGGCGACGTTGACGATCAGCAGGACCTTGTCGCGGTAACGGTCCAGCGACTGGGTCTGGCCGTCGATGTCGTTGGCGGAGAAGTCGTAGGCGGTGGTCATGGCGGGCTCGCGGCCGTGGGGATGGCCCACCATAGCGCGTCGGGATGACGTTGTCCGGGCAGAGCGCGCGAAAGCAAAAAAACCAATCCCCCTCCCCCTTTTTCACAGGCGAAAAGGCAAGTGCGATTCGAGATCGAGATCAAATCCCGCTTTCACTTAGCCAATCCCCAATCCCCAATCCCGAATCCCGAATCCCGAATCCCGAATCCCGAATCCCGAATCCCGAATCCCAGCCCAAAAAAAACGGCCCGCCGAAGCGGGCCGTTCTTTTTTTGGGGGGCTCAGCCCGCGCCTCGGCTCAGAACGAAGCCTTGAACTCCACGCCGACGATGCGCGGGTCGTTGACGAAACCGACCAGGTTGTTGAAGTCGATGCCGCCGACGGCGCGCACTTCGTCGAGGATGTTGCGGCCGTACAGGGCCAGGTCGTAACGGCCGCCGTCCCACATGTAGCCCACGCGCAGGCCGCCTTCGGTCAACGACTTGCCGCGGAACTCCTTGGACTCGTACAGGAAGAAGTTCACTTCGCTGCGATAGGCCCAGTCGGTGTAGACGTAGAACTCGTTGCCGTTGGCCAGCGGCAGGGTGTAGCGCGCGGTCAGGTTGTAGACCCACTTCGGCGCCTGCGGCAGCGGATTGCCGTCGATCGCCGCCAGGGTCTGGCCGTTGCGCACCACCAGCGGATCGGTCACGGTGCAGCCGCCGCCGCAGGGGGCGACGAACAGGTTGCCGTCCTGGATTTCGGTGTCGTTGTAGCTGGCGCCGAAGGTGACCATGAGGTTGTCGGTCAGGTAGGCGTCGAGGTCGACTTCGAAGCCCTGGCCGACGGTCTTGTCGGCATTGACCAGGATGGTCTGGTTGAGCGCGCCGCCGACGGCATTGAGCTGCTGGTTGTCGACGGTGTAGCGGAACAGCGCCACGCCCAGGCGGGCGCGCTTGTCCCACAGGTCGGCCTTGAGGCCGGCTTCGTAGGAGATCACCTTCTCCGCGTCGGCCACCGACGGGCTCGGCGGCACCTGGAACAGCAGGCGGCCCTGGATGCTCGGCGCGCGGAAGCCCTTGGCGACGCGCGCGTACAGGTTGATGTCGTCGGTGGCCTGGAACACGCCGCTGACGTCCCAGCTGACGTCGTCGACGTCAGTGTTGACCTTGAACGGGCCCGACACCGGCGCGCCGAACGGCGCGCTCTGCAGCACGCTGGCGCTGAAATCCTTCTCGTCCTGGGTGTAGCGCAGGCCGCCGCGCAGCTTGAAGCGATCGGTCACCGCGTACTCGACCGAGCCGAACGCGGCCCAGGCCTTGTTGCGCTGCTTCTGCTGCGCATGGCCGGCCTGCGCGCCGCCGCCGAGGGTGTCGTAGTTCAGGCTGTCGACGGTGATGTCTTCGTCGAAGTAGAACAGGCCCGCCTGCCAGTTGAACGGGCCGGCGTAGTTCGACTCCAGGCGGAATTCCTGGGTCCACTGGCGGTGGTCCGGCAGGCCGTCGGCCGATTCGGCGGTGAACGGAATGCCGCGCGGGGTGCTGCCGCCGGGCAGGAACTCGGCGCCGATGCCGCCGTCGATGTCGCCGCGGCTGAGCGAGTCGGCCGACTCGTAGCCGGTGATCGAGTACAGGGTCAGGTCGTTGGACAGGTCCCAGCTCAGGCGCGCGCTGGCGCCGAAGGTGTCCAGCTTCTGGAAGTTGCGGCCGTCGATGCCGACCTGGTCGACGTCGAAGCCGTCGACCAGGTCGTTGCTGCCCGGCTTGAACAGCATCGCCCGGAACAGGCGCGCGGTGCCCTTGAGGTGGCGCGCGTGGACGTTGAACAGCGCATCGAAGGTGTCGCTGCCGTCGTACTGCAGCTGCAGGCGCAGCGCCGACTCGTCGTAGCCTTCCAGCTCGCGGTTGCTGCGCGCGTTCGGGTTGGTGTTGTCGACCCAGTCGCCGCGGCGCTGGTACATGCCCGAGGCGCGGCCGGACCAGTTGGCGCCGAGCGGGCCGCTGATCGCGCCTTCGAAGTTGGTGGTGCCGTAGGTGCCGTAGGAGATCTGGCCGTAGCCTTCCAGCTCGCGGGTCGGCTTGGCCGATTCGAACTTCACCACGCCGGCCGGGGTATTGCGGCCGAACAGGGTGCCCTGCGGGCCGCGCAGCAGTTCGACGTTCTCCAGGTCGAACACCGGGAAGCCCTTCAGCAGCGGGTTCTCCAGGACGATGTCGTCGTACACCAGCGACACCGGCTGGGAGGCGTTGAGATCGAAGTCGGTGTTGCCCAGGCCGCGGATGTAGAAGCGCGGGAAGGCGCGGCCGAACGAGGATTCGATGTTGAGGCTGGGCAAGCGGCCCGACAGGAAGCGGATGTCGCCGCCGCCGGAGCCGAGCACGTGCAGCTTCTCGCGGTCGACCGTGGTCAGCGCGACCGGCACGTCCTTGGCGCGTTCGACCTTGCGCTGCGCGGTCACCATCAGCGCATCGAGGGTCTTGGCTTCGCCTTCGGCCGGCGCGGCGGGCGCGGTGTCCTGGGCGAAGGCGGCGGCGGAAGCCAGGCTCAGGCCGATGGCGGCGGCGAGGACGCCGGCGCGCGGGGCATGACGACGAAGCGCACGAAGGTGCTGGGGCATGGTCGGATTTCTCGTGGACGCGGCGCCGCGGCGGCGCCAGTTCGGGGGGAAGACCGCCGCGGCTCCTCAACGGGAATGCGCGCGCGGCGTTCGGCGATCGGACCGTCCCTTGACGGCCGTGACGCGGACCTGCCCGCGCCCCTGGGCGACTCATTGACCGGGGAATGTTACCAAATCATTAAAAGAGCTGGTGCTCCAAAGCCCATTACCATCGGGTCGGTTCAGGGACGCCATTCCAGATGGGCCGGCAGCGCAGCCGGGTCCAGGCCCCGCTGCGCCGGCGGCCGCGCCGGCTCGGTCGCGGTCTTGGGCGGCACCCGGCAGAACCGGAACCGCAGCGAGGCCCCACCGACGCTCGCCGCCGGCACCCTCAATCGATAACGCAGGCGGCGTTCGGCCTCGGCGCGTCCGTACGGAACCAGCCGCCCGAGCACGGTGCCGTCGGCGTCGCGCACTTCCAGGGTTTCCCCGGGCTGCAGGGGTCGGTACTCGACCACCAGCAGCAGTCGCGCGGCGCCCGCCGGCCGGGGCGGCACGGCCAACTCGCGCAGAGGCGGCGGCGTGGCGGCAGCGGCGAACACAGCGACGAGGACGGCGCAAGCGAGCCCGCCCGCCGCCGCCGCCCACGCCCGCCATCCCCGCAACCGCCGCATCGCCATCGTTGCGCCCGCCTCGCCGTCCGCGTCCGTCGCCGAGCGACTGCGCCGCCGCTCAGAACTGACCGATGCTGAGCTTTTCCAGCCGCGCCTTCAATGGCGCCGCGGCACCGGCGTCCTCGCGCGGCTCGGCCACCACCTGGACCCGCAACGGCTCCTGCGCGTCCAGCGCGTCGGCCTCGGCCAGGCCGCGCAGATTGGCGCTGATCGGCACGGTGAAGGCGACCGCCTCGCCGTGGCCGCGATGACGGCCGAAAAACTCCAGCGTGCCGGCATAGTACGGGCTGCCCGGGCCGTAGTCGGTACGCCCTTCCGGCGCGTTCAGCAGCACTTTGTAGCGCATCGCCTTGGTGTCGTCCGGGCGCAGGTAGACGCGCACGTACACCGGCGCGGCGCGGCCGTCGCGCAACGCGGCCGCGCGCAACGCCGGCGGCAGTTTCACCGATGCGGTCGCGTCCTGGTCCGGAGTCAGCATGCTGGGCTCGATCTTGGCGGCCACTTCGGTATTGCTGCTGCGCACTCGCGCGGCCTTGACCACCTCTTCGCCGGAACCGGCCTCGTAGCCGTAGTCGAAATCGCCGATGGTCGCGTAGTCGCCGGCGGTGTTGCGCGCGACCGGCTGGCCCTTCTCGTCGATGTAGAACAGGAACGGTTCTTTCGACCAGGCCGTCAGGTCCGCCCCGGTGGGCAGGGTCGGCCCGCCCTGTGCCTGCTGCTTGCGCGTCCACACGTCCCAGATCCGGTCGATGTTGGCGTGGTGGGCGAAGAACACCGGGTCCACCGGCGACAGGAAGTCGCCCATGAAACCGCCGGTGTCGTTGTGCACCTGGTTGTGCGGGAACTGCTCCAGGGTGGCGAAGCCGACCATCTGGCTGTGCTGCAAGGCCTGGTCGCTGCCGAAATCGACGAAGTCGATCGGCGCCAGGGACTCCTCGAGCTTGCTCATCGACACCGCATCCTGGGTCTGCTGGTCGAAGTCCGGGTGGGCCTTGGTCAGCGCGCGCGCGTTGGCCGGGTCGAAGAACATCGGATTGCCCTTGACCTGCGCCCACACGTCGGCCATCGAGGTGTAATGGCGATACTTCTGTTCGGCGATCTGGCCGGCGCTCATGCCGCTCCAGAAATCGTTCATCGGCCCCTCGAACAGATCGTAGAAGCGCTCGTAGCTGGCGATGTAGTCCGGATGCGCCGGATTCAACAGGCCGTCGTAGAACGAGGCCGGCACCCGCGGCTCGGCGGTCCAGTCCCAGTACGGCAGGGCGAATTCGGCGTCGCCGCTAAGATCGCGGCAGATGCGCTCGAACCAGCCGATGTAGCCGCGGTGCCAGACCACGAACCACCAGTTGCCGTGCGGGCAATCCAGGGTGTGGATGAAAGCGTTGCGGTACCAATTGCGCGGATCGGTCGGCGGCAGCGCGAGCATGGCCTTGATCGCCTTCTCGTAGCTGGCCAGCACGCGCAGCGGAAAACCCGGCTTGGCCAGGTTGCGGCGCAGGTACTTCGGCTTGGGTTGGGTGCGCGCCCAGCGCGGCAGCGCCAGGGCGCCGGCGCCGAGCGCCGAGCCGATCAGGAACTGCCTGCGCGAAACGCCGTCTGCGATACCGTTTCCGTGCATGGTTGCCTCCTCGCATCGTGGATGCCGCGCACTGCGTCAGCGGCGACGAAATCGCCGCAGCGCTCCTGCGCCGCGGTTCTGCCGTACATACGCACGCGGATCGCGGCAGCGGCCACATCGCGGCGGCTTGCAACGCAGGCACGGAAAAACTGCGAAGCGCGACGCGCAATGGGCGTGCACGGCGCCGGAAAAAACGATGCCCCGGTCGCTGACGACCGGGGCATGTTCGGCGACGCGCGCGAACGCGGGGCGTTCGCGGGCGGCGTCAGTGGGAGATCTTGGCCGGCTCGGCGAAGGCGCGCACGCCCAGGGCCTTGTAGATCTCGCTGGGGTAGTAGCCGGTGTCGCCCTGCACGACCAGGGCGATCTTCCGGATATCGCCGATGTTGCGGGTCGGGTCGCCGTCGACCAGCAGCAGGTCGGCGCGCTTGCCCGGGGCGATCGAGCCGCGGTCGTCGAGTACCCGCGCGACCTTGGCCGCATTCCAAGTCGCCACCTGCAGCGCCTGGGCCGGGGTCAGCCCGGCGCGCACGTACAGGGCCAGTTCGTGCTGCAGGGTGAAGCCGGGCACCTCGTCGGTGCCGGCCAGCAGCGGCACGCCGGCCTGGTAGGCGCGGCCGACGAACTCGACCAGCTTGTCGTAGGACTGGCGGTAGCGCGCCGCGGTGGCGTCGTCGGGAATGTCCAGCTCGGCGGCGCGGCGCGCGCGCTGCACGTCCGGCGGCAGGTGCTCGGCGACTTCGGCGAAGCCCGGCCACAACTCGCCGTTGCGCTGGTGCAGGAACTCGAACGTGGCCAGGGTCGGGTCGATCGCGATCTGCTTCTTCGCCAGCATGGCGATGAAGTCCTGCACCGGCTTGGAATCCAGGTCCAGCGCCGCGGTCTTGTCGGCGACCAGGTAGAAGCGCTGCAGGGTACGGGTGTCGGTCTTGTCGTCGATGAAGAAGTTCAGCATCAGCTGGTTGATGTGCTGGATCTCGTCGAAGCCCTGGTCGGCGACGTCCTGGGCGCGCATGAACGCCGGCACGTGGCCGCTGACGCGCAGCCCCTTGCCGTGCGCATAGGCCACGGTGTCGCGCAGCGCATCCTTCGGGAACGAGTTGTAGATCTTGATCTGCGGATAGCCGTGCGCGGCGTACCAGTCCACCGCCTTCTTGGCTTCGTCCAGGTTCTTGATCACGAAGCCGTTGCGCGCGGAGTAGTTGCTCTCGCCCTCGATGAAGCCGGCCGGAACCACGTTCGGCGACATCAGCGCCCCGTCGCGGATCTCGCCGATGATCTGCTGCAGGGACGCGTTGTCGTTGCCCATGTCGCGCACGGTGGTCACGCCGGCGGCGATGTTGAGCCCGCCGTCCCAGCGCGACACGTGGCCGTGCATGTCGAACAGGCCCGGCAGCAGGCTGCGGCCGGCGCCGTCGATGACCCGGTCGTACTTGCCCTGGTCGGCGGCCTTGCCGATCGAGACGATCTTGCCGTCGGCGATCACCACGTCGGTGGCCTCGCCCAGGCGCGCGTGTTCGCTGTCGAACACGCGCACGTTGCGGATCACGCTGGAACCGCGCAGCGGCATGCCCAGTTGCTTGCGCAGGTCGACCAGCAACTTGCCCTCGGCGGCCTTCTGCCGCGCCTCCAGCGCCGCGGCGTTGCCCTGCCAGCCGTCCTCGATCAACTGCAGGAAGCCGGGGTAGATCGAGGCGAACAGGCGCGGCTGCGCGCCGCTGGTGGCCCAGACGAAGTCCGGCGAGAAGCCGGCGCCGTTGACCGCGTACAGCTCCACTTTCTGGCTGCGCCCGTCGCGGCTGACCTCGGCCTCGTCGAGCTTGCGCAGGCTCAGGCTGCCGTTGGGCAGCAGCGGCAGGCTGCCGTCCTTGCGCTTGGCCAGCGCCTGCAACGCCACCGAATAGCCGGCCGGGGTGCCGCCCAGCGGCGAATACAGCCCGGTGCCCTGGACCTGCATCTCGCCCGAGTCGGACGTCGATTTCCATACCGCCTTGTCGCCGTCTCGGCGGAAGCTCTCGTCGACCTTGGCGCCGAAGGTTTCCAGGCCGGTCACCTTGTAGCTGCGGTAGGTGCCGTCCTCGGCCAGGGTGTAGGTTTCCTTGAGCTCGGGGCCGCGGCCGTTGTCCTTGAACACGAAATCGACCGTGGTGGTGCCGTCGTCGGCGCGGGTCACTACCTGCTGGCCGGCCTGCTTGCCGCCGTCGACCAGGGCCAGGTAGCGCACGGTCTCGGCGGCCAGCGCGTTGCCGCCGAAACCGCCGATCAGGCACAGCGCGAGGGCTAACCGGGTACGACCGCGACGCGGCGCAACGGCGGACGGGGAAAGCGTTCGGATCATCGGTGCAGCTCCATGAAGTGGGATTCGGCCGTTGCCACGCGCGGCTCAGTCCTGATGGGTGACCATCAGCACGTAGCCGTCCGGATCCTGGACCCGGAATTCGCCGCGCGGGCGGTAGAACGGATAAGCGATTTCGCCGGCATCGATGCCGGCCGCGAGCGTGCGCTCGCGCATCGCCGCGACGTCGTCGCAGTAGACATAGAACAGCACGCCCTGGGCGGAGGCGTCCACCGGCGCATCGGCCCGCACCAGCATCAGTTCGGCGCCGGCCGCGCTGCCCAGCCAGGCCCAGACCGGCTCGTCGCGGTCCGGATCGTCGCAGGACGGTTCGCGATGGACCTCGCCGATCGCGAAGTCGAACGCGGCGTAGAACCGCGCCGCGCGCATCACGCTGGCGACGTGCAGCATCGGCACGAAGCGCGCCGCGCTCGGCGGCGCGACGGACGGGACGTCGGTGGCGGACATGCGGGCTCCTGTAGCGGGTCGTCCATGCGGCGCGTCGGTGCCAGCCCCCGCCCGGCGCCGGCTCCCGCGATGGTCCCGGACGCGCCGGCCCGCCGGCCCATGCCTTTCGTCATGGGTCCGCCCGCCCCCCATCGGTTAGGCTTTCGGCCTCCTATTGACGAGGTTTCGTACGATGAAGCATCCCCTCGCCCTGGCGCTGGCCGTGGCCCTGGTCGCCACCGTTCCCGGTCTGGCCCACAATGCCCAGGCCCAGACTCCCGCCGCCCAAGCCGTGAAAAACGACGCCCAATCGCACGCCAATCCGTTCTTCCAGGAAAGCCCGCTGCCGCTGCAGTTCCCGCAGTTCGACAAGATCAAGGACACCGACTTCGCGCCGGCCTTCGATCGCGGTATGGCCGAGCAGCTCAAGGAAATCCAGGCGATCGCCGACAATCCGCAGGCGCCGACCTTCGACAACACCATCCTGGCGATGGAGCGCTCCGGCCGCATCCTCAGCCGCGCCACCGCGACCTTCTTCAACCTGGTCGGCACCGACACCAACCCGGCCCGGCAGAAGCTGCAGCAGGATTACGCGCCCAAGCTGTCCGCGCACCGCGACGCGATCGCGCTGAACCCGAAGCTGTTCGAACGCATCAAGACCCTGTACGGCCAGCGCGAATCGCTGGGCCTGGACGCCGAAGGCGTGCGCCTGGTCGAACGCTACTACACCGACTTCGTGCGCGGCGGCGCCAACCTCAGCGAGCCGCAGAAGGCGCGCCTGAAGGCGATCAATTCCGAGCTGGCCGAACTCGGCGCCAAGTTCAGCGAGAACGTGCTCGAGGAAGTGAAGGACTCGGCGATCGTGGTCGACAGCAAGGCCGAACTCGACGGCCTGTCCGACGAACGCATCGCCGCCGCGGCCGAAGCGGCCAAGGCGCGCAAGCTGGAAGGCAAGTACCTGCTGACCCTGCTCAACACCACCGGCCAGCCGCCGGAAACCGACCTGACCAACCGCGCCCTGCGCGAGAAGCTGCACAAGGCTTCGGTCGCGCGCGGCAGCCGCGGCAACAAGTACGACAACACCGCCATCGTCTCCAAGGTCGTCACCCTGCGCACCGAACGCGCCAAGATGATGGGCTACCCGAACTACGCCGCCTACGTGCTCGAGGACGAGACCGCCAAGAACGCCGACGCGGTCAACAAGATGCTCGGCCAGCTGGCCCCGGCCGCGGTCGCCAACGCCCAGCGCGAGGCCGCCGATCTGCAGGCGATGATCGACAAGGAACAGGCCGCCAAGGGCGAGAAGAGCTTCAAGCTCGAGCCCTGGGACTGGGCCTTCTACGCCGAGAAGGTGCGCAAGGAGAAGTTCGCCTTCGACGAGGCCCAGCTCAAGCCCTACTTCGAAATGAAGAACGTGCTCGAGAACGGCGTGTTCTACGCCGCCGGCCAGTTGTACGGTCTGAAGTTCAAGCAGCGCACCGACCTGCCGCTGTACCACGCCGACACCAGCGTTTACGACGTGTACGACGCCGACGGCAAGCAGCTGGCGATCTTCATCGCCGACATGTACGCGCGCGATTCCAAGCGCGGCGGCGCGTGGATGAACTCCTACGTCGAGCAGTCGGAGCTGTTCGGCACCCTGCCGGTCGTGGCCAACCACCTCAACATCCCCAAGCCGCCGGCCGGCAAGCCGACGCTGATGACCTGGGACGAGGTCACCACCATGTTCCACGAGTTCGGCCATGCCCTGCACGGCATGTTCTCGAACGTGAAGTACCCCTACTTCTCCGGCACCAGCGTGCCGCGCGACTTCGTCGAATTCCCGTCGCAGGTCAACGAGATGTGGGCCGACTGGCCGTCGGTGCTGGCCAACTACGCCAAGCACTACCAGACCGGCGAGCCGATGCCGAAGGAGTTGCTGGACAAGGTGCTGGCGGCGTCCAAGTTCAACCAGGGCTTCACCACCACCGAATACCTCGGCGCGGCGATGCTCGACCAGAACTGGCACCAACTCTCCGACGCTTCGCAGGTGCCGGCGGCCAAGGACGTGATGGCGTTCGAAGCCGCGGCGCTGAAGAAGGACGGCATCGCCTACGCGCCGGTGCCGCCGCGTTACCGCACCCCGTACTTCAGCCACATCATGGGCGGCTACGCGGCCGGCTACTACGCCTACATCTGGTCGGAAGTGCTGGACGCCAACACGGTGAAGTGGATCAAGCAGCACGGCGGCCTGACCCGCGAGAACGGCGACCGCTTCCGCGCCACGCTGCTCTCGCGCGGCGGCAGCAAGGACGCGCTGCAGCTGTTCCGCGACTTCTCCGGCCACGAGCCGAAGATCCAGCCGCTGCTGGAGCGTCGCGGCCTGACCGCCCCGGCGGGCGCTGCGCCGGCCCAATAATCCGGCCTCCGCAGCGGTCTGCGCCCCGAAAGCCGCCCACCTGTCCGGTGGGCGGCTTTTTTTTCGTTGGAGCCGACAAGACCACTCTCATACGCTCACCAGCGCCTGGAAAACCGTTGTCTCGATCTAAAAGACCGGCCTGGATTCCCTGAGATTTCAGTGCTTTCCGCGAAGGCCGACCTATGTCACTGTAGGTTTCAGTGGAGCCCCATTAACCTGATTTTGGACGTCGACGGCACCGTCCCGCAGCCGCGGGCCGGTCGGTTAGCTCGATCAACAGGGGAATTCAGGATGGCCGCCATTCCCACAGTCCTGCCCGGCAGCACCGGCAACGACCGCCGCAACGAGCGTCGCATCGCGGTGGTCGAACGCGACCCGGCGCTGCGGCAGCAAATCCTGCAATCGCTGCAAACCCGACAGTTCGCCGTGCTCGAATGCGCCAACGCCACGGCCCTGTACCGCAATCTGCTCAACGCTCCGTGCGACATCGCGGTGATCGCCAGCGATCTGCCCGACGACAACCCGCGCGTCGTCGCCCAACACCTGCGCCAGCATTCCGATATCGGCATCGTCGTGCTCGACGCCGAGGGCGATGTCTGCGGCAATGCCTATGAGGAAATCGCCGACGCCTGCCTGGCCAAGCCGGTCGACCTGGACCGGCTGACCTCGGTGGTCACCGCGATGCACAGCCTGCAGCACCACATGCGCGCCCTGCCCGCGCGCGCCGGCACCGGTGCGATGCCGGATTGGGAATTGGCCGCGGACGGCTGGACCCTGCGCACGCCCGACGGCGCGGCGATCGACCTCAGCGCGCCCGAGCGCAGCGTGCTGCTGCGCCTGGTCAACGCCGGCGCCGGAGAGCATCCGGTCTCGCACGACAGTCTGATCGGCTCGCTGACCAGCAACGTCTACGATTTCGATCCGCATCGCCTGGAAATGCTGATCTACCGGCTGCGCAAGAAAGTCGCATTGATGAGCCCGCTGCCGTTGCCGCTGCGTGCGGTGCGCGGCATGGGCTATCTGTGCACGGTGGTTCGCGCTTCCGGCTGAGCTTCGCCGTTCCACTTCCATCCCCCGGATTCGACGGCGCCGCCTCGGCGCCGCGTTTTGCGTTGCGTGAACCTCGGTGAGCCGGCGTGATCGTGCGTGAACCACCATGAGTGCGCACAGCGACGCGCTTTTCTAGCCTGCGTAGGCCGATGCATCGAACGTGCCAGCGAACACGGTCGGTCGCGGCGACGGGGGAGACCGGTGGCGCATCGCCGCCCGCCATGCGCTCCATCGCCGCCGTCGGCGCTACGTAGGCTCAGCAGACGGAGGCCGTGTCATGACCCAGGGGACCCGCAGCACCCGCACCGCTCACCGCACCGTTCCTTCCACCCACGACCGGCGCCGGAATCCAATGGTTCCGGCGTTGTCGCATCTGAGCGCAGCCTGTTGGCTCGCGCTCGCTGCAGCTTGCGCCTCCACGCCGGCGCTCGCCGCCGACGCCATGCCCGATTCCGTTGTCACGGTGCCGGCGGCCGACGCCGTCGCGGCCAGCGAGCCCAGCGACGCTACGGGCAGCGCGTCGACGACGGAAGCGGCGACGGACCAAGACCCCTGGGCCGAACCCGGCCCCCTGCTGCCGCTGGTGTTCGACGGTATTCCCAACAGCTCGACCTGGAACCAGGAATCGTTCGACGGCGGGCTGGTTTCGCCGATGAGCGTGATCCAGCCGCCGCCGCCGACCAGCAGCCTGCCCGATCTCAACGTGTACCTGAGCAACTGGCTGCTCGGCAACGACTACCAGGCCTGCGGCCTGCTCGGCAGCGACTGCCTGACCATCGACCGGGCCAACTTCAATTACTCCTACCTGTCGCTGATCCTCAACCTGATCCAGGCGCCCAATGTCGCCGACCTCGACGGCAACCAGCCGGCCGACCATCTGACCCTGATCGGCAGCGTGCATTCCGACAGCTACATCCAGTTCCAGGACAGCAACTACTTCGGCAACAACAACAATCCCTCCTGCGTGATAATCGGCCTGGCCTGCACCTGGCGCACGAATCCGGCGCAGAACAACCAGGTCATCATCGGCGACGGCAGCTACGCCAACGGCTCCAACACCGTGGTCTTGGGCACCAATGCGCGCCACCAGTTGCCGACCGTCAGCGCCGCCTCGGCCGGCTTCACCGGCGGCCCCGACACCAACTACGCCGCGCGCCTGGGCAATTCGGTGGTGATCGGCGACAACAGCTTCGGCAATGCCGACCGCCAGACCGTGCTCGGCTTCGGCGCGACCTCCACCCACGCCAACAGCGTCGCGCTCGGCGCCGGTTCGTCGACCGTGATCGGCGCCCAGACCGGCTATATCGCGTTCGGCCTGGCCGCGCCGCAGAACTCCGCGGGCGAGGTCTCGGTCGGCGCGCCCGGCGCGACGCGCAAGCTGACCAACGTCGCCGCCGGCAGCGTCGGCACCGACGCGGTCAACCTCGCCCAATTGCAGGGGGCGTTGGCTGGCGCCGTCGCCGATCCGTTCGCGGTCAAGTACGACGATCTCGGCGGTGCGCCGGATCTGCAGAACGTCACCCTGCAGGGCGCCGGCGGCACGACCGTCGCCAACCTGCGCGCCGGCGCGATCAATTCCTCCAGCACCCAGGCGGTCAACGGCTCGCAGTTGTTCGCGATCAGCCAGTCCAATGCCCAGCGCCTCGGCGCGGGCGCCGCCGTGGCCGCCGACGGCACGGTCACTGCGCCGAACTACCTCGTCGCCGGGACCGGCTACGACAATGTCGGCTCTGCGCTGGCCGCGCTGGACAACGGCCTGGCCGCCGCCGACGCGTTCGCGGTGCGATACGACGACGACGGCAGCGGCAATCCCGATTACGCCCACGTCACCCTGCGCGGTCCGGCCGGGGTCGGCAGCGTGCTCGACAACCTCGCCGCCGGCCAGATCGCCGCCGGCAGCCTGCAAGCGGTCAACGGCGGACAATTGTTCGGCGTCGGCGGCTCCATCGCCACCGTGTTCGGCGGCGGCGCCGCCTTCAACGCCGGCGGCAGCTTCACCGCGCCAAGCTACGTCATCGCCGGCAATCCCTACGACAACGTCGGCGACGCGCTCGCCGCCTTGAACAGCGGCCTGAGCACCGGCGACGCCTTCGCCGTGCAATACGACGACGACGGCAGCGGCACCCCCGATTACGGTTCGATCACCCTGCGCGGCCCGGCCGGGGTCGGCAGCGTGCTCGACAATCTCGCCGCCGGCCAGATCGCCGCCGGCAGCCTGCAGGGGGTCAACGGCGGACAGATCTTCGGCATCGGCGGCTCGATCGCCAATCTGTTCGGCGGCGGTGCGGTCTTCAACCCCGGCGGCACGTTCACCGCGCCCACCTACCTCATCGGCGGCAACACCTATACCGATGTCGGCGCCGCGCTCGCCGCCCTGAACAGCGGCCTGAGCAGCGGCAACGCCTTCGCCGTGCAGTACGACGACGACGGCAGCGGCAATCCGGACTACGGCTCGATCACCCTGCGCGGCCCGGCCGGCACCGGCAGCGTGCTCGACAATCTGGCCGGCGGCCAGATCGCCGCCGGCAGCTTGCAGGCGGTCAACGGCGGGCAGATCTTCGCCATGGGCAATTCCATCGCCTCGATCTTCGGCGGCGGCTCGCTGTTCGCCGGCGGCGTGTTCGGCGCGCCGAACTTCACCGTGCAAGGCGGCACCTACACCAATGTCGGCGCGGCCTTCGCCGCGGTCGACGCCAGCCTGACCCAGCTCAACACCCGCATCGATAACCTGCCCGGGCCGACCTCGCCCGAACCGCGGCTGGCGATCGACGGGACCGGCAATGCCTCGGTCGGCGCCGGCACCCGCGCGATCGCCGCCGGCGCCAGCGCCCACGCCGGCGGCCGCCACGCGGTCGCGGTCGGCGGCGACGCTTATGCCGCCGGCGACAACGACACCGCGATCGGCGGCAATGCCCGGGTCGAGGCCGACGGCAGCACCGCGCTCGGCGCCAACAGCAGCATCGCCGCCGGCGCGACCAATGCCGTGGCGGTCGGCGAAAGCGCCAGCGCGACCGCTTCCGGTGCGGTCGCGCTCGGCCAGGGCGCGGTCGCCGACCGCGCCAACACGGTGTCGGTCGGCAATGCCGGCCAGCAGCGCCAGGTGGTCAATGTCGCCGCCGGCACGCAGGACCACGATGCGGTCAACCTCGCCCAGTTGCGCGCCTCGCAAAGCGGCACGGTGCGCTACGACACCCACGTGGACGGCAGCGTCAACACCACCCAGGTCACGCTCAACAACGGCGGCGCGCCGGTGACCATCCGCAACGTCCGCGCGGGCACCCACAACAGCGACGCAGTCAACGTGCAACAGCTCAACGAAGGCATCAACCGCGCGATCAACACCTCCAACCAATACACCGACAACTGGGGCATCACCCTGCGCCGCGAGATCGGGCAGCTCGACGACAAGGCCAGCGCCGGGGTCGCCTCGGCGATGGCGGTGGCCGGCCTGCCGCAGGCCTACGTGCCGGGCAAGAGCATGGCCGCGATCGCCGCCAGCTCCTTCCGCGGCGAAACCGGCTTCGCCATCGGCGTGTCGACCATCAGCGAGGACGGGCGCTACGTGTACAAGTTCTCCGGCAACAGCAATTCCGAAGGCGATGTCGGCGTGACCATCGGCGCCGGCGTCATGTGGTGATTGGGGATTCGGGATTCGGGATTCGGGATTGGAGGATTCGGGGTTCGGGGTTCGGGGTTCGGGGTTCGGCACGAGATAGCAAAACCGCTGTTGGCGAATCCCGAATCCCCAATTCCCAATCCCACCTTGCTATCGGCCGATAGGGGCGCCATATCCCGTCCAGCCCCGCCCCGCGTTGCCGAGCCCGTCATGACCGCCGATGCCGCCCTGCCCCACACCGACGCCGCCCAGCGCCTGCGCGATTGGCTGCGCCCGCACCGGCGTGTGTTCGTGCTCACCGGCGCCGGCCTGAGCACCGGTTCGGGGATTCCGCACTACCGCGACGAGACCGGCGCCTGGCAGCGCAAGCCGCCGATCGAGTACCGCGCCTTCGTCGGCGACGCCCGCGCCCGGGCGCGCTATTGGGCGCGCAGCTTCGTCGGCTGGCCGGCGTTCGCGCGCGCCCGGCCCAACCCCGGCCACGCCGCGCTCGCGCAATGGCAGGCGCGCACGCCGGACACGGCCCTGGTGACCCAGAACGTGGACGGCCTGCATGCCCGTGCCGGCAGCCGCGACGTCATCGACCTGCACGGCTGCCTGGACCAGGTCGTGTGCCTGGATTGCGGCGCGCAGCGACCGCGCGAGGCGGTGCAGGCCGAACTGGCCGCGCGCAATCCCGACTGGACCGGGCTGGATGCGGCGCTGCTGCCCGACGGCGACGCCGACCTGGAAGGCTTGGCGTTCGAACGCTTCGTCGCTCCGGTCTGCGAAGCCTGCGGCGGCCTGGTCAAACCCGACGTGGTGTTCTTCGGCGAGAACGTGCCGCGTCCGCGCGTAGCTGCCGCCCAGCAGGCTTTGGCCCAGGCCGATGCGATGCTGGTGGTCGGCTCCTCGCTGATGGTCTATTCCGGGTACCGCTTCGCCCGCGCCGCGCGCGAGGCCGGATTGCCGCTGGCCCTGCTCAACCGCGGCGTCACCCGCGCCGACGACATCGCCACGCTCAAGCTCCCGGCCGATTGCGCGGCGACGCTGGTCGCCGCGATCGGGGATTAGGGATTGAGGATTGGGGATTCGCCAAAGCCATAGCGCGGCCCCTGTAGGAGCGGCGTAAGCCGCGGCATCCGAAACGGTGTACGCCAGCGCAACCGGGAGGAGCGACGCGGGTGCGGACTCATCGGCCGGCGTCCGGCAACCGGCTGTGCTGCAGGAACAGGTCGCGCGCGGCGACGCCGATATCGGGCTGATCGATGAACAAGCCCTGCACGCCCAGCGCATACAGTTGCAGCGCTTCGCCGAGCGCGTTCTGGTCGACGCCGCTGGCGCTCTGGCTCAGGAACGGCGCCTCGGCGCGCACGGTATAGGGGTGCACCTGCAAGCCCAGCGCCAGCGCGCGCCCGAGCAGCGGATGCACGTAGCCGGTGTTGCGGGTCCTCAGCCCGGCCCCACCCGCCGGCGCCGGCGCGCGCGGCAGCAGACTGCTCTTGGACGGCCCCAGGCCGCTGGCGTAGTGCTCGCGCATCCAGGCCAGCGCCGCAGGCTCGGTCAATGCGGCGTAGCGGGTGTCGGCGCTCAGGCCCCCGGGGATCGCGCGCTCCAAGCCGCGGTAGCGCGCCGCCGGGACTTCGCCGCGGCTCAGGTGATAGACCACGTCGTAGGGCCGGTCGCGCTCGAAGTCGCCGTACAACTGCACCAGCGGCAGATCGACGCCGGCGCGCGGCATGATCTCGCGCTTGAGTTCGATCAGGTTGGCGACTTCGAAGCTCTGGATATAGACCCGGCGCGGATCGGTGAAACCTTCCGCGACCAGGATGTCGATCAATTTCTGCCCCAGGCTGATGCCGATCGGCGAGCCGTCCAGGTGCCGGCCCTCGTGGGCGAACCAGGTCGGGTGCTTGGTTTCGGGGTAGATGCCGATCGCGCGGCCGTCGCGGCTTTCCTGCCGGGCCAAGGCGATCACCTCGCGCAGGGTGGCGATCTGGTACTGGCCATCGTAGCGGGTATTGCCGGGGCGGATCTGCGGGATGCGTTCTTTCGCGCGCAGGGTCTTGAGTTCGGCGAGAGTGAAGTCCTCGGTGAACCACCCGGTCAGCGCCTCGCCGTCGATGGTCTTGGTGGTCTTGCGGGCGGCGAACTCGGGGTGCGCGGCGATGTCGGTGGTGCCGGAGATTTCGTTCTCGTGCCGCACCACCAGTTCGCCGTCGCGGGTCGCGACCAGGTCGGGCTCGATGAAGTCGGCGCCCTGGGCGATGGCCAGGCGGTAGGCCTCCAGGGTGTGCTCGGGGCGATAGCCGCTGGCGCCGCGGTGGGCGATCACGATCGGGCGCGGCGCCGCGGCGGACACGGCAGGGGGCGAAGCCTCGGTCACGGCAGGGGTTCCGGCAAAGACGGCGCCGGCCAGCCACACCAGCGCGGCGAACGGACGGCCCAGCTTAAAGCAATGCGGCATGCGTAGCGCTTCCTCGTTCGGCGGCCGCAGCCGAACGCCCGGCCCGCAACGGCGCACGGCGCCGCCGGCCCAGCATGCCGCAAATCGATGACAGCTCTGCGGACGCCGGTGGCGATCGCCGCCTAGTCCTCCTCGCGCACCTGCAACGAGATCCGTCCGGGCCAACGTCCGCCCAGATCGATATGGCGCCGCCCGTTGCTCCACTGACGCAGCGGATCGGCCCATTCGCGCACGATCGGCGAGCTGCCGGAGGCGACGAAACGCGCCGACACCCGCAGATCGCGCGCCGCCAGCGGGATGTTGCCGACGGTGCGGGTCATGGCGCCGCTGACCGCCACCCGCTGCACGGTGCGCGGCTGCCGGCCGACCTGCCAGCCGACCTCGATCTCGACCCGGTAGGTGCCGCCGGCGCCGTTGCGGAACACCAGCTCCAGCGCGCCGAGCCGGCGCTGCCAGTTCGGGATCAGCAGTTCGCCGTCGAACGAGGCGAAGGCGTAGGCGATCGGCACCGCATCGCGGCTGCGGCTGTTGGGTTGGGCCGGCCAGACCTGGCGGTCGACGTTGCGCACCCGCCGCACCGAGCTGTAGCTGCCGTTGCCGGCGACGCCGCCGAGCATCTCGCGCACCGCGCCGGCGCGGCCGGCGATGGCGAACTCGGCGTTTTCGCTCTGCGAGCCGACATTGAGCCCGCTGTTGGCGTAGATCGCCGCAGTGACCACGCCGAAGCCCTGGTGGATGGCGCCGTTGCGGCCGAAGCCGACCCGCGCCGCCTGCTCGGCCAGCCAGCGGAACTGGTTGCGGATCTGGGTCAGGTCGGCGATCACCGCCTGCTCGCGCAGTGAGAATTCCGAGGCGATCGCGCCGGCCCGCCCCATGCTCCAGCGCACTTCCAGTCCCCCCTCGGCACGGACTCCGGCGCCGGTCTCGGCTTCGCCGCTGACGTCGACCGCAAGCTCCTGGCGGCTGACGTGTTCGGACAGCAGCTTCCAGGCCCCGGACATGCGGTCGTGGCGGATCTGCACCTGCGGCAACGAAGGATGCACCAGTTGGAAATCGCCGCTGGCCGGATCGACGATGCCGACCGCCCCCGGGCGCACGTGCATGGCCAGGCCCCAATTGCCCCAGTAGCCGGCCCGGCTGCGTCGGATCAACTCGGTGAACTGCCGGTTCCAGCGGATCATGCGCGGCCCCTCGCGATGGATATCCGTGACAACGTCCCGGGCGCGGCCGCGTGAGCCGCGACCGTGCGCCACCGTCCGGCGCGGCAGCGGCTATGATGCGGCGTCCAACTCGCGGAGTACGCGTTCGATGAGCCTGATCGCCAAGGTCCTGCGGCACAAATCGGTGGAACAACTGCAGGCCGAGGCCGGCAAACGCTCGGACTTCCGCCGCGTGCTCGGGCTGTGGCAGCTCACCGCGATCGGCATCGGCGGCATCATCGGCGTCGGCGTGTTCGTGCTGGCCGGCCACGAGGCGGCGACCAACGCCGGCCCCGCGGTCGCCCTCGCCTTCCTGATCGCCGGCATCGCCAGCGCCGCCGCGGCGCTGTGCTACGCCGAGTTCGCCGGCATGATCCCGGTCACCGGCAGCGCCTACACCTACAGCTACGCCACCCTGGGCGAACTCGCCGCCTGGCTGATCGGCTGGGACCTGTTGCTGGAATACGCCTTGATCGTCGCGGTGGTGGCGATCGGCTGGTCGGGCTATGTGCAAGTCCTGCTCGAAGGCGTCGGCATCCAGTTGCCGGTCTGGGCGCAGGGCGCGATCGGCACCGGCGAAGGCCGGGTATTCAACGTCATCGCCGCCGCGGTCACCCTGGCCGTCTCGGCGCTGCTGGTGTTCCGCACCGAATGGGGCGCGCGCTTCAACACCCTGATCGTGGCGATCAAGATCCTGGCGGTGGTGCTGGTGATCGGCGTCGGCGTGTTCTACATCAACACCGCCAATTGGGTGCCGTTCGTGCCCGAGCGGGTGATCGGCGAAGACGGCGTCGGCCACTTCGGCTGGAAGGGCGTCGGCACCGCCGCGGCGGTGGTGTTCTTCGCCGTGTTCGGCTACGACACCCTGACCACCGCGGCCGAGGAATCCAAGAACCCGCAGCGCGACCTGCCGCGCGCGGTGCTGCTGTCGCTGGGCGTGTCGATGGTGCTGTACTTGGCGGTGTCGCTGGTGCTGACCGGCATCGCCCACTACTCGACCCTCGGCGGCGACGCGCCGGTCTCCGACGCCTTCGCCGCGCTGGGCCTGCCGTGGATCGCCAAGGCGATCGCGTTCTCGGCCGTGGTCGGCATCGCCAGCGTGCTGTTCGCGTTCATGCTCGGCGCGGCGCGGATCTGGTTCTCGCTGTCGCGCGACGGCCTGCTGCCGGGCTGGTTCGCCAAGATCCACCCCAAGTACGGCACCCCGCACCGCCCGACCATCGTGCTGGGCGTGTTCACCGCCCTGGTCGCCGGCTTCCTGCCGATCGGCGAGGTCGCCAAGCTGGTCAACATCGGCGTGCTCTCGGCCTTCATCGTCATCTGCGCCTCGGTGTGGGTGCTGCGGGTGCGCAAGCCCAACCTGGAGCGCTCGTTCCGCACGCCGCTGGTGCCGCTGATCCCGATCGTCGGCATCGCCTTCTCGATCTGGCTGCTGGCCGAACTGGCCGCGATCACCTGGCTGATCTTCCTGATCTGGGTCTCGCTGGGCCTGCTGGTGTATTTCGGCTACGGCATCCGGCATTCGAAGCTGGCGCAGGAGCAGTAACGCGGAAACGAGTGGAGAGGAACGAGTAAGAGCCGGGACCGGTTCGCTCACTCGTTTCTTGTTTCTCTTCACTCGTTTCTTGTTTCTCTTCACTCGTTTCTAAGTTTCAGCGCGGCGCAACGTAGCCGCCGGGCACGCCCTCCGGCGACAACACCAACTGCCACAGCTGCGCGTGGCGGCTGCGGAAGGTCGCCATCGAGGCGGCCAGGTAGAACCGCCACATGCGCCGGAAGCGCTCGTCGTAGCGCGGGCCGAGCCGGTCCCAGGCGGCCTCGACGTTGCGACGCCAGGCCTGCAGGGTCCGGTCGTAGTCGGCGCCGAAGTTGTGCCAGTCCTCGATCACGAAGCGGCCTTCGACGTGCTCGGCGATCTGCCGCGCCGAGGGCAGCATCGAATTGGGAAAGATGTACTTGGCGATCCACGGATCGCTGTGGCCGACCGAGCGGTTGCCGCCGATGGTGTGCAACAGGAACAGGCCGTCGCCGTCCAGGCAACGCCGGGCCACGTCGAAATAGGTCTCGTAGTTCTTGACCCCGACGTGTTCGAACATGCCCAGCGAAAAGATCCGGTCGAAGGGCTCGTTGAGCTCGCGATAGTCCTGCAGGCGGAACTCCACCGGCAGGCCGGCGCAGCGCTGCCGGGCGTAGTCGAGTTGCTCGCCCGACACCGTCACCCCGACCCCGCGCACGAGGTAGCGCTCGGCGGCGAACTTCAGCGCCTCGCCCCAGCCGCTGCCGATGTCGAGCACGCGCATGCCGGGACGCAAGCCGAGCTTGCGGCAGACCAGGTCCAGCTTGGCCTCCTGGGCGGCGTCCAGGTCGTCCAGCGGCACGCCGTCGCGGTCGCGCCAGTAGGCGCAGCTGTAGACCAGGCGCCGGCCGAGCATGGCCGCATACAGATCGTTGCCGAGGTCGTAATGACGTTCGCCGATGGTGAAGCTGCGGCGGTGGCTCTGCAGGTTGATCAAGTGCGCGCGCAAGCCGTCGAGCATCGCCGCCCAGCCGTGCACGCGCTCGTCGACGTGGGCGCGCATCAGCCGCACCAGCATCTCGTCCAGCGCCTGGGTGCGCCAGGCGCCGTCCATGTAGCTTTCGCCCAGGCCCAGCGAGCCTTGCGCCAGCACCCGGGCGTAGAAAGCGTCGTCGTCGACCTGCAGGTCCCAGGGCCGGTCGCCGTCGATGCGCACGTCGGCCAGCTCCAGCAATTCCTCCACTCGCTTGCGCAACGACGCAACGGACATGCGGACCTCGCTCAGGATCGGCGAACCAGCCGGCGACGCCGCGGCGCGCCCGACGGCGCGCTGCGGCCTGCGAACCGAACGCGCCGGCGACCGTCCGGCACCGGTTCCGCGTTCGAGCCGCACCTTAGCAAACGCCTGGCGCGGCAATGTGCCGAATCGTGTGGATTTCGCGCAACGCGATCCGCACGGCCGGCCGCGGCCGCGCCATGCCTCAGCCGCCGCTGAACAAACTCCGGTACGCCGGCGCGACGTGCGGCAGCAGCACCGCGGCCGGCACTTCCACGGTCTGGGTGCCGTCCGAATACGGGCCGACCTCGTAGGGCGCGAACACGAACTTGAGCGCGGCGAGCTTGCCATCGGCGGCCTTGACCGGTTCGAACATGGCGAAGTTGGCCGGGTCGGATGCGGTGCCGTCGTCGATCATGCGGCCGCCGGTCTCGATCTGCTCGGCGCGCACCGCCGGCGCCAGGTCGTCGGCGTCGATGCGCTGCGACAGCGCCGAATGCAGCTGTTCGCGCACATAGCGCGAGATCGCGTCCCAGCCGGACTTCTGCGGCACCAGCTCGGCCGCGGTCAGCAGCTTGTTCTGCTGCGGCAGCCAGACGAAGCGCGCGATCAGCGGCGCGGCATGGGCGCCGCCGGTGTAACTGCTGCCGTCGGCCGAGACCGCCATCATCTGCGGCGCGTCGAGTACGTCGTCGAAGGTCAGCGACAGCTCGTAAGGCGACGGGTTCTCCTTGGCGGTGCGGCCCTTGGCCGCCTCCAGCAATTCGCTGCGGGCGGCGTCGGCATAGCGGCGCAGTTCGCGCGCCAGCCCGGGGTACTTGGCCGCCTGGGTGGCGTAGCTGATGCCGATCACGTAGTCGGGCGTGGTCTCGACCACTTCCTTGAGTTCGACCGGGCCGTCGTCGGTCGCCACCGGTGCGGGCAATGTGCCTGGGGCCGGCGTCCCCGCGGCCGGCGCCGGCGGCGTGGCTTCTTTCTTGCAGGCCGCCAGGGCCAGGGCAAGCAGGGAGACGGCGATGACGCGCTTCATGCAGCTATCCTTTTCGACGGCGGTCCATGGATGTTTCGCGCGAGATTATCGCGCAGGGCGTGACGCCCACATCTAGATCGCGGTCCGCCGAAGCGGTGTCCGGCGCGCGCCGCGCCGTTCGTTCACCACTCGTTGCGGTGCGGCAGCAAGCCCTGCAGTTCCGGGTCGGTGAGGTTGCGCCACTGGCCCGGCTTGAGGTGGCCGAGCTTGACGTTGCCGATGCGCACGCGCAGCAGTTGCTTGACCCGGAAACCGAAGTGCGCCGCCATCAGGCGGATCTGCCGGTTGAGGCCCTGGACCAGGACGATGCGGAAGCCGAAGCGGCCGAGCTTGCCGGTCTTGCACGGCAGGGTGGTCTGGCCGTGGACCGGTACGCCGCGGCTCATGCCGCGCAGGAACTCCGGGGTGACCTCGTGATTGACCGCAACCAGGTATTCCTTTTCCAGCTTGTTCTCGGCGCGCAGGATCTCGTTGACGATGTCGCCGTTGCTGGTCAGCAGGATCAGGCCTTCGGAGTCCTTGTCGAGGCGGCCGATCGGGAAGATCCGGCGCTCGTGGCCGACGAAGTCGACGATGTTGTCCTTGACCCCGGACTCGGTGGTGCAGACGACGCCGACCGGCTTGTTGAGCACGATATAGACGTGCTGGCGTTTGCCCTTGACCGCGGCGCGGACGCGCAGCACGTCGCCGTCGACCCGGACCTCGTCGCCCTCGCCCACCTCGGCGCCGACCCGCGCGCGCAGGCCGTTGACCGTCACCCGCCCCTCGGCGATCAGCCTGTCCGCCTCGCGCCGCGAGCAGAAACCGGTGTCGCTGATGTGTTTGTTCAGACGCATGGGAAGGACCAGGGGACGGACGGCGCCGGCAGGGCGAAGGGCGCGTAGGCTGGCACAGCCGGGCCGGCTTGGCGACCCCTGGGGGCGATCTGCAGGACCTCGGGCCGTCCCGGCAGGGCCGGCTCAGGGCTGCTTCGGGGCGCCGCGCCGGGCGCAGGCGCGGCGCTCGGGGCGCGGGATCGCCGCGGCGGCTGTGCGGCCGCGGTGGGCCGGTCGCTCAGCCCAGCAGGTCGGTGTACTCGGGGTGGCGCTGAATCCAGGCGGCGGCGTAGGAGCAGGCCGGCCTCACTTTCAGGCCAGCCTGGCGGGCATAGTCGAACGCCGCCCGGACCAGGTCCGAGGCGATGCCGCGGCCGCCGATCGCGTCGGGCACGCCGGTGTGGGCGATGACCAGGTGCCCCTGGTCGAGGCGGTAGTCGAGCAGCGCCAGCACGCCTTCGACTTCGGTCTGGAAACGGCGCTGGGCGGGGTCGTGGAGAACGTTGACGGCCATTCCGGGGGATCCTCGTACGGTGGCGGCGGCGCCGGAGCCGCATACGGCGGCTCCGGCTGGCGGCGTTCAGCGGTTGTCGCGCTTGCCCTGGTTGTGGCGGTCCTGGGTGCTGACCGAGCCTTGGATCGCCTGCATGCGGCTTTCGCCGGCGTGCAGTTCGTTGGCCTTGTCGGCGGCGGCGCCCGATTGCGGGCCCGGGGCCGGCACATGGCCTTGCTGCGGATCCAACTGCTGCCACGGCTGCGGCTCGCGCGCCTGCTCCTGCTTGGCCTCGAGCAGGTGGCGGGTATTGGCCAAGGCCTGCTCGGGGGTGATCCGCGCCGGCGCGGCGTCCGCTTCGGCCGAAGCCTCCGCCGCCTCCGGCTCGTCCTCGCGTCCCTGCGCTTCGACGGTCTCGGCTTCCACCGCGCCGCCGTCTTGGTCGCCCTCGACAGGCGCGGCCGATTCGGCGGCGCCTTGCGCGATCAGCGAACCGGCGGCGGTGCCGGCGGCCGGCTCATGGCTCGCCGACTGCAAGGCCGGCGCGCTCGCTTCGGCTTCGGCGCCGGCCACCAGCGACGCAGCGGCCGGCGCGGTGCCGGCTGCGATGGGCTGCGGCTTGGGCGCGCGCGGCTTGCGCGGCGCCTTGGGCTTGACCGGCGCGGCCGCGGCCTGAACCTCGACGGCCGGCGCAGAGCGGGCGCTCGCTTCGGTCGTCGGCCGGGTCGGCGCGCGCTTGGCCGCCTTGGCGGGCGCGGCCGGTTCCGGCAGACGGACGATCGCCGGCATCGCGGGTTCGGGTTTGATCGGCGCCGGCTTGCGGGTCGGCGTCGCCCGAGCGGGCTTCGCGGCCGCGACCGGCTTGACGGGCGCCTGCTTGGGCGCGGCCGGCTTGCGCGCGGCTTGCTTGACCGCGGCTTGCTTGGCGACGGGCTGGGTCACTGCCGGCTTGGCCGCCGGCCTCTGCGCGACGGCACGCTTTGCGACGACCGGCTTGGCCGCTTGCTTGGCGAGCGTGCGCTGGACCGCCGCGGCCTTTTGCGGCGCCGCCTTCCGGGCGGCCGCCTTTTGGGTCGCGGCCTTGTGTGCGACGGTCTTTCCGGCCGCTGCTTTCTTGGTCGCGGGTTTTTGGGTCGCGAGCGTCCTGGCCGACGTCTTCTTCGCCAGAACCTGCTTCGCGGCGCCGCGCTTGGTCGCGAGCTTCTTGCCTGCGGCCTTCTTCGCCCCCGACTTGCCGACCGTCGATTTCTTGGAGGCCGCCTGCTTGACCGAGGCCGGCCGAGCCGTCTTCTTCGCCGCGACGCGCTTGGCCGCCGGCTTCTTGGCCGTCGTCTTCTTGACCGTCGCCTTCTTGGTCACGGCCTTCTTGGTCGCAGCCTTCTTCGCCGCAACCTTCTTGGTCGTCGCCTTCTTGGCTACCGGCTTGACGGCGTTCTTTTTGGTCGCCGCCTTCTTGGCCGCGCCCCGGGGTTTCGCCTTCTTGGCCGTCGCGCGCGCGGTCTTGCCGGCGCTCTTCTTTACGGCCTTGCTGGCGGTGGTCTTGGCCGATTTGCCGGCCTTCTTGGTCGCCATGCCTCGCTCCTGTCGAGTTTGCTGGTTGAACGGCCGCCCCCCAGGCCGCCACCGTGTGGTAGCACGGCCGACCTTCAAGGCGGGTGAGCGGGCGTGAGAGTCGCCGCGTCGCGTCACGCTGCGCCGTTCCGCCGGCTCGTGTTTGACCTCGCGCGTCACATGAATCGGGAAAAAAAGCCCGTCCTTGCTGGCACGAAATGTGCTTTGTTTGTGATTGAGTTCCGGTTTATACGAGAGGGAGGTCTCATATGCGTCCTGTCGCCCCGCTCCATCGCGATCCCCGCAGCCTGGCGATCGTCTACCGCCTCTACGAACTCGCCTATGTCGGCGATCTGGAGACCAGCGAACTGCAAGCACTCGACGCCGAGATCTACGCCGGCCTGATGGCGTCTTACGGCGAAGCCCCGAGCGATTACCGCGACAACCCGATGGCGGCCTGAGCCGCCATCGCGGCCGCCGCCCCTCAGCCGCCGAAGAAGCTCGGCAAGCTCGGGCTGGCCAGACGCTGCAGGAAGATCAGGCCGATGCGCGGCTCCATCAGCAGCATGAACAACACGCCGTAGATCGCGCCGGACAGATGCGCATTATGGTTGATGTTGCCGCGGCCGCGCTTGTCCATCCAGAACGAATAGACAACGTAGGCGACCGCATAGGCGATCGCCGGCACCGGGATCACGAATACGATGATCCAGTTCCAGGGGTTGATCAGCACGTAGGCGAACAACACCGCCGACACCGCGCCGGACGCGCCCAGGCTGACGTAGCCGTTGTCGCGGCGATGGCGCAGGTAGCTGGGCAGGATCGCCACCACTATCGCCGACAGATAGAACAGCACGAATCCGGCCTGGCCGATGGTCTGGGCGAACACCTGCTCGATCACGCCGCCGAAGAAATACAGCGTGATCATGTTGAACAGCAGGTGGGTCCAATCGGCGTGCACGAAGCCGTGCGTCAGCAGCCGATCGTACTGGTGGAAACGCTCCACCCCCGGCGGCCACAGCACCAGCCGCTCGAAGATGCGCTTCTTCTCGAACGCCTGCCACGACACCAGGGCGGTCACGGCGATCAGGATCAGGGTCAGCATCGGATCGGAGTCTCGTAGGGGACGGCCGCGGCGCCGGTCAGACGCTGCGGTAGTGGTCCTGCATCGGGTAACTGCGTGCGTACAAGGCGAACGCGGCCGCGGCGACGAAGGCGAAACCGGCGAAGAAGAACATCAGGAACGCGTTCTCGCTTAGCCCGGTGGCGGCGATGTGCGAGGTCACCGCCTCGTTGCGCACCGCCGCGTTGGTCAGCATCACCCACAGATTGCCGAAGGTGCTGGTCAGGTACCACAGGGCCATGATGACGCCCTTCATCGACTGCGGCGACTGGCTGTAGGCGAACTCCAGCGCGGTCGCCGACACCAGCACCTCGCCGAAGGTCAGCAGCACGTAGGGAAGGATCTGCCATGCCAGCGACATGGGGTGACCGGCGTCCATATACAACTGGATCGAGGCGGCCACGACCCAGGACAGGCCCGAGACCGCGATGCCGAACCCCATCCGCCGCAGCGGGGTCGGATTGATCCCGATCTTGCGCAGTGCCGGGTACAGCACCAGGTTGTTGAACGGGATCAGCAGCATCACCAGCAGCGGGTTGATCGCCTGCATCTGCGACGCCGCGGCCTTGGCCCCGCCCTCGCCCGAGATCAGCCAGCTCGGCCACCACCACAGCTCGGTCGGCACCACCATGCGCTGGCCCTGCAGCACCCAGGTCGAGGCCTTCTGGTCGAACAGCGACCAGAACGGGGTGACGAAGGCGAACACGATCAGGATCCGCAGCACCGCGCGCACGCCGTCCACCGCCGCGTCGGGATGGATGCCGCGGGCGCGCTCGAGCTGCAGCGCGATGCCGTAGCCGCCGAAGCCGATCAGCAGGCCCAGCGCCAGGCAGGCGCTCTTGACGAAGCCCAGGCTCGGGATCAGCGCCAGCGCGCCGGCCGCCAGGGCCACGCCGACCGCGGCCACCGCCACGCCCGGGTTGCCCTGCCCGGCGACCTTGCCGCGCAGCGCGGTGCGGGCGACGTTGAAGAACGAATCCGGGTCCGGCGCGCTGCGGGTCGGCGGCACCATGACATAGCGCTTGCGGCCCAGCCAGAAAATCAACGTGGCCAGGAACATCAGCGCGCCGGGAATGCCGAACGCCACCGAGGGGCCGTATTCGCGCAGGAAGATCGGCATCAGCAGCGAGGCGAACAGCGAGCCGAAGTTGATCGTCCAGTAGAACGCGTCGAAGACCAGCTTGGCCTTGTGCTTGTTGCTCTGGTCGAACTGGTCGCCGCAGAACGACACCACCAATGGCTTGATGCCGCCGGCGCCGAAGGCGATCAGGAACAGCCCGGTGAAGAAGCCGGTCTGGTTGTGTTCGAACAGCGCCAGGCAGGCGTGGCCGGCGCAGTAGACCAGGGAGAACCAGATGACCGTGTTGTACTTACCGAAGTAGCGGTCGGCCAGCCAGCCGCCCAGCAGCGGGAAGAAATAGGTGCCGATCATGAACGTGTGGAACACGTCCTTGGCCATGCGCTCGCGCTCGGCCAGGTCGCCGGTCGAGGCCATCAGCAGGGTCCCGACCAGGAATGCGGTCAGGATGTTGCGCATGCCGTAGAAGCTGAAGCGCTCGGCCGCCTCGTTGCCGATGATGAAGGCGATCTGGCGGGGCATCTTGCCCTGCGAATCGGCGGTGACGGGGGCGGTGGCGGCTTGGCTCATCTACGGCGGTCCTCGGCGGTCGGGTCGCGCGTTCCATCGCGTGGCCCGGGCGCAAAGGCGGCCGGGCAGTCCAGCCCCACAGCCTAACCGATCGGCCGCGCCGGCGGTTTCCGCAGTGCGGCGGACCGCGCCGTTCAGCGTCGCGAGGCCTCGCTCAGATCGCCGGCTCGCCGATCTCCAGCTCGTACTCGAAATTCTGGATCATGCGGCCGAAGTCGGGGTCGGCGTCGTTGCCGTAATTGGCGCCGACCACCAGCCGATGCCGGCCCGGCGCCAGCGGCGGCAGCAGCAGCCAGTAGCCGTCGGCCGCGGCGCGCACCCGGCCGCCCCGCTCGCGCAGGGAATCGCGCGACGCCGCGAACGTATCGAAACAGCGCGAGACCAGTCGCACCGGGCGGGCCAAGGGACGGCCGTCGAGCAAGACCACGGCGCTGACCAGGGCCTGGTTGTTGAGCGCCGCCTCGGCCTTGACCCGCGCGCAGCTCATCGCGTTCTCGCCGCGCAACGGCCCATGGAAGTACATGTTGATCGCCGGCACCAGCAGGTGTCTCCCGGCCGGAACCCGGCAACGGCGCTTGGCGTCGAAGCGACCGTCGGTGCCGGCCAGGAACCACACCGGCCCGTCCGCATCCTGGCCTTGCGCGCACTGCGCGCCGCTGCGGTCGCGATAGGGCTCGCGCCCGGCCGGGAAGGCGTAGACCCAGCGCCACCAGCGCGCCGTCCATTCGGCGGCGGCGACGCCGTCGACCTCGGCGACGGATCCCAGCGGCGCCGGGACCGGCTACGGCGCGGCCGGCGCGGCGATCGCGGTCGACGCCGTGCAGGCCGCCAGAACGACGCCGAGGATCGCGCCGGCGCTCAGGCCCATTCGGTCAATCCTTCGCGTTCGTAGAGGGTCTTGAACGAGGGCCGCGCCTTCATCCGCCGCGCATACTCGGCCAGGTGCGGCCAGTCGTGCGCGGGCTTGGGCAGGTTGCGGCTCCAGCGCATCAACATGGTCAAGTAGAAGTCGGCCGCGCTCAGGCGCTCGCCGAGCAGGTAGGGGCCGCGCTGGGCCAACTGAACCTCGAAGCGTGCGCAGGCGGTCTCGATCTGGGCCTGGGCGCCGGCGCGCACCGCCGCGTCGTCGGCCTGCAGGTCCCACGGGTACCACCACAGCCGCAGCGGCGCTTGCAGGGTGCTGACCAGATTGAACATCCACTGCGCGTATTCGGCGCGCTGCGGATCGTCCAGCGCCGGGGCGAAGCCGGCCTGCGGATGGCGGTCGACCAGGTACATCGCCAGCGCCGCGGCCTCGTAATGCGGGCGGCCGTCGACGATCAGGGTCGGGATCACGCCGTTGGGGTTCAGCGCCAGATACTCGGCGCTCTTTTGTTCGCGCGCCTGCATGTCGACCCGGCGCAATTCGTGTTCCAGGCCCAGCTCGATCAGCAACCAGTGCACGACCAGGCTGGCGGCGCCCGGGGCGTAATAAAGCGCGTACATGCGGCATTCTCGCGGCGGCAGGGCGCGACAGTCTAATCCGCACCGTCGCGCTCGCGCGCGTGCCTGACCCGGGCGCGGACGCGATTGCTGCCAAAACGCTGGCAGCAGTCGCCGATTTCCGGCGCCGAACGGGCCTCTCGGGCCAATTCGCGCGCCCTGCACTTCGCTACCATGCACGGCGATTCCGGGGAGAACCGATCCGATGCCACGCACCGTTGCCCGCACCGCCCTGCTGTCCGCCCTGCTCGCCGCCGCTCCGCTCGCTTCCGCCGCGCCCGCGCAGGCGCCGCTGACCACCGTCGCCGAACGCAGCGGCTTCCTCAAGACCGGCCGCTACGACGAAGTGCTGGCGCTGTGCGCCGCCTATGCCGAGCGCTACGCCGATGCGGTGCGCTGCATCGACTTCGGCGTCACGCCCGAGGGCCGGCCGATGAAAGCGCTGGTGGCCACCCGCAGCGGCGCGTCCTCGCCCGCACAGGCCAAGGCGCAAGGCCTGCCGGTGACCCTGATCCAGGGCGGCATCCACTCCGGCGAGATCGACGGCAAGGATGCCGGCTTCCTGGCGCTGCGCCAGCTCCTGGACGGCCAAGCCGCCAAGGGCGCGCTGGACAAGCAGGTGCTGGTGTTCGTGCCGGTGTTCAACATCGACGGCCACGAGCGCTTCGGCCGCTGGAACCGGCCGAACCAGCGCGGCCCGGAGGAGATGGGTTGGCGCACCACCGCGCAGAACTACAACCTCAACCGCGACTACCTCAAGGCCGACTCGGCCGAGATGCAGGCCATGCTCAAGCTGATCGAGGCCTGGGACCCACTGGTCTACGTCGACCTGCACGTCACCGACGGCGCCAAGTTCGAGCACGACGTGTCGATCCAGGTCGAGCCGGTGCACGCCGGCGATGCGCCGCTGCGCCAGGCCGGCCTCGCCCTGCGCGACGGCGTCATCGCCCGCCTGGCCAAGCAGGGCTCGTTGCCGCTGTCGTTCTATCCGTCCTTCGTCGAAGCCGACAACCCGGCCTCGGGCTTCGAGGACGGCGTACCGCCGCCGCGCTTCTCGCACGGCTATTTCTTCCTGCGCAACCGTCTCGGCATGCTGGTCGAGACCCATTCCTGGAAGGACTACCCGACCCGAGTCGGGATCACCCGCAATACCATCGTCGACGTGCTGGAGCTGGTCGCCCGCGACGGCGCCGGCTGGCGCCGCCAGGCCGATGCCGCCGACCGGCGCGCCGAAGCCCTGGCCGGGGAGACGGTGGCGCTGGACTACAAGACCGGCGACGCGGTGCGCACGGTCGATTTCCGCGGCTATGCCTATACGCGCACGCCTTCGGACGTCTCCGGGGCGCTGATGACCCGTTACGACGAGACCAAGCCGGACGTGTGGAAGCTGCCGCTCAAGTACGACATCCAGCCCGCGCGCAGCGTGACCGCGCCGCGCGGCGGTTACCTGGTGCCGGCCGCGCATGCGGCCTGGGTCGGGGCGCGCCTGGACCGCCACGGCGTGAGCTACCGCCGTCTCGACCACGCCCTGAGCCAGGCGGCGGTGGCGGCGTTCCGCGCCGACAAGGCCGCGTTCGCCGCGCAATCGGTCGAGGGGCATCAGCGCGCCACGCTGGACGGCGAATGGAAGGCGGAAACCCAGGACCTGGCCGCCGGCGCGTTGTTCGTGCCGATCGCCCAGCCCAAGGCGCGCGTGGTCATGTCCATGCTGGAACCGCAGGCGCCGGACTCGCTGGCGTCCTGGGGCGAGTTCAACAACGCCTTCGAGCGCAAGGAGTACATGGAAGACTACGTCGCCGAAGAAGTCGCCCGCGAAATGCTGGGGCGCGACCCGCAGCTCAAGGCCGAATTCGAGCGCAAACTGCGCGAAGAGCCCGAATTCGCCAAGAGCCCGCAGGCCCGGCTGGAGTTCTTCTACCGCCGCCATTCGGCCTGGGACGCGCGCTACAACCTCTACCCGGTGCTGCGCACCGAGCACGTGCCGCACTGAGCGGCATTACGACCGAGCCTTCCGCCTAGGTTCGTGAGGCCCGTTTACGGCCCCCTCTTTGCAAAGGGGGCAAAGGGGGCTGCTTTTGCTGCCCGCAAAAGCGGCGGACGATGCGCCCGCCCCCCGACCGACCGCGCGGAGCGTCACCGCTTCGACGGTCGCGGCTCACGCCGCTCCTACAGGCGGTACGGCGCGGCGGCATTCACGCGCCCGACGCTATGCTCGCTGCGACTCGGATCGGAGACTGCCATGCTTTCGCGCCTCGCATTCGTCCTGCTGGTCGCCACGGCGCTGCCGGCCTGCCACGGCGCGGCGACGCAGACCGCCGCCGTACCGACCGCCGCGGGCACAACGCCCATTCCGCCTTCCGGACTGCGCGCGATCGGCAACGAGCCTGGCTGGCTGGTCGAAGTCGGGGCCGGCGACACGCCGGCCATGCGCCTGATTCTCGACTACGGCGAGCGCAGGCTCGACGTCGCCGCCGCGGCCCGGCTCGGCGACGCCGGCTATCGCGGCACCACCGCCGATGGCGTTGAGGTGGAACTGCGCTATCGGCGCGAGACCTGCAGCGACGGCATGAGCGAACGCGACTATCCGGCCAGCGTGATGCTGCAGGTCGGCGCACAGACGTATCGCGGTTGCGCGGAGTTTCGGTCGCCATGAGCCGCTCCGCGCCCGTTTCGCCGTCGCACCGAAGTCCTGCAGACGGCGTCGCCGCGCACCGCTTCGCGCGAGGTTTGCGACATCTCGCGCAGGCCGCGCTCGCCGCCCTTGCATTGTCGTCTGCCTGCCTCGCCGGCGCAGCCGAGTCCGCAATAGCGGCCGGTTCCGCCACCGATCCTGCCGCCGCTCCCGCTGCGGCATCGCGTACCGCCGTGCGTGCAGCGCCGACGATCCGCGTGCTCAGCCTCAATCTGTGGCACGACAAGGGCGATTGGCCGCGCCGCCGCGCCCTGATCGTCGACGAGCTCCGCCGCCTGCGCCCGGACGTGATCGCGCTGCAGGAAGTGCTGCAGCGCGACGGCCTGCGCAATCAGGCCGAGGATCTGGGCGCCGCCTTGGGCTACCGGGTCCAGTTCGTTTCGGTCGATCCGCCGCAGGCCGCGCGTCGCTACGGCAATGCGTTGTTGACGCGGGCACGCAGCCGCGCCCGGGACCAGCGCAAACTCGACCCCCTGGACGACTACCGCACCGCGGCGCATGCGCGCGTGGCGCTGGGTCGCACCGGCGCAGTCGAGGTCTATGCCACCCATCTGCACAACGACCGCCAGGGCGGCGCGATCCGCGCGCGCCAGGTCGCCAGTCTGCTCGACTTCGTCGACGCCACGCGCGGCGACGGGCCGGTGCTGATCGCCGGCGATTTCAACAGCGACGCCGATTCGCCGGAGTTGAATGCCTTGGCCGCACGCTATCGCGACGCCTACGGCAGCGCGCATCCGCAGGCGAGCGCCGATCCGGCCGCGCACACCACGCTCAACCCCGCGTATCTACCGGCGCAACGCATCGATCACGTGTTCTACGACCCGCAACGTTTCGAGCTGGTCGAAGCCAAAATCGTCCTCGACCGCAGCCGCGAAGGCGTGTGGGCGTCGGATCATTTCGGCATGCTGGCGGTATTGCGGCTGCGCTGAGCGCGGGACGCGGCGTCGACGGAGGGCGTCGTCGGCGCCGATGTTGCAGTTTCCCCGCGCGTGGCCTGCGTGGCGTCCGCTTCGACGAAGGTTCCGGGCTTCGATCGTTGACGCAAGCCTTGAGGCCTCTGCGCGCTCCGTGGTCGCGGCTTGCGCCGCTCCTACAGGGGTCCCAGGACGAAGCGCGGCGAGAGTGAGGGATGGCGGTCGCGGCTTGCGCCGCTCCTACAGGGGTAGGTCGTCGCGACGCTGGCGGACCGTCATCCCGCTGACATCTGCCGCTTTCAGCATGACCGGTTTCCCGTGCCCCTGGAGCCCCGCATGATCCGTTCCGTCCTCGGCGCCGCCGTGCTGCTCGCCTGCGCCCTGCCCGCCTGCGCCGCTTCCTGGTCGCTGCGCAACGTGGTCGAGACCGCGGCGACGACCCGCGATGCCGTGCGCCTACCGCCGGGCACGCCGGACCAGGCCAACCTCAATCGCTTCGGCTTCTACTCCGACCTCAGCTACAACCCGCGCGACGGCTACTGGTACGCCCTGTCCGACCGCGGCCCGGGCGGCGGCGTGATCGATTACGCCACTCGCGTGCAACGCCTACGCATTCCCTACGATCGCCGCAGCGGCCGCATCGGTCAGCCGATCGTCGACAAGACCGTGCTGTTCCACGCTCGTCGCCGCGACAGCCTCAACGGCCTCAATCCGCAGTTGCTCAACGGCGACGCATCCCGGCTCGGCCTGAGTTTCGATCCCGAAGGCCTGGCCATCGGCCGCAACGGCCACTTCTACGTCGCCGACGAGTACGGCCCCAGCCTGTACGAGTTCGCGCCCAACGGCCGCCTGCTGCGCGCGTTCGAGATTCCCGACAACCTGCGCCCGCGCAATGCCCAGGGCGCGCTGGACTACGTCGGCGATCGCAAGAGCGTGGTCGCCGGGCGCCAGGACAACCGCGGCTTCGAAGGCCTGACGCTCAACGCCTCCGGCGACAAGCTCTATGCGGTGATGCAAGACCCGCTGGTGCAGGAAGGCGCGGGCAACGACGGGCGCCGCAGCCGCAACGTGCGCATCGTCGAGTTCGATCTGCGCCGCGGCCGCGCCGGCGCGCAATACGTGTACCGGCTGGAGCCGATCGAGGCGCTGAACGCGATCGATCCCTCGACCCGGGACGACTTCTCCGCTACCCAGCAGGGCCGCAGCATCGGCCTGAGCGCGATCCATGCGCTCAGCGACCAGGATTTCCTGGTGCTGGAACGCGACAACCGCGGCCTCGGCGTGGAAGTCACCGCAGCGCCCCTGCACAAGCGCGTCTACCGGATTTCGCTGCGCGGCGCGAGCGACGTGTCGCAGCGCTCGCTGGCCGGCAGCAACGACCTGCCGGCGGGCGTGCGCGCGGTCGACAAGGCTCCGGAGGTCGATCTGCTTGCCGCGCTGCACGGCGCCGGCGTACGCGATGTTCCGGAGAAACTGGAAGGCCTGGCGATCGGCCCGCGCCTGCGCGACGGCCGTCATCTGGTGCTGGTCGGCAGCGACAACGACTACAGCGTGACCCAGACCGGCGCCGGCGAGCAGTTCGAAGTCTGCGTCGACCGCCTCGGCGGCACCCGCACCCAGGTGCCGCTGGATGCCGCCTGCCCCGCCGGCACCGCGCGCATCCCCGGCACGCTGATCGCGTTCGCGGTGGATTTCCGCCGCTGATTCGGCGGCGGCGCCCGGAGCAGATCCCCCGGCGCCGCTCCCTCTGCGCATCCCATCGTCGCGCAAGGCGCCAGCCCCCTTTCCAAAGGGGGCTAATTTTCGTGGTATTGCCTGAGCTCACAGCAGCGCCGCCGTCCGAGATCCCGTCGAGTCCCGGCTTTGGGTTTGGGTTCTCAGCCCTTGCCAATCCCGAATCTCCAATCCCGAATCCCCAATCCCGAATCCCCAATCACCGCCCCACATACTTCCAGTTCCGCACCTTGCCCTGCGCCATCCACTCCACCGCCTGGATCAGGCGGGCGTGGCGGGTGGCCTCGCGCTTGGCCGCTTCGATCCATTCCACGTATTCGCGCTTCTGACTCGGCGGAAAGGCCTCGAAGTTGGCACGGGCCTTGGCATTCTTGCGCAGGGCCGCAGCCAGGTCATCGGGGGTCCGCACCGGCGGTTTGCGCTCGGCGGTCCGGGTCGCCGGCCGGGTCGCGCCGGATTCGATCAACGCCATCGCCTGTTTGACCAACCGCGTCAGTTCGCGTTTGCCCGGCAGGTCGGCGACCCGGGTCAAACGCCCGAACTGGCCCATCGCATCGCTGCCGGCGGCCTGCGCGGCGCCGACCACTTGCGCGCCGTGCCAGAAGCCGAACGTCGCATGCTGTTTGAACGCCGCCATCGCGCACAGGATCTTGCCGCGGTAGAGGAAGCTCGGCATGCCCCATTTCAGGGTCTCTTCGACCTCGGGGCAGGCCGCGCGCACCAGCGCGCGCAAGTGCTGCAGGATCGGCTGCGCGAACGGCGCGGCCTGGGCGATGTAGGCGTCGATGCGCCGGTCGGCGGCGGTCATGGCGATGCCCTCGGCGGTGACGGCCCATTCTGCGCCGGCCCCGCTTCCCGCCGCTAGCGTGGCAGTCGGCGGGCCCGACCCGCATCGCCCCAGTCCACGGAGGGTGGAGCGGCGCAGGCCGCGGCCGCGCGGTTGCGGTCTCGCGTCGCGATGCCGGCCTCCGCGGCCGCTGCACCGACGCGGCGCCCGCAAGCCGCTGCCGGCACCGACGATCGGATCCGGCCAAAGCGACAGCCGTCAGCCCTATCCGCGCAGCGGCCACTGCCCCAGCACGGTGTAGGCATTGCGTGCGCCCAACTGGCTGTGGATCAGGACGAACTCGCTCACCGGCCAGTCGATGGCCTCGATCGCGACCGGCGGATGCAGCGGTGCGGCGGCGTCGCGGACCACGGTGACGTGCGGCACCAGTTGCGATCCCGATTCCGCGCGCAGCCCCTGCTTGGCCAAGGCCACGCCCAGGCGCTGCCATAGCTGCTGCAAGCCGTCGGGCATCCGCTCGCAGCCCAGCCACCAGGGAATCGAACGGTTGCGGAAGCTACCGGCGCGGTCCAGACGCAATGCGAACGCCGGCGTCTCCAGCGTCGCCGCCGCAGCGCAGGCGGCCTGCGCGCGATCGCGCGGGAACTCGTGGGCGTCGCCGAGGAATTGCAGCGTCAGGTGGTAGCGATGCGCGCCGATCGCGCGGCCGCCGCTGCGGTAGTCCTGTTGCAGCCGTGCCGCGGTCGCGGCCATGCGCTCGCGGGTCGCCGCGTCGGGCAGCAAGGCGAAGAACAATCGGTGGATATCGGCGGGCGCGGCCGGCGCCGCGCCGAACAGGGAGTCTTGATGCATGGCGCCAGTCTAACGCCGGCGGCCGCGGCCGCCGGCATTCGCTCAGCGCGAGGGCGCGGCTTTGGCCTTGGCCGGCGCCGCGCCGTGGCCGTCGGCTTCGCGCCGCCGCGTGTCCTCGGCCAGCACCTCGGCCGCGGCGCGGCGCACGGCGGCCGGATCGGCCATGCGCAGGTCGGCATCGGCGCCCAACCCCAGCTGGGTCGCGACATCGCTCAGCACGCGTTTGTTCGAATACGGGTGCGGGTGATCCGGGTTGTCGTCGCGGCTGCGATAGAACTTGCCCAGCAACGTATCGCGGGTCTGGTCGGCCTGCGCCAGCTCGACCAGCTTGGCCCGGTACTCCAGCTGCCAGGACAGCATGTCCGGCCAACGCTGCTGGTCGGCGTAGTGCTGCGATTCGTGGCCGAGCAGGCTGACCCGGTAGTCCTCGCCCTGCAGATCGCCGTAATTGGCACGCACCGCGAACACGCCGTCGGCGTTGGCCCAGCCGCCGGCGCCGCCGGCGCCGCAGATACCGTAGTGGATCCAGCCGCGGCTGATCCAGTCGTCCATCAGGAACACCCTCACCGGCTGACGCGCGCCGCCGGGCAGATCGACCACGTAGTCGCGCTGCTCCTGCGCCCGCCACAGCAGCAGATCGTACAGCGGCGGCGTACGGCCGAGCTGCGCGTGCACGCCGCGCTTGCCGAGTTCGGCGTCGAGGCGCTCGTTCAAGGCGTCGAACGCCTCCTCGCCCTCGGCCGGCGGCGCTTCGCCAAGCAGGCCAGCCAGTTCGGTCTTGAGCTGCTTCTCGGCCGCGGGCCGGACGGAGACGTCCCGCAGCGACCGCCACCAGTAGCGCTGGTAGCTGGCCAGCAGCGCGCGCACCATCGGATCGCTGAGACCGCCGTCGGGTTCGACCGGCGCCGGCGCGCCGCTGCGATCGTGGCGTTTGAGCATGCAGCTGCGGAACGCGGCGTCCTTGGCGTTGAACTGCGCCACGGGCGCTGCCTTCAGCGCCTTCAACGCGGACGGCATGTCGGCGCGCAGGGTGTCGCCCTTGGCCTGGTTGACCGCCTGCGCGGCCTGCGGGCCGCTGTCGGCAGGCGCCGCGGCGGTGGCGGCGAGCGCACCGGCGGTCGTCGCCGCCAGGCTCAGCGAACACAGGGTGGACAGCAGGGTCGGTTTCATCGGCAGACTCCGGTTGCGCCGCGGCGCGTTGGGGCCATTAGGCCGCCTGCGCCGGCGCCGGGTCTTGTACGTACTTGATCTGCCGGCGCAAGGTCGCCGGGGTGCAACCGGCGTGGGCGACCACGATCCGGTGCAGATGGCTCTGATCGGCGAAGCCCGCCGCCGCGGCGACCTCGGCCAAGGGCAGATCGGTGGCCAGCAGTCGCAACGCGCGGCGCCAACGCAGTTCGCGCCGCAATGCGCGCGGCGACATGCCGTAGCTGCGGGTCAGCGCGCGGCTGGCGTGCTCGGCCGACACGCCAAGCCGGCCGGCGAGCACGCCGATCTCGTCCTCGCTGTCGGCCATGCGCCGCAGCAGTTCGCCTTGCCAATCCGGCAATGGCGACGGGGCCTGCGGCACGGCGCAGGCCAGCAATTCCGGCAATCGCTGCGGGCAACGCGCGAACACCTCCAGCGCCTCGCCCAGGTGATGCACGCGCCAGGCGCTGGCACCGAACGCGGCCAGGACTGCGTCCGGCCCGCCCATGCCGGATCGACCGGTCTCGCTCGACCGCACCCGGGCCGGCGCCTGTCCGAACGCGCGGTTGTCGGACGGACCGGCATCGAGCCACCCGCGCTCGGGCAGATCGAGGTTGATCGCCTGCGCGCCGAGCCCGCCGAAACGGTCGCCGTGGGCGTGATAGGCGGGGTGCAGCACCAGCGTGCCCGGGGTGCACGGCAACGGACCGTCGACGCTGGATTCGGTGTAGTCGCCGTCCAGCACCAAGGCCGCGTAAGCGTGGCGATGGCGATGCGTCGCCAGGCTGGCGCCGCGTGCGTGGCAGGTGCGATAGGCGGCGCCCGGGCTCATCGCTGCGGATCGGGCTGGACGGCGGCGCGGCCGGCCTCGGTGGCGCTCGATGGGGTCGCGGCCGGTCGGATGGCCGCCGGGTTCGCCGGCGCGCGCCGCAGGTAATCGCCGAGCCCCTGCAATTGCAGGCCTTGCACCTGATCGACCACGGCGACGAACTTGCTCAGGTCGTCGGGGGTGTAGCCGCCGGCGCGATAGCTCATGACGATGCGGGTGCCGCCGTCGGCGGTCGCGGCGAGCTTGAACTCCAGCGCGCCGTGCAGGCCCATGCCCTGCAGCGGGCCGAGGCCGCCGAGCAGGCGCAGGGTCTTGCCCGGGTCGACGAAACTCACCGTCATGTGCAGGGCCTGCTGCTTGCCGTCCTTGCCGATCTCGCAGAAGCAGCCGCCGGCGTGCGGCTGCAGCGACAGGCGCGAGGCCTGGCCCCACCAGGTGTGGTCCTTCGGCCACCAACGGTCGATGTCCTCGACCAGCGCCTTCCAGGCCGCGTCCGGCGCCACCGGCACGGTCTGCTCGTTCTCGACCGTGAACCCGTTCGCGGCCGCGTCCTTGACCGTCGCGCCGGCGTGGCCGCCGGCCAGCATCAGCCACATGGTCGCCGCCATCGCCACTGTTGCGCCGATCCGCCGCATCGCCGGTCTCCCCTCGCCGGCCGCGCCGGCGTTCGCGACTGCGATTAGGAACCGCCGCCCAGCGCCGGCGCAAGCGCCGGAAGTCGGGGGTCGCACTGCGCCGCGGCCGGCCTACGCCGGCGGCTCAGCCTTCCAGTTCGGCCCAGCGCGCGTAGGCGTGGTCGAGCTCGGCCTGGGTCTGGGCCAGGCTGGCGTTGTGGGCGTTGATCGCGGCGCTGTCGCGCTGGTAGAACGCGGCCTCGTTCATTTGCGCGGTGAGCTGGGCCAGGCGGGTTTCCAGCTCCTCGATCCGCAGCGGCAGCTGCTCCAGCTCGCGCGCGTCCTTGTAGCTGAGCTTGCGCTTGCTCGCGGCCGGCGCCGCCGCGGCGGCGGCCGCTTCGACCTTGACGGCCGGCTTCGCCGACGCGGCGATCGGCGCCGCCGGCTGCGCGCGTTGGCGCAGCCAGTCGCTGTAACCGCCGACGTACTCGCCGACCCGCCCTTCGCCTTCCATCACCAGGGTCGAGGTGACCACGTTGTCGAGGAAATCGCGGTCGTGGCTGACCAGCAGCAAGGTGCCGGGGTAGTCGCCGAGCAGTTCTTCCAGCAGTTCCAGCGTTTCGACGTCGAGGTCGTTGGTGGGTTCGTCCATCACCAGCAGATTCGACGGCTGGGCGAACAGCTTGGCCAGCAGCAGACGATTGCGCTCGCCGCCGGACAGGCGGGTGATCGGCGCCCGCGCACGTTCCGGGGTGAATAGGAAGTCCTGCAGGTAGCCGATCACGTGCTTGCTCTTGCCGCCGACCTCGACATACTCGCGGCCCTCGGCGACATTCTCGATCGCGTTCCAGTCCTCGCGCAGCGTCGCGCGGTACTGGTCGAAATAGGCGATCTGCAGCTTGCTGCCCTCGCGCACCTCGCCCGTGCCCGGGCTCAGGTCGCCGAGCAGGATCTTCAGCAAGGTGGTCTTGCCGCTGCCGTTGGGGCCGATCAAGCCGATCCGGTCGCCGCGGAACACGGTGGTCGAAAAGTCGCTCAGCATCGGCTGCCCGCCGTAGCCGAAGTTCACGTCCTTGGCTTCGATGACCTTGCGTCCGGAGGCTTCGGACTGGGCGAACTCCATGCGCACGTTGCCGACCGCGTCGCGGCGCGCGGCGCGCTCGTTGCGCATCGCCTTGAGCCGGCGCACCCGGCCTTCGTCGCGAGTGCGGCGGGCCTTGATGCCCTGGCGGATCCACACCTCTTCCTGCGCCAGCAGCTTGTCGAAGCGCGCGTTCTCCTGCGCCTCGGCGTTGAGCCGTTCCTCGCGCCGACGCAGGTAATTGTCCCAGTCGCCCGGCCAGCTGGTGACCTGACCGCGGTCGATCTCGACGATCCGGGTCGCCAGCGCGCGCAGGAAGCGGCGGTCGTGGGTGACGAACAGCAGCGCGCCCTGCCAGGACTTGAGGAACTGCTCCAGCCAGTCGATCGCCTCGATGTCGAGGTGGTTGGTCGGCTCGTCGAGCAGCAGCAGGTCGGGCGCCGAGACCAACGCGCGCGCCAGCAGCACGCGCCGCTTCATGCCGCCGGACAGGCCGGTGAAGGCGGCCTCGCCGTCCAGGCCGAGCCGGGTCAGGGTCTCGGTCACGCGCTGGTCCAGGGCCCAGCCCTGGGCGTCCTCGATCTTGGCCTGCACCTTGGCGACCGCGTCGGCGTCGTAGATCTCGGCATGGCTGAGATGGTGGTACTCGGCCAACCACGCGCCCAGTTCGCCCAGACCGTCGGCGACCACATCGAACACGCTGCCGGTCGCGCCGGCCGGCACTTCCTGCTCCAGCCGCGCCACCCGCGCGCCGTTTTCGCGCCGTACCTCGCCGTCGTCGGGCTGCAATTCGCCGGCCAGCAGCTTCATCAGCGTGGACTTGCCGGCGCCGTTGCGGCCGATCAGGGCGATGCGTTCGCCGGGTTCGATGGCCAACTCGACGTTTTCGAGCAGGAGCGGGCCGCCGACGCTGTAGTCGACGTTCTGGACGGTAATCAGGGGCATCCGCCCATTCTACCGGGCGCGGCGCCCGCGGCGGCGCCTCGGCCGGCACGCGGCGCCGGCCGGGCGCATACTCGGCGCAGGCGCACGGCCTCCGCCGCACCCCGCCGCCACCAAGGGAGGAACCGCCATGAGCAAGGGCATGGACCGCAAGAAAGAGACCAAGAAGAAGCCGGCCAAGACCATGAAGGAAAAGCGCGCCGAGAAGAACGAGAAGAAGGCCGCCAAGCCCTTCGCGCCGGTCTGAGCCCGGCCGGCGTCCGCGGCCGGCGCGCTCAGGTCCGCGCCAGCAGCGGAAAGCGGTGTGCGGGCAGCGCCTGCAGGTCGAGCCCGCGCACGAACAGGTGCGCATCGTCCTCGATCGCCACCGCTTCGGCCCGCGGCCAGCCGCGCGGCGGGCCGAAGCCGAAACGCAGGGCTCGCACCGGCGCGTCGATCAATCGCGGCACGGCCGCGACCGGGTCGAAACGCTCCGGGGCGGCGCAGAACACGTCTTCGATCGTCAGCATCCCGTCCTCGACCTGGGCGAACACCAGGGTGTCGCGATCGAGCCGTCGCAAAGGCGAGGCGTAGCCGTTGGCGGCGTACCAAGTCGCGATGCGGCCATAGTCGCGGGCGGCGAAGGCCCCGGCCGACGGGGCCGCAACGGTGGCCAGACGCAGGAATTCGGCCCGCCAGACCGGGTCGGCCAAGTCCAGCGCCGGCGCCGGCTCGGCCCCGGGACGCAGTTCGACGCGGCTTTCGAACCGCCACTGCGGCGCGGCCGCGAAGCCGAACCGCGGATAGAAGTCCAGCACCGTCGGGTTGGCGAACAACAGCACCGGGGCACGGCCGCAGACCGCCAACGCGGCCTGCATCGCCCGCCGCGCCAGCCCCTGTCCGCGGTGGCCCGTCAAACAGCCGACCGCGCCGAGCTGGAAACCTTCGACGTCCTTGCCGTCGATCCACAGGCGCATGCGCGACAGCGATGCGTTGGCGACCACCCGCCCGCCTTCCACCAGGCAGAACGCGCGGTAGCTGTCGCTCCACTGCCCCCACTCGCACCAGCGACGGAAGTCGGCCTGGGTGAAGACCTGGGCGACATAGTCGCAATAGGCCGGATGCAGAGACAGGTCGGAAGGACCGAGAACGTGCAGGTGGATGGCGGAATGCATCGGTCGATTCTGCCCCGGCTCACGTCCGAAAAACGTCGTCCCGATGGCGCCGGACGTGCGTTTTCGTCGCCGGGTACGCGGTGGCGGCGGCGCAACTCGCCGTGGGAGCGGCGCAAGCCGCGACAACCGGAACGACGGTCAACGCGTGGCGTCCCAAGCCCGGGCGTTGGATGTGCGCTCGGCCGAGGCCATCGCTTTGCGGTCTGCGATCTGCGGTCTGAGCGCTCGCGTACACCGCCGCGGTTGTCGCGGCTCGCGCCGCGCCTACGGGTGGAGCGCTCAGGAACTGCACGACAGCATCGAACACCCGGCGCGATCGCGCGCCCAGTCGGGGCGCTTGGCCGCGAAGGCTTCGCGTCCTGGCTGGTCCTGGTACGGCCGCCGCATCACCTCCAGCAGTTCGTGCACGCCGCCGAGGTCGCCCTGCTCGGCGCGGTCGATCGCCTGCTGCGCCAGGTAATTGCGCAGCACGTAGCGCGGGTTGGCCGCGTGCATGCGCGCGCGCCGCTGCGCCGCGGGCAGCGCATCGGCACGGACACGGGCGGCGTAGTCGGCCAGCCAGGCCCGCAAGGCCGGCGCGCCGGCGGCGGCCTTGTCGGAATCGTAGGCGGCCTCGGCCAGCGGCGCCGGATCGGGCGCCTCGGCCTCGACGTCGACCTCGGCCAGGGCACGGAAAAAGATCGTCATGTCGATCTCGTGCGTCTGCAGCCACTCGCGCAGGCGCTGCATGCGCTCGATGTCGCCCTCCGCGCAATCGCGCAGGCCGAGCTTGGCCGCGATCGCCTCGGCCTCGGCCGCGTTGTAGGTATCGACATAACGGCGCAGGCCGTCCTGCAGGGCCTCGACCGGGATCAGCAGCGACAAGGCCCCGGCCAACCGGCTCAGGTTCCAGTACGCGACCTGCGGCTGCTGGCCGTAGCGATAGCGGCCGCGGCCGGCGTCGGTGGTGTTCGGCGTCCAGTCCGGGTCGTAGGCGTCGATCCAGCCGTAAGGGCCGTAGTCGATGGTCAGGCCCAGCACCGAAAGATTGTCGGTGTTCATGACTCCGTGCACGAAGCCGACCCGCATCCAGTGCGCCATCAGCCTGGCGGTGCGCTCGCAGACCTCGCCGAACCAGGCCGCATGGCGCGCCGGTTCGTCGCCCTGCAGATGCGGAAAATCGCGGCGGATGCAGAAGTCCACCAGCTGCTTCAGCAATCCGGTTTCGCCGCGCGAGGCCGGCAATTCGAAATTGCCGAAGCGGATGAACGAAGGCGCGACCCGGCACACGATCGCGCCCGGTTCGGCCTGCGGATGGCCGTCGTAGAACATGTCGCGCACCACCGCCTCGCCGGTGCCGACCAGGCTCAGCGCGCGCGTGGTCGGCACGCCCAGGTGGTGCATGGCCTCGCTGCACAGGAACTCGCGGATCGACGAGCGCAACACCGCGCGGCCGTCGGCACTGCGCGAGTAAGGCGTCGGCCCGGCGCCTTTGAGCTGCAATTCCCAACGCTCGCCGGCCGCAGTCACCGCCTCGCCGAGGGTGATCGCGCGGCCGTCGCCGAGCTGGCCGGCCCAATGCCCGAACTGGTGACCGCCGTAGTTGGCCGCGTAGGGGTCCATCCCGGGCAGCAAGGCGTTGCCGCCGAACACCGCGGCGAACTCCGAGCCGGCCAGATCGTCCTCGCCGATGCCCAGAATGCCCGCCATCTCGGCCGAATGCGCCAGCAGGCGCGGCGCGGCGACCGGGGTCGGCAGCGTGCGCGAATACGCCGCGCCATACACCTGGCGTACACCCGGCCCCGACTCGGGATCGCCGGGAAGTTCGCGGACGAAGGCATTGTCGAAACGCAGCGAGAGCATGGCGGAACCGGCCGGGGATGAAGCTTCAAGATGGGTGCCGGCCGGCGCGAATCCAAGCCGCCTGCGCCGCGGCCCTCAGCTCAACAGCGAATAGGGCCCGCCCTTCTCCAGCGCCCGCTGGTAGGCCGGGCGGGCGCGAATGCGCTCGACGAAGGCCTGCATCCTCGGCCGCTCGCCGCCGGCGCGCGCCGCCGCGGCCTCGACCGGAAAACTCATCTGGATATCGGCCGCGGTGAAGCGCTCGCCGGCGAACCATTCGTGCCGGCCCAGTTCGCTTTCGATGTATCCCAGGTGCAGGGCCAACTGCGGCCCGACGAAGGCCGACAGGGCCTTGTCGGCGATCCCGCGCGCGACCGGCTTGACGAAAAACGGCATCGGCGCCGACTTCAGCCGCGCGAACACCAGGCTCAGCAACAACGGCGGCATCGCCGAGCCCTCGGCGTAATGCATCCAATAGCGATAGCGCCGACGCTCCTCGCCGTCCAGCGGCTGCAACGGCGGCGACAGCCGGTGCTCGCCGTCGTAGCGCTCGCACAGCGTTTCGATGATCGCCGCCGACTCGGCCAGCACCTGCCCGTCCAGTTCCACCACCGGCGATTTCCCCAGCGGATGCACCGCGCGCAGTTCCGCCGGCGCCAGCAGGGTCTTGGGATCGCGCTGGTAGCGCACGATCCGGTACGGCAGCTCCAGTTCCTCCAACAGCCACAGCACGCGCTGGGAACGGGAGTTGTTGAGGTGGTGGACCGTGATCATGGCCGGCGCGTCCGTGGGGCTGGCGGCCATGGTACGGGAAGCCGATGCCGACGCGCCGGACCGATCCACGGCAAACTGGCGCGATGAGCGATGCCTCTTCCCCGCCAATCACACCGCAGATCTGGGTCGACGCCGACGCCTGCCCCGGCCCGATCAAGGAGATCCTGTTCCGCGCCGCGGACCGGGCCCGGATTCCGCTGACCCTGGTCGCCAACCAATGGCTGCGCACTCCGCCCTCGCCCTACATCCGCGCGATCCAGGTGCCGGGCGGGCTGGACGTGGCCGACAACGAGATCGTGCAGCGGCTGGCCGCGGGCGACCTGGTGGTGACCCAGGACATTCCGCTGGCCTCGCTGGCGCTGGAGAAAGGCGCGGTGGCCTTGAATCCGCGGGGCGATCTCTACACCCGCGACAACATCGCCGAGCGCTTGTCGGTGCGCAATTTCATGGAGGAGCTGCGCGGCGCCGGGGTGCAGACCGGCGGCCCCGCCGCGTTCCATGCCCGCGACCGCCAGGCCTTCGCTGCGCAACTGGACCGCTGGCTGGCACGGCGCCCGCGCTGAACGCCGGCCGGCGGGTCAAGCCTGGCGGGCGATGCGCGCGCCGGCCGCGACCGCGACCAAGGCCAGGCCCAACAATGCGAACGCCAGCGGCAGGCCGCCGATGCGCGCGATCGCGCCGATCGCGGCCGGGCCGGCGAGGATGCCGGCATAGCCCAGGGTGCTGACCGCCGAGATCGCCGCGGCCGCCGGCATCGCGCGCTGCTGGCCGGCGGCGCTGAACAGGATCGGCACGATGTTCGAGCAGCCCAGTCCGATCAGAACGAAACCGAGCAGGGTCGCGATCGGCGACGGCAACGCCGCGGCGAGCAGGAAGCCGAGCGCGGCGCAGGCGCCGCCGACGGCCTGCACCCGGCGCGGCCCGAAGCGTTGGACGATGCGGTCGCCGTTGAAGCGGCCGACGGTCATCGCCAGGGCGAAGGCCGCATAACCGATGCCGGCCGCGCTGGAGTCGACGCCGCGCGCCGACACCAGCAGCAGCGCGCTCCAGTCCAGCATCGCGCCTTCGGCCAGGAACACCACGAAGCACAGCGCGCCGATCAGCGCCACCGCGCCTCGCGGCAGCGCGAACATCGCGCCGCCGCCCCCTGCGCCGTAGCGCAACAGTCCCCGGCTGCCCGCCGACAGCAGCACCGCCAGCGCGACCGCGGCGGCCAGCGCCGCGGTCAACGGCGTGGCCTGCCACCACAGCAGGCCGCCGACCAGACCGGCGCCGGCGATGCCGCCGACGCTGAAAAACCCATGGAAACCCGACATCAGCGCGCGGCCGCCGGCTTTCTCGACGATCACCGCCTGGATGTTGATCGCCACGTCGATGGTGCCGATCGCCGCGCCGAAGCCGAACAGCGCCAAGGCCAAACCCGGCACCGACGCGCAGTACGCCAGCAAGGGCAGGCAGGCGCAGACCGCGGCACCGGCCAGCAGGATCACCTTGCGACAACCGTAGCGAGCGGCCAGCGCGCCGGTCAGCGGCATCGCCGCGATCGAGCCGGCGCCGAGCGCGAGCAACAGCAGGCCCAAGGTGCCTTCGTCGACGCCGGTGCGCGCCTTGGCGTAAGGCACCAGCGGCGCCCATGCCGCCATCGCCACCCCGGCGACGAAGAAGGCGATGCGGGTCGACAGGCGCTCGCGCGCGCCGATCGCGCAGGAGGGCGCGGAAGAATCCGCCGCAGCGGCCACCGAGGCGGGCATCGCGTCGTTTGCGCCCGGCGCGCCGGGCGGCTCCGGCGCGGCGTCGGCGCGCACGGCGGGCGAGTCGGAGGCGGCGTGAGGATCGAGCGGATTCATGGGGAGTCCCGGTTCACAGGCGGCCGGCGGCCGCGCAGGGGCAAGGCGGCCGATGCGATAGGCGTCGGCGCCGAGGCTGTGGCTCATCGCGCTGGCGCGGCGCGCAGCACGCGTACGCCGCGGTGGGCGAAGGCGTCGGCCTGGGCCGTGTCGCCGCCGTGCTCGATCACCAGCGCGTGCAGCGCGTCGGCGCCCAGCACCGGATAGCGCGCCGCGGTACCCAGCTTGTCGTCGGTCGCGGTCGCCACCACCGCGCGGCTGGCCGCGGCGACGGCCTGCTTGAACTGCGCGTCCTCGTAGTCCAGCGCGCTCACGCCGACGTCGGCGTCGGCGCCGCACACGCCGAGAAAATACAGATCGCTGCGCAAGGCCTCGGCATCGCGGGTCGCGGCGCGGCCGAGGCTGGCGCCGACGCGCGGATCGACCCGGCCGCCGATCACGATCAGCTGCAGATCCTCGCGCTCGGCCAGGCGCGCGGCGATCGCCGGCGCGTTGGTGGCCACGGTCAGCCGACAGTCCGCCGGCAAGGCCTCGGCGATCGCCAGATTGGTCGAGCCGGCGTCGAGGAACAGCAGTTGGCCGGGCTCGACCAACGCCACCGCGGCGCGCGCGAGTGCCGCCTTGCGTGCCGGCTCCAGGCCCCGTCGGCGGGCCAGCGGGCCGTGATCCGGGGACAGGGGCAAGGCGCCGCCGTAGACGCGCCGGCACATCCCGGCCGCGGCCATTTCGCGCAGATCGCGGCGGATGGTGTCGTGCGAGACCTCCAGTTCGCGCGCCAGATCGACCGCGATCACCCGGCCCTGGGCCAGCAGGCGCTGCAGGATCAGGCCCTGGCGTTGCTGCGGCAGCAGTTCTTCGGTGGACATGGGCAGACACTCGTTTGTGCACGATTTGATTCAATTGTGCATAAACGTGCAAACACGTGCAAGCGCCACCGAGCGACATTTCCGCGCCCGGCCGCAACCGGCGGCGAACCGGCCGATCCGGCACAACCCGCCCCGTCCAGCGGCGAAACAGCGCCCGAACCGACCTACCGCACGTCGCCCGGCGCGCGGCCGAGCCGAAGCTCCACCCGCATACAGGTAGACTGGTGGGTCTCCCGACCGGCCTCGCCGGCGCTGCTAGAGCCTCGACATGAGCGCCGACACGCCCAATACCGCCCCCGAAACGCCCAAATTCACCGACCTCGCCCTGCCGGAGACGCTGCTGCGCGCGCTCGCCGACGTCGGCTACGAGTCGCCTTCGCCGATCCAGGCCGCCACCATTCCGCCGCTGCTGGAAGGCCGCGACGTGCTCGGCCAGGCCCAGACCGGCACCGGCAAGACCGCCGCGTTCGCGCTGCCGATCCTGGCCGCGATCGACCCGGCCCAGGCCCGCCCGCAGGCGCTGGTGCTGGCGCCGACCCGCGAGCTGGCGATCCAGGTCGCCGAGGCGTTCCAGAAGTACGCCACCCACCTGCCCGGTTTCCACGTGCTGCCGATCTACGGCGGCCAGAGCTATTACCCGCAGCTGCAAGCGCTCAAGCGCGGCGTGCAGGTCGTGGTCGGCACCCCCGGCCGGGTCATCGACCATCTCGAGCGCGGCTCGCTGGACCTGTCGCAGCTGCGCTGCCTGGTCCTGGACGAAGCCGACGAGATGCTGCGCATGGGCTTCATCGACGATGTCGAGGCGGTGCTGAAGAAGACCCCGGAAACGCGCCAGGTGGCGCTGTTCTCGGCGACCATGCCGCCGCAGATCAAGCGCATCGCCCAGACTTATCTCAAGGAACCGGTCGAAGTCGCGATCAAGGCCAAGACCACCACCTCGGCCAACATCCGCCAGCGCTACTGGTCGGTCAGCGGCGTGCACAAGCTCGACGCGCTGACCCGCATCCTCGAAGCCGAAACCTTCGACGCGATGATCGTGTTCTCGCGCACCAAGCTCGGCACCGAGGAGCTGGCCGAGAAGCTGTCGGCGCGCGGCATCTCGGCCGCGGCGATCAACGGCGACGTGCAGCAGGCGCAGCGCGAGAAGACCATTCAGAACCTCAAGGACGGCAAGATCGACGTCCTGGTCGCCACCGACGTGGCCGCGCGCGGCCTGGACGTGGAGCGGATCAGCCACGTGCTGAACTACGACATTCCCTACGACACCGAAAGCTACGTCCACCGCATCGGCCGCACCGGCCGCGCCGGGCGCAAGGGCGAGGCGATCCTCTTCGTGACCCCGCGCGAGCGCGGCATGCTGCGCGCGATCGAGCGCGCCACCCGCCAGCCGATCGAGCCGATGGAGCTGCCGAGCGTGGAGACGGTCAACGAGCAGCGCGTCTCGCGCTTCCTCGGCCGCATCAGCGAGGCGCTGGAAAGCCAGGAGCTGGGCCTGTTCCGCGATCTGGTCGAACGCTACGAGCGCGAGAAGAACGTGCCGGCGGTGGAGATCGCCGCGGCCCTGGCCAAGCTGGTGCAGGGCGAGAACCCGCTGTTGCTGGCCCCGCCGGCGGCGCAGCCGCGCTACGCCGAACGCGATGGGCCGCGCGAACACCGCGGCCAGGCCACGCGCAAGTTCATCGAGCGCGACAACGCGTCCAATTCCGGCGCGCATCGCCGCGACAAGTTCGAGCGCCCGGCGCGCGACGAAGCCCGTCCGTCCCGTCACGACGAGGAGCGCGGCGGGCATCGCCACGAGCAGCGCCAGTACACCCCGCCGATGCCGGGCGCATCGTCCGAGCGCCCGCTCAACGCCGCCGAGTCGATGTTCGACGACGACGCGCCGGCGCCGCGCCACGAGCGCGCGCCCGAGCGCAGCCACGAGCGCGCGCCGCGCGAGGCCGAGGTCGGCATGGAGACCTTCCGGATCGAAGTCGGCCACGCCCACGGCGTGCAGCCCGGCAACATCGTCGGCGCGATCGCCAACGAAGCCGACCTGGAGAGCCGCTACATCGGCCGCATCGACATCCGCGACGAGTACACCCTGGTCGACCTGCCCGAGGGCATGCCGCGCGAGCTGATGGAGCACCTGAAGAAGGTGCGCGTCGCCGGTCAGCCGCTGCGCATCCAGCGCGCCGGCCCGGGCGACGCCGAAGGCGGCCGCGGCCGCGCTCGCCCCGGCGCGTTCCGTCCGCACGGCGCGCGTCCGGGCGGTCCCAAGCCGCACGGCGCCGGCCCGCGCAAGCCGTTCAAGCCGCGCGGTCCGCGCTGAGGCTGGTCGCCGCCCTCCCCCGATCCCTCCCCCGCAAGCGGGGTGAGGGGGGCGCGCTCGCGCGCCACCGAACGCCCGAACGCAAAGCGTTCGGGCCGGAGAGCGAATCGGCCGGTCGCTGCGTGCCGGCGCGACCCGGCCTCCTCCGTGCCCAAACCAGAAGTCATAAGCCCAGCGCCCCACAGCGCGCGCCGCGTTTGGCATAGTCGCAGGCGTAAGCCGCAACGCCGCCGCTCATGTCCCGCATTCTGGTCTTCCAACACGTCGCCGCCGAGCCGCTGGGCACGCTCGACCCGCTGATCCGCCGCCGCGGCCACCGCATCCGCTTCGCCAATTTCGACCGCCATCCCGAGGCCCAGCCCAACGTCGACCGCTACCGCGGCCTGATCGTGCTGGGCGGGCCGATGAACGTCGAAGACCAGGCCGCGCGGCCGCATCTGCGCACCGAGCTGCTGGCGATCGAACGCATGCTCGAACAGGGCAAGCCGGTGCTGGGGATCTGCCTGGGCGCACAATTGCTGGCCCACGTGCTCGGCGCGCCGGTGCGCAAGCACCACCGCCCGGAAATCGGCTGGTATCCGATGCAAACCACCGCGGCCGGCGCCGCCGATCCGGTGCTGGCACCGCTGGCCGGTACCGCGCCGGTGTTCCAGTGGCACCGCTACAGCTTCGAGATTCCCAACGGCGCCCAGCACCTGGCGCGCACGGACAGCTGCGAACAACAGGCTTTCCGCTGGGGCGACAACGCCTACGGCTTCCAGTTCCACCTGGAAATGGACGTGCCGCTGATCGAGCGCTGGCTGGCCAACCCGGTCTATCGCCAAGAGCTGGCCGAACTCGGCCACGACACCAGCGAAGAGGCGATCCGCGCCCGCACCGTCGAGCACATCCACGGCATGCAGACGCGCGCCGACGCGGTGTTCAACAATTTCCTCGACCTGATCGGCCGCCCGCAAAGGCGCTACACCCTGCCCTCGCGCGAGTGGGTGTGAGCGCGGAACCCGAGAGGTAGCAGCGGCGCAAGCCGCGACCGCGCTGTCTCGACTGCTCGCCGACCATGGCTCGACGAGCAGCCACCAGACTGCATGCGCTGACCGCTGCGTTCGGCACGGTGGTTAAGACGCGAGACCGGGGCTCCGCAGCCGCGGCTTGCGGCGCTCGACAGGGGCGTCTGTTTCGGTCTTCGTTGCGATCACCCAGGCCGTGCGGGTTCCGCGTGCCCGCGGCGCGGCCCACGCCGCTCCTACAACAGGCCTACAGGCTCAGGCCGCTGTCGTAGCGGCGTTCGCGGCCGTCCAGCGGGTCGACGAACTGCAGCGAACGCGCCAGCAGCTTCAACGGCCGCGCGTAATCGTCCGGCGCCTGCGGCGCCAGCGGGTAGAACCGGTCGCCGAGGATCGGCGCGCCCAGCGCGGCCAGGTGCACGCGCAGTTGATGTTTGCGTCCGGTGACCGGTTCCAGCGCATAGCGCCAGACCGATTCGCTGCGCTCCATCACCTCGATCCGGGTCTCGCTGTTCGGCTCGCCCTCGGCCTCGCGCATCAGAAAGAACGGCTCGCCGGGAACGATGCGCGAGCGCCGCAACAGCGGGAACGCACGCTCCGGCAACGGCGGCGCCAGCGCCTCATAGCGCTTGCGGATGCGCCGCGCGCGGAACAAGGCCTGATAGGCGTCGCGGCTGGCCGGATCGCGCGAGAACAGCACCAACCCGGCGGTGGCCGCGTCGAGCCGATGCAACGGCGCCAAACCCGGCTCGCCGTAGCGCCGCTGCAACCGCCCCAGCAAGGTCTCGGCGACATGCCGGCCGGCCGGCGCCACCGCCAGGAAATGCGGCTTGTCGACCACCAGCAAGCGGGTGTCGGCATGCACGATGCGCTCCTCGAACGGAACCCGCGCCTCGTCGGCGACTTCGCGGAAGTAGCGGACCTCCATGCCGACGCGATACGGCGTCGATGCGGCCAGCGCGCGCCCCTGCGCATCGAGCACGCGGCCGCGGGCGAAGCGGTCCAGCCAGCGCTCGCGGCCGATCGCCGGAAACCGCGCGCACAAGCCGTCCAGCAAGGTCGCCCACGCTCCTGGGGGCAATTGCAGGCGGCTGGGCGCCGCGGAGTCGGCAAGCGGGTCGGTCCGGGGCATCGGCATGCGCGCATGATCGCGCACTTCGCGGCCCTACCTGCAGCCGTCCCCGGCCCGCCGGCTCGCTGCGCGAACCGTCCCGATCGAAACCGTCCGGGCAAGCGCCGTTCAGGCCGCTCCGTCCGAATCGCCCCCCGGCCGGCCCGGTCGGACCGGGCGCCCGAATCGCGCCGACCGACGCCGGTGCGCGCAAACGCCTAGAATGCGCGCTGTTTTTACCGCAGGGCCGCCCATGGCGCCGAATGCCACCATCGTCAAAATCGAACTGCAGGTCAGCGACATGGACCGGCACTACTACGCCGGCCACAACCTGACCCTGGCCCAGCATCCGTCCGAAACCGAGCAACGCTTGATGGTGCGCCTGCTCGCCTTCGCCCTGCACGCGCACGAGCGGTTGGAGTTCGGTCCGGGGCTCAGCGGCGAGGACGAACCCGAACTGAGCCTGCGCGACTACAGCGGCGAGATCGAGCTGTGGATCGACGTCGGCCAGCCGGACGAATCGCGCATCCGCAAGGCCTGCGGCCGCGCGCGCCAGGTGGTGGTGGTCAACTACGGCGGCCGAGCCGCCGACCTCTGGTGGGATAAGAACGCCGCCGGCCTGCGCCGGCTGAAGAACCTGACCGTGCTCGACGTCGACACCGACGCCGTCGAGGCCATGGCCGGGCTGGTCCAGCGCAGCTTCCGCCTGGACTGCCAGATCCAGGACGGCGAGGTCGCGTTGAGCACCGACAGCGCCCAACTCGGCCTGACCCCGACCGTGCGCCACGGCGCGGAAACCCGGGCGGCCTGAGATGGCGGAGCGTTACGACGCCGTCATCGTCGGCGGCGGCGCCGCCGGCTTGATGTGCGCGCTGACCGCCGGCCGGCGCGGCAAGCGCGTGCTGGTGCTGGAGCACGCCAACAAGGTCGGCAAGAAGATCCTGATGTCCGGCGGCGGGCGCTGCAATTTCACCAACACCGGCACCGCGCCGGCGAATTACCTGTCGGCCAATCCGCATTTCTGCAAGTCGGCGCTGGCGCGCTATTCGCCCTGGGATTTCATCGCGATGGTCGAGCGCCACCGCATCGCCTACCACGAGAAAGAGCTCGGCCAGCTGTTCTGCGATCTGTCGTCGAAGCTGATCGTGAAGATGCTGGTCGACGAATGCCAGGCCGCCGGCGTGCGGATCGAAACCGGCCACGGCATCGACGCCCTGCACCACGGCGACGGCGACGACGCGCCGTTCCGCCTGCACACCGCGCACGGCAACGTCGCCACACCGGCCTTGGTGGTGGCCAGCGGCGGGCTGTCGATCCCGAGCATGGGCGCCAGCGGCTTCGGCTACGAACTGGCGCGCCGCTTCGGCCACCGCGTGCTGCCGACCCGCGCCGGGCTGGTGCCGCTGACCCTCAGCGGCAAACACCAGGAACGCTTGCACGACCTCAGCGGGGTCGCCCTGCCGGTGACCGCGAGTTGCAACGGCCAAGCCTTCAGCAACCAGATGCTGATCACCCACCGCGGCGTCAGCGGCCCGGCGATCCTGCAGATCTCGTCCTACTGGCAGCCCGGCGACGATCTGCGCCTGGACCTGTTGCCCGGCCGCGACGCGCTGGACTGGCTGCTCGCCCAGCAACGTCAGCGGCCGGCGGCCGAACTCAAGACCGTGCTCGGCGAAACCCTGCCCAAGCGGTTCGCCCAGCGGCTGTGCGAGCTCTGGCTGGCGAACAAGCCGATGAAGCAGTACAACGCGCCGGAGCTGAAGCAGTTGGCCGCGACCCTGTCCGATTGGCCGCTGGTCGCGAGCGGCACCGAAGGCTACCGCACCGCCGAAGTCACCCTCGGCGGCGTCGACACCGACGAAGTCTCGTCGAGCACGATGCAGTCCAAGCGCGTGCCGGGCCTGTACTTCGTCGGCGAAGTGCTCGACGTCACCGGTTGGCTGGGCGGCTACAACTTCCAATGGGCGTGGGCGTCGGGCCATGCGGCGGGCTTGGCGGTGTAGGGTGCGGGATTGGGGGTTCGGAGTCCCGCGCCTGTCGGCGCCGTCGCCCGGCTCCCGCTTCCCCCCTGTCTGCCGCCCTGCCTTACCATCCCCTCTCTCCCTCCGGACAAGGATGCCGCTCATGCCCCTGCTTCCCCGCTCTCGCGTTTTCGCCGTCGCGCTGCTGAGCGCGCTGGTCCTGGCTCCTGCGGCGGCGGCCGAGCGGACCGCGCTGGCGCCGGGCGAGTACATCACCGGCAAGGGCTGGGGCACGCTCAAGATCAGCGCCGGCGGCAGCGGCCGGCAGCGGTTCGAGATCCTCACCGTCAATGTCGGCCATTACTGCGAACTCAGCGGCACGCTCGAGCGCGGCCGCGGCCGGGTCGCCGCCGACGGCGACCTGCCGGAATGCCGCATCACCCTGGCCGACAACGGCGAAAGCATCGACGTGGCGATGACGACGCCGGCCGAGTGCAAGCGCTACTGCGGCGCCAACGGCGGCTTCGATGCCGACTATCTGAAGGTCGCGCCCGAGTGCGCCAGCGACGGTCTGCGCCGCACTCGCGACGCGTTCAAGCACAGCTACGACGGCAAGCGCTACGCGCAGGCGCTGGCGACCCTGGCGCCGGTGCTGAGCCGATGCGGGCGCACCCTGAGCTGGGAGGACGAAGGCGATATCCGCAACGACCTGGCCATCACCCAGTACCACAACGGCCGTTATCGCGAATGCCTGGCCACCCTGCAGCCGTACGCCGAAGAGGCCGCGCTCGACGATGCCGAACTCGCCGACAGCTGGCCGCCGGTGCTGCTCGACCGTCGGCTCAGCATCGTCCGTCCGGCGCGGACGAATCTGCGCCTGTGCAAGCGCAAGCTGGGGCTGCGCTGAGGTTTCGCGGCCGCGCCCGCCGGGGCTGACACGCAAATCCCCTGCCGCGTCGCCGCGGCGCAAAGCGACAGCGCTGTCGCTCCCGCCCCGGCCATCGCCCCCTCACTCCGGCAGCAGCGCCTCGCCGTACAGATCGTGCTCGTCGCTGCCCATGATCTCGACGTCGACGAACTGGCCGACGCGCAGTTGCGCTTCCAGGCCGTTCTGGATCTGCACCAGGCCGTCGATCTCCGGCGCGTCGGCCATCGAGCGGGCGATCGCCAGATCGCCGTCGATCGCGTCGACCAGACAGCGCTGCACGCTGCCGACCTTGGCCTCGAGCTTGGCCGCGGAAATCTCCGCCTGCCGCTCCATGAAGCGGGCCAAGCGCTCTTGCTTGACCTCTTCATCCACCGGATCGGGCAAGTCGTTGGCCTGGGCGCCGTCGACCGGCGAATAGGCGAAGGCGCCGACGCGGTCGAGTTGGGCTTCGTCGAGGAAATCGAGCAGTTCTTCGAACTCGGCCTCGGTCTCGCCCGGGAAACCGACGATGAAGGTGCTGCGGATGGCGATGTCCGGGGCGATCGAGCGCCAGCGCTGGATCCGCTCCAGGGTCTTGTCGACCGCGCCGGGGCGCTTCATCAGCTTGAGCACGCGCGGGCTGGCGTGCTGGAACGGGATGTCCAGGTACGGCAGCAGCTTGGGCATGCCGTGGGCGCCGTTTTCCGCCATCAGCGGGATGATGTCGTCGACGTGCGGGTATGGATACACGTAGTGCAGGCGGGTCCAGATGCCGAGTTCGGCCAGGCCCTCGCACAGCGCCTTCATCCGGGTCTGGTAGCCGTTGCCGCGCCATTCGCGCGCGGCGTACTTCAGGTCGACGCCGTAGGCCGAGGTGTCCTGCGAGATCACCAGCAGCTCCTTGACCCCGCCCATCGCCAACTTCTCGGCTTCGCGCAGCACTTCGTCGACCGGGCGCGAGACCAGGTCGCCGCGCATCGAGGGAATGATGCAGAAGCTGCAGCGGTGATTGCAGCCTTCGGAAATCTTCAGATAGGCGTAGTGCTTCGGCGTCAGCTTGATGCCGATGCCGTCGTCGAGCCGATGCGAAGCCGGTCGCGGCACCAGGTCGATGAACGGATCGTGCCTGGGCGGCAGCGCCGCGTGCACCGCGCTCATCACGCTGCCGTAGTCCTGCGGGCCGCTGATCGACAGCACGTCCGGATGCGCTTCGCGGATCAGCTCCGAGCGCTTGCCCAGGCAGCCGGTGACGATGACCTTGCCGTTCTCGGCGATCGCCTCGCCGATCGCGTCCAGCGACTCGGTCACCGCCGAATCGATGAAGCCGCAGGTGTTGACCACCACCACGTCGGCGTCGTCGTAGCTCTGCACGATGTCGTAGCCCTCGACCCGCAGCTGGGTGAGGATGCGCTCGGAATCGACCAGGGCCTTGGGGCAACCGAGGCTGACGAAACCGACTTTGGGATTGGCGGGCGAAACGCTGGCGGAAGACATGAACGCGGAGACCTGAACGAGGACGCCCGATGGGCGGCGGGCCGGCGGCCCGGATCCGGCGACGCCGGGGGCGCGAATTATAGCCTCCGCGGCTAAACTGGCCGCGAACCAAGGTTCATTCGCATAGGAGCAAGGCCCATGGCCCAGTGGATCGACCTCGACACCCCGGCCGGCCCGGTCCGCGCCTGGCGCGCCGACCCCAGCGGGGTGCCGCGCGGCGGCCTGGTGGTGATCCAGGAGATCTTCGGCGTCAACGCGCACATCCGCGCGGTCGCCGAGCGCTTCGCCGAAGCCGGCTACGTCGTGCTGGCGCCGGCCGTGTTCGACCCGGTCGAGACCGGGGTCGAACTGGGCTACGACCAGTCTGCGGCCGCGCGCGGGGTCGAGCTGCGCAACGCGGTCGGCTTCGACCGCGCCAGCGACATCGTCGGCGCCGCCGCGCACCGGCTGCAGAGCGAGGGCCTGCGCACCGGCGCGGTCGGCTTCTGCTGGGGCGGTTCGCTGGCCTTCCTGGCCAATACCCGCCACGGCCTGCCCGCGGTCAGCTACTACGGCGCGCGCACCCTGCCCTTCCTCGGCGAAGCGACCCGGGCGCCGATCGCGTTCCACTTCGGCCGCCACGACGGCAGCATCCCGCCGGAAGCGATCGAACAGCACCGGCAGGCGCTGCCGAACGCGCCGATCTACCTTTACGACGCCGGCCACGGCTTCAACTGCGACCAGCGCGCCGACTACGACCCCGACAGCGCCGCACTGGCCTGGCGGCGGACCCTCGACTTCTTCGCAGACACGCTGAAATGAACGCCTGGCACCTGCACCCGCAACTGGCCGACGACACCCATCCGGTGGCGCAATTCGAATTGTGCGAACTGCGCCTGATGGACGACGCCAATCATCCCTGGCTGATCCTGGTGCCGCGGGTGGACGGCGCGGTCGAGCTGATCGATCTCGACGAGGCTCAGCAGCAGGCGCTGACCCGCGAAATCGCCCGTACCAGCCGCGCCCTGCAGGGCGCGTTCAAGCCGCACAAGCTCAACGTCGCCGCGCTCGGCAATCTGGTGCCGCAGTTGCACGTGCACGTGATCGCGCGCTACCGCGAGGACATCGCCTGGCCGCGGCCGGTATGGGGCATGGCCACCGCCCAGCCGTATTCGCCGGAAACCCTGGTCCAACGCATCCGCCGGCTGCAGGACGCGCTGGCGGAGTGACGCCCGCGACCGGCTCGCCGCCCATGCCGCCGATCGCGTTCGAACCGCTGGCCGACGACGCCTGGCTGCTGCGCCTGGGCGAGCGCATCGACGACACGCTCAACGCCCAGGTGCATGCCTTGGTCGCCCGCCTGCGCCGGCAACCGCCGCCGTGGCTGCGCGACGTGGTGCCGGCCTACGCCAGCCTGGCGGTGTTCTTCGATGCGCAAACGATCGACGCCGAAGCCGCGCTGGATTGGCTGCACGCGCAATGGCACTCGCGCCAAGGCGACGACGACGACGCAGTCGGCGACGCATGCCTGGTCGAAATTCCGGTCGCCTACGGCGGCGACTACGGCCCCGACCTGGAGCCGTCTGCGGCCGAACTCGGACTGTCGCCGTTGCAGTTGATCCAGCGCCATGCCGGCGCGCAGTACCGGGTCGCGATGATCGGTTTCGCCCCCGGTTTTCCCTACTTGTCCGGCCTCGACCCGGGGCTGGCCCTGCCGCGCCTGAACACGCCGCGCACGGCGGTCGCGGCCGGCAGCGTCGCCATCGGCGGCGCCCAGACCGGGATCTACCCGCGTCCCGGCCCCGGCGGCTGGCGCCTGCTCGGGCGTACTCCGCTGAACCTGTTCGATGCCACCCGGACGGCGCCGACCTTGCTCATGCCGGGCGACCGGGTGCGGTTCGTGCCGATCGACGCCGACGCGTTCGAGCGCTTGCGCGCGCAGGCGGCCTGGCCATGAACCGCGCCCCCGCCGCCATCGAAGTGCTCGCGCCCGGCCCACTCAGCAGCCTGCAGGACCAGGGCCGGCCGGGATGGCGCCACCTGGGCGTGGCGCACAGCGGCGCGTTGGACCCTGGTTTGGCCGCGCTGGCCAACCGCCTGGTCGGCAACGACGAGAACCAGGCCGTGCTCGAGATGTGTTTGCACGGTCCGCACTTGCGCCTGCTGCGGCCGCTGCGTCTGGCCTGGCTGGGCGCGGCGCTGGATTTGCGTTTCGATGCCCGGCCCTTGCCGGCGACGATGGGGCGGCCGATCGAGCTGCCGCCCGGCGAACTGCGCCTGGGCGGTTTGCGCGGCGGCGTGCGCGCCTGGCTGGCGGTGGCCGGCGGCTTCGCCGCGCCGCCGGTACTCGGCAGCCGCAGCACCGACCTGCGCGGCGGTTTCGGCGGCTACGCCGGCCGCGCCCTGCAGGCCGGCGACCGGCTGACACTCGGCGAACAGTGCGGGCCCGCGACCGAGGCGCCGCGCTGGAGCCGCTGGTGGATCGACCCCGAGTTCGATCCGCCGACCCAGGCCCCGATCCGCTACCGCGCCCTGCCCGCGCCGGCCCTGGCCGAGGCGCAGGCGCGTTTCGCCGCGCAGGCCTGGAGCGTGGCCGCGGCCAGCGACCGCCAGGGCCTGCGCCTGGCCGGCGCCTCGCTGCCGGCGCCGGCCGCCGCCGGCGTGTCGGAGCCGGTCGCGCCCGGCACCGTGCAATTGCCGCCGGACGGACAACCGATCGTCTTGCTGGCCGATGCGCAGACCGTCGGCGGCTACGCCCGCCTCGGCCACGTCATCGCCGCCGACCTGCCGCGCCTGGCCCAGGCCGCTCCGAACGCGCCGTTGCGCTTTCGCGCCTGCGATGCGGCCGAAGCCGCGGCGGCCTGGCGCGAGCGCCAGCAACGCCTGGCGCGCTTACGGGTGGCCGTGGATGCGCGCTTGCGCGACTGAACCCGCGCCTGGCCTGAAGGCTTTCGCCAGTTCGCGACTCTTGCGGCATGGCCGCGTGTGCGAGGCCACGGTGTCGCTGAACCGGCGCGCGCCGCGTTCGCCGCCGGCTGCGGCGGCGACACCGCGCGGGAACGGTGCCGGAACTGTGCCGGATTCTGCATCCGCCTAGGGCAAAAGACACTATCGCCGCCGCAGCCGGAACCGCGAGGATCGGCGACATCGTCGCGATCGGCTCCGCGCCGCGCGCCGCCCCGCCCCGTCGCCATCGCTGTCCGGAGGTTTCCGCATGCCGTCCCTGCGTCTGCTGTCGTTGTCCGTCTGCGTCGCCGCCGCGCTGAGCGCCGGCTGCAAACAGGGCGCGCCCGCGCCCGCCTCCCAACCCGCCGACAGCGCCGCCGCGCCGGCCGTGGCCGATGCCGCCTGGGACAGCGCGGTCGACCAGTTCATCCAGGGCTTCTTCGAGCGCTATCCGACCTGGGGCGCGAACGCCGGCAAGCACGAATTCGACGGCCGCCTGCCGGACTTCTCGCCGGAAGGCCTGAAGCGCACCGCACAGTGGCTGCACCAGCAGCGCGACGCCGTCTCCGCCTTCGCCGACGACCGGCTCACGCCCGCGCAGCGCTACCAGCGCGACTACGTGCGCGCGGTGATCGACGGCCAATTGTTCTGGCTGGAAGACTCCGGCTTCGCGACCAAGAACCCGGCCTTCTACATGGGCGACCTGTCGCCGAGCATGTACCTGACCCGTCCCTACGCGCCGCTGGAGCAGCGCATGGCCGCGTTCGCGACCTATCAGGAAAACCTGCCCAAGGCGGTCGCGCAGATCCGCGCCAACCTGCAGGGGCCGCTGCCGGACACCTACATCCAGCTCGGCAGCGCGGTGTTCGGCGGCATGGCCGAGTTCTTCGACAAGGACGTGCCGAAGATCTTCGCCGGGGTCCAGGACGAGAAGCTGCAACTGCGGCTCAAGCAGTCCAACGCCATGGCCACGGTGGCGCTGCGGGAGTTGGCCGAGCACATGAAACTGCAGAAGGGCCGGGCACCGGTGGACTTCGCCCTGGGCGCGGACAAGTTCGCCAAGATGCTCAAGGCCACCGAGGGCGTGGACCTGCCGCTGGACCGGCTGAGGGCCGCCGGCGAAGCCGACCTGGCGCGCAACCTGGCTGCGCTGCAAAGCGCGTGCGAGGCCTATGCCAAGGGCAAGCCGATCGCCGAGTGCATCGAACAGGTCAACGCCGACAAGCCGGCCGGCGGCGCGGTCGAGGGCGCGCGCAAGCAACTGGTCGGGCTGCGCCAGTTCCTGGTCGACAAGGACCTGGTGACGATTCCGGGCACCGAGGAGGCCAAGGTCGAAGAGGCGCCGCCGTTCAACCGCAACAATTTCGCCTACATCGAGATCCCGGGGCCGTACGAAAAGAACCTGCCCTCGGTGTACTACATCGCCCCGCCGGACCCGAAGTGGCCCAAGGCCGAACAGGACGCGTATGTCCCGGGCAAGGCCGACCTGCTGTTCACTTCGGCGCACGAAGTCTGGCCGGGGCATTTCCTGCAGTTCCTGCACGCCAACCGTTCGCAGTGGAAGTTCGCTCAGTTGTTCGTCGGCTACGCCTACGCCGAGGGCTGGGCGCACTACACCGAAGAGATGATGTTCGACGCCGGCCTGGACGGCGCGACGCCGGAGATCCACATCGGCCAGCTGACCAACGCACTGCTGCGCAACGTGCGTTACCTGTCCGCGATCGGCCTGCATACCGGCGGTATGACCGTGGCCGAGTCCGAGCAGATGTTCAAGGACAAGGCCTTCCAGGACCCGGGCAACGCGCGCCAGCAGGCCGCGCGCGGCACCTACGACCCGGCGTATCTGAACTACACCCTCGGCAAGCTGATGATCCAGCAGTTGCGCGAAGACTGGACCGCATCGCGCGGCGGCCGCAGCGCCTGGAAGTCGTTCCACGACCAGTTCCTGAGCTACGGCGGCCCGCCGATTCCGCTGCTGCGCGCGCAGATGCTCGGCACCGCGCCGGAGACCAAGTTGTGGATGGCGCCGGCGGCGACCGCCGCGTCCACCGCGACGGCGGCGACGGCCGCGCCGGCCCCGGCCAACGGCTCGCGCTGAGCCGGAGCGAATCCCCGGCGCAGCGGCCGCGCCACGACGCCGATTCGCGCAGGCGCCCGCCCCCTTATCCCGAGGGGGCGGATGCTCCCGGCGCAACCGCGCGCTCAACAAGCGCGCAGCAGCCCGCCCCTTTCAAAAGACGACCAACGGGCTTGCCCTACCGCCTCCATCTCTCGCGCCGCCATCGCGCCGCGACGCCGGCGCACGCATGCGCCCGCTCCGCCGTGGCAACGGACCGATTGCCGAAGTCAGGCATCTCCGGCCACCGCCGTGTCCGCCATCGACATCGACATCGATGCCGTATTGCACCGCAACAAACGCAACCCCATCGATCCCATCGCGTCTCGCGCCCAACCGATCTGCGGCCTGCGTCCCCTATCCGCCGCGCCCTCTTGGTCGCCTACTCCAACCCGACTAGACTGCATGCGTCCCCGGGCCCGGCGCCCCGCATCAGCACGAGAACGCAGCAATGAAATCCCATGTCGTCGGCGCCCTGATCCTGATCGTCATCGGCACCCTGTTCCTGCTCAACAACCTCGGCTTCACCAACCTCAGCCTGACCAAGCTGCTGCTGACCTGGTGGCCGGCGATCCTGATCGCGGTCGGCCTGGGCCTGCTGTTCAAGCGCAACTAGCCGCGCATCGAACCCCGCGGCAAGGCCATGCAGTACCGCATCGACTTCAATTGCGACCTCGGCGAAGGCTGCGGCGACGATGCGGCGATCCTGCCCTACGTCAGCTCGGCCAATATCGCCTGCGGCGGCCATGCCGGCGACGAGTCGACCATGCGCGCGACCCTGCGCCTGTGCCGCGAACACGGCGTCGCCGCCGGCGCGCATCCGGGCTACGACGATCCGGAACACTTCGGCCGCCGCACCTTGTCGCTGGACCGCGACGAGATCGGCCTGCTGATGCTCGGCCAGCTCGCCCGGCTCGGCGCGGTCGCCGCCGGCGAGGGCGTGCGCCTGACCCACGTCAAGCCGCACGGCGCGCTGTACAACCTCGCCGCCGACGACCGCGTCGTCGCCGAGGCCATCGTCGGCGCCGTCGCCGCGTTCGATCCGCAGCTGATCGTCTACGGGCTGGCCCAGTCGCAACTCACCGACGCCGCCGAACGCACCGGCCTGCGCGCCGCGCACGAGGTGTTCGCCGAGCGCGGCTACGCCGGCAACGGCCGCCTGTTGCCGCGCGGCCGGCCCGGCGCGGTGATCGAATCGCTGGCGCAGGCGATCGCCCAGGTCCGCCGCCTGGTTCTCGACGGCGAAGTCGACACCGCCGAGGGACCGCTGCGCCTGCGCGCCGACACCCTGTGTCTGCACGGCGACCGCGCCGACGCGCCGGCCTTCGCCCGCGCCGTGCGCGAGGCGCTGCTGGCCGACGGCGTGCGCATCCAGGCGCTGGCCTGAGCCGCATGCGCATCGGCCGACGCTCCCGATCCTCCCACTCCACACTCCCCGCCCCCGCTGCCGCCGCCCGCGAGGTGATGCAATGAACTATTGGCCCCTGCTCGGCGTCGCCGCCGTGGTGCTGGGTTTCGTGCTGCGATTGAACCCGGCCCTGGTCGTGGTCGCCGCCGGCTTCGTCACCGGACTCAGCGCCGGCCTGTCGCCGCTGGACGTGCTCGACGTGATCGGCAAGGGCTTCGCCGAGAAACGCTTCCTGCTGCTGTTCCTGCTGACCCTACCGGTGATCGGCCTGCTCGAACGCCACGGCCTGAAAGAACATGCGCAACGCTGGATCGCACGTTTGCGCGGCGCGACCCTGGGCCGCCTGTTGATCGCTTATCTGCTGATGCGCCAGCTCGCCTCGGCGGTCGGCCTGACCAGTCTCGGCGGCCATCCGCAGACCGTGCGTCCGCTGCTGGCGCCGATGGCCGAAGGCGCCGCCGAAAGCCGCCACGGCGCGCTCGATGCGGACCAGCGCGAGCGGATCCGGGCCATGGCCGCCGGCACCGACAACGTCGGCCTGTTCTTCGGCGAAGACATCTTCATCGCCTTCGGCGCGGTGCTGCTGATCCAGAGTTTCTTCGCCGAGCACGGGCTCCAGCTCGACCCGTTGCAGATCGCCTTGTGGGGCATCCCGACCGCGATCTGCGCCTTTGCCATCCACGTCGTGCGCATCCTGCGCTTCGAACGCCGGCTGACGCGCCAACGCGCCGCCGCCGCGGACCTCGAACCGGGAGCGCCGCCGGCATGATTGCGCACAACGACGCCGGCGGCCTGCTCACCCTGGACTTCGTTTACTGGCTGATGGGCGCCTATTTCGCCGCGCTGGCCCTGCGCGGCGCGCGCGACCGCGCCAACCCGCGGCGCTGGGGCACGGCGGCGTTCTGGGGCCTGATCGCCGTGCTGATGGTCGCCGCCGAGCACCTGCCGGTGCGCGCGGTCGGCGTCTGCGTGGTCGCACTGGCGGCCCTGGCCGGGTTCGGCGCGCTCGGCAAGGGCGCCTATGCCGAGACCGACGCCGACTACAAACAGGCCGAGGCGCAGCGGCTGGGCAATCGCCTGTTCTGGCCGGCACTGCTGATCCCGACGGTGACCCTGGTCGGCGCGCTCGGCCTCAAGCACGTACGCATCGGCCAAACGCCGTTGCTGGACCCCGCCAACCTGACCCTGATCGCGCTGGCGCTGGCCTGCGTGGCGGGCCTGATCGCCGCCTGCCGGCTGACCCGGCAGACGCCGTGGAGCGGGATCGAACAATCGCGCCGGCTGGTCGACGCGATCGGTTGGGCCGCGTTGCTGCCGTTGCTGCTGGCGACGTTGGGCAGCGTGTTCGAAGCCGGCGGCGTCGGCCAGGCGGTGGCCGGCGTCGTGCGCGCCGTGATCCCGGTCGACAACGCCTTCGCGGTCGTGGTCGCCTACGCCGTCGGCATGGCCTTGTTCACCGTGATCATGGGCAACGCCTTCGCCGCGTTTCCGGTCATGACCGCCGGTATCGCCTTGCCGTTGCTGGTCCAGCAGCACGGCGCCGACGCCGCATCGCTGGCCGCGATCGGCATGCTCTCGGGCTATTGCGGCACCTTGCTGACGCCGATGGCGGCCAACTACAACCTGGTGCCCGCGGCCCTGCTCGAACTCAAGGACCCGTACGGGGTGATCCGCGCGCAGTGGCCGACCGGTCTGCTCCTGCTGGGCTGCAATGTCCTGCTGATGTATTGGATCGCTTTCCGGTGACCGACCTGCCCTGCGTGCTGCTGACCGGCTTCGCGCCGTTCGGCGGCGAAACCGAGAACCCCAGCTGGGACGCGGTGCGCCGGCTCGACGGCGAAACGCTCGCCGGCCATCGCATCGTCGTCCGCTGCCTGCCGGTCGCGTTCGACGCTTCGCTCGATGCCTTGCGCACGGCGATCGAGCAGACAGCGCCGGCCCTGGTCTTGTGCGTCGGCCAGGCCGGCGGACACGCGCAGCTGGCGCTGGAACGCGTCGCGATCAACGTCGACGACGCGCGCATCCCCGACAATCTCGGCGCGCAGCCGATCGACCGGCCGGTGGTCGAGGGCGGCCCGGCGGCTTATTTCAGCGACCTGCCGATCAAGGCCATGCGCGCGGCCCTGCTCGCCGCCGAGATCCCGGCCGAGATTTCGCAGACCGCCGGCACCTATGTCTGCAATCACGTGTTCTACGGACTGATGCACGCGCTGCGCGAACACGCCGGCGTTCGAGGCGGCTTCATCCACATTCCGTATGCTCCCGCCCAGGCCGCGCGCCATCCCGGCGCGCCGAGCCTGGCGATCGAGACCGTCGCCGCGGGCCTGCGCGTGGCGCTGCGCACGGCCCTCGACACCCGCACCGACCGCCGCCTCGCCGGCGGCGCCGAGCACTAGGCCCGACGCCTTCCTCTTGCCCTGGAGACTTCCCCCATGAACCGCCTGCTGCTCGCTTTCGTACTCGCCTTGTCCGCGCTCGCTCCGGCCCAGGCCGGCCTGTTCGACAAAAACCCCGACCAGGTCGCGCAAGAGGCGGTCAGCAAGAACCTGCGCGCGGTGACCCTGTGGGTCGACGCCAGCTGGGGCTTCCGCAACCAGGGCGCCGCCAACGCGCTGAGCCGCGCCCACCAGGCCTTCACCACCCGCGGCTACGACGTGGTCAGCGTCGAACCGTACATCGAGAACGGCGACCTGCAAGGCTTTTTCGTCACTTATCAGAAGCCCTGAGCGCAGTGGGGCGCGAGCGGCAACTGGGGCCTTTCCCCGGCCGCACAGCACCTGCTGCTATTGCTGTTAAGAGCTTGGCGCAGCACCGAGCTCGCGAGAACCATTGCAGACCCGAAGGGCGGCGCACAGGACGTGCGCCGTTTTTCGATAAGACAGGGATGTCTTATCGAAAAATCCCGGCGCAAGCATCGAACTCGCAGGGGAGCTTCGCGCAAATGCGTTTTTCTTTGGTGACTTTCTTTTGGGGCGCCAAAAGAAAGTTACCCGCCCGCTTGCGGGCGGAAGCTTTGTTTTCACAGCCTTCGAACGACAGGCGCCGCGAGACCGAAACAGCGCGGTCGCGGCTTACGCCGCTCCTACAGGGCAGCCGAAGAAAGTTGCTCCGCCGCTGAAAGGCGGGAGCTTTGGTTTTCACAGCCTCCGAACGACAGACGCCGCGAGACCGAGACAGCGCGGTCGCGGCTTACGCCGCTCCTACAGGGCAGCCGAAGAAAGTTGCTCCGCCGCTGAAAGGCGGGAGCTTTGGTTTTCGCAGCCTTCGAACGACGGACGCCGCGAGACCGAAACAGCGTGGTCGCGGCTTACGCCGCTCCTACAGGGCAGCCGAAGAAAGTTGCTCCGCCGCTGAAAGGCGGGAGCTTTGGTTTTCACAGCCTCCGAACGACAGACGCCGCGAGACCGAGACAGCGCGGTCGCGGCTTACGCCGCTCCTACAGGGCAGCCGAAGAAAGTTGCTCCGCCGCTGAAAGGCGGGAGCTTTGGTTTTCGCAGCCTCCGAACGACCGACGCCGCGAGACCGAGACAGCGTGGTCGCGGCTTACGCCGCTCCTACAGGGCAGCCGAAGAAAGTTGCTTCGCCGCTGAAAGGCGGGAGCTTTGGTTTTCACAGCCTCCGAACGACTGACGCCGCGAGACCGAGGCAGCGCGGTCGCGGCTTGCGCCGCTCCTACAGGGCAGCCGAAGAAAATTGGCCCCCGCTGAAGGGCGGAGCTTTGTTTTCGCAGCCTCCGAACGACCGACGCCGCGAGACCGAGGCAGCGTGGTCGCGGCTTGCGCCGCTCCTACAGGGCAGCCGAAGAAAGTTACCCCCGCTGAAGGGCGGAGCTTTGTTTTCGCAGCCACCGAACGACCGACGCCGCGAGACCGAGGCAGCGCGGTCGCGGCTTGCGCCGCTCCTACAGGAAGCGGCGGCGTCCCACGAACGAAAAACGCGCCGATGCCAGCGGCATCGGCGCGTCGGAAGGCCAGGCGGTGCGGGCTGGATCAGCGCGCGACCACCACCTTGGTGCCGGCGATCTGGTCGTGCAGGCAGCGACGGTCGTCGCGGAAGATCATCAGCACGTCCACCAGCTGGACGATCGCGCCCAGGCAGGGAATCAGGCCCACGCCCTGCGAGAACAGATAGCGCTTGCCGAGCAGTTCGACCAGGCTCGGCTGCAACCCGTCCATGTCGACGATCTTGATCTTCATGACCTTCTTGCCCCAGGTCTGGCCGCTCTGGTTGAGCGGATAGGCCTGGATCACGAAGAACAGGATCACGCCGATCAGGCCCCACAGGAACTGCAGGCCGAAAGTCTGCTGACCGTTCTGGGCGGCGGTCAGGGCCTGTTCGAAATAGCCGCCGACGAACATCAACGGCAGCAGCAGCACCAGCATGATCACGCCGTCGATGATCGCCGCGACCAGGCGGATGCCGCGTCCGGCCAGCTCCTCTTCGCCGTACGCCGGTTCGGTCAGCGACGACTGCGGGCTCTGGTAGGGGTTCTGAGGGTCCATTCTTCTCTCCTTGCAGGTAATGGGCGTTCGTCGGCCCCCTGCCGCGACGCCACGAAAATCCAGGCGGCGAAGATAGCAGGACAACGTGACTTAAGGCACATCGTGCCGCGCCGAAAGCCGCCGGTCCGCGACCGGCGGCGCCGATCGCGCAACGGACCGGGCGCGGCACGGCCGCACGCGATCGCGCCGGATCGACACGATCCGGACGCGCCGTCCGAGCACGCGGATGCGAGGCGCCACCCCATCGTCGTCGCGACGGAGGCGCCGGAGCGCTCTGGGAGAATTGCGCTGAAGTCCCTGGCTCCCCGCATTCGCGGGGACGACGATCCCGCAGGGACGCGCGGGCACTCGCCCGCCATCGCCCCTGCGACGGCCGCAGCCCGATCGCGGATCAGGTGCGCGGCAGGGTTACGCCGGTCTGGCCCTGGTACTTGCCGCCGCGGTCCTTGTACGAGGTGTCGCAGACCTCGTCGGACTGGAAGAACAGCATCTGCGCCACGCCCTCGTTGGCGTAGATCCGCGCCGGCAGCGGCGTGGTGTTGCTGAATTCCAGGGTCACGTGGCCTTCCCACTCCGGTTCCAACGGGGTCACGTTGACGATGATGCCGCAGCGCGCGTAGGTGCTCTTGCCCAGGCACACCACCAGCACATCGCGCGGGATGCGGAAGTACTCCACCGTGCGCGCCAGGGCGAAGGAGTTCGGCGGGATGATGCAGACGTCGTTCTCGACGTCGACGAAGCTGCCCGGATCGAAGTGCTTGGGGTCGACGATGGTCGAGTTGATGTTGGTGAAGACCTTGAACTCGCGCGAGCAGCGCACGTCGTAGCCGTAGCTGGAGGTGCCGTAGCTGACGATGCGCTGGCCGTCGGATGCGTGCTTGACCTGGCCGGGCTCGAACGGCTCGATCATGCCGTGCTGCTCGGACATGCGGCGGATCCAACGGTCGGACTTGATGCTCATGCGGTGTTCCAGTGAGGGCAGCCTGGCTGCCGATTGTAGGGGTTAAAACGGCCGCGCCGCGCTCAGCCCAGCAGCGAGGCCGAGATCGAGGGCGTGGTGCGCGGGCGCCGCGCCAGCGCCACCGCCAGCCGCCGCGCCACGCCGCGGTAGGCGCGCGCCGCGGCCGAGTCGGGCTGGGCCGCGACCAGCGGCACGCCGGCATCGCCCTGTTCGCGGATCGCCAGTTCCAGCGGCAGGCTGCCCAACAGCGGCACGCCGTACTGCGCCGCCATGCGCGCGCCGCCGCCTTCGCCGAACAGATGCTCGGTGTGGCCGCAGTTCGTGCACACATGCACGGCCATGTTCTCGATCAGGCCCAGCACCGGCACCTCGACCTTCTCGAACATGCGCAGCGCCTTGCGCGCGTCCAGGGTCGCGACCTCCTGCGGTGTGGTCACGATCACCGCGCCGGCGACCGGGATCTTCTGCGACAGGGTCAACTGGATGTCGCCGGTGCCGGGCGGCAGGTCGACGATCAGATAGTCCAGCTCGCCCCACTGGGTATCGTTGAGCAAGGTGGTCAGGGCCGAGGTCGCCATCGGGCCGCGCCAGATCATCGGCGTGTCCTGCTCGACCAGCGGACCGATCGACATCGCCTCCACGCCGTGCGCGCGCAGCGGCTCGATGTGCTTGCCGTCCGGGCTGTCGGGCTTGCCGTGCACGCCGAGCATGGTCGGCACGCTGGGGCCGTAGATGTCGGCATCGAGCACGCCGACCCGGGCGCCGTCGGCCGCCAGGGCCAGGGCCAGGTTGACCGCGGTGGTCGATTTGCCGACCCCGCCCTTGCCCGAACCCACCGCGATCAGGTTGCGCACGTTCGGCAGCGGCGCCAGCTTGGGCTGGACCGCGTGGGCGACGATGCGCGAATTCAGTTCCAGGCTGGCCAGGCTCAGCGATTGCGCAGCCAGCAGCTCGCCGATCGAACGCTCCAGCCCGGCGCGCAGGCCGCCCAGGGGGAAGCCGGCGGAAATCGACACCGCGACCCGGCCGTCGGCCGCGCCGGCGCGGATGCGCGCCTCGCTGTCGCCCAGGCGCAGGTCGGTGTCGGGGATGAGAAGCGCCGCGATCGCGGCCTGCAAGGTCTCGCTCATGCCGGCCGTCCAGCCGGGCGTGGGGTGTGCTTGTGCATGGGGGCTCTGTGATGGGACCGGCCGCTCGGCGGCCGCGCACATGGTAAGGCCTGCGCCCCGGCAGCGTCCCCTTCGCCGCCATCGCCACGGCCCGGCACCGCCTCTCGTCGTGCCCCCGACCGACGCCATCGGAAATTGCAAGCGACTGATCGAGTCGGCGAAACCGGCGTGACAGCTATCGCATTCATTTTGCTCGGACTTTGCCCCGAAACGGCACGCCCGCGCCCCCTATTCAGCTAGAGAAGCCAACACGATCAACCAGTTGAGCGTTGGTCTTCAGCAAAGCCAAGGGGCGCCGGGCGCAAAACGGCAAATGTTTCGCGCGTGTTAATTTCAGGTTTGTCAAAGGATTGTTAATCGCCAGGACGGCCACCGGAAGTCGTACTTCGTTCTTCACGTTTTGGGGGAAACACAATGGCAGTTCGCAACACGCTCGGCCTGCAACGCAGCAGGCTGACGGCCGCACTGGTCAGCGCGATGCTGATCTCCGTCAGCGGCGCCGGCTACGCCGCCGATCCGGCCCCGGCCGCCGAAGGCTCGGCCGCGCCGACCGACATCGACGCGGTCACCGTGACCGGCTCGCGCATCAAGCGCATCGGCTTCGTCACCCCGTCCCCGGTGGTCGGCATCAGCTCGGAAGAGATCCGCTCCACCGGCGCGGTCACCATCGCCGATCTCATGACCACCCTGCCGCAGCTGTCGGCGACCTACACCCTCGGCAACTCGACCCGCTCGATCGGCACCGCCGGCCTGGGCCTGCTCGACCTGCGCGGCATGGGCACCGCCCGCACCCTGGTGCTGGTCAACGGCCGCCGCCACGTCGGCGGCCTGTCCGGCTCGACCGCGGTCGACGTCAACACCATCCCGGTCGAACTGATCGAGCGCGTGGAAGTCATCACCGGCGGCGCCTCGGCCGTGTACGGCGCCGACGCCGTCGCCGGCGTGGTCAACTTCATCATGAAGAAGTCCTTCGACGGCTACGAAGTGCGCGCCCAGACCGGCGACGCCAGCGAAGGCGACTTCAGCCGCTCGTTCGTCAGCGTGACCGGCGGCAACACCTTCGCCGAAGGCCGCGGCAGCGTCGTGTACTCGGCCGAGTACAGCAAGCAGGACAACTTCGGCCGCAACGATCGCTCGATCGGCCGGGAGTTCCTGCTCAGCATGCCGAACCCGAACTACAACCCGAACCTGCCGTCCAGCCAGAGCAACCCGCAGCGCGTGTTCATGGGTCCGGGCGGCAACTCCAGCATCTCCTACGGCGGCACCTTCAACGCCGGCGGCGTGCGCTACCAGTTCAACGAAGACGGCAGCTTCCGCCGCACCCGTTACGACGGTCCGCGCGACGGCGCCAACACCTGCGTCAATTGCGACTTCGTCGACCTCAACAGCGTCGCCGACCTGCAGCCGGGCTTCGACCGCTACAGCGTCAACACGATGGTGAACTTCGACATCAACGAGAACCACAAGTTCTTCTTCGAAGGCAAGTACACCAAGACCGAGTCCGAGTTCCTGGCCCAGCCGAGCTTCGACCAGCCGCTGCGCATCCGCCGCGACAACGCCTACCTGTCGCCGCAGCTGGCGGCGCTGATGGACGCCAACGGCCTCAACAGCCTGACCGACCGCAACCGCATGCTGCAGGTCTCGCGCTTCAACGTCGACGCGGGCCGCCGCGGCGAGAACGTCGAGCGCGAAACCCAGCGCTACGTGGTCGGCCTGGAAGGCTACCTGAGCGAGAACTGGTCGTACGAAGTCTCGGCCAACTACGGCAAGACCGAGATCGATCGCCTCAACCTCAACAACCGCATCAACGACCGCTGGCAGGCCGGCATGGACGTGGTGCGCGACGGCGCCGGCAATCTGGTCTGCCGCACCTCGATCGATCCGAACGCGATCAACCCGAACACCGGCGTGCGCTACCTCGACCTGTCGCGCCAGGGCTGCGTGCCGTTCAGCATCTTCGGCAACGGCGCGGTCAACCCGCAGGCGGCCGACTGGTTCAACTACGACGCGGTCAACCGCACCAAGCTGACCCAGAAGGTGTTCAGCGCTTCGGTCGCCAACAGCTCGCTGTTCGAGCTGCCGGCCGGCGGCGTCGGCTTCGCGGCCGGCGTGGAATGGCGCAAGGAAACCAGCGAAGAGAACACCGATCCGCTGGCGGCCCAGGGCCTGACCTTCCTCAACGCGATCCCGAACCGTAAGGGCGAGTACAGCGTCAAGGAAATCTTCGCCGAAACCACCATCCCGCTGTTGGCCGACCTGCCGGGCGTGCAGCGCCTGAGCATGGACCTGGCCGGCCGTTACTCCGACTACAGCACGGTCGGCGAGACCAAGACCTGGAACGTCGGCCTGGATTGGGCGATCAACGATTCGTTCCGCGTCCGCGCCAGCCTGGCCCAGGCGGTGCGCGCGCCGAACATCGGCGAGCTGTTCAACCCGCAGACCCAGAACTTCGCCACCATCAACGACCCCTGCGACACCCGTCCGGGCCGCACCAACTCGGTCAACACCGCCGCCAACCCGGCGCTGCGCGCGCAGAACTGCGCCGCGCTGGGCCTGCCGGCGAACTACGTCGACACCTACGGCGGCAACCGCCCGGGCGTCAGCGGCGGCAACCCGGACCTGAACGTCGAAGAGGCGCGTTCGTTCTCCTACGGCTTCGTCTGGCAGCCGGAGTTCATCGAAGGCTTCGGTCTGTCGGTGGACTACTGGCGGGTCAACCTGAAGGACGCGATCGGCGCGGTCACCGCCGAAACCCTGGCGACCCGCTGCGTCGACTCGCCCGGCGGCATCGGCAACGACTTCTGCGCGGCGATCCTGCGCGCTCCGGCGGGCGGCTACGTCGACCCGCAGGGCCGCACCTTCCCGGCCGGCTCGATCTACAACTGGACCGCGCTCAACGAGAACCTGGCCCGTTCGCGCCGCACCGGCGTGGACATCGAAGCGGACTACCGCTTCGAACTGTTCGGCGGCCAGACCTCGCTGCGCTTCGTCGGCACGCGCCTGATCTCCTCGCGCGAGTGGGCGTTCCAGGCGTTCCCGAACGAGTACCGCGAGTACCTGAACTACGTCAGCGATCCGCGCTGGCGCGCCTCGCTCAACGCCAGCTACAAGCTGGGCCAGTGGCGCGCGAGCTGGGACATGCGCTACATCGACGGCAACCTGCGCGTCGAGCCGTGGAGCTACCAGAGCAACCCGGGCCAGGTCTCGCCGATCCGCAACGGTTCGTACACCTACCACAACCTGCAGGTCGGCTATAAGCTGCCGAACACCGGTCTGGACCTGTACGTCGGCGCCGACAACGTGTTCGACAAGGATCCGCCGCTGAACTACTTCGGCGAAAGCGCGATCAACTCGAACTACGACAACATCGGCCGCTACGTGTACGTGGGCGCGACCTACAAGTTCTGATCGCCGCAAGGCCTTCGAACCGCGACAAGAACAAGCCCGGCCTCGCGCCGGGCTTTTTCTTTGCCCGCCCGCAACCCGCCGACCGGTACCGAGCGAACCGCGCTCCCCTCGCCGAAGGAACGCTGCGCCATCGGCGACCGCATCGGCCGCACCGCGCTGCCCAATCCGCATCGCTGGCCGACCTCCGCGGTCGCGGCTTGCGCCGCTCCTACCCCTCAACAACAACGCACCGCCCGCCGTTGCTGTTGCTGTTGCTGTTGCTGTTGCTGTTGCTGTTGCTGTTGCTGTAAAGAGCTTGGCGCCGCATCGAACTCGCAAGAACGCCCTCAAGCCCCGGAGGGCGGCCCGCAGGGAGGCGGGCCGTGCGCAGCCAGGCCAGGGAGGGCCTGTGCGGAGCAGCCCGGCGAAAACCTCTTCCCATAGTGGCTTTTGATCCGAAAACAGCCATGGCGTTTTCTTTGGTTACTTTTGACCGAAGGAAATCCAGTAAGACGTTGTCGCCTTGGACAAAGAAAGTGACCCGGCCGCTTGCGGACGGAAGCTTGGCTTTGAAGCTTTGAGCTTTGAAGCTTCACAGGCCTTCGAACGACAGACGCCGCGAGGCCGAAAGGACGCGGTCGCGGCTTACGCCGCTCCTACAGGGGCCCAGGACAAAGCGCGGCGAGTGAAGGATGGCGGTCGCAGCTCGCGCCGCTCCTGCAGGGGCCTGCCCTCTCTACCCGCCCCACCGCCGGCCGGATCGCCGGTTACACCTGCAATCGAAAATAGGCATCCGTCGCGACGAAACCGGGGATTCGCCGACCGAAACCGGGCCCAGGCCTAGGCCGCCGTTGCGTACCAGGACTCGCCGCGAGCGGCCAAAACCGCGACGAGTCCAGATAAATCAAGCACCTATCGTCATGAAAAACGATCATCCACCGCAGAATTGCAATTCGATGGCAGATTGGTTAATCGCATGTTAATTTTGCCCGCGAAGGAACAGGGGATCGCCAAGGTCGGCACATAGCTCAGTCCATTTCGCTTCGCTTCGGGGGATTCACCAGATGTCGTCCAATCACCACGGCCTGCGTCGCAGCAGGCTGTCGCGGGCGGTTGCGTCCGCGATGCTGTTCGGCGCCGCGGGCGCCGCGTTCGCCCAGGAACCGGCCGCGGCCAGCGCCGGCGGTTCCGACAAGCCCACCGACGTCGCCGGCGTCGTCGTCACCGGTTCGCGCATCAAGCGCACCCAGATCGAAGGGCCCTCGCCGGTCACCGTGATCAGCTCGGCGCAGATCCAGCGCGAAGGCTTCGTCACCGTGTTCGATGCGCTGTCCACGCTGACCCAGAACGGCGGCACGGTACAGAACGAACTCAACTCGGCCGGCGGCTTCACGCCCAACGGCAGCCCGGTCAACCTGCGCGGCCTCGGCCCGGGCCGCACCCTGCTGCTGATCAACGGTCGCCGCGCCGCGGACTACCCGTTCCCGTACAACGGCCAGAGCAACTTCCAGAACTTCGGCAATATTCCCTCCGCGGCGGTGGACCGGATCGAGATCCTGTCCGGCGGCGCGTCGGCGATCTACGGCTCCGATGCGGTCGCCGGCGTGGTCAACGTGGTGCTGAAGACCAACTTCGACGGCGACAAGCTGACCGTGCGCGGCGGCACCTCGACCACCGGCGGCGGCGACTTCGGCAACGTGCAGTGGGTCGGCGGCCGTTCCGGCGACAACTGGAGCGTGACCTACGCCCTGGAGTATTTCGCCGACGAGCCGGTGTTCGCGTTCCAGCGCGACTTCATGGACTCCACCGACGACAACCCGCGGCCGACCCCGGAACTGGGCAACAACCAGCCCACCGCGGCGATCCGCCTCAATCGCCCGGGCAATGCCGCCAACTCCTACATCGCCCCGCCCGCCGGCGTCTGCGATCGCTTCGACGGCGAGTTCGTGCGCTTCAACTACCGCACCGTGGTCGCCGGCACCCGCGCCGTGACCAACCTCGGCCCGGCCTGCGGTTCCTGGGGCGACGTCGGCTACCAGACCATCGCCAACGGCAACAGCGACTGGTCGGGCTATCTGTACGGCACCTACACCTTCGGCAACGGCTTGCAGGCCTGGACCAGCCTGCAGGGCTATCACTCCAAGTCCAAGCTGTCCGGCGGCACCGAGGCGATCAGCGGCCCGCACATCGACCGCACCGGCCGCGTCACCACCTGGTTCGACACCGGCTTCAACACCAATCTCAACATGCAGCGTCTGCTGACGCCGCAGGAGTACGGCGGCTTCGACGCGATGTACCAGCGCTTCACCGAGAAGTCGCTCGACGTCGCCGTCGGCCTGCGCGGCACCCTCGCCGACCGCTTCGACTGGGACGTGACCCTGGGACGCGCCGAGTACCGCGCCGACCGCACCCGTCCGCGCCTGGACGGCTCGGCGGTGACCGATTGGTTCTTCGGTCCGCGCCTGAACACCACCGGCACCCCGCGCTACCGAATCAACCTCGACCGCCTCTACACCCCGCTGACCCCGGCCCAGTACCGGGCGATGTCGACCACGCTGAAGTACGAAGCCGAGTCCTGGGTGACCCAGGGCAGCGCCACCTTGTCCGGCGACCTGTTCGAGCTGCCGGCCGGACCGCTGGGCTTCGCCGCGGTGGTCGACTTCACCCAGCAGGGCTACGAGTTGAACTCGCCGCGCAGCATCCTGCCGACCGTGGTCGAGACCTACGGCCTGACCGGCACCAACGGCGGCGGCGACCGCGACCGCTACGCCGCGGGCCTGGAGTTCAGCATTCCGATCCTGCCGTCGTTGAAGGCCAGCCTGGCCGGCCGCTTCGACAAGTACGACGACATCACCGCGGTCGACGACGCCAAGACCTGGGGCTACGGCCTGGAGTGGCGCCCGATCGAGAGCCTGCTGGTGCGCGGCAACTACTCGACCAGCTTCAAGGCGCCGGACATGCACTTCGTGTTCAACGAAGGCAGCGGCAGCTTCAGCACCGTACTCGACACCTACCGCTGCCTCAACGCCAACCTGGCCGCGTCCTCGTGCACGGGCACGGTCTACAACTACTCGGTGTTCGCGACCAGCAAGGGCGAACCCACCCTGACCGAGGAAACCGGCGAGTCCTGGGGCGCCGGCCTGGTGTGGGACATCACCGACGGCCTGTCGATGTCGGTCGACTACTACGACATCAAGCTCGACGATGCGGTCACCACCCTCAGCAGCACCTACATCCTCGACAACGAGGGCGGTTGCCGCACCGGCCTGACCCGCACCCGCCAGCCGTTCCAATTCGCCGCCGATTCGGCGTTCTGCCAGGAAATCCTCAGCCGCGTGACCCGCAGCGGCGCGCCGGGCGAGCCCACCGATCGCGTCACCGGCGTGCGCAGCGGCCCGGTCAACCAGTCCCTGCGCCATGTCGCCGGCCTGGATGCGGCCTTGAACTGGCGCTTCAGCACGCAGCGCTGGGGCGACTACCGCTGGGAGCTGGGCTGGACCCACACCCTCAAGCACGAGCGTCAGCTGCTGGCGACCGATCCGGTCGAGCGCGACTGGCGCGACGATCCGGGCAACTTCGATTTCCGCAGCCGCGTGCGCGGCTCGGTGAACTGGCAGAAGAACGACTGGAACGCCACCGTGTTCATGACCCGCTACGGCAGCCTGCCGAACTGGCAGGAAACCGGCCGCATCGCGCCGTACTTCCTGTGGAACGCGAACCTGGGCAAGCAGATCACCGACAAGGCCAAGGTCACGGTGTTCGTCAACAACGTGTTCAACAAGTTCCACCCCAGCGACGACGGCTACGACAGCTATCCGTATTTCTATTCGGCGTACAGCCCGATCGGCCGCGAAATCTCGGCCCAGTTCGAGTACCAGTTCCACTGATCCGCCCTTCGCGGGCCCGGCCGCGCGCCGGGCCCGCAACCGCTTCCAGCCCGGCTCCGGCCGGGCTTTTTTCTGCCTGCGACGGCGAGCTGAACGGCGCCCGCCATCGCCTTCCGTACGCCGACGGATGCGGTATAAAGGTCGCAACCGTCGCCCCACCGTACGGCCGAACCGTTTCCACGCTCCATCCCTGGGAGGGGACTCATGCGTACCAAACTGCTCGCCCTGCTGTTGCTCGCTCTGCCCGCCGCGGCTTTCGCCCAGACCCCGGTCGGGCACTGGACCACCATCGACGACAAGACCCAGAAGCCCAAGTCGGTGGTCGAAATCTACGAGGCCAAAGACGGCAGCCTGGCCGGCCGCGTCACCGAGGTGCTGCAGTCCGACCGCGGCCCCAACCCGGTCTGCGACAAGTGCTCCGGCGACCGCAAGAACAAGCCGGTCAAAGGCATGGTGATCTTGTGGGGCATCCGCAAGAAGGGCAACGTCTGGGAAGGCGGCCAGATCCTCGACCCGGCCAGCGGCAAGGTCTATTCGGTCAAGGTGACCCCGACCGACGCCGGCAAGAAGCTGGACGTGCGCGGCTTCATGGGCTTCTCGCTGCTCGGCCGCACCCAGACCTGGATGCGCCGCGAATAACCCCGGCGGGCCCGTCGTTCACGGAAGCCCGGCCTCGGCCGGGCTTCTTTTTTGGGCGACTGCGGGCCTTGGCCGGGGCGGTGTTTGCACGCGTGCCGCCCTGCCGCGTTCGGCCTGTAAACGGCGGCCGCCACAGACCGCTGCGCCGCCGTTCCCGGGCTGTCCCCGGGCCCATGCCATAATTCACGACCGCCCACGACCACCCCGCCCATGTCCCGCGAAATCGTCGTCTCCAACGCCCTGCCCTACGCCAACGGCGACCTGCACCTCGGCCATCTGGTCGGGTACATGCAGGCCGACATCTGGGTACGCGCGCAGCGGATGAGCGGGAACACGGTGCGCTACATCTGCGCCGACGACACCCACGGCACCCCGATCATGCTCGGCGCGGAGAAGGCCGGGCAGACGCCGGAGGCCTACATCGCCCAGATCCAGGTCCGTCACGAGCGCGATTTCCGCGACTTCGGCGTGCACTTCGACCACTACGACTCGACCCATTCGGCGGGCAACCGCAGCCTGACCGAAGGGTTCTATGCGCGCCTGGACAACAACGGCCACATCGCCCGGCGCTCGGTCGCGCAGTTGTTCGACCCGGTCAAGGGCATGTTCCTGCCCGACCGCTACGTCAAGGGCATCTGCCCGAACTGCGGCACGCCCGACCAGTACGGCGACAACTGCGAGAACTGCGGCGCGACCTACGCCCCGACCGAACTCAAGGAGCCGCGCTCGGTGGTCAGCGGCGCGACGCCGGAGTTGCGCGAGTCCGAGCATTTCTTCTTCGAGGTCGGCCATTTCGAGGGCTTCCTGCGCGAGTGGCTGGCCGGCGACGTCGCCACGCCCGGGATCAAGGCCAAGCTCAGCGAATGGCTGGACGCCGAAGGCGGCCTGCGCGCCTGGGACATCTCCCGCGACGCGCCCTATTTCGGCTTCGAGATCCCCGGCCACCCGGGCAAATTCCTGTACGTCTGGCTGGACGCGCCGATCGGCTACCTGAGCAGCTTGCAGGCCCTGTGCGAGCGCGAAGGCCTGGATTTCTGGTCCTATCTGGCGCGCGACAGCGGTGCCGAGCTGCATCACTTCATCGGCAAGGACATCGTCACCTTCCACGGCCTGTTCTGGCCGGCGGTGCTGCACGGCGCCGGCTTCCGCGCCCCGACCCGGCTGCACGTCAACGGCTACCTGATGGTCAACAGCGAGAAGATGTCGAAGTCGCGCGGCACCTTCATCCAGGCCCGCACCTACCTCGACGTCGGCCTGGACCCGGAAGCGCTGCGCTATTACTTCGCCACCAAGACCAGCGGCGGCGTGGAGGACATCGACCTCAACCTGGCCGACTTCGTCGCCCGGGTGAACTCGGACGTGGTCGGCAAGTTCGTCAACCTCGCCAGCCGCTGCGCCGGCTTCATCGAGAAGCGCTTCGAGGGCCGCCTCGCCGACGCCCTGCCCGACCCGGCCATGTACCGACGCTTCGCCGCCCAGCTGGCGCCGATCGCCCAGGCCTACGAACGCAACGAAGCCGCGACCGCGCTGCGCCTGACCATGGCCCTGGCCGACGAGGCCAACAAGTACATCGACGAGCACAAGCCCTGGGTGCTGGCCAAGCAGGACGGCATGGAAGCGCAACTGCAGGCGGTGTGCACCCAGGGCCTGAACCTGTTCCGCGTGCTCGCCGGCGCGCTCAAGCCGGTGCTGCCGCGCGTCGCCGCGCAGACCGAGGCCTTCCTGGCCGCGCCGGTGGCGCGCTGGCAGGACCTCGATGCGCCGTTGCTCGCCCACACCATCGGCGCCTACGCGCCATTGTTCATCCGTATCGATACGAAGTTGATTGACACCATGATCGAAGCCAGCAAGGAATCCCTCGCCCCCGCCGCCAAGGCCGAGCCCGCCGCCGCCGCGAAACCGGTCCCGCAGGCCGCCGCGCCGCAGGCCGAAGCCAAGAGCGAGACCGCCGCGACCATCGCCATCGACGACTTCGCCAAGCTCGACCTGCGCGTCGGCAAGGTGCTGGCCTGCGAGTTCGTCGACGGCTCGGACAAGCTGCTGCGCTTCCAGCTCGACGCCGGCGACCTCGGCCAGCGCCAGATCTTCTCCGGCATCCGCGGCTCCTACGCCGAACCGGACAAGCTGGTCGGCCGCAGCGTGGTGTTCATCGCCAACCTCGCCCCGCGCAAGATGCGCTTCGGCCTCAGCGAAGGCATGATCCTCTCGGCCGGTTTCGACGGCGGCAATCTGTTCCTGCTCGACGCCGACGAAGGCGTGGCGCCGGGCATGCCGGTGCGTTGAGCCGGGATTGGGGATTCGGGATTCGTAAAGCGCGCCGCGGACGCTGTGCCGGATAAGCCCATGCCCATCCCGAACTCCGAATCGCGCCCCCTCGAGCTGACCGAACGGCTGGATCGACTGCTGCCGCAGACCCAATGCGGGCAATGCGGTTACGCCGGTTGCCGGCCGTATGCGGAAGCGATGGCGCGCGGCGAGGCCGGGATCGATCATTGCCCGCCCGGCGGCGACGCTGGCGCACGCGCGCTGGCGCATTTGCTCGGCCTGCCCGCGCTTCCCTACGACCGCAGCCGCGGCGAGCACAAGCCACCGATGGTGGCGCTGGTGGTCGAAGCGGACTGCATCGGCTGCACCAAATGCATCCAGGCCTGTCCCGTCGACGCCATCGTCGGCGGTTCCAAGCACATGCACACCGTGATCGAGCCGCTGTGCACCGGCTGCGAACTGTGCGTACCGGCGTGCCCGGTGGATTGCATCGTGATGGTGCCCGAGCAAGCGCGCTGACCCATCGCCTGCGGACGACGGGTTCGGGCTTCGGTGAACGACGGCGCTGGTCTTCTGCGCATCCCGGGTCGCGGCTTGCGCCGCTCCACCCCCTCAGCAACAACGCAGCGCCTGCAGGCGCTGTTGCCGTTGCCGTTGCCGTTGCCGTTGCCGTTGCCGTAAAGAGCTTGGCGCCGCATCGATCTTGCGAGAACGCACCGAAGCCCCGAAGGGCGGCCCGCAGGGAGGGGCCGTGCGCAGCCAGGCCAGGAAAGGCCGGTGCGGAGCAGCCCCGCGCACGCTCCGAACCATAGTGGCTCTTGATTCGAAACCGCCATGGCGTTTTCTTTGGTGACTTTTGACCGAAGGAAATCCCGTAGGACGTTGTCGCCTTGGACGAAGAAAGTGACCCGGCCGCTTGCGGACGGAAGCTTGGCTTGAAGCTTTGAAGCTTCACAGCCTTCGAACGACAGACGCCGCGAGGTCGCAAGAGCGCGGTCGCGGCTTACGCCGCTCCGACAGAGGGCCCAGGACAAAGACGCGGCGAGCGGGAGAGAGCACGGTCGCGGCTTACGCCGCTTCTGCCCCGCGAGGGTTTCAGGCGTCGACCGATGACGTCGGCGTTGGCTTCTTCGCGCGTCGGCTCGCGCTGCTCCTAGCCTGCTTCCGGCTTGCTTGCCCCGGCCTTTCCGCGAGCAGCCTTCTCGCCCGCAGCGGGGTCCGCCGCGGGAACCGGCGCCGGCAAATCCGCCGTGCCCGCAGCGCAGGCGCCGCATACGCGCTCGATCTTGTAGCCCTTGCCGCGCATCAATTCGATCAGCCCGTCGTCGCCGAGCAGGTGCAGCGCGCCGACCACCACCAGCGTGTTGCCCTGGCGCGACTCGTCGAGCATCTTCTGCAGTTGCGGCAGCCAGGCGCGATTGCGCTCGACGTTGACGATCCGGTAGGTCTCCGGCGTCTTGTCGCGCATCTCCACCCGCGCCTTCGCATCCAGCGTCGCCAGGTCGGCGCGGCGCCAGGCGGTGTGCATGTCCTCGAGCATGCCCGGCACTTCCTCGGGCTGGTCGACGAACTCGCGCAGCGCCTTGATCTGTTCCGGCAGGGGGCCGGAGTCCATCGCCTGCAGCTGCGCATCCATGCTTTCCAGGCCGGCGGTCGGCTTCTCCGCCGCCGCGGCCTGGCGCATCAGGTACTGGTCCAGGCCCAACTGCGGGCTGAAACCCAGCGACTGCGACACGCCCAGCACCAGCGACAGGTTGACGAACCACGGCTCCAGCGGGTCGAGTTGCGCCAGCGAGGCGCCGTTCTTGGCCAGCACGCGATTGAGCTTCTCGCGCAGGTCGCCCGGCAGCACCTGACTCAGGCTGCGGCCGTCGTCGAAACGGGCGCGGGCCATGAAACGCTGCGCCACGCTGGGGTCGAACATCTGATCCGGCGGCACTTCGAACACCAGCTTGGCCGAGTCGGCGAAAGCCTGGTCGACGTCCGCCGCGAGCGGGTAGTCGTCGGGACGCAGCAGGTGGAAGGACCCCAGCAGATACACCGCGTTGTCGGCGTCGGAGACCTTCCACAGCAACGGCACCGGCGGCGTCTTGGGCGCGGCCGCGGCGGCTTCGGCGGCGACCGTGGTGGCCGAGGTCAGCGGCGCGCTCAGCAGCACCGCAGCGGTCAAGGGGGCGAGGAACAGCTTCAACAACCGCATGCGCAGATTCCGGAACGAGGCTTAGGTGGCGTGGGCCGGCGCGGCCGGCGGCTTGTAGGTCTTTTCGCCGGCGGGGATCTCCAGGTCGAGCCGGTTTTCCTGCGGCGGCAGCGGACAGGTCGCGTACGCAGTGAAGGCGCACGGCGGGTTGTAGGCCTTGTTGAAGTCGATCACCACCCCGCCCTGCAGATTGGGCCGCGCGACCTCGAGGAAGCGCCCGGCGCTGTAGCTGGTGTGGCCGCTGGTGCGGTCGGCGAACACCAGCAGCAACTGCTCGCCGCCCTGGTCCAGGGCCTCGAGGCGGAAGCTGCGGCCATCGCGCTGGAACTCGATCGCGCCCGGGTTCGGGGTCGGTTCGATCGTGCCGATGATGTTGGCGATGTCGATGGTCTTGCCGGCCGGATGGGCGACGAACTTGGCGTTGAGCTTCCAGTCCTGCTGCGGCGCCCAGTAATCGATGCCCTTGAAACCGGTCAGGGTCGGCGCCTGCGAGTGGCGCACGCGCAGGAAATAGCGCTCGCCGCGCTTGATCACGGTCAGCCCGCCCTTGCCCTCGTCGAAGCCGATCCGGGTCGGGCCGGCCGGGTAATCGTCGGCGAGCAGGGTCACCGCGCCCTTGATCGGCTGGTCGTTGAAGGTCAGCGGCGCGCCGCGTTCGGGAACGAAGCGCAGGCGGCCGTTGTTGAGCGAAATCAGGCCGAAATGCGCCGGCCCCACCCCCAGGCGGATGCCGTTGTCCGGGTCGCTGCCCAGATAGTGCGAACCCGGTTCGATCGGATGCAGGCCGACCAGGCTGGCCCAACCGTCGGGCTTGAGCAGCTCGGTCTTGCGCTGTTCGCGCCACAACTGCTGGTCGCGATCGAAGGCGTGGTTGGCGGCGGCGACGCGCTCGGCCTCGCGTTGGCGCGCGGCCTGCCGCTCGGGCGAGTCGCACGCCGCCAAGGCCGGCAACAGCGCCAGCGCCAGCAACGCCGGGCGGGACGAAGCGAACAACGGCTTGCGCGCAACGGACATCATCAACGCCCTCGCAGGAACCAGCGGTCGATTTCGGGCAGGCTGAAGCGCGCCCAGGTCGGGCGGCCATGATTGCATTGGCCGGAGCGTTCGGTCGCCTCCATTTCGCGCAGCAGGGCGTTCATTTCCGGCAAAGTGAGACGGCGGTTGGCGCGCACCGCGCCGTGGCAGGCCATGGTCGACAGCAATTCGTCGCGCGCCGCCGCGACCCGGCGCGATTCGCCGTGTTCGCGCAAGTCGGCCAGCACGTCGCGCAGCAGGGCCTCGACGTCGCCATGGGCCAGCAACGCCGGCACCGCACGCAGGGTCAGCGACTGCGGACCGCTGCGGGTGACTTCGAAGCCCAGTTCGACCAGCGTCGCTTCTTCGCGCTCGGCGACCTCGGCCTCGCGCTCGGACACCGCCAGCGTCGCCGGCACCAGCAGCGGCTGGGTACGCAGGCCTTCGCCGTCGTGCGCGCTCTTGAGCTTCTCGTAACCGATGCGTTCGTGCGCGGCGTGCATGTCGACCACGATCAGGCCTTCGGCGCTTTCGGCGAGCACGTAGATGCCGTGCAATTGGGCGATCGCATAGCCCAGCGGCGGCAGGGTCGCGTCGTCGCTGGCCGGCAGCGCCGGCGCGGCGCCCAGCCCCAGGCCCGGCGCGGCGTAGGCGCTGCCGCCGCCGGACGCCGAGCCGCCGCCATAGGACGCACCGCCTGCCGGACCGCCCGCGCCGCCGCTGCCGTACAGCGCGGCGTAGCCGGCGCGGGTCTCGGCGACCTGCAGGCCCAGCGGCGCGGTCGAACGCCATTGATAGGCGTTGGCCGCGGACGTCGCCGCGCCCGCCGTCTGAGCGCTGCCGGCGACCAAACCGTCGGCGCCAGGCGCCTGCGCCGACGGCAGGCTGCCGGCGCGGGTTTCGGCCAGGGCGTCGTTGAGCGTGCGGTAGACGAAGTCGTGGATCAGGCGCGCGTCGCGGAAGCGCACCTCGTGCTTGGCCGGGTGCACGTTGACGTCGACCCGGCGCGGGTCCAGTTCCAGAAACAGCACGTAGGCCGGCTGGCGGCCGTGGAACAGCACGTCGGCGTAGGCCTGTTTGACCGCGTGGGCCACGCTGCGGTCGCGCACCGCGCGGCCGTTGACGTAGAAATACTGCTGATCGGCGCTGGCGCGGTTGTAGGACGGCTGAGCGATCCAGCCGTGCAGGCGCAGGCCGGCGCCGCTGTGGTCGACGCGCAGGGCGTTGCGGGCGAACTCCTCGCCCAGCGCCTCGCCGATGCGCAGGTCCGACAGCCCGACCTCGACCAGGTCGCCCTCGCCCTTCCAGCGCCGGGTCGGCTTGCCGTTGTGGGAGACGCGCAGCTCGACGTCGGGCCGGGCCAGGGCCAGCTGGCGCAGCCATTCTTCGATATGGCCCAGCTCGGTGCGCTCGGCCTTGAGGAACTTGCGCCGCGCCGGCACGTTGAAGAACAGGTCGCGCACCTCGACCGTGGTGCCCTGCGGATGCGGCTTGGGGACGACGTCGCCGACCCGGCCGCCGTCGATCTCCAGCACCGCGCCGCGGTCCTCGCCGATCCGGCGCGAAGACAGGGCGAAACGGCTGACCGAGGCGATCGAGGGCAACGCCTCGCCGCGGAAGCCCAGGGTGGTCACGCCTTCCAGGTCGTCGAGCGAGGCGATCTTGCTGGTGGCGTGGCGCGACACCGCCAGCGGCAGTTCGTCGGCGGCGATGCCGTTGCCGTCGTCGCGGATCCGGATCAGGCGCACGCCGCCCTCCTCCAGATCGATGTCGACCCGGCGTGCGCCGGCGTCGAGCGCGTTCTCGACCAGTTCCTTGACCACGGACGCGGGCCGTTCGACCACTTCGCCGGCGGCGATCTGGTTGATCAGGGTGTCGGGCAGTTGACGGATGCTCACGGGCGGCATTCGGTGCGGCGGCACCGGCGGGGGGATGGGAAACGATGATAGCCGCTGCCGGCGCGGCTTCGCGATCCGGGGCTTGCGCCGGATGCGGCGGATCGGCCCGGCGCGCGGATTCAGGGGCGAAGCAGCAGCAACGGCAAAAGCCGCCTCGCCTGCGCGCCCTGCGCGGCCACCCGCCCCCTTGCAAAGGAGGCAACGGCCGGCGCCCGCTCTTGCGCACCCGGAGCTACGGCCCGGCTTCCGCGGCATCGCACGGCCTCGCTCAGGAGCCCGGTGGCGTCGCGACCGGCATTGCGCCGAAACGACGCCCCCTCCTTTTGAAACGTGGAACGGTGGGATTCGCGCTTTGCCTTCCCCGAAACGATCGCGGCCCCGATCGCTCAGAGCCGCGCAAGAACCGTCGAAATCGTTGCGGGGTTAAGGACTGCCGCCCCCGCCGAACCCGCCCTGCTGCGCTTCGGCGCGCGCCGCGTACATCGTGCCCGGCGGCGGCTGGCGGGTGAAATAGGTGTTGACTCCGTCCAGCACCGCCCGCGCCAACGCGCGCTGGTGCGCCGGATCGGTCAGGCGGCGCTCTTCTTCCGGATTGGAGATGAAGTTGGTCTCGACCAGCATCGCCGGCATGTCGGAGGTGCGCAGCACGGCGAAGTTGGCGCGCTCGATGTTCGGCTTGTGGTTGCGGCCGAGCTGGCGCAGCCCGTCGAGCACATGCCCGGCGGCGTCTTCGGACGCCTTCATGTGCCCGCTCTGGGTCAGGTCCAGCAACACCGAGGTCAGGGTGTTGTCGGACTGCGGCAGGCGCGCGCCGCCGATCAGGTCGGAGGCGTTTTCCTTGTCGGCCAGCCAGCGCGCGCGCTGCGAGGACGCCCCCTTCAGCGACAGCACGTAGACCGAGGAGCCGTTCGCCGAGCGGTTTTCGGCCGCGTCGGCGTGGATCGAGATGAACATGTCGGCCTTGGCGTGACGCGCGAGCTGGGCGCGCCGCGGCAACGGAATGAACACGTCGGTGTCGCGGGTCATGTAGGCCTTGAGACCCGGCGTGGCGTTGATCTGGCGCGCCAGTTCGCGGCCGATCGCCAGGGTCACGTCCTTTTCGCGCTTGCCGGCCAGGCCGATCGCGCCCGGATCCTGGCCGCCGTGACCGGGATCGATGGCGATGATCAACGGGCGCATGCCGCGGCCGCGCATCACGTCCTTGAGCGTCTTGACCGCACCCGGCGGCGGCGCGGTCTCGACCGGCGCCGGGGCCGCTGCCGCGGCACCGGGCATCGGCGTCGGCACGCCGGTCGCAATGCGGGTCGGCACGCCGGTCGCGACCGTGGTCGGCACCGGCGCCTGTGCGGCCTGTTCGAACACGGCCTGGCTCGCGGCGCGCTGCGCAGGCGTCGGCGTCGGCGCGGGCTGCGCAGTCGCCGGTCGCGCGGCCGCGTGGATCGGGTTCGCCGCCGGCAGCGCCGTCGCGATCGCGCTCGGCGCATGGGTGACGGGCGGTGGGTTGCCCGCGACGCTCGGCGCGTTTGCCGCCGGCGCCGCGCCGTTGCGCGCGGCGAGCTCGGAAATCAGTTTGCTGGTGGCCGCATTCGAGGCCAGCGCGGGATCGGGTTCGGCGGCTGGCGCCGGCGCAGTCGCGACGGCGGGCGCCGCGACCATCGGCGACGGCGCGGCCGGCTTCGGCGGCGGGGTCGCGGTGGTAGCGACGCTGGCGGCGGCCGGCTTCGGCGCAGCGGCCGTCGTCTCGTTGCCGTCGCCCGGCCATTCCAGCACCAGGCGCGAACCGCCGGCGCCCTGCTCGATGCGCGGCTTCAGCGCCGCGACCGGCTGGGCCAAGTCGAACACGATCCGAGCGGTGCCGGGCTGCGGCTCGCCGGTGCGCACGGCCTTGACGATGCCGGCGGCGGCGGGAAGCTTGAAAGCCTTGCTCAGGTGCGAGGCCGGCAGATCCACCACCAGGCGATCGGGGCCCTTGAGGCTGAGCACTTTGTACTGGCCGGCGCCGTCCAGAGCGATCTCAGCGCGGGTGCCGGTGGCCCCGTTACGCAGCTCCAAGCCCTTGATTTCACTCGCATGCGCGAGATTCCAAGCCAGCGCCGCCAGCAGCGCTAGGCCGAGCAGGAACTTCTGAACGGTGGCCCCTTTGACTCGCATGCGCATAAGTCAAGCACCGGAAAATCACAATTGCAAGTATTTTTTCCTTGCAAATCCGGTACCTGGGGACACTTCCTAGGGAATCGTTCAGGAGTCGGCCGCAAGCTCCTGGGGGCCGGTTTCCGCCGCCAGGCCGGCCAGCCAGGCCGCCCCGCCCTCTGAATCGGCCGACAACTCGGCGCGGCGACCGGCGCCGCCTTCGGCCACGGCGAGGTCGACGCGCAGGTCGGCCGGGGGCAGCCAGCCGCGGCCGCGCTCGGGCCATTCGATCAGCCACAACTCGGCCTCGCCGCCATCCAGCCCCAGGAATTCCAGCTCGCCGGCGTCGCCGATCCGGTACAGGTCCAGGTGCCAGGCTTCGCGCCCACCGGCCAGCGGATAGCGCTCGACCAGGGTGTAGGTCGGGCTGCGGATCGCGCCGCGCACGCCGAGCGCACGCAACAGCGCGCGCGCCAGGGTCGATTTGCCGGCGCCCAGATCGCCGTGCAGATGCACGCGCAGCACTGCGCCATCGCGTTGCGGGCGGGTGCGCGCGAGCGCGGCGCCGAGCGCGTCGGTGGCGTCGGCGTCGGCGAGCGTGAGGATCGTGCGCGCTGCGGTCATCGCGCGATTCTAAGCCGCGCCGCGCGGATTCGCGCAGCGTCGCAACCACGGCATCAGATCGCTCGGCAGCAGGCCGCGCTCGCCGCCCTCGCGCGCGGCTTCGTCGCCGGCGACCGCATGCAGCAAGGCGCCGCACGAGGCCGCATCGAACGCATCCAGGCCCTGTGCGAGCAAGGCCGCGATCGCGCCGCTGAGCACGTCGCCCATGCCGCCGACCGCCATGCCCGGATTGCCGGCGGCGATCAGGCGCGTGCGCCGTTGCGGTGCGGCGATCAGGCTGCCGGCGCCCTTGAGCACCACCGCGCAACCGTAGCGATCGACGAGCGCGCGCACCGCGGCGAAGCGGTCGGCCTGCACCTGCGCGGCAGCGCTGCCGAGCAGGCGCGCGGCTTCGCCGGGGTGCGGCGTCAGCACGCAGTCGGCCGGCAGCGCCCGCGGTTGCGCGGCAAGCAGATTGAGCGCATCGGCGTCGAACAGACGCGGCTTGGCGCTGGCCAGGACGCGCGCGTACAGCGCCCGCCCCCAACCTTGTTGACCCAGGCCGGGGCCGATCGCGACGACATCGGCGGCGTCGATCGCGGCGGCGAGTTCCTCGCCGCTCTCGACCGCGCGCGGCATCGCCTCGGGCAGGCGCGCCAACATCGGCGCCACATGCGCCGCACGCGTGGCCGCATCGAGCAAACCGGCGCCGCTGCGCAGCGCGGCCTGCGCGCACAACAACAAGGCGCCGCCGTGCCCGTGATCGCCGCCCACGCACAGCACACGGCCGTTGCGGCCTTTGTGACTGTCGCGCCGGCGCGGCCGCAGCCAGCGCCCGAGATCGGCGGCGCCCAGCGCTTCGGCAACCGCTTCGACGCCGTAATGCTCCGGGTCCAGTTGCAACCGCGCCACCGCCAGCGCGCCGACGTGATCCAGCGCTGCGCCGCTGCGCAGGCCGGCCTTGGGCGCGATGAACTCCAGGGTGCGCTGCGCGATCACCGCGGCGACGTGGGCCTGGCCGCTGTCGGCGTCGACGCCGCTCGGCACGTCCAGCGCCAGCACCGGCGCCGGGTGCGCGTTGATCGCCGCGATCAGATCGGCCGAGGCCGCGTCCGGCGCGCGCGACAGGCCGATGCCGAACAACGCGTCGACCACCACGTCCGCCGCCGGCAGCGTGCCGTCGAATTCGAGCGTGGCGCCGCCGGCCTGCGCGTACTCGGCCGCGGCGCGGCGCGCCAGGGCGCTGCGCGGCGCGTGCCCGGGCAGGCGCAGCACCGAAACGTCGCGCCCGCTTTGCCGGGCCAGGGTCGCCAGCACATAGCCGTCGCCGCCGTTGTTGCCGGGACCGCACACCACCAGCAGGCGGAACGCGCGCGTCCAATGGTTCAGCAACTCGCTCCAGGCCGCCGCGCCGGCGCGCTGCATCAGCACGTAGGCATCGCCCAGTTCGGCCGCGGCGCGCGCCTCGATCGCGCGCAACGCCACGGCGTCGTACAGCGCGGTCCCGGGCGCGGCAGCGGTTCGGCCGACGATTTCAGCGTTGGGCGACATGCCCGGATTCTATACTTGCGGGATCGTGAACCAGCCCGACGCCCATTCCAGCTCCGCGCCCCGCCCCGCGCCCAACCCGGCGCCGCCCGACTACCCGGCGCTGGCCGCGCGCATCCGCGAGCTGGCGCGCGAATTCGGCTTCCAGCGCTGCGGCATCGCCGGGATCGAACTCGACGACGACGAAGGCTACCTGCTCGACTGGCTGGAACAGGGCCTGCACGGCTCGATGGACTGGATGGCCCGCCACGGCGAACTGCGCGGCCGCCCGGACCGGCTGCTGCCCGGCACCGTGCGGGTGATCTCGGTCGGCCTGGACTACGGCCGCCGCGACGACGAGGACGCCTGGGCCACCCTGGCCGACCGCGAGCGCGCCTACGTCGCCCGCTACGCGCTCGGCCGCGACTACCACAAGCTGATGCGCCAGCGCCTGCAGCGTCTGGCCGACCGCATCGGCGAAGTGGTCGGCCCGTTCGGCCACCGGGTATTCGTCGATTCGGCACCGGTGCTGGAGCGCGCGCTGGCGCGCAACGCCGGGCTGGGCTGGATCGGCAAGCACACCTGCCTGATCGACAAGGACGGCGGCTCCTGGTTCTTCCTAGGCGAGATCTACGTCGACCTGCCGCTGCCGATCGATGCGCCGGCCAGCGCGCACTGCGGCACCTGCACGCGCTGCATCGACATCTGCCCGACCCAGGCCATCGTCGCCCCGCACCGGCTCGATGCGCGCCGCTGCATCGCCTATCTGACCATCGAACACGACGGCGCGATTCCCGAGGAACTGCGCCCGGCGATCGGCAACCGCATCTTCGGCTGCGACGACTGCCAGTTGGTCTGCCCCTGGAACAAGTTCGCCAAGCGCAACGACGAGCCGGATTTCCGCGCCCGCAACGGGCTCGACACGGCCAGCCTGGCGCAATTGTTCGCCTGGGACGAGGACGAGTTCCTGCGCCGCACCGAGGGCTCGGCGATCCGCCGCAGCGGCCACGAGCGCTGGCTGCGCAACATCGCCGTCGCGCTCGGCAACGCGCCGGGCACGCCCGAGACGATCGCCGCACTGCGCTCGCGCCGCGAGCATCCCAGCGCGCTGGTGCGCGAGCACGTCGAATGGGCGCTGGCGCGCCACGGCGCGGCCTGAATCGCGGTGCCGCCCAGTACCAACGTTATCGTTGTTATTGCTACAAGCACTTGGCATAGCATCGCGCCCGCGAGAGTTCCCCTAGACCCGGAGGGCGGCGCACAGGACGTGCGCCCCGCCGTTAAAGAGCACGACTCGATAAGACAGGGATGTCTTATCGAAAAATCCCGGCGCAAGCATCGAACTCGCAGGGGAGCTTCGCGCGAATGCGCTTTTCTTTGGCGACTTTCTTTTGGGGCGCCAAAAGAAAGTTACCCGTCCGCTTGCGGGCGGAAGCCTTGCTCTTGAGGCCTCGAACGACAGATATCGCGAGACCGAAGCAGCGCGGTCGCGGCTCATGACCGAAGGAAATCCCCGTGGGACGCCGCTCCTACAAGAAGCGGGTACTAGCCGCGCAGCTTGCGCAACAGCTCGCGCGTCACCGGGTCGTCGGCCTCGGCGTCGCCGGCCAGCGCCGGCAGCAGCTTGTTGGCGACCTGCTTGCCGAGTTCGACGCCGAACTGGTCGAAAGCGTTGATGCCCCAGAACACCGACTGCAGATAGACGCTGTGCTCGTACATCGCCAGCAGCGCGCCCAGCGACTGCGGGGTCAATGCGTCGAGCAGGATCGTCGTGCTCGGGCGGCCGCCGGCGTAGGCGCGGTGCGGGTCGTCGCTGGCCTGGCCGTTGGCGAAGGCCTCGGTCTGCGCCAACAGGTTGGCGTGCAGCGCGCGATGGTTCTGCGGGTACGGCGCGTCGGCGCGGACCACGCCGATGAAATCGGCCGGCACGATCGAGGTGCCCTGGTGCAGGGCCTGGAAGAAGCTGTGCTGGGTATCGGTGCCGACCCCGCCCCACCACACCGGCACGGTGTCGCCGGCCACGGCCGAGCCGTCCAGGCGCACCGACTTGCCCAGGCTTTCCATGACCAACTGCTGCAGGTAGTTCGACAGCAGCTTGAGCCGGTCGTCGTAAGCCAGCACCGCTTGGGTGGCATAGCCCAGGCCGTTGCGGTTCCACACCGCGGTCAGCGCGTGCCAAGCGGCCAGATTGCGCGGCAAGGGGGTCTCCAGCACGTGCGCATCCATCTGCGCGGCGCCGGCGAGGAAATCTTCGAACGCGTCCATGCCGATCGCCAGCGCGATCGGCAGGCCGACCGCCGACCACAGCGAGTAGCGGCCGCCGACCCAGTCCCACATCGGCAGCAGCCGCTCCGGCGGGATGCCGAACGCGGCGCCGGCGCGCTCGACGTTGGCGCTGATCGCGTACAGGCGCGAGGCGTCGCCGAGCCAGTCGCGCAGGATCGCGCCGTTGAGCAGGGTTTCCTGGGTGCCGAAGGTCTTGGAGATCAGCAGCGCGGCGGTGCGCTTGGGGTCCAGCCCCGCCAGCAGGCGCTGGGCGGCGTGGCCGTCGACATTGGACAGGAAATGCACGCGGAACCGGCCCGGGGTCGCGCCGCTGAGCGCGTCCACGGCCAGGCGCGGGCCGAGATCGGAGCCGCCGATGCCGACGCTGACGATGTCGGTGACCTCGCTCGCAGTCAGCGTCTCGATCACCGCGCGCATCCGGCTGCGCGCTTCCAGCGCCTGGCGGTGCGCGGCGCGGGCGGTATCGCTGGCGGACAAGTCGCCGCGCAAGGCGGTGTGCAGGGCGGCGCGGCCCTCGGTGACGTTGACGGTTTCGCCGTCGAACAGCGCCCGCAGGCGCCGCTCGCTGTGCGCCGCCGCCGCGGCGCGGAACAACCAGTCCAGCGCGGCGCGGTCGTAGCGCTGACGGGCGAAGCTGGCGTAGACCGGCCAGACCTGGAGAGCGAAATCGGCGGCGCGGGCCGGATCGGCGGCGATCAGCTGCGCCAGCGGGGTGATGCCGACGCGCCCGACCTCGGCGCGCAGCTCGTGGAGTCGGACGTCATCGCTCATCGTGTGCGAAGGCTCTCTTGGGGGCCGGTCGGTCAGGCGGCGGCCTGTGCCGGCATCGAGTGGTTGGTGTGGGTCAGCTGGTTGTGCCGGTCCACGTACACCAGGGTCGGCTTGTACTTGGCCGCCTCGGCCTCGTCGCAGATCCCGTAGGCGCAGATGATCACCAGGTCGCCGGGCTGGGCCTTGTGCGCGGCCGCGCCGTTGACCGAGATCACCCCGCTGCCCTCTTCGCCGCGGATGGCGTAGGTGGAGAAGCGGTGACCGCTGTTGATGTTGTAGATGTGGACCATCTCGTATTCGCGGATGCCGGAGATGTCCAGCAGGCGGCCGTCGATCGCGCAGGAGCCTTCGTAGTGCAGCTCGGCATGGGTGACGGTGGCGCGGTGGATCTTGGCCTTGAGCAGGTTCAGTTGCATGGTCGGTACTCCGTCCGCAGACGCGCGGGCGCGAAAGGCCAGAAGTCTAGCAGCGCATGGCGCGCTGCAACATGGCCCCGGGGCCTCGCCGGCGGAACGGAGATTTCCCGTTCAGCCGCCCCCTCCGGGCGCTTGCGCCGGCCTGGCCGGACGCCCCCGTTCAGGCGTCGAATTCGAGGTTGTCGATCAACCGCGTGCGCCCCAGCCGGGCCGCGATCAGGGCCACCCGCGCCGGTTCGCCGGGCTCGTCCTCGGGCAGGCCCAGATCGGGCCGGCGCAACGCCGCGTAGTCGACCTCGAAACCGGCCGCGCGCAGGCGTTCGGCGGCTTCGGCCTCGATCGCCGCGCGCGGCTCGCCGGCCTGCGCGGCCTGGCGCATCCACTGCAGGCAGCGGTGGATTTCGACCGCGCGCGGGCGCTCGGTCTCGGACAGGTACTGGTTGCGCGAGCTCAGCGCCAGGCCGTCGGCCTCGCGCCGGGTGTCGGCGCCGACGATCTCGATCGGGAAGGCCAGGTCGCGGACCAGGTAGCGGATCACCGCCAGTTGTTGGTAGTCCTTGCGCCCGAACACGGCCACATCCGGGCGGACCTGATTGAACAGGCGCGCGACCACGGTCGCCACGCCGTCGAAATGGCCCGGCCGGTGCGCGCCCTCGAGGGTGTCGGTGACCTGGGGCACCCGCACCTGCACGGTGTGCTCGACCCCGTACGGGTACATGGTCTCGACCGACGGCCGCCACAGCAGGTCGCAGCCGGCGGCGCGCAGGCCGTCGGCATCGGCTTCCGGCGTGCGCGGATAGCGGCCGTAGTCTTCGTTGGGGCCGAACTGGGTCGGGTTGACGAACACGCTGGCCACGACCCGGTCGGCGCGCTCGCGCGCGATCCGGATCAGCGAATGGTGGCCTTCGTGCAGGTTGCCCATGGTCGGCACGAAGGCCACGCGTTGGCCGGCCATGCGCCAGGCGCCGAGGGTGGCGCGCAGGGCGCCGAGTTGATCGACAGTCAGCATGAGGTACTCGAAATGGATATCCGCCGGAGCGGAGCGCGAATCCCTGCGCGATGACGTCCGAAACCAGCCGCGCGCGGCTCAGTCGTAGGAGTGGGCCGCGTCGGGGAAGGCGCCGCTGCGCACCGCCTCGGCATAGGCCGAGAACGCGCCCGCGACCGAACCGCCCTCGGCGAGGAAATCCTTGACGAACTTGGGCCGGCGATGGCCGGAGTTGACCCCGAGCAGATCGTGCAGCACCAGCACCTGGCCGTCGCAGGCGGGGCCGGCGCCGATGCCGATGGTGGCGATGCGCAGGTCGGCGCTGATCGCCGCGGCGACCGGGGTCGGCACGCATTCCAGCACCAGCAGCTGCGCGCCGGCCTCCTCGACCGCGCGCGCGTCTTCGCGCAGGCGCGCGGCCGCGGCGTCGTCGCGGCCCTGGACCTTGTAGCCGCCCAGGCGCAGCACCGACTGCGGGGTCAGGCCGAGGTGGCCGCAGACCGGAATCTCGCGTTCGACCAGGAAGCGGATCGTCTCCAGCTTGTGCGCCGCGCCTTCGATCTTGACCATCGCCGCGCCGGCCTGCAGCAGCGCCGTGGCGGCGTCGAGCGCACGCGCCGGCGTGGCGTCGGATTGGAACGGCAGGTCGGCGATCAGCAACGCCTTGGCCAGGCCGCGGGCGACGCAGGCGGTGTGGTAGACCATGTCGGCGACGGTCACCGGCAAGGTGCTGTTGTGGCCCTGCGCGACCATGCCCAGCGAATCGCCGACCAGGACCAGATCGATTCCGGCCGCGTCCATGGTGCGGGCGAAGCTCGCATCGTAGGCGGTCAACATCACCAGCTTGCGGCCGTCGCGCTTGGCGTCGGCGAGCATGGGCACGGTCCAGGCCTTGGCGGCCGGCTTGTCGGTGGAAGCCGAGGTGTACATGGGCGGCTCGTCCGGTGGCGACGGACGTCTGTGGGGTGGCGCCATAACTTAACAGGTTGCCGCACGACCGCGGCCCTCCCCGGCGCAACGCAGTGGGGCCGGCAAACGGCGGCCAACCCGCGGCCAAGCGCGGTACCGGCGCTCGTTCAGACCGTACGCGAGGCGGCGGCGGTCAAAGATCGTCCGCCGGCAGGGGGCGTATGTCGCCGGCGCCGAGCTGGGCCAGGCAATCGCGCGCCGCGCCGAGGCCGGGGATGCGCGCGTCCGGCGCGATTTCGAGCAAGGGCACCAGGGCGAAGGCGCGTTCGTGCAGATGCGGATGCGGCACGTGCAGGCCCGGCGCTTCGATCGTCGCCTCGCCGTACAACAGCAGATCGAGATCGAGCGTGCGCGGCCCCCACCGGTCGCTGCGATCGGCCAGGCGCGAGCGCCCGGCTTCGCGCTCGATCTCCAGCATCGCCGCGAGCAGTTCCTGCGCCGGCAGTTCGGTGTCCAGCGCGGCGACCGCGTTGAGGAAATCCGGCTGGTCCGTACGGCCCCAGGCCGGCGTGCGGTACAGCTGCGAGGCGCGCCGCAGCCGGCTGCGCGGGAGGCCGTCGAGCGAACGCAGGGCCGCGCGCAGCACCGCGGCGCTGTCGCCGAGGTTGCTGCCGAGGCCGATATAGGCGGTTTGCATGGCGGGAAAGCGGAAGTGAGCGCAGAGGAACGAGGAGTGAGCGAAGCGAGCGCCGGCTATGGGATTTCGCCCGCGCCTACACGCCCGCTCCCCGCAGTCATTCCTCGACCGGCGCGCCGCGGCGACGGCGCCGGCGCTTGCGCGGCGCGCGGCCTTCGCCGCTCTCGTCCTCGTCGGCGTGCGGCGCGGCGTCCTGCTGCGCCAGGGTTTCGTTCGGGTGCAGTTGCGCCTCGCGCCAGAACTCGACGTCGGCGGCGTGTTCGGGCGAAGCCGCCAGGCGCAGGCTGAGGAAATCGAACGCGGCGCGGAAGCGCGGATGCGACAGCAGCCGGAACACGCGCTTGCGTTGGCGCTGCTGGAAGCGCGATTGCAGCAGCCAGATCTCCTGCATCGGCAGCGAGAAACGCCGCGGCAGGGCGATCGTCGACAACTGATGCAGGGTCACCCGGTCGGCGGCGCGGCGCTGCGCTTCGGCGGTGTGCACGCCTTGCGCCTGCAACGCCATCAGCGCACGGCAGTACGCCGGCCACAGCAGCAGGGCGAACAGGAACGCCGGCGATACCGGTTCGTCGGCGGCGACGCGCGCGTCGGTGCCCTTGAGGCCCTCCAGCACCATCCGCCGCAACGCGCCGCTGCGGTTGGAACGCAGCGCGGCGGCGCTTTCCGGCAGCAGTGCGCCGAGCAGGCCGTAGCGCTCCAGGCCGAGGAAGCTCTCGACGGCGTGACCGGACAGGAACAGCTTCAGGCATTCCTCGAACAAGCGCGCCGGCGCGGCGTCGGCCAGCAAGGGCGCCAGGCGCGGAATCGGCTCGGCGGTGGCGCGCTCGATCTCGAAGCCGAGCTTGGCCGCCAGCCGGACCGCGCGCAGCATGCGCACCGGGTCTTCGCGGTAACGCGTCTCCGGGTCGCCGATCAGGCGCATCAGCCGGTTCTGCACGTCTTCGAAGCCGCCGACGTAGTCGCGCACCGAGAAGTCTTCGACCGCGTAGTACAGCGCGTTGGCGGTGAAGTCGCGGCGCACCGCGTCGTCTTCGATGCTGCCGTAGACGTTGTCGCGCACCAGCCGGCCGCCGGTGTCGGTTTCGCGGTCGCCGCTGCCGTCGTCGCTGTTGGCGCGGAAGGTCGCCACTTCGATGATCTCGCGTCCGTAGACCACATGGGCCAGGCGGAAGCGGCGACCGATCAGGCGGCAGTTGCGGAACAGGCCCTTGACCTGCTCCGGCGTCGCATCGGTGGCGACGTCGAAGTCTTTGGGGTGGCCGCCGACCAGGATGTCGCGCACCGCGCCGCCGACCAGATAGGCGCCGAAGCCGCTGTCGCGCAATCGGTACAGCACCCGCAGCGCATTGGGGCTGATCTCCTTGCGCGAGACGTTGTGCTGGTCGCGCGGAATCACCCGCAGCGTGGGTTGGAATGAGAAGTTATCGGCTTGCATCGAGCGGGCGCGCCGCCTGTAAAGGAATTCGGGATGGCCGTTGCCCGCGGCAACGGCGGCGCATATACTAGCAGGCCGCACCGGATTGAGAGTCCCTGCGGTCCGGCGAGGAGCCCGCTCCCCCGTCGGCGCTGCAATCCCCTGCTCCCTTCGTCTAGAGGCCTAGGACGTGGCCCTCTCAAGGCTAAAACACGGGTTCGAATCCCGTAGGGAGCGCCAAACCCGCGACCATGTCGCCGAAAAAGCCCGCGCCTGCGCGGGCTTTTTCTTGCTCGCTCGCCGGCAGGGCGATCGGCGACGCCGTCGCGCTCCGCGCCCGCGGCGCCCGTCACGCATCCGCCAAGCCGCGCCTTGGGTCGTTGCGCAGCGATGGCTACACTATCGCCGCCGACCCGCCGGCACGGCCCAGACCCCAGGATTTCGCTCATGCCCTTCGTCGTCACCGAGAACTGCATCAAATGCAAGTACACCGACTGCGTCGAGGTGTGCCCGGTCGACTGCTTCCATGAAGGCCCCAATTTCCTGGTGATCGATCCGGACGAGTGCATCGACTGCACTCTGTGCGAGCCGGAGTGCCCGATCAATGCGATCTACCCCGAAGACGACGTCCCGGCCGGCCAGGAGGCCTTCGTCGCCCTCAACGCCGAGCTGGCCCAGGCCTGGCCGGTGATCACCACGCGCAAGGACAGCCTGCCCGACGCCAAGGATTGGGAAGGCAAGACCGGCAAGCTCGACCTGCTCGAGCGCTGAGCCGGCGCCGGCGGCCCCGGGCCGCCTGCGGGCGTTCATCGACCGCCGCCTAGACTCGGGCCGACCGCGCCGCCCGAGACCGATGCCGTGCCCAGCCCCCGCCGAACCGCGCACGTCCTGCCCGCGCTGCTGCTCGCCCTGAGCCTGGCCCCGGCCGGTGCCGGCGGCCAATCCAGAACCGCCCCGCCATCCACGCCCCGCTCCGGCTCGACCGCGCCGGACCGCGGTGCGCTCGACCTGGGCGCGCTGGGCCTCGGCGACCTCGATCTGAGCGCGCTGGACCTGCCGCGGCTGGACCCGGACGCGCTGCGCAGCGGCAGTGCCGATCTGCTGACCCGCGCCGCCGACCCCGACCTGGACCGCCTGTTCCAGGCCCTGCACCGCGCCGCGCGCACCCCGGCCGATGCCGAGGTGCTGTGCGGCGTGTTCGACCCGCAAGCCGATCGCAGCCCCGAGGCGCTGACCCGTGCGGCGCAACAGCTTGGCGAGGACAGCCGGCAGGGCTTCCTCGACGCCTTGCTGCGCATCGCACTGGGCGGACTGCAGAACCCGCCGCAGGCCTACGACGCCGGCGCGGCCAAACAGACGCTCAAGCGCGCCGGCGCCACCGCCCTGCTGCTGCACGACGACTTCGCCGCCCAACTCGGCGCCGAAGGCCAGGCGCCGCAAGCGCGCCAGGCGCGTTGCCGCGCCTTCGGCTGGGTGCTCGATGCCTTGGCGCAGATGCCGATGGCGCAACGCGCCGCAGCGACCCGGTTGCTGTTGCACGAAGGCCTGGCGCGCGGACTGCCGAGCGAGCGCTGAGCGCTGCCCGGCCCGATGGTCGCGGCCCACGCCGCGCCCTATGCCGGCCCGGACTTTGTAGGAGCGGCGTAAACCGCGACAACCGCTGCGATGCGATACCACGCTGGCTTCCGCAGCCCGGCCGACCGGGCCGAACCACCAGGCCCCGCGTGAAGCCCGCTTATCCTGGCTTCGGCGACCTGCGCTCGCGCAAACCGCTCCGGCCTTCGCGGCTCGCGCCGCTCCTACAAGAGCCGATCTACCGGCTGCAGCGCCTGTCGCACCGGTTGCGCCCGCCCCTCCTGTTGCGCCGGGCGGGGGCTCGCGGTGTCCGCCGCAACGAAAACGGGCGCCTCGCGGCGCCCGTCCGGTGTCGCAAGCGACGCTGGCGATCAACGGCCGCCGAGCGTGCCCTTGAGGCTGGCGATCAGCTGCGCCGGCGCATCGCCGGCGGCCGGCAGGCCACGCGGGTCGACCGCCGAGACATAGGCGCCGGCTTCCACCGCGCTGACCCGGACCAGGAAGTTGCTGCCCTGGTAGTTGACGTCGTAAGCGCCAAGCAGCTGCGCGCGGCTGGCGATGCTCAGGCCTTCGACCTTGCCCAGCGCGTCGCCGACCTTGTTGAAGATGTCGTCGCGGTTGCCGCTGACGGTGAAGCCGTTCGCCGCCGACGCCGGCGTGGCCGGGGCCGCCTGGGTCGGACGCGAGGCGGCCAGGCCGGACGCGGTCACCGAGCCGCCCGGCACCGCCATGGCGCCGTCGGTACGCGGCTGGTCGAGATCCGGCGGCACTTCCAGCGGGCGGTTTTCCGGCGCTTCGGCATACAGCTTGTTGCCCTTGCGGAACCAGCTGCAGCCCGAAGTGGCGACCACCGCCAGCAGCAGACCGGCGACCAGCGCTCGGGACAGATTGGGGTTGCAACGCATGAGCATCTCCTGCGGAAAGGGGGTCAGGCCGCGATCGGCTCGCGACCGGCATGTTCGAGTTCGATCACCAGCGCGGCGATGCGGCGCGCCGCCTCGTCGTGCGCCGGCGACAGCGATTGCAGCGGCAGGCGCAGACCGTGGCCCAGGCCTTGCGCGGCCAGCAGCGCCTTGACCGGGATCGGGTTGGGCTCCACGCCGAGGAAGTCGTAGGCCGGACGCAGGCGCGCGTCCCAGGCTTCGGCCGCTTCGCGGCGGCCGGCGCGGGCCAGATCGGCGAGGCGGCGGAACGCCGCCGGCAGCACGTTGGAGCCGACCGAGACGATGCCGTCGGCACCGGTGAGCATGGCCCGGCACGCGGTCGGGTCGTCGCCGCTGAGCACGGCGAAACCGTCCGACTTGAACGCCAGCAGGGCATCCATGCGCGCGGCCTCGGCCACCGCCTCCTTGATGCCGACGATGCGCGGGTGGTCGACCAACGCCGCCACGGTCTGCGGCAGCAGATCGCCACCGGTGCGGCCCGGCACGTTATAGAGCACGATCGGCAGCGCACCGTCGTCGGCGATCGCGCGATAGTGCGCGATCAGACCGGCCTGGGTCGGACGCACATAGGGCGGCGTCACCACCAGGGCGGCGTCGGCGCCGAGCGCGGCGGCGCGGCGGGTCAGTTCGATGGTTTTGGCGGTATTGGACAGGCCGGTGCCGGCCAGCACCGGAATGCGTCCGGCGACCGCTTCGACCGCGGTCCGCAGCAGGAGGTCGTACTCGGCGTCGTACAGCGCCGCGGCCTCGCCGGTCGAGCCGGCCACGACCACCGCCTGGGTGCCGCCTTGCAACTGCGCCGCCAGCAGCTTGTGCCAGGCGTCCAGGTCGAGTTCGCCGGCCGCGGTGAACGGCGTCGCCAGCGCGGTGATGCTGCCGGAAAGTCGCAAGAGAAAACCTACCAATGATCGTGATGAAGGCGTCCGCGCCGTCGGGCGGCGGACCGCCGGGCCAGTGTTCCGGGCGGAGCGTCCGGGCCTGGAAAAACGTGCGCGGTGCCGCCAAGTACGGGGCGATGTTACTTGCGGCCCGAAAGCGGGGGCAAGTATGCTGCCTTACAGCCGCGACCCGAGCCCGGGCCGCCGTTCATTTCCGAGCCTTACGCTCCCTTGCAGGCGCCGCCTTGACCGATTCCGCTTCCCGGCCGTCGCCGAACGAAAACCACCTCCTGATCAACGCCTATACGACGCATCCGGAGTCGCCGCTGCTGTCGGTGACGCGCCGGATCGCCGATTCGGGCTGCAACCTGGTCGACGCACGCCTGTCCACGGTCGGCCGCGACGTCTCGGTGACGGCGCTGGCGGTGGGCTCCTGGGACGCGGTCGCGAAGCTGGAGGCCATGCTGTCGCGCCTGGAGCGCGAGGAAGGCCTGAAGCTGGTGTGGTACCGCACCGGCGCCAAACAGGTCCAATCCAGCCTGCTGCCCTATGTGGTCGAGGTGGTCGCCGCCGACAAGCCCGGCATCCTGTTCCAGCTGGCCGATTTCTTCGACCGCCAGGGCATCACCATCGAAAGCCTGCATTGCTCGCGCTACCGCGCGATGCAGACCGGCGCGGACATGTTCTCGGCCCAGATCACCATCGGCGTGCCGTCGAGCATGCACATCGCCGCGCTGCGCGACGATTTCCTCGAGTTCTGCGACCATCTGAATCTCGACGCCATCATGGACCCGATGAAGTTCTGACCATGCTCGACACCGGCGATCACGCATACGGCAAGAAAGCGCCCGCGCTGCAACTGGCCCTGTCCAGCGGCGAAACCGTCCGCCTCGCCGACTACGCCGGGCAGTGGCTGGTGCTGTACTTCTACCCCAAGGACAGCACCCCGGGCTGCACCACCGAAGGCCTGGATTTCAACGCCCTGCTGCCCAAGTTCAAGAAGCTCGGCGCGACCGTGCTCGGCGTGTCGCGCGATTCGATCCGCTCGCACCAGAACTTCTGCGCCAAGCAAGGCTTCAAGTTCGACCTGGTCAGCGACGGCGACGAATCGCTGTGCAACGCGTTCGGCGTGATCAAGGAAAAGAACCTCTACGGCCGCAAGTACATGGGCATCGAACGCAGCACCTTCCTGATCGACCCGAAAGGCGTCATCGTGGCGTCATGGCGTCCGGTGAAAGTCGCCGGCCATGCCCAGGCCGTACTCGATTCGCTCAAGGAACACTCCGCCTAGGAGCGCAACGCCCAGTGAGGCCCTCCCCGTCCACGTTCGCCAGCCGTCCCGCCCCGCGGGCCACGGCGGCGCGACCGTGGGCGCCGTCCGTGCGCGGCCCGCACCGCGTCCCGGCGCAATGTCCCGCCCCGCTTTCCACGCACTACTCCGACGAGACCGCTCAATGACCAGAAGCAAGCGCATCTACGTGCTGGATACCAACGTGCTGATGCACGATCCCACCGCGCTGTTCAAGTTCGAGGAACACGACGTGTACCTGCCGATGCAGGTCATCGAGGAACTCGACAACGGCAAGAAGGGCACCTCCGAAGCCAGCCGCAACGCGCGCCAGGTCAGTCGCTTCCTCAACGAGCTGATCGAAGCCGAAGGCACCGCCAAGATCGCCTCGGGCATCACCCTCAACCGCCCGCAGGGGCTGCAGCTGCGCGGCGCGCAGAGCATCGGCAAGCTGCGCTTCCAGACCAGCGCCTTCGATGCCGGCAAGCGCTTCGGCGCGGTCATTCCGGACAACCACATCCTCGGCTCGATCCTGGCGCTGAAGGAGTCCGAGCCGGAGGTGCCGGTGGTGTTGGTGTCCAAGGACATCAACCTGCGGATCAAGGCCTCGATCGCCGGCATCGTGTCGGAGGACTACGAGAACGACCGCGCCCTCGACGACTTCAGCCTGCTCTACACCGGCGCGACCGCGCTGCCGGAGGACTTCTGGCAGCGCCACGGCAAGGACCTCAAGTCCTGGACCGAGAAAGGCCGCACCTATTACGAACTCAGCCGCGCGCCGGACGACGACTGGTACCCGAACCAGTTCCTGTACCTGCCCGGCGACGACGAGTCCGAACTCAAGGTGGTCAAGGTCGGCGAAGAGCGCGTGACCCTGCAGATCGTCGACGACTACCGCCATAACCAACATGCGGTGTGGGGCATCATCGCGCGCAACCGCGAGCAGAACTTCGCCCTCAACGCCCTGATGGACCCGGAGATCGACTTCGTCACCCTGCTCGGCACCGCCGGCACCGGCAAGACCCTGCTCGCCCTGGCCGCCGGCCTGGCCCAGACCATGGATCAGCAGCGCTACCGCGAGATCATCATGACCCGCGCCACGGTCAGCGTCGGCGAAGACATCGGCTTCCTGCCCGGCACCGAGGAGGAAAAGATGACCCCGTGGATGGGCGCGCTGACCGACAACCTGGAAGTGCTGACCCACAACCAGGAAGGCGGCGCCTGGGGCCGCGCGGCGACCAACGACCTGCTCGCCTCGCGGATCAAGATCCGCTCGATGAACTTCATGCGCGGGCGCACCTTCCTCAGCCGCTGGCTGATCCTGGACGAGGCGCAGAACCTGACCCCGAAGCAGATGAAGACCCTGATCACCCGCGCCGGCCCGGGCACCAAGATCGTCTGCCTGGGCAACGTGGAGCAGATCGACACGCCCTACCTGACCGAGACCACCTCGGGCCTGACCTACGCGGTCGACCGCTTCAAGGGCTGGGCGCACAGCGCCCACGTCACCCTGCGCCGCGGCGAACGTTCGCGCCTGGCCGATTACGCGTCGGAAGTGTTGTAAGCGGCGCACGGCCGCGCAAACGAACGGAAGGCCGGCGAATCCGCCGGCCTTCCGTCGCCTTACCCGATCGAACCGGAGACAGCAGCTCGCGCCCGGCGTGACCGCGGTCATGCTGACCGTGATGGCCGAAGCATTGAGCGGGATGCTGCAGGTCGACGCCGAGCCGCCCTGGGCGGTGAAGTCGCTGCCGGTTCGCTGATGGCCCGGGCCTGGACAGACGACGGCAAGGACTAGCAAGCACGGGCACCGGCCGGGCCGATAAGATGGGGGCGGCCGCGCGTCCTGCGGCCGCCGTGCGCGGCCGTCGTGGCGAACGGCCGCCGCGCCCGTCCGACCCTATCCGCCGACCGTATCCGATGACCCAGCGCCCCGTTTCCGCCCTCACCGTCGCCGGCTCCGACTCCGGCGGCGGCGCGGGCATCCAGGCCGACCTCAAGACCTTCGCCGCGCACGGCGTGCACGGCCTCAGCGCGCTGGCGGCGCTGACCGCCCAGCACACCCGCGGCGTCAGCGCGGTGCACGTGCCCGACATTGGCTTTCTGCGCGCCCAGATCGACGCTTGTTTCGACGACTTCGCGATCGGCGCGGTCAAGCTCGGCATGCTCGCCAACGCCGCGGTGATCCACGCCGTCGCCGATGCGCTGGAGCATTACCGTCCGGCGCAGATCGTGCTGGACCCGGTGATGGTCGCGACCTCCGGCGCGCGCCTGCTCGAGCCCGACGCGCTGGACGCGCTGCGCGGCCGCCTGTTGCCGCTGGCCAGCCTGGTCACGCCCAACCTGCCCGAGGCCGAACTGTTGCTCGGCCGCCGGATCGGCGACCGCGCCGACATGCGCGCGGCGGCGGAAGCCCTGCTCGCGATCGGCGCACAGGCGGTGTTGCTCAAGGGCGGTCATCTGCCGGGAGGCGGCGATGTCGTCGATCTGTTCGCGCACGCCGGCACGCGGCGCGAAATCGCCCACCCGCGCTTGTCCGTGGACGCGCACGGCACCGGCTGCACCCTCGCCTCGGCGGTGGCGGCGAACCTGTGCCGCGGCCTGGCGCTGGAGCCGGCTTGCGCGGCGGCGGCCGATTATGTCCATGCCGCCCTGCACGGCGGCTACCGCCCCGGTCGCGGCGAAGTACTGGTGCTGGATCATTTCGGAGCGGCGCCGCATGGCCGACCGTAAAGCTCCCGACCGCGGCCGCGCCGAGGCCGACGAACGCATGCCGAACGAAAACAGGCGGATCGAGAGCACGCCGCCCCAGAGCGGGCCGGACGGTTCCGGGCCGAAGGAAGTCGGCCTGAAGGCCAGCGACGGCCACGCTTGGTCCTTGCTCGCGCGCGTTCCCGCGCAACCACGTCTGAGCCTGCTGTGGCTGCCCGCGCTCGGCGTCGCCGCGCGCCATTACCTGCCCTTCGCCGAAGCCCTGGCCGCACGCGGCGTGGCGGTGTTCCTGCACGAATGGCGCGGCAACGGCAGCAGCAACCTGCGCGCCGGCCGCAAGGTCGACTGGGGTTACCGCCAGATCCTGCTCGACGACCTGCCGGCCAGCGAAGCCGCGGCCGCGGCGGCCCTGCCGGGCGTGGCGCGCGCGATCGGCGGCCACAGCCTCGGCGGGCAACTGGCCTGCGTGCGCCTGGGCCTGATGGCGCTGCACGGGCGAGCGATGCCGGAAGCGCTGTGGCTGGTCGCCAGCGGCTCGCCGTACTGGCGGACTTGGCCGATGCCGCGCAAGCTCGGCCTGTCCTGGATGTACCGCTTCCTGCCCTGGCTGGCCCAGGTCAACGGCACCTTGCCGGGGCGCCGGATCGGCTTCGGCGGCAGCGAAGCGCGCGGCCTGATCCGCGACTGGGCCCGCACCGGGCTCAGCGGCCGCTACGCCGCCCACGGCGTCGGCGAGGACCTGGAAGCCGGCATGGCCCGGGTCGAGATCCAGGCACGCAGCGTGCGCCTGGACGACGACTGGCTGGTGCCGCGCGCTTCGCAGGATTACCTGCTGTCCAAATTACCCCGGGCGCGCGCCGAGTCGACCGACATGGACGCTCGCGAATTGGGCGCGCGCGCCGATCACTTCGCCTGGATGAAGCAGCCCGAAGCGGTCGTGGCCGCCCTGCTGCGCGACCGCTCTGCGTAGGAACGGCATCGGCCGCGACAATCGCAGCGACGCACGACAGCGCCGGAGCCGAAGCCTGGGCCGCCGGGCCGATGTTTTCTTTCGCATGCCCGCTGCGGCCGGCTGCGTGGCGGTTCATCGCTGCGGGTGCTGCGGCCCAGGTCGCTTCGAAGGCCGCTATTTCGGGCTTCGATCAACGCAGCAGGCCCCGGCTGGGCCGCGCGTCCCGTGGTCGCGACTTGCGTCGTCCCTGCAACCCGCACTTCACATGCTGCGGTTTATGCCGAGGCCGGGATTGTTTACGGCGAATTTATGCCGCGGCGGCGGTCGCGAAATAGCGGCTTTACGCCGCCCCTTCCGAGAATGAGCGCGTGGCCGAACCGGCCTCGTATGCATTCTCCGGATACCTCCATGTCGTCGCATCATCCGTTCCGCCATCGCGAGGCCGCGGCCCCGCTGCTATCGGCTTTCTGCGCCGGACTCGGTCTGCTCGCACTGGGCGCGAACGCTCAGGCCGAGGAAGCCTCGGCCCTCGGCCTGAGCGGTTCGGCCGTGCTGACCAGCGACTATGTCTGGCGCGGCAGTTCGCAGACCCAGGGCGACGCGGCCGTGCAGGCCGGCTTCAAGGCCGCCCACCGCAGCGGCGTCTACGCCTCGGTGTGGGGCTCCAACGTCGAGTTCGCGCCCGGCACGCACGCCAGCAGCGAATTCGATTTCACCGTCGGCTGGGCCGGCAAGATCGCCCGGGACTGGAGCCTGGACGTCAACCTCCTGCACTACCGTTATCCCTCGACCACGGCCGATCTGAACTGGACCGAGCTCAACGGCACGCTCACCTGGCGCGACGACTACTGGCTGTCGCTGGCCTATTCCAACCAAGCGCTGGGCAGTCGGGACCGCGGCCTGTACGCGCAGCTCGGCGCGCGCTTCCCGGTCAACGACGCCATTCGCTTCGAAGCGGCGGTAGGCCACTACGTCCTGGACGACGTCTACGACCGCAGCTACAGCCACGGCCAGCTCAGCGCGATCTGGACGGCGAAAACGGTCTCCAGCGCGAACCTCGAACTGCGCCTGACCGCCCATGCCACCGATCGCAGCGCCGAACGGATCTTCGGCGACGCCCTGGCCGGCTCGCGCATCGAAGCCGCGGTCCAGGCGAGCTTCTGAAGGAGACACGACATGCCCGGTTGGCTCTCGATGCTGTGCGCGATCTCGGTCCTGGTGGCCGGCGCCTATCTGCTCTACGTCGTACTGCGCCCCGAGGACTTCTGAGCGCGCGCCCGCGCCGCACGGAGCGCGGCGCGGCTCCACTCTACCGACGCGCGTCCGCGCTTGAGAGGACGCGTGCCAAGCCGTAGCCGCGCCGGACGCGCCGCCACGGCGTCATCACCGCCCGGTGTTCGTCATGATCGAAATCTTTCTTGTATTCGCGCTCGCCATCGGCCTGGGTTGGCCGTTAGGCCTGTACCTGGCGCGCGTCATGCGCGGCGACCGCTCGCGCCTGGACGTCCTGTTCGCGCCGGTCGAACGCGCGATCTATCGTGCCGTCGGCACCGACCCCGCGCGCGGCATGAGCTGGCGGGGCTATGCGCTGGCGTTCGCGCTCAGCAATGCGGTACTGGCGGTGCTGGTCTGGGCGCTGTTCATGACCCAGGCCTGGCTGCCGCTCAATCCCGACGGTGTGCCCAACCTGCGTTGGGACACCGCGCTGCACACCATGGTGTCCTTCCTCACCAACACCAATCAGCAGCATTACTCCGGCCAGGCGCAACTGAGCTATCTCTCGCAGATGGTCGGCATCGTCGGCCTGCAGGTCGTCACCCCGATGATGGGTCTGGCGATCGTGGTCGCCACCTTGCGCGGCCTGTTCGGCGGCCGTCAGGCCCTGGCCGGTCCCGGCGCGGCGATGCGCGAGGGCGAGCCCCGCGACCTCGGCAACTACTGGGTCGACGTCACCCGCGCCACCCTGCGCTTCATGATTCCGCTGTGCTTGCTGTGGGCTGCGCTGCTGACCTGGCAGGGCGTTCCGTCGACCTTGCAAAGCGGCGCGACAGTTTCGCCGCTGGACCGGAGCGCCGAGCTTGAGCAACAGAAAATCCCCGTCGGCCCGGTCGCGGCCATGGTCGCGGCCAAGCAGTTGGGCACCAACGGCGGCGGCTGGTACGGCCCCAACAGCACCGTACCGCTGGAGAATCCGACCCCGCTTTCGAATCTGCTCGAAGTGCTGGCGCTGATCCTGATTCCGGTCGCGGTCACCTTCATGGTCGGTCCGCTCACCGGCCGGCGCAAACTCACCGCGCTGGTGTTCGGCAGCATGCTGTTGATGTCGCTGCTGTCCACCGGTTTGTCGGTGTGGTCCGAGGCCTACTCATCGGGCAGCGCCGATGCGGCTTTGATGGAGGGCAAGGAGACCCGCTTCGGCGCCGAAGGCTCGGCCTTGTGGTCGGCGCTGACCACGCAAAGCAGCAACGGCTCGGTCAACGCCATGCACGATTCGCTGGCGCCGCTGACCGGCGGCGTGGCGATGGTCAACATGCTGATCAACGCCATTTGGGGCGGCGTCGGCTGCGGCTTGCAGCAATTTCTGGTCTATCTGCTGCTGTCGGTGTTCCTGGCCGGGCTGATGACCGGACGCACGCCGGAATTGTTCGGACGCAAGATCGAAGCGCCGGAAGTGCGCCTGCTGGCGTTGCTGATCCTGTTGCAGCCGATGGTGGTGCTGGGCTTCAGCGCCGTCGCGATGGCCTTTCCTTCGCTCACCGGCAACTCCAACCCGGGTTTCCACGGCATCGGCCAGGTCTTCTACGAGTACACCTCGGCCTTCGCCAACAACGGTTCGGGTTTCGAAGGCCTCGGCGACGCGACCTATTGGTGGAACCTGAGCTGCGCCGCGGTACTCGCGCTGGGCCGCTACCCGGCCCTGATCGTGCCGCTCGCGGTCGCCGGCCTGCTGGCGCGCAAACGCGTGGCACCGCAGAGCGGCGGCACGCTGCACGCCGAAACGCCGACCTTCGCCCTGACCCTGATCGCGGTGATCGCGATCCTGACCGTCCTGCAATTCATGCCCGCGTTGGTGCTCGGCCCGATCGCCGATCACCTGACCCTGGCGAGCAAGGCTCTGTGAGGAAAAGCCCGATGAACGACATGCTCCATCCCGGCGCGCAAACGCGCCAGAGCCACCTCGGCGCGCAACGCCGCCAAGGCGCGGTCGCCGGCCTCGACGCCGCCGGCCTGCGCGCGGCGATGCTCGAATCCTTCGTCAAGCTGGCGCCGCAGCACGCGGTCCGCAGCCCGATCATGGCGGTGGTGCTGCTCGGCACCGTACTGTCGGCGCTGATCACGATCTTCGTCCCCGGCCACCTCGCCTTCGGCGCCGCGGTCACGGCGATCCTGTTCGTGACCGTGCTGTTCGCCAACTTCGCCGAAGCCGTCGCCGAAGCGCGCGGCCGCGGCCAGGCCGCGTCCTTGCGCGCCGCACGCCGCGACCTGGTCGCACGCAAGCTCGACACCGTCGGCCGCAACGAAACCCGCGTACCGGCGTCGACGCTCAAGCCCGGCGACCGGGTGATCGTGTCGGCCGGCGAACTGATTCCGGCCGACGGCGAGATCGTCAAGGGCCTGGCCACGATCAACGAATCGGCGGTGACCGGCGAATCCGCCCCGGTGCTGCGCGAAGCCGGCACCGACCGTTCCGGCGTCATCGGTGGCACCAAGGTGTTGTCCGACGAAATCGTGATCGAAGTCAGCGCCGAGCCCGGTCACAGCTTCCTCGACCGCATGATCGCCCTGGTCGAAGGCGCCAACCGGCAGAAGACGCCCAACGAGATCGCCCTGACCATGCTGCTGGCGGCGATGACCCTGACCTTCCTGATCGTGGTCGCGACCCTGCCCTTGTTCGCCGGTTTCGTCGGCGCCAGGCTCGATCCGCTGCTGCTGATCGCGCTGTTGGTGTGCCTGATCCCGACCACCATCGGCGGTCTGCTGCCGGCGATCGGCATCGCCGGCATGAACCGCGCGCTATCGGCGAACGTTCTGGCGAAGTCGGGCAAGGCGGTGGAAGTGGCCGGCGACGTCGACGTGCTGCTGCTCGACAAGACCGGCACCATCACTCACGGCGACCGCCAGGCCACCGCCTTCCATCCGCTCGCCGGCATCGATCGTTCGCGACTGCGCGACGCCGCCCTGCTGGCCTCGCTCGCCGACCCGACTCCGGAAGGCAAGTCGATCGTGCGTCTGGCGCGAGAACAGCACAGCGCGGCGCCGGAGCCGGAGCGCGCCGACTACATCCAGTTCACCGCGCAGACCCGCATGTCCGGCGTCGACCTGCCGCAGGACTACCCAGGCGGTGCGCGCTCGATCCGCAAGGGCGCGGGCGATGCGATCGGCAACCATGTGCGCTCGCTGGGCGGCGAAGTCACTCCCGAATTGGCGGGGCGCATCGAACAAGTCGCGCGCGGCGGCGCCACCCCGCTGGTGGTCGCCGAAGGCCGCTACGTGCTGGGCGTGGTCGAGTTGTCGGACGTGGTCAAGCACGGCGTCAAGGAACGCTTCGCGCGACTGCGGGCGATGGGCGTGCGCACGGTGATGATCACCGGCGACAACCCGCTCACCGCCGCGGCGATCGCCGCCGAAGCCGGCGTGGACGATTACATCGCCGAAGCCAAGCCTGAGGACAAGCTGGCCCGGATCCGCGCCGAGCAGGCCGGCGGCCGGCTGGTGGCGATGGTCGGCGACGGCACCAACGACGCCCCGGCGCTGGCCCAAGCCGACGTCGGCCTGGCGATGAATTCCGGCACCCAAGCCGCCAAGGAAGCCGGCAACATGGTCGACCTGGATTCGGACCCGGCCAAGCTGCTGGCGGTGGTCGAGGTCGGCAAGCAGCAATTGATCACTCGCGGCGCGCTGACCACGTTCTCGCTCGCCAACGACGTGTCCAAGTACTTCGCGATCCTGCCGGCGCTGTTCGCCGCAGCCATCCCGCAGATGGCCGCGCTCAACGTCATGCGCCTGTCGAGCCCGACCAATGCGGTGCTGGCGGCGCTGATCTTCAACGCAGTCATCATCCCGGCGCTGATTCCGTTGGCCCTGGCCGGGGTGCGCTTCAAGCCGGCGACCGCGGTCGCCCTGCTGCGCCGGAACATGCTGGTCTACGGGCTCGGCGGGGTGCTGCTGCCGTTCGCGGCGATCAAGCTCATCGACATGGCGCTGTCGTCGATTTTCTGACCACGTAAGTCCCTCTTCCGCTTGCGGGAGAGGGGTTGGAGCGAGGCTCGTCCCCTCCCCACGCAAAGGAGTTCCCATGAACGTCGCATCCACGCAAGCCCCGAACATCGACGACCGCCAGTCCCTGCGCGCGCCGGTGCTGTTCGCCCTGGTATCGCTGCTCGGCTTCGGTCTGGCCTATTCGCTGGCCGGCACCGCGATCGGCCGCACAGCCTTTCCGGATCAGGCGCAGGGTTCGTTGATCGAACGCGAAGGCCGCGCCATCGGCTCGGCCCTGGTCGCCCAACCCTTCGTAGACGCTCGCTACTTCCAGCCGCGCCCCTCGGCGGCCAAGTACGACCCGATGGCCGCGTCCGGCAGCAACCAGGCGCGCAGCAACCCGGATCTGCGCAAGCGTCTGAGCGAAGAAGCCGCCGCCATCGCCGCGCGCGAAGGCATCGCGCCGAGCGAGGTGCCGGCGGAACTGGCTACGCAATCCGGCGGCGGCCTGGATCCGCACATCTCGCCCCGTTCGGCGCGGGTGCAGGCCGCCCGCGTCGCCCGCGCCCGCGGGCTCAGCGTCGCCGCGGTCGATAGCTTGATCGCGCGGCATATCGAGGCGCCGCAGTTCGGCGTTCTCGGCGAGCCGCGGGTCAACGTGTTGCAGCTCAACCTGGCCCTGGATGCGATGCAGGCATTGCGTTGAGCCAAAGCCAGTCCCGCTAGCCGCCTTATCGAAGGGGGAATGCTTCGGTGGTCGTTGCATGGCTGGGGGGTTCGCGGATTCGACCGTTGCCCTTTGAAAGAAAGGCGCAGCTCCTGCAACTGACCCCGTGGCAAGGGAAGCAAAGCTCATGCTGGCGCTTCCTGGTTGAGATGGAAGCGCAGCTCTTGCTGTGGCGTCCCTCGAAAAGGGGACGGCGCTCGCACAGCAACGCGGGGAGTCGCTGTGGCTGTCGCGGTGCCGATCCAGGCCCCGCCGGACAGCCACGTCTTCGCCGCGTCCAACTACACACCCATCACCCGCCCGGCGCACAATCTCCCCATGAGCGATCCCCGCAGCGCCCAAGCCGATGCCCTGATGGGCGAACTGCAACGCCAGGGCGCCGGGCGGCTGACCATCTTCCTCGGCGCCGCGCCCGGCGTCGGCAAGACCTATGCCATGCTCGGCCGCGCGCGCGAACTGCAGCGGCGCGGCAGCGACGTCGCGGTCGGCGTGGTCGAGACCCATGGCCGCGCCGAAACCGCCGCCCTGCTCGACGGCCTGGACCTACTGCCGCGCAAGCGCATCGACTACCAGGGCCGCCCCCTGGAGGAACTCGATCTCGACGCCCTGCTCGCACGCCGCCCGCAGGTCGCCCTGATCGACGAGCTCGCTCATCGCAACGCGCCCGGCAGCCGCCACGAGCGGCGCTGGCAGGACGTGCTGGAGTTGCTCGACGCCGGCATCGACGTCTACACCACGGTCAACATCCAGCATCTGGAAAGCCTCAACGACGTCGTCCACCGGATCACCGGCGTGCGCGTCAGCGAGACCGTGCCCGATGCGCTGTTCGATCGCCTGCGCGACATCGTCCTGGTCGACCTGCCGCCGCGAGAGCTGATCGAGCGCCTGCAACAGGGCAAGGTCTACGTGCCCGAACAGGCCGCGCACGCGTTGCAGGCGTTCTTCTCCCCGTCCAACCTCACCGCGCTGCGCGAGCTGGCGATGCAGACCGCCGCCGACCGGGTCGACAGCGACCTGCGCGAGGCGCAGACCGCGCGCGGCCTGCCCGGCGTGCCGCTGCGGCGCGCGGTGATGGTGGCGATCGACGGTCTCGGCCAGTCCGAGTACCTGGTGCGGGTGGCGCGGCGCCTGGCCGAGCGGCGCGATGCGCCCTGGCTGGTAGTCACGGTGGAGACCGGCGGCGCGCCCGACGCACCGCGGCAGAGCGAGCTCGACCGCGCCTTCGCCCTGGCCCGGCGGCTCGGCGGCGAGGCCGTGGTCCTGCACGGCAACAGCATCGTCGACGCGCTGCTCGATCATGCCGAACGCGCCGGCGCATCGACGATCGTTTTGGGCCGCACCCGCGAGCGGCCGCTGGCGCGGATGATCAACCGCACCTTGACCCAACAACTGATCCAACGCGGCGCCCATTACGAGCTGACCATCGTCAGCACGCCCGAAGCGCGCGCCCGCGCGCGCCGTTCGCTGCGCGACAGCGGCAGCCGTCTGCGCGGCCTGCTCAGCCGCAGCGACGCCGCGCTGGCGGTGGTCGCGGTCGCCATCGCGACCCTGCTCGCCGGCTTCGCCGAGCGCTGGATCGGCCTGGACGACCTGTCCCTGGTGTTCATCGTCGCGGTGGTGATGGTGGCCGCGCGCACCCGCATGACCGCGGCGGTGCTCGCCTCGGCGCTGTGCTTCCTCGCCTACAACTTCTTTTTCATCGAACCGCGCTACACCCTGCTGATCGGGGCCAGCCAGGGCGTGACCACGGTGACCTTGTTCCTGGTCGCCGCCCTGGTCGCCGGGCGGCTGGCGTCCAAGCTGCGAATGCAGGTGCTGGCGCTGCGCGCGGCGAATGCGCACGCCACCGAACTGCAGACGCTGGGCCGCGAGCTGGCCACAGCCGCGGACGCGGGCCAGGTGGTACGCGCCGGCAAGCGCGCGCTCAAACGCTCGCTCGGCGCCGAGGTGTTCGTTTACGTCGGCGCGGCGCCGCTGGCCGGATCGAACCTGCCCGAACTCAGCGACAAGGACCGCGCCGCCGCCGACTGGGCGCTCAAGCACCGCCAGCCCGCCGGCCGTTACACCGATACCCTGGCCGGCTCGGACTGGTGGCTGTTGCCGCTGAGCGGCGACGCCGGCGACAAGCCCGCCGCGGGCCTGGTCGGGCTGCGCTTCGCACCCTCGCTGACGCGGCTCGGCCCAGAACAGCGCCGGCTCGCCGAAGCCATGACCGACGACATCGCCCAGGCGGTGTTGCGCACGCGCCTGGTCGCCGACCTGGAGGACTCGCGCGTCAGCGGCGAGACCGAACGCCTGCGCTCGGCCCTGCTGTCCTCGGTCTCGCACGACCTGCGCTCGCCGCTGGCCTCGATCATCGGCGCCGCCAGCAGTCTGGACCACTACGCCGAAGCGATGCCGCGCGAGGATCGCCACGCCCTGCTCGACACCATCCGCATCGAAGGCGAGCGGCTGGACCGCTATATCCAGAACCTGCTCGACATGACCCGGCTCGGCCATGGCGGCCTGGCGCTCAATCGCGACTGGATCGGCGTCGACGAACTGATCGGCTCGGCGGTCTCGCGACTGCAGCGCTACCAGCCGGGCGCGCGCTTCGACATCCGCATCGAACCCGGCCTCGCACCGATCTGGGTGCATCCGGCGTTGATCGAACAGGCCTTGTTCAACGTATTGGAGAACGCGGTGAAGTTCTCTCCGGACGATGCTCCGGTGACGGTGGACGCGCGCTGCGTCGACGGCGAGCCCGATGGTCCGGAACGCGTGCTGCGGATCGATGTCGCCGACCGCGGCCCGGGCATACCCGAGGACGAGCGGGCACGGATTTTCGACATGTTCTACAGCGTCGAGCGCGGCGACCGCGGCCGCCAGGGCACCGGTCTGGGGCTGGCGATCTGCCAGGGCATGATCGGCGCCCACGGCGGCAGCGTGGTGGCCTTGCCCGGCCAGCCCGACGCCCCGGGTCGCCGCGGCACCACGATCCGCATTACCCTGCCGCCCATCGAACCCGAACCCAAGGCCGACGCCGCCCCCGCGCCATGACCGAGGACCACGCCGCCCCCGCCTCCGCCGCACCCGCGCGCGTGCTGGTGATCGACGACGAACCGCAGATCCGCAAGTTCCTCGACATCGCCCTGCGCGCGCAAGGCTATGCGGTGGAGTCGGCGGACAGCGGCAATGCCGGCCTGGAACGCCTGGCCACGCGCGGCGCCGACCTGGTGATCCTCGACCTGGGCTTGCCCGACCGCGACGGCCATGACGTGCTGCGCGAACTGCGCCAATGGTCGGGCGTGCCGGTGATCCTGCTGACCGTGCGCTCCAGCGAGGCCGAAAAAGTCGCCGCGCTCGATGGCGGCGCCAACGACTACGTGACCAAGCCGTTCGGCGTGCAGGAGCTGATGGCGCGCGTGCGCGCCCTGCTGCGCGCACACGGCCCGCAAGGCGAGACCTTGCCGGTGTTCGACGACGGCCGCCTGCGCATCGACCTGGCCCGGCGCGAAGTGCAACTGCACGGCGAACCGCTGGCGCTGGCGCGCAAGGAATACGCCCTGCTGGCGCTACTGTTCCAGCATGCCGGGCGCGTGGTCACCCAGCCGCAGCTGCTGCGCGAGCTGTGGGGGCCGACGCACCAGGAAGACACCCACTACCTGCGCATCCTGGTCGGCAAGCTGCGACACAAACTCGGCGACGACGCCGCCGCGCCGCGCTACATCGCCACCGAACCCGGCGTCGGCCTGCGCTTCATCGACAAGCGTTGAGCCCTGCCGACGCGGCGGCGTCGCCCTTGTAGGAGCCGCGCAAGCCGCGACAGCCGCAGCGACGATCGGAAGCGATGCGGCCGAAACCCGGGAGCCGGATGGCGTCCCGATGCCGGCGCCGCTTGGCCGGATATCGGACAGAACGGCTGCGCTGCGCGTCGTCGCGGCTTACGCCGCTCCTACAGGAGATTCGGATGCGCTGGCTGCGCGTGGCCGCAGGGCGGCGTGCGCTGCATGCGTTTGCCGATTCTGGCGCAAGCGTCTTCGCTGCGCGCATAAGCGCGAATGGCGTGCGCTGTGCGCATGCCCAGGCCTGCGTGCGACGCGCGGGCAAAGAAAAACCCGGCAATCTTGCGATTGCCGGGTTCGAAAAAAGTGGCGCGCCCGGAAGGATTCGAACCTCCGACCCCCAAGTTCGTAGCCTGGTGCTCTATCCAGCTGAGCTACGGGCGCCCAAGGCGAAGAATTATGCCGTGTAATTCACGCGACGGGAAGTCTCTGCGCGGCATGGCGGGCATGTCGCGCATCGACGTCATGCGTATCGCCGATGCCCCGCACCTCAGGCACAGACAAGCCCCGCACCTCAGGCGCAGACAAGCCCCGCATCGGCGCAGCATCGCGCCGCCGCACGAAGTGCAGCCCATGAGGACGGTACGAGCCTGGCGCTATCGTGGCGGCGCGCACGCGTTCGGTTCGAAGTCTGGGCAAACGGCATGGTGGACGCGGCGCCTTGCGGTTGCGCGGGCTTCGGGCGCATCGCTTTCGAATTCCGCACGAGCCGACGCCAAAAAGTTCGTTCGGTTATCGGGGCTGCGGACAGAACGTTTTTTGCGCGCGCCTCTGCGGTGGGTCGCAGCTTGCGCCGCTCCTACCCTGTTCTTCGTGCGGCGATGAGGTGCGGCGGCGCTCGGCGATCGCGGTTGGGGCTGGTTGCGCGCAGGCCGACGCCGAGAAATCATCCGGCTATCGGGGCTGCGGACAGAACGCTTGCGGGCGCTGCTACGGTGGGTCGGGGCTTGCGCCGCTCCTGCCAGGGCGGCTGGCCGCGTCGGGCACGATCAGCGAGGCAAATCCAGTCCGTCCGATGGGTCGTCGGTACGAAACGGCCTCGGGGCCGGCCAGTACCGCCCCGATTGGAAAGCAGGCGGATTGCAGCAATCCGAGCCGGCCGGGTACGCCGAAACGATGCGGCTTGTGTGCCGGGATGCGGCTCGTCTGCCGGAAGGAAAGCGGACAAAGAAAAAGCCGGCGATCTTGCGATTGCCGGCTTCTTGATAATGGCGCGCCCGGAAGGATTCGAACCTCCGACCCCCAAGTTCGTAGCCTGGTGCTCTATCCAGCTGAGCTACGGGCGCTTAGTTGAAAAATTATGACGAACGAACCGCTTTCCGTCAATACCTTTCGAACCGTTTGCCGACCCGACCGTGTCGCACGGGATGGATCGGCAAAATAAAGCCGCCGGAGGCGGCTTCGGTACAACTGGCGGAGAGTGAGGGATTCGAACCCTCGATAGAGCTTTTGACCCTATACTCCCTTAGCAGGGGAGCCCCTTCAGCCTCTCGGGCAACTCTCCGCATCGATGAAGCAATGCGGGCGGGAAGCATAACGGCTCACCCAGTCCGCGGCAATGTCTCGCGACGATTTTTTTTTAACCGCCGCTGTTTTTGCCCGAATCGTCCGACGCGTCCTCGCCGCGCTGAATGCGCTGATAGATTTCCTCGCGATGGACCGCGACATCTTTGGGTGCGGTAATACCGATGCGCACCTGGTTACCCTTGACGCCGAGCACGGTGACCGTCACCGAGTCGCCGATCATCAAGGTTTCGCCGACGCGACGCGTCAGGATCAGCATTGAAAACCTCCTCGAGCCGGCACCGCGGTGCCGGCGTTGGCATTCTTTTCCACTAGGACGAATGCTTCAATTTGTACACAAACGTGAACCATATTAGCGACCGGCCAAACATGGTCGCAAGCGATAGGGATCACTGTTCGCCGTTCAGACAAGCCTACTCTCAACCCAATGCGCGACGCCCGCAAGAGCCGTCGACAAAGCCGGGCCGTCGTCGCCGCCGCCCTGCGCCATGTCGGGGCGTCCGCCGCCTTTACCGTTGATCTGACTGGCCACGTGCGAGAGGAGTTCCCCCGCCTTGACCTTGCCAGACGCGCTTCCGTTCACACCGGCGACCAAAGCCGCCTTACCGTCGCTGGCTCCCGCCAGCACGATCACCGCGTCGCCAAGCTGCTGCTTGAGGCGATCGACCGCCTCGCGCAACGCCTTGGCGTCGAAACCTTCCAACCGGGTCGCCACGACCCGGACTCCGCCGATCTCGGTCGCCGAAGCGGCCAGGTCCGCGGCGGCGCCGGAGGCGGCCTTGGCCTTGATCGCTTCGAGTTCGCGCTCGAGCTTCTTCTGCCGGTCGAGCAGCGCGCGCAGCTTGTCGGCCACGTCGGCGGCGTTGCCGCCGAGCAGGCGCGCAGCCTGCTCCAGGCGACGCTCTTCCTCGGCGACGTAGTCCAGCGCGCCCTGCCCGGTCACCGCCTCGATCCGGCGCACGCCGGCCTGGACGCCGCCTTCGGAAACGATCTTGAACAAACCGATATCGCCGGTGCGCGACACGTGAGTGCCGCCGCACAGTTCGGTCGACGCCTCGCCCATGCGCAGCACGCGCACGTTGTCGCCGTACTTCTCGCCGAACAGCGCCATCGCGCCGAAATCCAGGGCTTCCTGCATGCCCATGTGATGCACTTCGGCTGCGTAGTTGCGGCGCACGTCGGCGTTGACCTGGCGCTCGAGCTCGGCGAGCTCGGCATCGCTCAACGGGTTGAAGTGCGAGAAGTCGAAGCGCAGGCGATCCGGAGCGACCAACGAGCCCTTCTGGGTCACGTGTTCGCCGAGCAGGCGACGCAGGGCCGCATGCAGCAGGTGGGTCGCCGAATGGTTGAGCACGGTCGCGGCGCGGCGCGCCGGGTCGACCGCGCCGAGCACGCGGTCGCCGACCTTGAGGCTGCCGGCGGTCAGGCGACCGACGTGGCCGTGGAACTGGCCGGCGAACTTCTGGGTGTCTTCGACCGCGAAACGGGTGCCGGCTTCGTCGAGCTCGCCGGTGTCGCCGACCTGGCCGCCGCTTTCGGCGTAGAACGGGGTGCGGTCGAGAATCACCGCGCCCTCGTCGCCGATGCGCAGCTCGTCGACGGCCACGCCGTCGCGGATCAACGCCACGACCTGCAGGCCGCCTTCGGTGAGACGGTCGTAACCCAGGAACTCGGTCGGCGCCAGGCGCGCGGCGACTTCGGCCGGCATCGCGGTCTTGTTGCCGAACTTGCCGGATTGGCGCGCGATCTCGCGCTGCTTCTCCATTTCGACTTCGAAGCCGGCCATGTCGACGCTCAAGCCGCGCTCGCGCGCGATGTCGCCGGTCAGGTCGGCCGGGAAGCCGTAGGTGTCGTAGAGCTTGAACGCGTCGGCGCCGGCGATGACGCCCTGCGAGCGCGCGGCGATTTCGTCGAAGATGCGCATGCCCGAGTCGAGCGTCGCGGCGAAGCGCTCTTCTTCGGCGGCCAGCGCCGCGGCGACGAAGTCGGCCTTGGCGGTCAGCTCGGGATAGGCGTCGCCCATCACCTCGACCAGGGCCGGAACCAGCTTGTGGAAGAAGGTGCCCTTCTGGCCCAGCATCCAGCCATGGCGCAGAGCGCGGCGGATGATCCGGCGCAGCACATAGCCGCGGCCGTCGTTGGACGGCAGCACGCCGTCGACGATCAGGAAGGAGCAGGCGCGGATGTGATCGGCGATCACCCGCAGCGACTTGTTCTCCAGATCGGCGGTGCCGGTGGCCTGGGCCGCGGACGCGATCAAATGGCGGAACAGGTCGATTTCGTAGTTGCCGTGCACACCCTGCAGCACCGCCGCCAGACGCTCCAGGCCCATGCCGGTGTCGACGCAGGGCGCCGGCAGCGGTACCAGGCTGCCGTCGGGCTGGCGGTCGAACTGCATGAACACCAGGTTCCAGATCTCGATGTAGCGGTCGCCGTCCTCGTCCGGCGAGCCCGGAGGGCCGCCGGCGATGTGCGCGCCGTGGTCGTAGAAGATCTCGGTGCAGGGGCCGCAGGGACCGGTATCGGCCATCTGCCAGAAATTGTCGGAGGCGAACGGCGCGCCCTTGTTGTCGCCGATCCGGACGATGCGCTCGGCCGGGATGCCGATCTTCTTGTTCCAGATCTCGTAGGCTTCGTCGTCGGTCTGGTAGACCGTGACCAGCAGGCGCTCGGCCGGCAGCTTCCACACGCCGGTCAGCAGCTCCCAGGCCCAGACGATGGCGTCTTCCTTGAAGTAGTCGCCGAACGACCAGTTGCCGAGCATCTCGAAGAAGGTGTGGTGGCGCGCGGTGTAGCCGACCTGATCGAGATCGTTGTGCTTGCCGCCGGCACGCAGGCAGCGCTGCACGTCGGCCGCGCGCACGTAGCCCGGCTTCTCGCTGCCGAGGAACACGTTCTTGAACTGGACCATGCCCGAGTTGGTGAACAGCAAGGTCGGATCGTTGGCCGGCACGAGCGGCGCCGACGGCACGATGGTGTGGCCCTTGCCCCGAAAGAACTCGAGGAAATCGCTGCGGATTTCAGTGGTGGTCTTCATGCCTGGGATAATCGCCTGGTCGGGAGCGCGGCGCTCGACCGAACCCATGCCACCGTCTATGGGGGCATCGACTGGAACAGGCAACCCGGGGACCCGAAAGCCGGTAAGCCTAGCAGGCCGAGGGCCCTAATGCGCAAGGGTTCGACACAAAAGTCTCCGGACGTTCAGTCCGGGTCCCGGGAACGATTCGCATTCCGCGCGGTTTCGCCGTCGAAGCCCCGCCGCAGCAGCAGATCGGCGGCCTTGCGGCGCAGCTTGGGGTCGGCCGCATGGTCCTCGCCGAAGCGGCGCCGGACCAGGTCGCGGGCGTTCTCGGCCCAGTCGCCCTCGTAGCCGGCCAGGGCGGCGGCGACGGCGTCGGCGGGCAGGCCGTGCATGGCCAGCTCGGCCCGAATATGCAGCGGCCCGTAGCCGTTGCCGGCGCGGCTGCGGACCAGGCTTTCGGCGAAGCGCTCGTCGTTCTGCCAGCCGGCTTCGGCGAGGCGGTCGACCGCCTCTTCGACCTCGCCCGCGTCCAGGCCGCGCGAGGTCAGTTTGCGGGTCAGCTCGCGCCGCGAATGCTCGCGCCGGGTCAGCAGGCCCAGAGCGCGCTGGGTCGGGCTTTGCTCGCGGCTGCCGCGGCGCCGGCCACGTGCCGTCGCGGCATCCTCGGGATCGAACAGGCCGGTGGGCGGCGCCGCAGCGGGATCTTCGAACTCCGGGGCGGGCGCCGAATCCGGAGCGGGCTCCGCATCGGAACCGGATCGAAGCCAGGCGGCCTGGCTCTCGTCGGGATCGAGGCCGGGGACGCCCGCGCAGCCCACACCCCGACGCCCGGCGCCACCGCCAAGCCGCGAGCGGACATGCGACAGCTCCTCGTCGCCCTGCCCGTCCGCATCGGCACGACGCGACGACGGCACCGAGCGCGGTTCCATGCTCCCCCGGCGGGTCGCCGTTTCCGGATCCAGCCCTCCGGGGGCATCGACGCGTTCGCCTGGGGCGTCGCGTTCGTCAGAGACGCGGGGCGTCGTCGGTCGCGCGCCGGCACGCTCGCTGGCGACGCGAGCGGCGCGACCGGCCTCGATCGCTCGAATCCGCGCACGCAGCGCTTCGCGCTGCCTGGCCGCAGCCGAGCCGGCCGGCAGGTCGCCCTGCCCGGCCGCCCGATCGTCGTTGCGGCCACGGCCGCCGGAAGAGTTCCGATCCGCCGTCATCGCTGCGAACGCTCAGCCCGCTCAGCCCTCGTCTTCATCGCCGCGCGGCGCTTCGCCGGGGACGTACTTCTCGCGCAGCGCCGTTTCCAGGCGCGCGGCCATCTCGGGGTTTTCCTTGAGGTACTGGCGGGCGTTCTCCTTGCCCTGGCCGATGCGCTCGCCGTCGCAGCTGTACCAGGCGCCGGACTTCTCGACCAGCTTGGCCTCCACGCCCATGTCGATCAGCTCGCCTTCGCGTGAGATGCCCTCGCCGTAGAGGATCTCGGTGACGATCTGCTTGAACGGCGGTGCCAGCTTGTTCTTGACCACCTTGATCTTGGTCTGGTTGCCGATGATCTCGTCGCCCTTCTTGATCGAGCCGATGCGGCGGATGTCCAGGCGCACCGAGGCATAGAACTTCAGCGCATTGCCGCCGGTGGTGGTTTCCGGGCTCTGGCCCGGCATCATCACGCCGATCTTCATGCGCAGCTGATTGATGAAGATCACCAGCACATTGGAGCGCTTGATGTTGCCGGTCAGCTTGCGCAGCGCCTGGCTCATCAGGCGGGCCTGCAGGCCCGGCAGCTGGTCGCCCATTTCGCCTTCGATTTCGGCCTTCGGGGTCAGCGCGGCGACCGAGTCGACCACGACCATGTCGACCGCGGCCGAGCGCACCAGCATGTCGGCGATTTCCAGCGCCTGTTCGCCGGTATCGGGCTGCGAAACCAGCAAGTCGTCGATGTTGACGCCGAGCTTGCCGGCGTAGATCGGGTCGAGCGCGTGCTCGGCGTCGATGAAGGCGGCGGTGCCGCCGTTCTTCTGGCACTCGGCGATGGCCTGCAGGGTCAAGGTGGTCTTGCCCGAAGACTCCGGCCCGTAGATCTCGACCACGCGGCCCTTGGGCAGGCCGCCGATGCCGAGCGCGATGTCGAGCATCAGCGAACCGGTGCCGACGACCTCGGCGGCCTCGACCGCGCGGTCGCCCATGCGCATCACCGAGCCCTTGCCGAACTGCTTCTCGATCTGGCCCAGGGCGGCCGCAAGCGCGCGCTTCTTGTTCTCGTCCATCGTGGTGTCCTTGCTAAGTCTTGTCGTGGTGGGGGTACGTTAGAGGGCTCGTATCGCAGAGACTGAGATCGTGGCGCCTGGATTCAAGTTATCTGCACCGGCCGATGCCGGCTGCCGGGAAACCGCCGCATCCCGGGTCGGATTTGTCCGCGCCGCGGCCCAGGAAACCGCGCCCAGTGCGCGCTGCGCGGCATCGGCGGCGTGCACCGCGACGCAGTCGCGTGGCGTACCGTAACCGTCGCAGGCGGGATCGACGCAGCCCATGGCTCAGCGGTTCGGCCGCACCAGGCCGCAATACAGCCCTTCGATCGCGAAGTCCTGGTCGGGCTGGACTTCGATCGGCGCGTAGTCGGGATTGCGCGGCAACAGACGGATGCGGTCCTTGCCGATCTTGAGCAGCTTGACCGTGATTTCGTCGTCGATGCGGGCGACCACGATCTGGCCGGAGCGCGCGTCGCGGGTGCGGTGCACGCCGATCAGGTCGCCGTCGAAAATGCCCTCGTCGCGCATCGAGTCGCCCTTGACCTTGAGCAGGTAGTCCGGCGACGGGAAGAACATGTTGCGATCGAGCAGGACGTAATCGTCGGGCTCGACCCCGGCGCCGGCACCGATCGGCGCGCCCGCCGCGACCCGCCCCAGCACCGGCAGGCGCAACGCCTCTTCGTTGGCCGGAACCAGGCTGAGCTCGCGCTGGGTCTGCGGCGGCGGCTGCAGCACGCGGATAGCACGCGCCCGTCCGGGCACGCGCTCGATCGCGCCCGCGGCCTCGAGCGCGTCGAGGTGGTACTGCGCGGCGCGCACGCCTTTGAAACCGAAGGCCTTGGCGATTTCGGTCTGCGAGGGCGGCAGGCCCTCGGCATCGATGCGCTCGGCGATCAGGGCCAGGATGGCTTGCTGGGTGTCGGTCAGGCTCATGGTTAGTAGTAATACTACTAACTCGCGCCCCGGGCAAGACCGCTCGTCCGCGAATTAATTGACTGAGTCAATTACATGCCGCAGGCTGCCCTCATCCTCCCGCGAGTCTGCGTCATGACGTCCGAAATCGCCCCGTCCCAGGTCGACGCCGTCCGCGCCTTCAACCGCTTCTACACTCGCCGGATCGACGTACTGCGCGAGGACTTGCTCGACAGCCCCTACACCCTGACTCAGGCACGGGTGTTGTTCGAACTGGCCCAGCGCGAGCCGGTGGCGGCACACGAGATCGGCCAGACCCTGGGCCTGGATCCGGGCTATCTGAGCCGGATCGTGCAGGCCTTCGTCGAGGCCGGGCTGGTCGAGAAACAACGCTCCGAACAAGACGCGCGCAGCTTCGCGCTGCGCCTCACCGCCTCCGGCCGCGCCGCGTTCGCATCGCTGGACCGCGACTCGCATCAAGCCACCGCGGCGATGCTGACGGCGCTGTCGCCGCTGGATCGCGAGCGCCTGCTGCGCGCGATCGCCGACGCCGAGCGCGCGCTGACCCCGCACGCGTTGCCGGCGCCGCAGCGGCTGCGCGTGCGCGAGCACGCGATCGGCGACCTCGGCTGGGCGATCGAGCGCCACGCCCGGCTGTACGCCGACGAGTACGGCTGGAACCATGAGTTCGAGGCGCTGGTGGCGACGCTGTTCGCGCAGTTCGCGACCCGGCGCGATCCGGCGCGCGAGCGCTGCTGGATCGCCGAGATCGACGGCGAGCGGGTCGGTTGCGTGTTCGTGGTCGCCCATGCCGGCGATCCCCAGGTCGCGCAATTGCGCTGCCTGCTGGTGGACCCGCGCGCACGCGGGCTTGGCGTGGGCCGGCGCCTGGTGGACACCTGCATCGGCTTCGCCGGCGAGGCCGGCTATGCGCGCATGCGGCTGTGGACCAACGATGTCCTGGTCGCGGCGCGGCGCCTCTACGAAGGCAGCGGTTTCGTCCTGGTCGAGGAGAACCGGCACCGCAGCTTCGGCCACGACCTGGTCGGGCAGATCTGGGAACGCGCGCTGCCCTGAGACCACGCCTGCCCTGCCCGGCTCAGACGGTCAGCGTTTGCAGCCCGTGCAGGGCCGCGGCCACGGTCTGGCGCCGCACCGCTTCGCGATCGCCGTCGAAATGGAAGGCTTCGGCATGCGGGTAACCGCCGCGGCGCTTCCAGGCGATCCAGACCGTGCCGACCGGTTTGTCTTCGGTGCCGCCGCCCGGGCCGGCGATGCCGGTGACCGCGACCGCGACGGTGGCGCCGGTGTTGGCCAGGGCGCCGGAAACCATCTCGATCACGGTCTCGCGGCTGACCGCGCCGAACTGTTCCAGGGTCTGCGGGCGCACGCTCAGCAAGGCCTGCTTGGCTTCGTAGCTGTAGGCGACGATGCCGCATTCGAACCAGGCCGAGGAGCCGGCGATATCGGTGAGGGTCTTGGCGATCCAGCCGCCGGTGCAGCTTTCGGCGGTGACCAGCATATGGTGGTTGAGGCGGGCGGCTTCGCCGATGCCGGCGGCGAGCGTCTGCAGGGCGGGGTCGGAGGTCTCGGGCGTCATGGCCGCCACTATAGCCGGCGCCGCGCGACGGGCTTTGCCGGGCGGGGCGGTTGCAGGCGAAGGCCGGGGCGGCGAGCGCGTGCAGGGCCGAGCGGGGACGTCCTTCCCCTGCCCTGCTGGCGGCGCGAGATCGAAGCTCCGCGGTCGCGGCTTGCGCCGCTCCTACCCCCACAACAACAACAGCGCCGGCGGGCGCTGTTGTTGTTGCTATGGATAGCTTGGCGCCGCTTCGATCTCGCGAGAACCACTGAAGCCCCGGAGGGCGGCCCGCAGGGAGGCGGGCCGTGCACAGCCAGGCCAGGGAGGGCCTGTGCGGAGCAGCCCCGCGTCAGCGGCGTCCCATAGCGGCTTTTGATTCGAAACGGCCATGGCGTTTTCTTTGGTTGCTTTTGACCGAAGGAAATCCAGTCGGACGTTGTCGCCTTGGACAAAGAAAGTGACCCGGCCGCTTGCGGGCGGAAGCTTTTCTTTGAGGCTTCGAGGCTTTACAGGCCTTCGAACGACAGACGCCGCGAGGCCGAAAGGACGCGGTCGCGGCTTACGCCGCTCCTACAGGGGCCCCAGGACAAAGCGGGGCGAGAGTGATGGATGGCGGTCGCGGCTTGCGCCGCCTTCACGGGGGGCGGACGCGACCGCTAGAGGCGGTCGCGCCGCGGGGCGGTCAATACATGACCCGCAAGGTGACGCCATAAGTGCGCGGGGCGCCGAGGAAGGCGTTCCAGGAACCGGTCTGCAACGGCGCGTCGAAGCCGACCTGCTTGTATTCCTCGTCGGTCAGGTTGATCGCCCAGGCCTCGACCATCCAACGCCGGTCCTTGGCGCCGATGCCGAGCCGGGCGTTGACCACGGTATAGGCGTCCTGGCCCTTTTCCGGATCGAGGTCGGAACCGGTGTTGTAGTCGGAAGAGTACTTGGCGCCGATGTGGGCCCGGCCGACCAGGCTGGCGCCGAAGTCCCACTGGTACGTCGCCGAAGCCGACGCCGACCACAGCGGCGCGAAGCTGGCGCGCGCGCCGGGCAGCTTGGCCAGGTCGGCGTCGGGCAGCGGATCGTCGCCGTAGCGAGTGTCGGCGTACATCAGGCCGCCCTGCAGCATCAGGCCCTTGAGGCCGGTCTGCCACAGGATCTCGGTGTCGATGCCCTTGGACACTACTTCCGGAATCGAGCGCACCACGAAACTGGTGCCGAGGAAGCTGTTGAGCTGGAAGTCGCTGTAGGTCTGGTGGAACAAGGTCGCGTTGAGCAGCAGGTTGCCGTCGGCCCAGGTGGTCTTGGCGCCGAGCTCGTAGCTGTCGACGAACTCGCCCGGGAACGAGGTGTCGGCGACCGGACGGATGCCGGCCGTGCCGCTGGACAGGCCGTTGGAGGACTGCACCCGGTCCAGGTTGAAACCGCCGGCCTTGTAGCCGCGCGCCGCGGACGCGTAGCCCATGACGTGCTCGTTCCAGCGATAGGCGGCCTTGAGCGTGCCCGACCATTCCTTCTCGTCGCGTTCCTGATTGGTCACCCGGCCGTTGTGCAAGGTGTTGGCCCAGGGCAGGCACATGAAGCCGATCACCTGCGGCACCAGCGCATTGACCGCCGCCAGCGGCACGCCGCGCGCGGCCAGGGCCTGGCCGACCCGGGCCGGATTGGCCATCGCCGCGCCGCAGCCCAGGCCGCCGTTGGGGTTGCTGTAGACCGAGTCCAGCTCCTTGTTCTCCTTGGTGTAACGCAGGCCCAGGGTGATATCGAGCGCGTCGGTCGCGTGCCAGGTGTTGTTGGTGAACAGCGCCACGCTCTTGCTGTTCTGGTCGTAGCGGTCGAGCGCGCCGAGTCCGCCGAAGCTGCTGCCGAACGGCCGCCCGCTGGCTTGCGACAGGAAAGTCGCGGCGTTGGCGGTGTTGACCACTCCGGCCGGGAAGCGCGCGGCGATCTGGCCCAGCACCGCGGTCGACAGATAGGGCTCGTAGTGCGCGCCCAGGCTGTAGGAATCGTGGCGCTTGAGGTCTTCGTCGGAATAGAACAGGCCGACCATCCAGTCGAGCTTGTCGGTGGCGCCGGTCAGGCGGAACTCCTGGCTGAACTGCTTGAAGCCGGTGAAGGACTCGTCCGAGTCCGGGTTGCGATAGATCATGTCGACGGCGGTGAAATCGAAGTCCAGGCCGTTGATCGCCTGCCAGTCGCGCGAGGCGGTGATCGAGGTCAGGGTCGCGCCGCCGAACCAGGGCGTGATCCAGTCGATCTGGGCCGACACGCCCTTGTCCTTGATGTCCTGGCTGGTGGAGCGGTTGCTCCAGGCCACGCGCGCGAACGGGTCGGCCACCGGCGCCACGCCGACGCCGCCGACCAGGGCGTTGATGATCGCCGCGGTCGGGCCGCGCACCGTGGTCAGGCCGACGCAGCAGTTCTCCTCGCGGCTGGTGTAGTCGGCGATGAAGTTGATGTCGAGGTTTTCGGTCGGCTCCAGCAACAGCTGGGCGCGCAGGGTGTGGAAATTCTGGTCGCCGTCCTCGCGCTCGCGGCGCGGGCCGCGGCCGACCTCGACATCGCTGAAGCCGTCGCGCTTGCGCTTGGCGCCGTAGATGCGGAAGGCGGCGTTCTCGCCGATCGGCGTGTTGAACGAAGCCGCGGCGCCGAGGGCGCCGTAGTTGCCGACGGTCAGCTCGCCTTCCACGGTGGTGTCGTAGCTGGGGCGGCGGGTGATGACGTTGATCACGCCGGCCGAAGTGTTCTTGCCGAACACCGTGCCCTGCGGGCCCTTGAGCACCTCGATCCGCTCGATCTCGCCCAGGTCGCCGAAGCCGACGCCGTTGCGCGGGCGGTACACGCCGTCGACCACCACCCCGACCGAGGACTCCAGGCCAGCGTTGTCGCCGACCGTGCCGATGCCGCGGATGCGCGCGACCGTCTGCACCTCGCTCTGGGTGCTGGTCACGGTCAGGCCCGGCACCAGCATCTGCGCGTCCTTGATGTCGCGCACGCCGCTGTCCTGGATCAGCTGCTCGGGCAAGGCGGTGATCGCGATCGGCACGTCCTGCATCGCCTCCTCGCGCTTCTGCGCAGTGACGGTCAGCCCGGCCAGGGTCTTGGCTTCGGTGTCTTCCGCGGCCGTCGGCGCCTGTTGCGCCTGCACGTTCGCGGCGAGCGCGGCCATGCTCAAAGCGATGGCCAAGGACAGGGACCTGCGGGCCGGCGGGCGAGCGATCATTGAGTTTTCCCCTTGATGGCGAACGACGAGTCGAGTTCGGCGACGCGGTCCGCGGCCGCGACGCGCGGCGTCGTGGCATCCGGAGCGGCTCGCATCACCAGATCGTTACGTAATTCGGAAGCGATGTCGGCCGCAGTGCGAAAGCGTGCGTGCGGCCGTGCCGCCGAAACTACCACGACGATCACGATCAGCGTGCCGCGGCGCAGCACCGGCGTCGCGCGGAACGCGGTCCGCAGGGAAAGGCGGACGCATTCGCACGAACGTTCGGATCGAATTCCACCAGGAGCGGCACCAAGGTGTGCTGCGATGCCTGCGCTTCAAGCGCCGTCACGCCCCGTCGCGGACGGTGTGGATTCCGGCGACCGCAGCGCTTTCGGTTACGGCCCGCGTTGCGCGGCGCGGCGGGACGACCGAAAAGACGCAAGCGCCGCTTTCCGCCGCGGCCTTCCAACCCCCAACCCCCAATCCCCAATCCCCAATCCCCAATCCCCAATCCCCAATCCCCAATCCCCAATCCCCAATCCCCAATCCCCAATCCCCAATCCCCAATCCCCAATCCCCAATCCCCAATCCCCAATCCCCAACCCCCAACCCCCAATCCCCAATCTCCAATCCCCAATCTCCAATCTCCAATCCCGAATCTCCAATCCCGGCCCATCAAGCCCGCACCAGCGTCGACTTGCCGAACAGGCTCTCGACCAGATCGATCGCGACCAGGGCGGTGTGATTGTCGCGATCCAGGATCGGGTTGAGTTCGACGATGTCCAGCGAGCCCATGCAGCCGCTTTCGGCGATCATCTCCATCGCCAGTTGCGCCTCGCGGTAGTTCGGTCCGCCGGCGACCACGGTGCCGACACCGGGCGCGATGCTGGGGTCGAGGAAGTCGACATCGAAGCTGACGTGCAGATGAGTGTCGGCGTCCACGCCGTCCAACGCTTCCTCCATCACCCGCTTGATGCCGATGTCGCCGATCCGGCGCATGTCGTACACCGGCAGGCCGAGCTGCTTGATCAGCTGCCTCTCGCCCGGATCGACCGAGCGCGTACCGATCTGGCGCATCTCGCCGACCTGCATCGCCGGCGCTTCGCCGCCGAGCCGGGTCAGGCACGGCGGCCCCATGCCGATCAGGCAGGCCACCGGCATGCCGTGCAGGTTGCCGGTCGGGGTGATCTCGTGGGTGTTGAAGTCGGCGTGCGCGTCCAGCCACAACACGCGCAGCTTCTTGCGCCGTTCGCGGCAATGGCGCGCGACCGCGGTGATCGAGCCCAGGCCCAGGCAATGGTCGCCGCCGAGCAGGATCGGCATGCGCTCTTCGCGCAGTTCCGCGGCGACCGCGTCCATCACATTGCGGTTCCAGGCCACCACTTCGTCGAGATGGCGATAGCCGCCGACCGGCGCCGACCAGGGGTTGGGCGGACCGTCGAGGTTGCCGCGGTCGGCGACGTCGAGGCCGAGCCCGCGCAGGGCTTCGGTCAGGCCGGCGATGCGCAGGGCTTCCGGCCCCAGGCGGGCGCCGCGCGCGCCGGCGCCGACGTCGGTGGGCGCGCCGATCAGACTGACCGGCGTGGCAGTGCGAGTCATGGTGCGAATCCTCAGGCAGGGGCGCAACGCCGCGCCGCCGGCAAGGCAACGATGGCGATGGCGGGGGATGGAAACGGCCGGCGCGGAGCGCGCGGCCGGGTCACTTCTCCACGAAGGCGCGCTCGATCACGAAGTCGCCCGGCTCGCGGGTGCGCGGCGAAGGCTTGAAGCCGCGTCCTTCCAGCAAGGTCGAAGTGTCTTCGAGCATCTGCGGGCTGCCGCACAGCATCACCCGGTCTTCCAACGGATTCAGCGGCGGCAGGCCGAGGGTCTGCGCCATCAGGCCGTCGGCGATCGCATCGGTGATCCGGCCGCGGTTGCGGAACGGCTCGCGGGTGACGCTCGGGTAGTACTTGAGCTGGCGGCGCACGGCCTCGCCCAGGAACTCGTGCGCGGGCAACTCGCGTTCGAGGAAGTCGGCATAAGCCAGATCGCTGACATGGCGCACGCCGTGCGCCAGGACCACGGTCTCGAAGCGCTCGTAGGTGGCCGGGTCGCGGACGATGCTCAGGAACGGCGCCAGGCCGGTACCGGTGCCGAGCAGGTACAGGCGCTTGCCCGGATTGAGATCGTTGAGCACCAGCGTACCGGTGGGCCGGCGGCTGACCAGGATCGAGTCGCCGTTGGCGATGTGCTGCAGGCGCGAGGTCAGCGGGCCGTCGGGCACCTTGATGCTGAAGAACTCCAGATGCTCTTCGTAGTGCGCGCTGGCGATCGAGTAAGCGCGCATCAGCGGCCGGCCCTCGACCTCCAGGCCGACCATGACGAAGTGGCCGCTGTCGAAGCGGAAGCCGGGGTCGCGGGTGGTGCGGAAGCTGAAAAGGCTGTCGTTCCAGTGCTTGACCTCGATGACGCGTTCTGTCGCCAACTGCATCGTCCTGACTCCTTGTTATGGAAAATCCCGGCCGCATCCGCGCGGGACGATATTCGTCACGCGTCTGACGTGCGGGCGTCATTATTGGGTGCCAGCGCGCGCGGCTCGCATCGTCGCCGGCGGCGATTCGGCCCACCAATACCAGCACATAATATTTCCCACTTGGGAATCAATGTTCCAAAGAATGATCGGCGTCACTCGCGCAGCGGGACTGCGCCTTTGACGGCGACTCGCGCTTGCGTCGATTATTAGCCGCCCGAGTAATCCGGCCGATTAAATCGGCGTTCGCTTCGAATCCCCTTCTGCCCACCAGCGACCATGCGCTGACCGCATGCGTCAGCTGACGCTCTTGGTCACCCCTGAGGCTCGCATGGACGTCCAGCAGTCAGGCATTGCCGCAAAAAAATCAGCCACTTGCGCCGTGCGCTCGACGGACGCATCGCACCCGCGCCGCGCGCCGCGGGATTCGCGGCGCATATTCGCGAATATTGCGGAAATATTCTCATGAGCGCGCCTCCCGACTCCGAGCGAATGGTGATTGGCGTCGCGCTAGAGAATTGTGACCAGAAACTCGAAGATTCGGTTTCACCGCATTTTCACGCCACGTCCGGAAAAACGACGGCGGTCGCGCCGGCGCAGCCTTGGCGCGACCGGCTGCGTTATATCGCCCATCCTTTGCTGATGCTGGCGGTAGCGGTTTATGTGAGCGCCGGATTAATCCTGGACTGGGACCCGGGTCCGGCCAGTTTCGCCTTCGTATTCGCCAGCATTTTCTACCTGGCGATACTCGAATTTATTATTCCGTACGAGCGCGCATGGCAGCCGAGCGGACGCGAGTGGGGCCTGTACGCGGTCTACTTCGTGCTCACCGTGGCGGCCGGCGCGCTGGCCCAATTGCCGGTCGCCGCGGCGGTGGCGGCGCTGTCGCCCCTGCATCCGACCCTGCCGTTGTGGGCCGAGATCCCGCTCGCGCTGCTGTTGAGTTCGCTGGCCAGCTACGCGATCCATCGCGCCGGCCACGACATTCCGCTGCTGTGGCGCCTGCACGGCGTGCACCACGTGCCGGACAAGGTCAACGTCGCCAACAACGGCGTCAATCACGTGTTCGACGTGGTGCTGTCGCAGTTCACGGTGCAGTTGCCGCTGGCCTTGGCCGGCTTCTCGGCGCCCTCGCTGTTCGCGGTCGGCATCTTCGTCATCGCCCAGGGCTACTTCGTCCACGCCAACATCGACGTGCGCCTGGGCTGGCTCAACCAAGTGCTCGCCAGCCCCGAGCTGCATCGCATGCATCACAGCTGCGACCGCAGCGAAGCCGGCCACTTCGGCTCGGATCTGTCGATCTGGGACCGGTTGTTCGGCAGCTACACCTGGCGGCCGGATCGGCGGCCGCGCGGGATCGGCCTGTTCGATCCCGGTTCGTTTCCGCGCACCGGCGCGGTGTTCTCGACCCTGATCCATCCGCTGCGGCCGCGCAAGAAGCGCGCGTCCTGAGCGAAGCGTTCCCCGATGGCGCGCATCGGCGCCACGCCTCCCCTCGCCCGTCCCTCACCTCCCCGGCGTCGCCAGACGTAAAGAACTAAGGACTCGATCATGACGGACCCCAGCAAGAACGCCCCCCACCGCGACCACGCCGACGGCGCCGCGCCCGCAGCCGCCGAAGCCGCCGCGCAAGCGGCCGCCGACCGCGCCCACGAGCCGCTCGAGCGCATCGCCATCGTCGGCATCGGCTGCCGCCTGCCCGGCGGCGCCTGCGACCATCGCGGCTTCTGGCAGAACCTGATCGAAGGCAAGGACTGCCTCACCGATACGCCGCTCAACCGCTACGACGTGGCTACCCTGGGCAGCCGCGACAAGAGCAAGCCCGGCCGCCTGGTCGGCGGCCGCGGCGGCTACATCGACGGCTTCGACGAATTCGATCCGGCGTTCTTCGGCATCAGCCCGCGCGAAGCCGACTACATGGACCCGCAGCAACGCAAGCTGCTGGAAGTGGCCTGGGAAGCCCTGGAAGACGGCGGCCAGAAGCCGGCCGAACTGGCCGGCCGCGACATCGGCGTGTTCGTCGGCGCCTTCACCCTGGACTACAAGATCGTCCAGTTCGCCGACCTCAGCTTCGAGACCCTGGCCGCGCACACCGCGACCGGCACGATGATGACGATGGCGTCGAACCGGATCTCGTACTGCTTCGACTTCCGCGGCCCCAGCCTGTCGATCGACACCGCCTGCAGTTCTTCGCTGGTCGCGGTGCACCTGGCCTGCCAGAGCCTGCGCCGGCGCGAGACCAGCCTGGCCCTGGCCGGCGGCACCCTGCTGCACATGACCCCGCAGTACACCATCGCCGAAACCAAGGGCGGCTTCCTGTCGCCGGAAGGCAAGTCGCGCACCTTCGACGCCGCCGCCAACGGCTACGTACGCGCCGAAGGCGTCGGCCTGGTCGCGCTCAAGCGCCTGGACGACGCGGTGCGCGACGGCGACCCGATCTACGCGGTGATCGTCGGCACCGGCGTCAACCAGGACGGCCACAGCAACGGCATCACCGTGCCCAACCCCGACGCCCAGGTGGCGCTGATCGAACGCGTCTGCCGCGAGGCCGGCATCGCCCCGGGCAGCCTGCAATACATGGAAGCGCACGGCACCTCGACCCCGGTCGGCGACCCGATCGAGGCCAAGGCGTTGGGCCGCGCGCTGGCGGTCGGGCGCAAGCCGGGCGACGAATGCTATGTGGGTTCGGTGAAGACCAACATCGGCCACACCGAGGCCGCCGCCGGCGTGGCCGGCCTGATCAAGACCGCGCTCGCGCTCAAGCACAAGACCATTCCGCCGCACATCAACCTGCAGACGGTCAACCCGGACATCGACCTGGCCTCGATGCCGTACAAGATCCCGACCCAGGTCACGCCGTGGCCGGCGCATGAGGGCCCGGCGCGCGCCGGCGTCAACTCGTTCGGTTTCGGCGGCACCAACGCGCACGTGCTGCTGGAAGAGGCGCCGGCGCGCACGCCGCGGGCGACGACCGCCGACGACAGCGCCGGCCGCGCCGCGGGCGGCTACAACGTGCTGCCGTTGAGCGCGCGCGACGCCTCGGTGCTGCCGGCGCTGGCCGAAGGCATCGCCCGCGAACTGGATCGCGAAGGCGACGAGGCCGTCGATCTGCGCGACCTGGGCTACACCCTCGCCCATCGCCGCCAGCACTTGGAGTCGCGCCTGTCGATCGTCTACGACAGCCGCGAATCGCTGCGCGAGCGCCTGGCCGCGTTCGCCGCCGGCGAAGCGCATCCGCACCTGGTCGCCGACGAACGCCGCGCGACGCCGCCGAAGCTGGCCTGGGTGTTCACCGGCATGGGCCCGCAGTGGTGGGCGATGGGCCGGCAGTTGTTCGAGAACGAACCGGTCTACCGCGAGGTCATCGAGCGATGCGATCGCGAACTGGCCAAGCATGTCGACTGGTCGCTGATCGCGGAGATGAACGCCGCCGAAGCCGATTCGAAGATGAGCGAGACCTGGCTGGCGCAGCCGGCCAATTTCGCCGTGCAGATCGCACTGGCAGCGATGTGGCGGGCCAAGGGCGTACGTCCCGACGCGATCGTCGGCCACAGCACCGGCGAAGTCGCGGCCTTCTACGAGGCCGGCGTCTACACCCTGGAACAGGCGGTACGGGTGGTCGTGCACCGCAGCCGCCTGCAGCAGAAGCTGGTCGACACCGGCACCATGCTCGCGGTCAGCCTGACCGAAGCCGAAGCGCTGCGCCGGGTGCGCCCCTACGGCGACCGGGTCTCGGTCGCCGCGGTCAACAGCCCGACCGCGATCACCCTGGCCGGCGATCAGGACGCGCTGGCCGAACTGGCCGAGAAGCTGCAGGCCGAGCAGCTGTTCGCCAAGTTCCTGGCCGTGCGCGTGCCCTATCACAGCGCCAAGATGGACCTGATCAAGGACGAGCTGCTGGAATCGCTGGACGGGCTGGCGCCGCATCCGGCGCAGGTGCCGCTGTACATGACCGCCAAGCCCGGCATCGCCGCCGGCCACGAACTCGACGCCGGATACTGGTGGGAGAACGTGCGCAACAGCGTCGGCTTCCGCGCCGCGATCGACCAGATGGCCCACGACGGCTACGACCTGTTCCTGGAGATCGGCCCGCACCCGGTGCTCGGTCATTCGATCAACGAATGCTTCGCCGCGCGCGGCGCCAGCGCGCGCAGCCTGCCCTCGATCCGTCGCCAGGAAGACGAAGCCGCGCGCTTCGCCGCCTCGCTGGGCGGCCTGCACAACCTCGGCGCGGCCATCGACTGGAGCGCGCTGCATCCGCAGGGCCGTCCGCTGCCGCTGCCGCGCTATCCGTTCAAGCGCGACCGCTACTGGGTCGAGCCGCGCCCGGTCGAACAGGTCCGCCTCGGCCAGCTCGACCACGGCCTGCTCGGCCGGCGCATGGCCGTCGCCGAACCGACCTGGGAAGCCAAGCTCGACGCCGAGCGCATGCCGTACCTGGAAGACCATCGCATCCAGGGCAACGTGCTGTTCCCCGCCGCCGGCTACATCGAGATGGCGACCCAGGCGGTGCGCGCGCTGACCGGCGGCCACGAGGCCGCGATCGCCGACATCGAACTGCGCAAGGCGCTGTTCCTGTCCGACGCCGAAGCGGCGACGGTGCAGCTGTCGTTCGCCTCCGACGGCGCGACGTTCCAGGTCTCCAGCCTGTCCGCCGACGGCCAGGATCGCACCGTCCACGCCAGCGGCAGCGTGCGCGCCAGCCAGGGCCGGCGCACCGGCGCGCCCCTGGACCTGCGCGCGGTGCGCGAACGCAGCCCGCTGTTCCTGGCGCGCTCGGCCTGTTACGACGCGCTGGCGAAGATGGGCTATCACTACGGCCCGGCGTTCCAAGGCATCGAGGAAGTCTGGGTCGGCCGCGGCGAAGCCCTGGCCCGGATCGTGCCGACCGAACGCCTGCACGGCGACGCCGCCGGCCACCATTTCCATCCGGCCATGCTCGACGCCTGCTTCCAGACCCTGCTGACGCCGCAGATCCTGCAGCAAGCCGAAGACGGCCCCGCAGACACCGGCATTCGCTTGCCGCTGTCGATCGAGGAAGTGCGCACCGACGCGATCGGCGACCGCGCCCTGTGGGTGCATGCCAGCGTGCGCCACGACGGCGGCGACGAGCTGATCGGCGACATCGCCGTCTACGACGAGCATGGCGCGCCGCTCGGCCATGTCGCCGGCTTCCGCGCCGCCAACGTCGAGAACGCCAGCGCCAAGGTCAACCTGGCGACGATCGACAACTGGCTGGCCGAAACCCGCTGGGTCGAACTGCCGCCGATCGCGGCCGCCGACGAAACCGTCGCTGCAGCCGTAGACGAAGCGGCGCCGGCCGACGAGAGCGCCGCGGCGGGCTGGCTGATCCTCGCCGACGCCCAGGGCGTGGGCGACGAACTGGCGACGCTGGCCCAGGCGCGCGGCGAGCGCGTGCACATCGTCCGCCCCGGCAAGCGCTACAAGCTGGAAAAGGATCTGCGCGAATCGACCGTGGTGCCGGGTGCGTTCAAGGACCTGCAGCGCCTGTTCGCCGACCTGGCCAAGGCCGGTGAAGGCGCGTTCGCCCGGGTCGTGCACTTGTGGAATCTCGACCAGCCGCACCTGGAACAGGTCGACGCGACCGAACTCAAGGCCGGCAACGCCCGCGGCGCCTATTCGCTCATCGCGCTGAGCCAATCGCTGCTGGCTTCGCAGCCCGATGCGCGTCTGCACGTGGCGACCCGCGCCGCGCAGGCGGTGGCCGACCGCGACGACGTCGAACCGCTGGGCGCGCCGGCCTGGGGCATCGGCCGGGTGTTGTGGTATCAGGAACTGGTCGCCCAGCGCGGCAAGCTGATCGACCTGCAGGCCGCCGGCGAGGAAACCGCGGAGGCCGCCGACGCCGCGCGCCGCAGCGAAGCCCAGGCCCTGCTCGCCGAAGTGCTGCAGCAAGACGAGGACGAGATCGCCCTGCGCGACGGCAAGCGCTACACCAGCCGTCTGCAGCCGGCCGCTGGGCTGAACAAGCCGTTGCCGTTGCGCCTGCGCGCCGACGGCGCCTACCTGGTGACCGGCGCGTTCGGCGCGCTGGGCCGCCTGCTCTGCCGCACCCTGGTCAAGCGCGGCGCGCGCAAGCTGATCCTGGTCGGCCGCAGCAAACTGCCGCCGCGCGCGCAATGGCGCGACACCGATCCGGCCAGCGCGATCGGCCGCAACGTACGCTTCATCAAGCAGTTGGAGCTGCTCGGCGCCGAACCGATCCTGGCCCAGCTCGACGTCACCGACGAAGGCGCGCTGGCAGCCTGGCTGCAGGACTACAAGCAACGCGACCTGCCGCCGATCCGCGGCGCTTTCCACCTGGCCGGCCAGGTCCGCGACACCCTGCTCGGCGAAATGACCCGCGATGCCTTCGACCCGGTCTACGACCCCAAGGTGATCGGCGGCTGGCTGCTGCATCGGCACCTGATCGACCAGCCGCTGGAGCACTTCGTCCTGTTCGCCTCGATCGCTTCGCTGGTGACCACCGCCGGCCAGACCAACTACGCCGCCGGCAACGCCTTCCTCGACGCCCTCGCCCACCATCGCCGCGCGCTCGGCCTGCCGGCGCTGAGCCTGGACTGGGGCCCGTGGGCCACCGGCATGATCGAAGAACTCGGCCTGATCGACCATTACCGCAACAGCCGCGGCATGAGCTCGCTCTCGCCCGACGCCGGCATGGACGTGCTCGAACGCGTCATCGGCCAGGACCGCGCCCAGTTGTTGGTCGCGACCGTGGTCGACTGGCCGATCTTCCTCGCCTGGTACGCCTCGCCGCCGCCGTTGGTGAGCGAACTGGCCAAGCACGGCGCCGGCGCCGACAGCGGCGAGCGCGGCAGCTTCGTCGAAACCTTCCGCGCCGCCGATGGCGACACCCGCCGGCGCCTGCTCGACGAGCGCTTCCACGCCCTGATCGCCCAGGTGATGCGGATCAAGAGCGAGCAGATCGACACCGACGCCAGCCTCAACGCGCTCGGCCTGGATTCGCTGCTGGCGATGGAGCTGCGCGCGCGCATCCACACCGAGCTCAAGGTCGCCCTGCCGGTGGTCACCCTGCTCAGCAGCAGCTCGATCGGCACCCTCGGCGACCAGCTCTACGCCGGCCTGGCCGAACTGGTCGCGGGCGACGGCGAAGACGCCGGCGACTCGGGCTTCGTCGCCCACGGCGACGAAACCCGTTACCCGCTGACCCAGAACCAGAACGCGCTGTGGTTCCTCAAGCAGCTCAACCCCGACGGCTTCGCCTACAACATCGGCGGCGCGGTGGAGGTACGCACCGAACTGGAACCGGAACTGATGTTCGAGGCCGTGCGCCGGCTGATCGCGCGCCATCCCAGCCTGCGCGCGAACTTCATGCTCGACCAGGGCCAGGCGGTGCAGAAGATCTCGGCCGAAGGCAAGCACGACCTGGCCCTGTTCGACGTCCAGGACAAGCCCTGGGACGAGGTCTACCAGCAGATCATCCGCGAGTACCGCAAGCCCTACGACCTCGAGCACGACCCGCTGGTGCGCTTCCGCCTGTTCAAGCGCGGCAAGGACCGCTGGGTGATCATGAAGGCCGTCCACCACATCATTTCGGACGCGATCTCCACCTTCACCTTCATCGAGGAACTGCTGGAGATCTACGAGGGCCTGCGCCGCGGCGAACAGGTCGAGCTGGCGCCGGTGCGCGCGCGCTATCTCGATTTCCTCAACTGGCAGAACCGTTTCCTCGCCACCCGCGACGCGGCCAAGATGCTGGACTACTGGCAGGACCACCTGCCCGCGCAGGTGCCGATCCTCAACCTGCCGACCGACAAGCCGCGCCCGATCGTGCAGACCCACAACGGCGCATCGGAGTTCTTCGCCCTCGACCCCGAGCTCAGCGCGCGCATCCACCAGCTGGCGCGCGACAACGGCGTCACCGTGTTCATGGTGCTGCTGAGCGCCTACTACCTGTTGCTGCACCGCTACACCGGACAGGACGACGTGATCGTCGGCAGCCCGGTCATGGGCCGCACCCAGGAGGAGTTCGCCCAGGTCTACGGCTACTTCGTCAATCCGCTGCCGTTGCACGTCAACCTGGCTTCGCAGCCGAACATCGCCGAGCTGCTGGCGCAGGTGCAGCGCATCGTGCTCAACGGCCTGGACAACCAGGAGTACCCGTTCGTGCTGCTGGTCGAGAAGCTCGGCCTGCAGCACGATCCGAGCCGCTCGGCGGTGTTCCAGGCGATGTTCATCCTGCTCGCGCACAAGGTCGCGACCGAGAAATACGGCTATCGCCTGGAGTACATCGAACTGCCGGAAGAGGAAGGCCAGTTCGACCTGACCCTGTCGGCCTACGAGGACGAAGCCGACCAGCGCTTCCACTGCGTGTTCAAGTACAACACCGACCTGTTCCTACCACAGACCATGCAGCGCCTGGCCGGACACTACGTCAACCTGCTCGAGGAACTGACCCGGGCCCCGGCCACGACCTCGATCGCCCGGCTGCGCTTGCTCGGCGACGACGAGCGCCGCACGGTGCTGGAACAGTGGAGCGGCGCGGCCGACACCGTCGCCGCCGATCGCCCGGCGCACGAACTGATCGGCGAGATCGCCCGCGCCCGTCCCGACGCGATCGCGGTGTCGGCGCCGAGCGAATCCGGCGCGGTGCGCCAGCTCGGCTACGGCGAGTTGGAGCGGCGCTCCAACCGCCTGGCGCGCAAGCTGCGCGAGCTCGGCGTCGGCGAAGGCACCGTGGTGGCGTTGTGCCTGGACAAGTCGCCCGAGCTGATCGTGACCCTGCTGGCCGTGCTCAAGGCCGGCGGCGCCTACCTGCCGCTGGACCCGGACTACCCCGCTGAGCGCCTGGCCTATATGGCCACGCACGCCGAGGCCAGATTCGCCGTGGTCGACGAAACCCGCCGCGCGCGCCTGGCCGGCTGGGGCGGCGAGGTGCTGACCCCGGACGACCTGCACCTGATCGCCGACGCCGACACCGACGCCTCGGCCCTGGATCTGGCCGTGCCGCTGTCCGCGACCGCCTACGTCATCTACACCTCCGGCTCCACCGGCAAGCCCAAGGCGGTGCGGGTCACCCACGCCAACCTGGCCTCGGCCTACGCCGGCTGGCAGCGCGAATACCGCTTGGGCGAGACCCAGGCCCATCTGCAGATGGCCAGCTTCTCCTTCGACGTGTTCGCCGGCGACCTGGTGCGGGCGCTGTGCTCCGGCGCCAAGCTGGTGCTGGTGCCGCGCGAACTGCTGTTCAACACCGAGCGCCTGTACCGGACCATGCTCGACGAGCGGGTCGACGCCGCCGAGTTCGTGCCGGCGGTGGTGCGCTCGGTGATGGACTATTGCGAACGCGAAGGCAAGCGCCTGGACTTCATGCGCCTGCTCGCGGTCGGCTCGGACGTGTGGAAGGTGGAGGAGTACCGGCGCCTGCGCGCCCTGGCCGGGCCGTCCAGCCGGGTGGTGAACTCCTACGGCCTCAGCGAAGCGACCATCGACAGCACCTACTTCGAAGGCCCGACCGACGACCTCGATCCCAGCCGCATGGTGCCGATCGGCCGGCCGTTCCCGAACAGCGAGCTGTACATCCTCGATGCGCACCGCCAGCCGGTGCCGGCCGGGGTGCCGGGCGAGCTGTGGATCGGCGGCGCCGGCGTCAGCGCCGGCTACGTCGGCGACGATGCGCAGACCGCGCAGCGCTTCGTCGAGCTCGAACTCGGCGACGGCCGCCTGCGCCGGCTGTACCGCACGGGCGATCTGGCGCGCTGGAGCGCGTCCGGCGAAGTGCAACTGATCGGCCGCGTCGACAGCCAGGTCAAGGTGCGCGGGCACCGGGTCGAGATCGGCGAGATCGAATCCCAGCTCGCCGCCTGGCCGGCGATCCGCGAAGCGGTGCTGACCGTGCGCGAAGACGGCCGCGGCGAAGCCTCGCTGTGCGCCTATTGCGTGCCGGCCGAATCCGGCGTGGCCTTGAACTGGCGCGCGCTGCGCGAGCATCTGGCCAGCTATCTGCCGACCTTCATGATCCCGGCGCGCTTCGTCCAGCTCGACGCCCTGCCCTTGTCGGCCAACGGCAAGGTCGACCTGGCCGCGCTGCCGGCCCCGGACGCCAACGCCGGCGCGGCCGAGTTCGAGCCGCCGACCACCCTGTTCGAACTGCGCATGGCCGAACACTGGCAACGCCTGCTCGGCCTGGAGCAGGTCGGCCTGCAGGACGACTTCTTCGAGGTCGGCGGCAGCTCGATCAAGCTGATCGAACTGATCTACAACCTGCAGACCGAGTTCAACATCGCCATCGCGGTCAGCCAGCTGTTCAAGGTCACCACCTTGCACGGCATGGCCAAGACCGTAGAAGCGATCAGCACCGGCCGCATCGCCGGCGCCCAGCCCTACCTGCGCTTCAACGTCGGCCACGGCCAGACCATCTTCTGCTTCCCGCCCGCCGGCGGCCACGGCCTGGTCTACCGTCAGCTCGCGGTGCATCTGCCGGAGTACGAGTTCGTCTCGTTCAACTACATCCTCGGCGACGAGAAGGTGGCCAGCTACGCCGACCTGATCGAAGGCATCCATGCCGACGGCCACTGCACCCTGTTCGGCTACTCGCTGGGCGGCAACCTCGCCTTCGAAGTAGCCAAGGAACTGGAGCGCCGCGGCCGCGAGGTGCCGAACGTGGTGATCATGGACTCGTACCGGATCCCGGAGTCGTTCGAACTCGGCAACGAGCACTTCGAGGCCTTCGAACGCGAACTCAGCGAACATCTGCGCAAGCACACCGGTTCGGACATCGTCGCCGAGGAAACCCTGCAGCAGGCCAAGGACTACATCCGCTTCTGCAGCCAGACCCCAAACACCGGCGTGATCTCGGCCCCGGTCAGCGTGATCTCGGACGAAGACAAGGTGGTGTTCTACGGCAACGGCCAGCGCGGCACCTGGCACGGCAGCTCCAGCACCCGCACCGAAGTGTTCAAGGGCTTCGGCAAGCACGCCGACATGCTCGACCAGGACTACATCGCGCTCAACGCCGCGCTGGCGCGCGGCATCCTGGTCGGGGAGGTCAGCGATGCCGGCTGATTCCGGACACCGCCCCGAAGCGCCGGCGCCCGCCGGCGCCAAATCCCCCGTCGGGCCGCGCTGGGAGGCGCGCGCCCGCGGTCCCGGCGACAAGCCGCGCGTGATCGTGATCGGCGCCGGCGTGGCCGGCCTGGCCTCGGGCTGCTACGGCCAGATGAGCGGCATGGAAACCCGCATCTTCGAAAAGCACGTGTTGCCGGGCGGATGCTGCACCGCCTGGTCGCGCCAGGGCTACATCTTCGATTACTGCATCGAATGGCTCAACGGCACCGCGGTCGGCAACGACGCCAACCGGGTCTGGCGCGAACTGGGCGCGCTAGACGGCAAGTCGATCCGCCTGTTCGACAGCTTCAACACCGTCAGCGACGAGCACGGCCGCTCGGTCACCTTCTACAACGACCCCGACCGGCTCGAACGCCATCTGATCGAACTGTCGCCGGTCGACGCCCCCCTGATCCGGCAGTTCTGCGCGGACTTGCGCCGCTTCGCCGGCATGGCCTTGCATCCGTTCCTGAAACCTCCGCCGCTGGAGAACTGGCGCGACAAATACGCCACCCTGCGCCAGGTGTTGCCGGCGTTCCGGCTGTTCTGGCGCAACGGCGCGACCCAGATGAACGATTTCGCCGACCGTTTCCAGGACCCGTTGCTGCGGCGCGGCTTGCGCAACATCTTCTTCCAGGACCCGGGCAATTTCTCGCTGGTGCCCTACCTGTACAACATCGCCGAGGCGCACAACGGCAACGTCGGTTTCCCGCAGGGCGGCTCGCTCGGGCTGTCGCGCTCGATCGAGTCGCGCTACCTCGAACTGGGCGGGCGCATCGATTACCGCGCCCGGGTCAGCCGGATCCTGGTCGAGAACGGGCGCGCGGTCGGTATCGAGCTCAAGAACGGCGAACGCCACTACGCCGATCACGTGATCGCCGCCTGCGACGGCCTGACCGCACTGCGCAGCCTGCTCGACGGCAAGTACGGCAATCCACGCGTGGACAAGCTCTACGACCAGGTGCTCGATCGGCCGGGCGAGCGCTATCCGGGCGTGGTCTCGGCCTTCGTCGGCTTCGAGGGCGACCTGCCGCCGGATACGCCGCACAGCACCACGTACCTGCTCTCGGCCGAGGACGCCGCAGCCCTGCCCGGCGCGATCCAGGGCAGCCTGGTGGTGCAGCTGCGTTCGCGCTACTGCGACGGCTTCGCCCCGCCCGGTCATTCGATCCTGCACTGCACTTACTTCAGCGACTACGACTACTGGAAGCGCCTGCGCAGCAGCGACCGCAAGCAGTACTGGGCGCTCAAGCGCCAGGTCGCCGAGTTCGTGCGCGACTTCCTCGAACGCCGCCACCCCGGCCTGGGCGCGCGCATCCGACTGGTCGACGTCGGCACTCCAGCCTCGACCGAACGCTACACCGGCAATTACAAGGGCGCGATCCTGGCCTGGAAATCACCGGAGGCCGACGATTTGATGGCCGATCTGGTCAAGAAAGACCGCATGCGCCTGCGCGGGCTGGGCGGCTTCTCGATGGCCGGCCATTGGGTGGGCGGCGGCGGCCTGATCCGCTCCGCCGCCACCGGCCGCTTCGCGATCCAGTTCCTGTGCCGGGAATTCGGCCTGCCGTTCAAGGCCTGGGAAAGCGGCAACACGGCACCGTGGCGGATCGAACAGCTCGGCCACTTCCCGCAACTGGACAAGGGACCGCCGCTGGAGCGAAGCGTGCCGAAACTGCGCGCCGTCGAATCCCCCGCCCCGATCGCAACGGCGCCCGTCGCCTGACCGCCAAGGAAGCCAGGACATGTCGCACACACCGGGCAACAGAGAAAGCATGATCATCATCGGCGCGGGGCTGGGCGGCCTGTCCACCGGCTGCTACGCGCAGATGAACGGCTACAAGACCCAGATCTTCGAGATGCACGAAATCCCCGGCGGCTGCTGCACCGCCTGGGAGCGCGGCGATTTCACCTTCGACTGCTGCATCAGCTGGCTGCTCGGCAACGGCCCGGGCAACGAGATGCACCAGATCTGGATGGAACTCGGCGCCCTGCAAGGCAAGCAGATGCGCCACTTCGACGTGTTCAACATCGTCCGCGGCAGCAACGGGCAGGTGGTGTACTTCTACTCCGACCCGGACCGGCTGGAAGCGCATCTGCTGGAAATCTCGCCGGCCGACGCCAAGCTGATCCGCGACTTCGTCGGCGGGCTGCGCAAGTTCCGCAAGGCGCTGGCGGTGTACCCCTTCCTCAAGCCGGTCGGGCTGATGGGGCGCTGGGAACGCTGGAAGATGCTGGCTTCCTTCATCCCCTACTTCAACGCCATCCGCAAGTCGATCACGGTGCTGATGACCGACTACTCGGCCAAGTTCAAGGACCCGTTCCTGCGCGAGGCGTTCAATTTCATCCTCTACGAAAAGCACCAGAACTTCCCGGTGCTGCCGTTCTACTTCCAGCTCGCCTCGCACGCGAATCTCTCGGCCGGCGTGCCCGAAGGCGGTTCGCTGGGCCTGGCCAAATCGATCGAGGCGCGCTACCGCCGGCTCGGCGGCCAGGTGCACTACAACGCCAAGGTCGAGGAGATCCTGGTCGAGGACGATCGCGCGGTCGGCGTGCGCCTGAGCGACGGTCGCGAGTTCCGCGCCGACATCGTGGTCTCCGCCGCCGACGGCTACACCACGATGATGCGCTTCCTCAAGGGCCGCTACCTCAACGACACCTTCCGCAAGCTCTATACCGAGACCATCAACGAACCGCACATGGTGTTTCCGGGCTATTTCATCGCCTTCCTCGGCCTGGACAAGCCCTTCCCCGAAGGCGAGCCGTGCACCACGTATCTGCTCGAACCGGAAGAGGCGGAGGAGATGATCGGCATCCGCCATCCCAGCATCAACGTGCAGTTCCGCAGCCGGCATTATCCCGAACTGGCGCCGGACGGCACCAGCATCGTCTACGCCACCTACTTCTGCGACATCGCGCCGTGGCGCGCGCTCAACGAAGGCCCCGAGCAGGTCAGCCGGGTGCGCAAGGGCGAGGAACTGCACACCCTGCCGGTGCGGCGCGGTCACGAGTACCACGCCGCCAAGCGCCGGGTCAGCAACGCCATGATCCGCTTCCTGGAAAAGCGCTACCCCGGGCTCAAGGACTCGATCAGCGTGCGCGACGTGTCCAGCCCGCTGACCCAGGTGCGCTACACCGGCAACTTCGACGGCACCGTGCTCGGCTGGCAGCCGTTCGTGGAAAGCGGCGAGACCCTGGAGGAAGCGATCAAGGAACACGGCCCGGTGATGCAAGGCTTGTCGAACTTCTACATCTCCGGCGTGTGGGCGACCACCGGCGGTCTCATCCGCGCCGCCGCCGCCGGCCGCCACGTCATGCATTTCATCTGCAAGGACGACGGCAAGGACTTCACCGCCAGCATCGATGAAACCGCGCCGCCGCCGACCCACCTGATCGTACCGGTCGGTCCCGCCGCGCACGGCGTGGCGGCGCCGCAGGGCTTTCCGCAACTGGCCGCGGCGCGGGCGGTCGGCGCATGAGCGCGGCCGCGGCGACGGATCGCCGCGCGGTCGGCGGGCTGATGCTGGCGGTGTTCCTGGGCGCGCTGGAGCAGACCGTGGTCGCGACCGCGCTGCCGGCGATCGTGCGCGAACTGCAGCGTATCGACCTGCTCGGCTGGACGATCTCGATCTATCTGCTCGCCACCGCCGCGGCCACGCCGGTGATCGCCAAACTCGGCGACCTGCACGGCCGGCGCCGGCTGATGCACGCCTGCGTCGCGCTGTTCGTCCTGGGCTCGCTGGCCTGCGCGCTGGCGCCGAGCCTGCCGGCGCTGATCGCCGCACGCGCCGTGCAAGGCGTCGGCGGCGCCGGACTGATCGTGATCGCGCAGGCGTCGGTCGCCGAAATCGCCGGGCCGCGCGAACGCAGCCGATACACCGGACTGTTCGCGATGGTGTGGGCGTTGGCCGGCCTGATCGGACCGGTGCTCGGCGGCTTGCTGACCGATACGCTGGGCTGGCGCGCGGTGTTCTGGATCAACTTGCCGCTGGGCGCGCTGGCGCTGTGGGCCGGCGCACCCGCGTTGCGCCGGCTCGGCGCCGGCCGGCCGGGCGGACGCATCGACCTGGCCGGCACCGCGCTGTTCGTGTTCGCCACCTGCGCCCTGCTGACCGCGCTGTCCTGGGGCGGCGGCCGCTACGCGTGGCTGTCCGCGCCGGTGCTCGGCGGCTTCGGCCTGGCCGCGCTGGGCGCGCTGGCGTTCGCCCGCCGACAAGGCCGCAGCGCCGAGCCGATGTTGCCGCCGGCGTTGCTGCGCGATGCGGTGATCGGCCCGGCCTTGCTGGTCTGTCTGCTCATGTACGGCTTCTACATCGCCGTGGCGGTGCTGATTCCGGCCTACTTCCAGATCGGCCACGGCCTGCCCGCTTCGCGCGCCGGGTTGCTGCTGGTGCCGGCGCTGGTGTCCGGCGCGATCGGCGCGTTATGGGCCGGGCGCTACGCCGCACGCAGCGGCGACTATCGGCGCCCGGTGTTGGCCACGCTGCCGATCGCGATGCTGGCCGCGCTGGCGATGGGCGTGTGGGCGCAGTCGCTGAGCCCGCTGGCGGCGGCCCTGTTGTTCGCCGCCGTCGGCCTGGGCACTGGCCCGTGCAGCGCGCTGGTCAACGTGATCGCGCAGAACGCCGCACCGGCCGAGCAGCTCGGCGCGGTCACCGGCGCGATGGCGTTCGCGCGCACGCTGGGCGCGGCGATCGTCACCACCGCCGGATCGGCGCTGATCCTCATGCACGTGCGCGGCAGCGGCGGCGAGTTCGCCGGCGCGCGGTTGAGCGAACTGGCCGCCCAGACCTTGCCGGCGCCGACTCGCGAACTGTTCCGCGCCGGCTTCGCCCAGTTGTTCTTCGCCACCGCGCTGGCGATGGCCGCGACCTGGCTGGTCTATGCGGCGATCCGTTCGCCGGTGCTGAACCTGCGCCCGGCCGCGGCCGAGTCCTGAGACAAGCGCCGAATTGCGAACCCGCTCGCAGTTCGGCGCCCGGATCGGCCCCGGGCTAGGGTCGTTCCCAGGTAGCGCCAGCCCAGGCCGCGTCGTGCAATGCGCCTACAGGGGCGCAATTACGACGAGGGACCGCTCATGGACAGCGTCAACGGCGCATCGCGCAGCAACGAAACCCAGTCCGCCAACGCCAGCGACCCGGCCCAGGCCACACCGACCGCGAGCGAGCTGCGCGAAGACGAGCTGCGCGAAACGTTGCGCGAAAATCCGCAGGCGGTGGCTGCGCTGGACCGTCTGGTCGCCGACCGGAATTTCGCCCAACTGACCGACGAGCAGAAAGTCGAGTCGCTGAATTCCTTCGCCGCCGCACCCAACGCCGCCACCGCGAGCTATCTGCAAGGCGCCGCCGAACTCAGCCTGAATCCGCAGGCCACACCGAGCGGCCTGACCCCCGACGCCGGCACCCTGACGCTCGACGGCGTCACTTACGGCATCGAACAAGGGCGCCTGCTCGATGCCCAGGGCCGGACGGTCGGCACCATCCGCAACGACGGCAGCCTGCAATTGGCGGTCGAGACCGCGCCGCGCAGCGTCTACGACAACATCTCCACCCGGGTGCAGCTGCAAGAACTCGACGGCACCCAGATGCGCAACGTGCTCGACCTGCACGCGGCCGATCCGCGCGGCCGCCTGGACAACCCCAACCTCAACCAAGAGGTCGCCAACCGGGTCACCGCGGTGATCGAACAGGCCCGCCGCGAAGGCATGAACATGCGCGTGGACACCGCCTACCGCAGCTTCCCCGAGCAGGACGCGCTGTACGCGCAGGGCCGCACCGCGCCCGGCAACCGGGTCACCAACGCGCGCGGCGGTCAGTCCTGGCACAACTACGGCGTCGCGGTCGACGTGGTGTTCAACGACGCCAACGGCCGGCCGAGCTGGGCCGAAACCAACAACTGGGACCGCTACGGCCAGATCGCGGTGTCGCAGGGCCTGGAATGGGGCGGCAATTGGCAAGGCTTGGTCGACCGTCCGCATGTCGAGTACCACCCCGGCTTCGACGCCGGCGATGCGCGTCACATGCAGCAGAGCCATCGCCAGGGCGGGCTGGAAGCGGTCTGGGACCGCATGGGCATCGGCCAGCGGCCTTGATCCGCAGAACCGCCGCGCATCCGCGCGCTAGACTGCCTCGGCCATGAACGACGAACGTCTCGCCACGATCGACCGACGCCGCGCTGCGAAACCCGCAGCGCGGCGCCGCTGGGCCCGCATCGCCGCCGGCGCGCTGAGCCTGGTCTTGCCGCTGGCCTTGTCCGCCTGCCTGGCCGGGCCGCCGCCGGCCACCGCCAGCGCAGCGGCGATCGTCGATTCGCAACCGCTGACGGGCACCGGCGCGGTCGCCTTCCATCCGCAGCGCGCGCTGCTGGCCTGGGCCGACGGCAACCGCTGGCACACGCTCGACCTCGACAACGGCCGGCGCAGCGACCACCTCGCCGAGGCGCCGGTGGCCGACCTGGGCTTCGCCGCCGACGGCGATCTGTGGTTGATCGCCGACCGCGCCGAGCGTTGGCGCGACGGCCGCCGCCTGTGCCGCAGCGAGGCCGACGACCTCAGTCGCTGGTTCGGCGCCGACGCCGAGGGCGCGGCGGTGGCCCGCTACAGTCATTCCGACGGCATCGGCCCGCTGCGCCAGCAACTGTGGCTGTCGTCCGACTGCCGCACCGTGCGCGAAGACACGCGGCCTTTGCCCGCGCACATCCGCGACGTCGGCGACGACCCGGGCGAACCGCTGCGCACCGGCGCCGCGCCGGCGTCGAGCGGCCTGGCCGCGCAACTGCCCTCGCTCGGCGCCGACGGCACCGCCCCGCGCCGCACCCTCGCCCTCTCCCACGACGGCCGCTGGCGCGTACTCGAAGAAAACGGCCAGCGCATCCTGCGCCGCACCGACGCCCCCTGACCCCACGCTCCAGCGCTGGCCCTTCGACCTCGAATCCCCAATCCCCGCAGCCTCCGCGCAGCGGCCGCGACTGACACATGGCACTGTCGCGCCGCACGCCCGCCGTCCTACCGTCGCCGGACGTTTTCTACACGGTGCGAGCATGAGCAAGCAGTGGGCGGTGTGGGGGTTGGCGCTGGCGGCCGCGACGGCGCAGGCGCAGCAGGTCGATCTGTCGGCGCTGGACAAGAACATGCACGGCCGCCCGGCGCAGGTGCTGGTGCTCGGCACCGTGCATCTGTCGGACATGCCGAAGACCTTCGACGCCAAGGCGCTGGCGCCGCTGCTCGACCGGGTCGCCGCGTTCGAGCCCGAGATCATCACCATCGAGTCGATCTCCGGCGAAAGCTGCGACCTGGTCGCGCGCCACCCGGCCGTCTACAGCGCGGACGACTTCAAACCCTATTGCCGCGACACTTCGGACGCGCGCGCGGCGACCGGCCTGGACGTGCCGGCGGCGATCGCCGAAGCCAACCGGACCCTCAAGCAGTGGCCGGCCCAGCCCAGCGCGGCGCAACGCCGGCGTCTGGCCGCGGTGTTCCTGGCCGCCGGCGATTCGACCTCGGCCCTGGTGCAATGGCTGTACCTGCCGGCCGCCGAACGCCGCGCCGGCGACGGCCTCGACGCCAAGCTCGTCGCCCGACTGGAAAAAGCGCGCGCCGGGCGCAGCGAGAACGAACTGATCGCCGCGCCGCTGGCGGTGCGCGCCGGCTTGCAGCGGGTCCACCCGACCGACGACCACACCGGCGACGCCGTCGACGTCTCCGACCCGCAGGCCTACGGCCAGGCGATCATGGCCGCCTGGGCCTCGGCCAAGGAAGCCTCCAAGACAGTGCGCGAACGCGACGATGCGCTGCGCCGCGGCCAGGACATGCTGGCCCTGTACCGCTACATCAATCGGCCGGACGTGCTCAGCGTCGTCGCCGACGGCGATTTCGGCGCAGCGATGCGCGAGGCCTCGCCGCAGCGCCTGGCCCAGGTCTACGTCGCCGGCTGGGAAACCCGCAACCTGCGCATGGTCGCCAACATCCGCGCCAGCTTCCGCGAGCGTCCCGGCGCGCGCGTGCTGGCGATCGTCGGCAGCCAGCACAAGCCCTGGTTCGACTCGCTGCTGGGGCAGATGCAGGGCGTGGAGATCGTCGACCTGCAGCAAGTGCTGAAGTGAGTCGCCGATCCGGCCGTCGCCCGCTGTCCCAGCGGGCGCGGTCCGCCGGCCAGGCGCCGGTTCGCCGTCACACGGCCAACAGGCGCATCGCCAGCCACGCCGGAACGCCGAGGTAGAACGCCGCCCGCCCCAGCCACTCCAGCGCGTCGCGCAACGCCGCCGCGTGCGCGCTGCGCAGCGCGACCGCCAGCGCCGCGACCGCCTCGATCGCGATCCGCAGCGCGGCGGCGAACAGCATCAGGCCGATCGACCACGACGCCCACCAGATCGCCAGGCCGGTCAGGTAGGCGACCAGCCCGTAGCTGTAGTACTCGCCGAACGTACCGCCGAAGGCGATGATCTGGTGCAGGCGGAACGCGACCAGCGCCAGCAGCAGCGGGAACAAGCCGAACGTCAGCAAGGCATGGTCGAGCCGCGGCCGGCGCGCGTCGGCGCGGCTTTGCGCCAATTCGGCCAGGCCGGCGGCGAACCGGCCTTCCAGGCGCCACGGCGCGCCCGCCGCCGCGGTCATGCGCTGCAACGCGCGCGGGTTCGCCCGCGCCAGGCCGCGCGACCACAGCGGGCCTTCGGCCAGGCGCAGATCGGCGCCGCCGCGCGGCAACGGGACGTACCAGGGCCGCAGCGCGACGATCGACGCCAGCGGAAGCTCGATCCGTTGCCGGCGCCGATCCAGCACCAGCAACCTCGCTTCGACACGCGCCTGAGCGGCGAAGCTGCGCTCGATCGCCCACGCCGCCACGAGCGGCGCGACCACCAGCACGGCGAACAGCATCAGCTGCGACAAGGACTGGATCTGCAGCCCGGTGCGCAGCAGCATGTCGGCGGCCAGCCACAGCAAGCCCGCGCCCGCGCACAGCCGCAGCGCGCCGCTCGCCGCTCGCCACAACGGCGTCAGTACGACGACCTCGAGCGTCGCTGGCGCCGCGTCGGCGGCAGCGGTGCGGCCGCGCGCGGTCCGCCACAGCGTGAACGCCGCCAGGCCGAGCAGGAACACCGCCGCGGCACGCCCGACCCAATCGCCCCAGCGCACCATCAGGGTCGGCGCCGGATCGCGGGCGCTGACGAACGCGGTCAACACCGCCTGGTCGCCGGTCGAGGTGCTGGCCAACACCTCGCCGGTGTCGTCGATGATCGCGCTGAGCCCGTTGGTGGTGACGCGCACCTGCGGCAGGCGGGTTTCGATGCTGCGGAAGGCCGCCACCGCCAGGTGCAGGCGCGCGCCGACCGGGTAATCGGTGAACCAGGAATCGTTGGACAGGCCGACGATGGCCTGCGCGCCGAGCCGGGCGCCGTCGATGGCCAAGTCGGTCTCCACATCGTCCAGGCAAATCAGCGGCACCACGTTGACCTCGCGCCCGTCGGCGCTGCGCAACGGCAGCACCCGCGCGCCGTCGCCCGGGCGCCAGCCGCCGGTCCACGGCAACCAGCGGCGCAGCCGTGGCCCGTCCAGCCAGGCCGGCACGTGCTCGGTCAACGGGAAGGGGTGAGTCTTGCGATACATGCCGAGCAAACCGCGGCCCGGTTCGAGGAAAGCGGCCGCGTTGTATTCGCCCTGTCCGTCGCGATCGTACGTACCGAACACCAGCGGCACGCCCGCGGCATCGACGAAGCCCTGGATCTCGCGATCCAGCGCCGCGCCGTCCTCGCTGCGCGGGTTGCCGTAGCTGGTCGGGTACACGGTTTCCGACCACAGCAGCACGTCGGCGCCGTGGTCGCGGATCGCCGACCACGACAGCGCGTAATGCGTGTCCAGCACCTTGCGCACCACCGCATAGGCGCCGATCTGCTTACGCAGGCGTTCGTAATCGGTGATGCAGGCCTGGACCATGGCCACGCGCAGCGTCGGCGCATCGGCGGCCGGCGGCGCCTGCAGGCCGTCGCGCCTTACCGCGCCATAACCGGCCATGCAGGCCACGATCCCGGCGCCCAACCATAGCGGCTTCAGCAACGCGCGCGCGCCGAGGCCGCGGCGCTCGATCGCGGCCGCCAGCGCCTCGTTGACCAGCAGCAACAGCAGCGTCAGGCCCGCGGCGCCGCCGAGATCGGCGACCTGGCGCAGCGTCGCGGACGGAAACAGGCCGTGGCCCAGCGTGTCGCCCAGCAGCTTGGGCGCCAGCCACTCGCAGGCCACCCAGGCGCAGGCCGCAGCCAGCGCGCGCAACAGCACGCCATAACGGCGTCCGGCCCATTGCCGGACCAGCGCGTAGGCCAGGAACTGCGGCTGCATCAGCGGCGCCAGCGCCAGCAGCAGCGCGGTCGCCGTCGCCGCGCCCATGCCGGTGTAGGCGCCGATCGCCGCACCGAACCAATGCAACACCGCGGCGACGAAGGCGACGCTCATCAACGCCGCGTTGGCCAACGCGCCCGAGGCGGTGCCGACGCGGTTCAAGGCCAGCAGCCACGGCACCAGGGCGACGAAGCCCAGCCCCCAGGCGGGGCCGCCGCGAGCGTACAGGCCGAGCAACACCGCGGTGGCGAGGATGCCGGCGTGGCTACGCCAGCGGGGCTGGGACAGCCGCTCCGTGGTCAAGTCGAAGAACTCCGTGTCGCGGTCTTAGCGCGGGGGGATCTGGATCTGCCGCAACGGCAGGCCGGGCGGCGCCAGCGCCGGCGGCACGACCCGGTCGGCCGGCATCGCGATCGGCCGGCCCTGCGCATCGTGCAGGACGAAATCGGGCGAGAACATCAGGATCGGCTCGATCGCTACGCCCTCGTCGGTCACCTGGTGGTGGCGCACATAGCCCGGCGGCAGCGCGAAATCCTCCGGCACCGCCAGCCCGATCAGCGGCGGGCTGGTGCCGGGCGGGTTGAACGCGCCCAGGCCGGTGCGGATGCCCGCCTGCTGCAGCGCCTCGATGACCTGCGCGCCGGTAGGCTCCGGATCGCCGGGCTGGAAGTAAGCGGCCAGATCGTCGGGATCTTGGTTCGGCATGGCCTGCCTCCCCTGCGTCGCGTCGCGCGGCGCGCGAGGCGCTGAAGCGAGCCGCTCGTCACTGGCGCCGTTCGCCGCATCGCCTGACGCATCCGCCTGGGCGACGGTGCCGGCAGCGCCGGAAGCCGGTTCGCGCATCGACCACCATCCCGCCAGTGCCAGCGCCAGCCCCACCGCGACGACCGCCGCCCACGCCAACTTGCCGCCGCGGGCGACGGGCGCCTTGTCGATCACGCGCATGCCCTCGCCGTCCGCGCGGGACGGCGGGGCATGCGGCGGGCGACGCTCGGCCACGGTTCGGTACTCCGCCGGTCGCGCCGATCAGGGATTGGCCGGTTGATACACCGACAGCGCCCAGCCCATGCGCTCGTGCCCGTACTGGTTCCAGATCGGGCTGCGGCCGTTGCTGAAGCTCGAGTAGCGCGGCGCGCCGGTGCCCGTGCTGCCGCCCCACAGACCGGCCGATACCGTGCCGCCGGTGTAGGTCGGATGGGTGTCGTCGGACTGGATGTAGTCGAACGAGCTGGACGAGGAGACGAACTTGGTGTTGGCGTCGCGCAGGGTCGAGCGCAGGGTCACCGCCGTGCGGTTGATGTAGCTGGCCTCGCTCTCGCCGGACACGTAGCGCAGCGCGTCGGCGTCGACCTGGCCGTCGCCGTTGCTGTCGTAGTCCGCGCCCATGTACTGGGCGAAGCTGTCCACGCACTGGAAGCCCTTCTGGCGCGCGTATTCGCACATCCAGTAGTTCATCTTGGCGATCGCCGGCAGGAACCGGTCGCGCAGGTTCACCGTCTGCCCGGTGCCGGCGTCGCGGCACGAGCTCTGCACGTTGTCGGCGTTGTAGCCCGGGTAGTACAGGTTGGAAATGACCTTCAGCCGGGTATTGGCGTGCGCGTTGGCGTTGATGTAATCCATCGCCGCCGCGACGTAGGTCTTGCAGGAATTGATCGCCGCATCCAGGCCGCTGTAGTCGCAGGTGCCGCTCTGCGACTTGAACGCCGAGCGCGCCTGCAGGCCGTCGTTGCCGCACATTTCGAAGCTCACCACCCGGGTCGAGGCGGCCTGCATGTAAGAACGCTCGGCGACGATCTTGTTCTCGTAGACGTCGCGCGCCACCGCGCCCGACTTGGCCCGGCGCACGCTCTCGATGTCGGCGTTCCAGCGCGCCGACAGGTACTCGCCGTCCACGGTCGGCGCCGAGTACCGCGCCGCGTTGCTGATCGAGCCGTTGTAGCCGGCGAAGATCGAATCGCCGTAGGCGACCACGCGGTACTTGGCCGTGGTCCCGGCCCGGTCGATGGTCCAGGACACGTTCTGGTTGAGCGTATTGGCCAGGCCCGGAGCCGACAGCGCGAGCAGCGCGGCAGCCGAGAGCCACCGCCCCGCCTTGTTGCGGAACAGAGTCTTCATCCGTAATTCCCCTTCGAGATGGAATGCGCCACGGACACCGGCCGGTGCCCGATGAGAAAACGCGAAACCCGAATCACGACGAGGAGGCTCCGGAACCCGGGGCGTTTCTCCCCCTGTCATCGCCCCCGGACGCTAGCGTACGGTTTCAAGCCGACGCAATGTGCGCTGCAACAGGCACAGTGAGCGACGTCACGTTTTCAAACACCCCGTGTTCTCCGTCGTCTCTACAATTGTTCAAAACTACGAATTGTTCAAAACTACGAAGATCATCAGCACATTTACGATTTGTGCGTCGCAGGCGAGCACAGGCATTGGCTTACAGCGGAACAATGCGCAGAACCACCAGCTTCAACCATCGATGGCGGTTCTCGCCTCAAAGCCAATCGTCGCCCCTCAAGCCGAGATCCGGGCCAAACCTTCCCGCAAGTCCGACACCTGGGTTGGCGTCGGCCGCCAGATCTCGAGCCGCCGCTTCATGATCAAGCCTCTTGGATTTGATCCGATCAGGCTAGAGGCTCGCTTGTCTGGCTGGCCCATTCGAACGACGTAGCGCACCGCTGGGCCATCGCCACGGCACCGGTTACTCGATAGTGATCGTGCAACCGGCGACACATGAACCATAGAGGCCGAGACTACGCCAACGGCCAGATGGTACCGTGCATAGCACGCATGCCCCAAGGAGCAGCGGCATCTCCTACTACTGCTCGACGATAGAGGGAGGCATCGCGCGTTGCGACCCGGCCTTCCCGAGTCGCACGCGCGCAACATCCTCATTTGCCAGTAGTTGGTTTCTGGGCTTTCGGAACAGCGGGCTTGGCGGTCTTATCGTCGCTACGGCCATAGTTCACGACACCGGGCCTGGTCGCCGAATCCTTGAACGTCCTAACCCCATCGGGGTTCCAGGTTTCCTTCACCTGAGCGCCGACGCTCTTGTAGTACTCGGCCAGTTCGTTGGCATCGTTGATGATCGACCATTTGCCGCGGTCCACCATCGCTACCGGAAACTCACCCGGCCTAGCCACCACGCCCAGAAGCCCTCCATCCTTTTTGACTTTGCCAGCTTCGTTTTTGAGCATGTAGCTGGAAAAGTTCACTTGCGGACCGTGCCGAATCACGTTGTGCTCGATGGCCTCGACGGGACGATTCTTGTCGACTGCGGCAACCGATCGATTGATTCCACCCATGATCGAGCGTTCGGTTTTGGACCCGACCAACGGCGTATGCGGCCGGCCCGCCCCGCGGAACGTCAGCATGTCGTGCGCGTCGTAGTCTCCGGTGAACGGCAGCGCCTGCCAATTCGCCTTTTTCTTGAGCGCGCTCAACGATTCTTCCAGCCGATCCATGTCGATAGGATAGACATTGCCATCGACCGCGTCGCCAAGGCCGTGTTCGCTGCTGAGATAGATCCCTTTGAGTTTTCCGTTCTTGTCCCAATGGCCTACGTAGCCTTCGATTCCGGCATCGCGCACTTTCTGCATTTCAGGAGAGTTTTCCCCATAAGCCTTCGCCATCGACGACGATTTGATAGTTTTTTCGAGGATGTCGTGTCCTTTCGCTGCAGCGCCTTTTTCAAGAGCCGCCAGCGTAGCCGGGCCGGCCGCTCTGAAACTGATCGCAAAGTTGCCTTGGCGCGAGGCCTCTTCGATCGCCAGCCGATGCTGCGGAGTCACGAATTCCCGCTCGACCTGCTTGATGATCGCACGGTCTTTCGGTGCGCTCGCGCTCGACCCACTTTCGGCCGGGCGTTTGTGCCCGGTTTCAGTCGTACCCGCACCGGTCTTCGACTTCAGCGGCGGGTAAGAAACGCCCGTGCCCGCACCGCCGCCGATACCCGTGCCCCGCTGCAAGGGCTCCGGACGCGCAGGGCTGGAAACACCACGGCCGAATGCCACTTGCGTCGTCTTCGGCGCTCCGACCCGATCGGGAGCGCGCTGACCACGCCCTTCCGCCGGTTTCGAAGCGCTCGCAAAGCCAGCACCTGCCTTCACAAGCGATTGCGAACCTTCCGCCTCCACCTTAGGGGCTTGTCCAACGCTGTCGGGGAAACTGCTCGCGTCATACGGAAGCGCCGTGACCTTGATGATTCGCTTTATTCCATCCTTCTTGCCTTTAGAAGTATCCGATAACGGTAACGATTCACGCTTTTCCATGAATTTCGGGTTCCCGGGAACAAGTACTTCATCGATGCGCAACTTCGTTCCCGGCGGCATCAACACCTCGTCTTCGCCCTTAAACGCGGCGACCGCCCCTATATCACGTGCAGCGTGCCCCGGCGGCAAATCGATTACCAAAATGGTGTCATTAATCCACGATTTACTCGGCGAGGTGCTCAGAAAAGATTCCGAGGTAACAATACTTCCCTCACTCATGTAAGAGCGCTTCAAACCCTCCAGTCCAGCCGTATCCAAAGCCAAACCACGATACGTGACCTCCAGCCCCTGCGGCGGCGGCAGCTTCAGCATCGCCCGTGTCATATCCCCCAAGAACGCGCGCGCTGCACTTTCAAATTCGGCTGAATTAAGGGGAGTATCGTTGTCATCCAAATAGCCCTTCGACAGCAGCATATCTCTCAACGCCGACGTATTCTCTTGTCCGCGCAGGAACTTATTGATAGGCGAGTAGCTCTGACCGGAATACGTCCGTATCAATGCAGCGTCATTGTCCGTCAGTCCCGTCATTCCCTGCTTTTCCGCCTCCCGCTTCGTCGCGGCCGCTTCCGCTTTCTTTTTGCTGGCAGCATCTGCCATCAACTTCGCAAAGTCCGCCCCGCTCGACGGCGGCGGCGGCGGCGGCAGACCTGCGGCCAGCGGCGGCGCAGACGCGCTCGCGTCGCCGCCTCGGTCGGACTCGTCAGCCGACGTATCGCTCGGCCTGCCCAGTCCGCCGGTCTCGACCCGACGCTTTTGCCCGCCATCATTCAGACCCACACGACCATCGTAGCCCTTGACCGGCACATCGATGCCGCGCGCTTGCAGGCCTCGGCCCACATCCTGCGCCAAACCCGGACGGGTGCAACTGCCGGTATCACAGCCCACGGTATTCACCTTGGCCAAGTCCACCGGCGCGCGACCGTCTTGCGACAACTCGTCGCGCAGTCCGGTCACTTCCTGCACCAATCCAGCCGCGTCCAGCCCAGCCAAACGCTTGCTGCTCGTGCCGCCTCCGGCACCATCGCCATGGCCGAACAGTTCGAGTTTGGTCCGGCCGCCGTCGGGGTGCAGCTTGCCGGCCACGACGACATGGTTGCCTTGCGCGTCGCGCTCCATCAGCACACTGTTATCCGGGTGCTTTTCGAACGCGCGCCGCGCCGACTGCACGCTGATCGCGTCGCCTGGCTGCAAATTTACGAGCACACGCTGGTCGTACTTGTCCGTAGGTTTCGAGGCGCCGCCCGTCCGCTTGCCGGCGTCTTCGGGTCGTTCCGCCGGAGCGAACGGATCGCAGCACACTCGCTCCCTGCGCAAGTCGCGCATCGCATCGAACCCGCGTTTAACCGCCTGATCCAACAACGCCTTCGTCTTGGGATCGTTCTTGAAACCGTCGAAATAGGCTTGGTAGTCCGCTTTGAACTTCGAAGCGTCCGGCTCGACAGTTTGATGCCCGTTGAGGATGCCGTGCTTCGCCTTGCCTTCGGTCTGGTTCAGCGTCCACAGCATTTCGTGCAACGAGTGCCCGCCGTCGTAGGTGAGGAACATTCCGGCGGCCAGCATCGCGTGACGAGGATCGATCTGTGCGCCCTTCTTGTTGGCTGCATCCACCATATGGACGATCAGGTTGGTCGAGCCCGACACCCCCGAACCGAATGGAATGCCATTTTCCAGTTCGAGCATGGCCGCGGTAGTCGGCTTTTCGCTCTTGTGCGCGCCCGACAACTCCCTCAAGCGCTCGCTATCCGGATAGATCGGTTCGTTACTGAGAGTCGGCCGCTTGGAGGAGCCTCCATCGGCGGACGTACCAGCCGCTGGCGGTTGATGGGCCAACGTAATACCCGCCATGCGGCCCGAGGGTATTACCTTCTCGCGAATGTCCGGCGGCGCGGCATTTGCGGCAAGCTGCGTGGAACGCTGGCCAATCTTGAGGATATTGCCCGGATCGACCCGTCCAACCGAGGACTGAATAGCCCCGTAGTTGTCGTTCGCCGTCCTCACGCCGGGCAACTCGATACTCCCGCTACTGCCACTTTTAAGTTCGGTGGCCAATTTGACTGCCAAGAACGGGCGAGCGATGACGTCCAAGCCGTCCTGAACCGGCTTGTTCAGAATCGTCTTCAATAGCTCCTTACGGCGCGCCACCACCTTGTCATACGCATCCGGATCCGCCGGAGACGTGAGCGAAAGAAACTCTTTGTACTCCGGATTCTTCTTTTCGAACTCGGCCATCCAGAAGCGCCGGTTATCGCTCTTGTCGAGCGTGCTACGCAAGGTCTCGATTGCTCTATCGAAGTTGCGGTCGCTTTCCTTTTCGGCGATGGACTTCCACAGCGCGGCTCCGAACTGCTCCATAGACCGCTTGACGTCCTCGGGTGGATTGCGCACGAGATGATCGACCATCGCAGTCTCGAAGGTGCGCCCGTAAACGTTGTCGAATAGGCGCGTCGCCGGCGGCTGCTGATCCCGGCCGTATTCAGCAAGTTCGCCATCCAAGCGCGCAGCCAGATCCTTGAGCTTCCGGCCTTGCGGAACCTCGCCACTGCCCAGAGACGTCACTGCCTTCTCCAACATCGACCGTACGTCGCCAGTTTTTAGGTCGTGCTTAAGCCACTGACTTTCTGCGTCGGCCAACAATCCTTCCAATGACTTGCGAGCCGGACCAGACGGCAGTTCGCTGATCGTCTGCTGTACCCCGGACATCCAGTTGGTCATCACCTCGGTGGGCACCCGAGCCATATCCCGCGGCGCCGGATTGGTCGGTTTCTGGAACTCCGCAACGGATTTTTGCAGATCGTGCGAAATCGCAGCCAATTCCCGCTGCGAAGCCTTCTTCTGGAAGTCATTCGACACCAAAGCGTCGACCCGAGACTTCAGCGTTTTGAACGCATCATCGTCGGACAGCTTTTTCTGATGGCTCTCTAGGATCCGACTCCATGCTTGTTCGGAATTCTCGCTTTCCGCCAAACTCTTGATTTCGGCGGTCAACGACTTCCACTCTTGTTCCAAGCGCTCCTTAGCCTTGGCCTTTGGGGCCTTATCGATCGAAGATTGCGGTGCGCCTTCCAGCATCGAAGCAAGAACCTCCGCTCGCTCCCTATCGACAGCGGCCTTCTCGAACTCCTTAGTCTGAACCGCGCCCAGCCGTTGCTTCAATTTGGCCAGTTCGGCGTCGGGCACGCTCGAACGGTAACGGTCCAATTCGTTTCTCACCACATCGTCGCTAAGCACTTTTTGCCCGCCATCGGCATCGGTCCGGCCGTCACCGCGACGATTACGGCCCAGCCCGCCCTCTTCAACCGGACGTTTGTGCCCGGTCTCGGTCAGCCCAACACGGCCATCGTAGCCCTTGACCGGCACATCGATGCCACGCGCCTGCAGGTCTTGGCCCACGTCCTGCGCCAAACCCGGACGGGTGCAGCTGCCGGTATCGCAGCCCACGGTATTCACCTTGGCCAGGTCCACCTGCGCCCGACCACCTTGCGACAGCTCGTCGCGCAGCCCTGCAACTTCCTGCGCCAGCCCGGCTGCGTCCAGTCCGGCCAGACGCGTGCTGCCCGCTCCGTCTCCGGCGCCATCGCCGTGGCCGACCAGCTCGAGCTTGGTCCGGCCGCCTTCGGCACGTAGCTCGCCTTCCACTACGGCGTGGTTGCCCAGCGCGTCGCGCTTGATCAACACGCTATTATCCGGATGCTTGTCGAAGATCCGCTTCGCGGACGCCTCGCTGGTCGCGTCGGACTCCAACTGCACGATCACGCGCTGATCGTATTTGTCCGTCGGCTTGGCCGCGTCAGCGGAGTCCTTGTTCACCGTCGTCAGCGATTGCGAACGGCCCGCTTCCACCTCAGGCCCCTGTCGATCATCTCCATTCGCTACCACCGAACGCGCAGCGTCCGACTGCGCTACCTCGGTATCGGCGCCATCTACGGCACGGCCGTTCGGCGAATCGGGCACTTCTGCCAGATTCGTGCGTCCCGTCTCCTGGTCGTTACCCACCCTGCCTCGGCCTCGCTCACTGCCGCCGGCACCGTCGGCGCTCTCGGCCGCGCGCGGCGCCTGCGTCCGCGATAGAGCATCGCCAGCGGCCGATCGAGAACGGCCGTCACCAACAGCAGGGCTGGCAACCCCGTCCGGCTTCGTAGCAACAGATTCGCCGCTGGACCTGCTCGGCGCATTGGGAACCACTGCCGGATTCGTGCGGCCCGCCCGCTGATTGTCGGCCAATCCGATGCGACCTCGGTCGCCGCCGCGGGTATCGGTGCTTTCGGCCACGCGCGGCAGTTGCACCTGCAACGAAGCATCGCCGGCGACCGACTGAGAACGACCGTCGTCCTGAGCAGGGCTCGTAGTGCCGTCCGGTTTCGCAGCTACCGATTCGGCTTCGGGTTTGCGCGGAGCAGTCGCTGCATCGTCCGCTTTGCGCGAAGAGCGACTTCCGTCCGACGCGCCGCTCTTTCCGCTATCCGAAGAGCCGATCTTCTTTCCCAGTGATTCTTTTACGTCGCCCACGCCGATGGTGATGCCGGCGGAGTTTCCGGCGATTTTCCTATCTTCGGTGACGGTTTCGAGCTTTCCAGCGTCTGTATTGACCCTGCCTCGAGTGCCGCCGGCCGCGTTGACGCTTAAGCCTGCCAATGTCGCATGCTGAGTGGCCTCGTAGTGCACTTGATCGACGCGCTCGATCGACAGGTCGACCGACGCCAAACCGGTTTTGCTGATACCTCCGCCGCCGCCGCCGCTGCCGCCGTCCTTATGCCGTGAGTCCTGCAATTCTTCGGCCACGATGCGCCCAGCGACGTCGAGACTTCCGCCGCCGTTCTCGTCGACCAGATGCCCACCTTTGAGATGAACGTTGCCACCGACCTTAGCCACCAGGTTTTTCGATGCCTTGATCCCCGACTGGGTATTGGTCAGCGCGCTGTTGTCGTAGTCCGCCCCGCCGCCGCCGTTCACCGAGAACGTGGGTGCGACGATGCTCTGCGTCGTCACGGCCGCGCCCACGGTAGCGCCCCAGTTGCCGGTCTCGTGCCGCATCTGGCTGGTGTCTTGGACAGACTCGACCTTCAGATTGCGGCCGACATCGAGCGTGACATCGTCCGCCTCGACCGTTGCGCCCACCAGCGCGGTATCGCGCTTGGACTTCAGCGTGACCGAGCCACCATTTACTTGGGTATGGGAATAGCTGGCACCGGATTCGACCGTCTTGTCGATACTGCCCTGATAGCCCGTAGACAAGCCAATCCCGGCGCCGCCCGGCGCCACCGACGCGCTGGCTTCGAGCAGAGTAACATCGTGAGACTGAGTCGTACTTTCCGAATGCGTGGTGGTCTTGGCAGCGCCCAGCTTGATATCGCGAGCCGAGTCCAACTCCACCGACCCTTTTCCGCCATCCAAAGTGACGCCACTCAAGGCGATATCACCCTGAGTGCTCTTGATCTTGATATTGCCGACGATCGAGCTGGTGTTCTCGCTTCGGGTCGAAGACTTCGACGTAGTTTCTTCGTGCCTGATCCCTACTTTCGTGGAAGAGGCGGCAAGATCATTGAACGCCAGGTTGGTCGCATCGCCAGCCGCCTGGAGTGCGGTCAGACCGGGGTCGACTTCCATGCCCTCCTTGGTCTTGTTCGCCAACGTCATCGATTTTCCGACTGTGTCGGCCACCGAGCTTTGAACCGAGCTGCTCAGACCGGCGAAAGTATTTTTGGTTTGGGTGCTACGCTCGTCCACGTCCTCGTACTTCGTGGTCTTGACGTCGGCCGCGACGATGGAGATATCGCCGTTGACACGATTGTCTCCCTCGCCCTTTACCGCGCGTATATCGGCGCCGCCCAAATCAGCGGTGCCGCCGGCGATCACATCGAGTTTGGATCCGAAGTTAAACTTGGCATTGCGATTCTTGACCGTATCGTGCGTGGTCGTTTCCTCTACACGCTCGTAGCCGATCCGGGCACTGCCCAGCTCTCCGGTTATCACCTTATCACTGCCCGCAGACTGGTTCTGCGGCGTCGCCACGGCGACCTTGGGGCCATCCAGGCCCCACTCGGCGCCCGCGCCATAGCCGCCGATACCTCCCTGCACGCCCACCACCAGACCTTCTTTGACGACCTTAGTTTCGGTATGACTGTAGTCTTGCGACGTCTTCGCCGTCGAATTCCGTCCGGCCTTGAAGGTGCCCTGGTCGGCCGCGTATTCGCCTCCTTCCAGCGCTATATCCCGACCGGCCTCAACCTTGAGCGTGCTGCCTTCTCCGCTCGCGACGATTTGGGTGCCCTGAGCGATCGCGCTCACCGTCTTGGTGGTTTCGCTGGAGGAGCCAAGACCAAGGAAACCAGCACTGCCGGTCTTATGCTGAAGCCGGGATTCAACCTCGTGGATATCGCTGGTCAGGACATCGTTGCCCGCCGTCAGCTCGATATCCTTGCCGGTTATCCGTGCCGCTTGCAACTTAATGTCTTTGTCCGCCTGAATAGACACTCGGCCCGTGGCATCGACAGCGCCCTTGTCCGCGACGATCAAGTCGCCCTTGTCGTTGTAGGTAGTTCGGGCCTGGCTGGCGAACGAGCCTTCTGTCTTGACCGCCACATCGGCCGCCGCAATCGAGGCGCCCACATTGGTGACGTCGCCCTTCGCGGAAATTTCGATCTTCCTACCCGCGCGAATTCCGCCATCCAACCCCATGCCCGACGCGTTGTCGACCGTCGACGTGGAATCGATCTTCACATTACCACGCGCAGATATCGAACCGTTGACGTTCGAAACACCGCCGGCGTCAGCGCTGATGCGTACGTCCTTGCCTGCGGAAACGCCGGCTACGCCATCGGCACGCCCTTCCTTGATCGCCGTCAACGTCTTCGATGCCAGATATAGCGTCGGCACTAGCACGTCTTGACCGTCGACCTGCGTCGCGACCAGCCAGACGATATCGCGATCAAGTTTGTCCAGCTGCGCCCGGGTCGGCTCGACCCCGACCGTCAAGCCGATAGCGTCGTCGACCTGGCCGGCATTGAACAGCAGCTGTTGGGCCAGACGCAGGCCATTGGAATGGTAGTAGGAATTGAGGAATCCGCCGGTCAGCCGCTTGACCTGCTGGTTGATCAGCTCGTTGATCAAATAGTTGTCGCCAATCACGCTGATCGTGCGGCCCGGGTTGTATCCGACTTGCTGGAAAAAATACTCCGAACCGTAGAACTGGCTTTGATCGATGAACGGCAGTCGCGTTTCATAAAGCGGATAGATGCCCGGATCGGACTTGGCGGCCTTGTCGGGACTCTGCGCGCGATTGGGAACGAACTTCTTGGCTCCGACCCCGCTCAGCGCGTTTTTCCACACATCCGCCGGCCGCAAGGATTGGATCAACTCGCCCAGATTGACCGCCACGGCGAAGTTGCCTTCCACCGTCTCCACTTGCCGGGACCCGACGGAGACAGTTAACGGCTTATTGTTTTCGCGCTTGGCGCCGTCGCCATTGATGAAGGCCCCACTGCCATCGGCGTGCAGAACGCTGCCGCCGGCCGCAATGGTCGCCGGCTTATCGGCCGTAAACTTCAGCGGATCCTTGCTTGCGACATTTCCCTTGAACGCATTCCAGCGCTCAATCAGCGTATCGTAGTCTACGGCCCTCCAATCCGGTCCGAAAACCTTGGATAGCAGCTGATTGTAGACCGGAATATCTTCGAACTGCTGGATCGCATAATTCACCTCGCGCGAGTCCCAATTAATCCCAGCGATGCCGAGACCCTCGCTCCATTCCTTGGAGTAGATATTGTCGAGCAGTTCCCAAAGGCTATTGAATTCCTTGTTTCCCCGCTGCTCCAGCGCTTTCACCTTAATTTCGATGTAAGTCTCGCGCTGCAGATACTCCTGCAAGCTCACCTGACGCATCACGCCGATGTTCTCGACGGTTCCGCCCACATGCAGATCGTTACCAGACAGGATCTGGCCGCTGTTTTTGACCGTCGCAGCCTTGCCTTTCTGCGCGGCTTGATTCAAGCGCATCTCTCCACCGGCTTCGATGACGCCTTGAGCCGTAACCTTAATATCGGAGCCCAACGTCTCTAGCCCCTTCCCTTTGTCGACGAAAGTGCCGTTGTAGGTCTGACCGATAGAAAGTTCGTACTTGTCTTTGCGGATGGCATTATGGTAGTCGATATGCTCCTTTCTACCTCTCGACTCCCCAGTGACTTTCACCCCGCCCGAACTGGTCACTTCGTTCTGTAGCCGCTCGGCGTCGATGGCGATATCGCGCTTAGCGACGATACGACCGCCCGCGGCATTCGTCACCGCCCGGGCATCGATCTTGACATCGCGCAACGCCTCGATCTCGGCGCCCGACTCGTTCCGCAGCTCGTCGCTGCGCAACTGGATATCGCCCTTCGCCCACAACAAGGAGCGGTTCCGGATGTCGCCGGCCGAGTTCAATGCGATATCGCCGCCCGAGAGGAGACCGTTATCGAGGTCGATGTCGCCGGCCGCATTGATGCGTATATCGCCGATGTTCTCCAGATCCCGGTCCGCGCTGTAGCGACCAACGTTCAGGGTCAAGGCGCCATGGGCCGAAGGGGCCAGCGTCGTGCCGGTCAGGCGGAAGTCCCCGCCGCCGCGAAGGGTCAGCTCGGCGTTGCGACCGCTGACGATCTTGCCGGTATTGGCGTACGAGCCGGCGTCCAACGTCGCGTCCTGGCCAGCTTCGATAGTCCCTTGCGTTTGATTGTCCAGTGCGGCGGCGCTGAGCTTGGCATCAGTGCTCGCCGCGATGCGACCGCTATTAGTCAGTTGAGCAGCCTTAGCCATAACTCGGTCGGCGCTCAGCTCACCGCTGTTATGAATGAGGTCCGCCGTCACGCTCAGCCCATCGGCCGCCTGCAACGCGCTGCCGGGCCCGGTGTTATCGACTCGGGCCGCCGCAATATCCAAGTTGCCGGCCGCAACAGTACCGCGACTGTTATTACGCAACGCCCGAGCAGCAATGGAAATCCGATCGGTCGCGGCGATCGTTCCGCCCGTATTGGTGATGTCGCGCGCCGCTCGAAATTGAGCGTTTCCGGCCGATTGCAAAGTCGCCTGATCGTTGACGATTTCGCCACCATCCAGACTGGTGGACTCGCCCGCCGCGATTATTGCGCCTTCTGCGTTCGTGATCGAGCCAGCGCTCTTCAGGTCAATGTACGTCGCCGAGACCGTACCCTTCTCTCGATTTTCTATTGAACCCGCCGTCGCGCTTACGTTCTTAGTCGCGCTGATTTCGGCCGCTTGATTGTAGAGTTCGCCCGTCGCGGTAATCGATACGCTGTCCGCCACGATGCCGGAACCATTGCTGTTTCGCACACCCGCACCTGACGTGATCGCGAGCGCCCCAAGCGAGCCTATCGTAGCCTGATCGAAATTGGTGACGCCGGACTTGGCAGAAACCGTCGCCGCCTTGGCGCCGAACAGCTTCGCCCTTCCGCTATTGCTCACCGCGCCCTCTCGGCTGGCGACAACGAGTTCGCCCGAAGAGGCGATAGACGAACCACCTTCGTTGACGACCCCTGCTGTAGCGGCGACGGTCGCGGTCTTGTCGGCCAGGATGCGACTCCCTCCGATGTTGTTCAACGTACCGTCGCTATTGATGTCCAAACGATCGCTGGCTTCTACCGAGGCGCCGCTATCGTTGTAAACACCGGCTCCAGAGCGCATATCCACTTTCGCTCCAGATATAGTCGCCCCGTCATTGCGCAGTGCGCCGCCGGCGCTCAGGGTCACGTCGCCACCGCCCCACACGGCCTGATCGGAATTGACGAGGTCGCCGCCCACATTCAAGCTGGAACGCACGCCGCCGTACACCTGCGCAAGCGCGCCGTGATTCAGCATCTGCGCCGCGCTCAGGCTCAAATCGCCTTGGGACAGCAACTGACCTCGATTGTCCACCTGGCCCGAAGCCGAAAGCGACAGGGCATCCACGCCGCTGACCACGCCCGTATTGGTCACGCTGCCAGCACGCACATTCAACGCCGCACCGGCCCTCACTTGACCGGTATCCGCGTTGTCCAAGCTACCCAGGACGAAGCCGGCGTTCTGCACGCTCTCGATCCGCCCGCTATTCACCAAGCCGGCCGCGCTTACCTGCACACCCGCATCGGCAGCGACGGTCGCGCCACGCTCGACGACAAGGGCCCCATCGGAAGAGATGTGAATATCGCCGCTGGACGTGATTGTTCCGGCGTGACGAACCCCAAGACCCGATTCGGTGCTGATCAACTGCACCGCCGAGCCGTGCATCGCACCCACCGCCGAGCCGCTGATGGCGTATTGCGGCGCGCCTTCGACCGCGCCATCCGCTAGTTTGCGCACTTCGCGCGTCCCGACGTCGTACGCGTTCAAACCCGCTGCAAACTTCAGTTGCGCGTCGCCTGCGACGGCGCCATTGAGCTCGATGCTCCTGGCGACAACGTCGAAGAATCGCAGTCCGGTCGTGTTGACTGGGCCCGCGATATTGACCTGCCCACCGCCGACTTCGAACCCAGCGCCGGCCTGAATCGGCCTGCCCGTGGTCAGAAGCAGGCTATTGGCATTAATCGTGGACAGGCCGTTGACGTAAAGGCCGTTCTGATTAGCGATGAGCAGATCCGCCGACTTGCCAAATACTTCCAATGCGCCGCTAATGCGCGATGCTTCATTACCGGTGACTTCTGCCAGAATCGCATTTGCGGGCCTGGACAGATTCGGATTATTGATCGTGTACCCGCCGATCTTCGAAACCCCATCCGCCTGGCTATTGTTGAAGACGACGCCGGGAGCGGAAACGTCGAACCGCGTGAACTTGTTGTGCGACAGTCCGCTCGCGTTAGGATCAACGATATTGATCAACGCGGTGCCGTTCGCGGTGTTTGATACCGACGGCGCGGATGCGCCAGCAGTTTGGTCTGGCGTCGCCTGCGCGAGCACGCTCCCCGGCAAGTGGCAAGCCAGCGCCAGCATTAGGCACAGAGCGCGCGGAACGAAGGCCCGCCCAGCCCCTCCGGCCGAACTCTGGGGCGATTTCTTCGCGCCGCAGGTTATTTCCGCGACGGGAATCAGGGCACCGGTTCGGATGTCGAAAATGAGGCGGTAGAGCTTGGCGTTCATATATCACCTGGTATGAGCATGCTTTCGGTCCGTCTTGCACGGGATTCGATTAGAATTTCAAATTTGCGGTCATATACACGACCGCCTCGTCCGGATAGCCCTTGGGCCGATCCACGGGTTTGGCATAAGACAGCGACCATCTGGTCATTGCGGTTTGCCCTCTGATTCCGATTACCGCGCCCGATAGACGCTCGGATGGGCGGCCGCGATCCTTGGCGACGCCTAAATCGAAACCGACGAAGGGTGTCAAGCGTCCTTTTGCGAGAGGCAGTTCCAAAGTGTTCGACAGATATGCGCCGCTGTCGCCATACACCGTGCCGCCCTTGAATCCGCGCACGGTGAATTCGTCGCCCAGGGTCATTTTGTTGGCCGCCAGAAGAGGCCCGTCGCCGTACTGCCAGCCCCCACGCGCGGCGTAGTTGAAGGCCGCGCGCCCTTGCCAAGAACGCGACCAACTGAAATTTCCCGATATTTTGTCGTACAGCGCCGGCCGGATGCCACGCACATCGGGCTGAGTGTCGTTCGCGCCCAGCCAGCTCAATCCTTTTCCATAGGCGACATCCAGGTAGTAGACGCCACCGGCGAGTTTTCCGACGCGAGTCAGGCCCAACGAGATATCGGTGTACTTGCGACTGTTGACGTCGAGCCGATAGCCGTCGATGAAGTTTTCGTTGCTGCGCTGGGCGAGCCGCGCGAAAAAAGTGTACTTGCCGGTCTGCTCTCGACCGAAAACCCGTTCGACCTTTAGGCTATTGTCTTCGGAACGGCCGCTCGACAAATAGCGCCCGAAATTCCCGCCGATAAGTCTTTTGTATTCCGATCGGGTGTGACGCAGTTCGAAGTCCCAGTAGCCCAACGGCACGGTGCCGTACGCGCTCCAATTTTTTTCCTGGTCCGGGCCTTCGCGAAAGTAGCGCTGACCGTAGCTAACGCCCCAGAAGTCGCTACCCGCCCCTTTGAACATCAGTTCGGCATTCACGCGATAGCGCCCGGCGTCATGATCTCCGGTTCCGGAGTTATCGAGCCCTACACTGAAGCCCCAGGGCTTCGAACGTCGCTGCGCGATATTCAGATACGAATACGAAAGCGTTTCCGCCGGCACGATATCGATCGTCGCTGCGCCCAAGCCTCCGTTAAGAATCTCTACGGATTGATCGATGTCGCGTATATTGAGTTTGCGTCCGGTCGTTTTCGGCAGCGTCGCCAGCAACAAGCGTTGTCGCCAGGTTCGCGCCGGAGCGCCATCGATTCGCCAGCCCTGCACCTGCCCCCAGTTCACCTGAACTTGCAACAGGCCCGACTTTATGTTTTGCCGATTCAAAGTGACCGTAGTGGTCACATAGCCCATTTGACCGTAATAGTTCGTCAGATCTCGGACCAAGGCCAGCATCTCACCTGCGCCCATGCGGGTGTTTTCATAGCGCGCCAGTACCTTATCTCTAGCTGCCGATGCCTCCGGATCTCCAATCACGATGATTTTGGTTATTAGGAAGGCCGCCCCACCTTCGCTTGCAGTTCCCTGACGCTGGGACGTCTCCGGCACAGGCCGCTTTTTCTCCTCGTCCAGTTGCCGCTGGATGTTCTCTTCCAGGCGTTGCCGTTCAAGGCGGTTGCGCACCGCATCGAGTTCATTGGGAGGCGCCATGCCGTGCGATTGCGCATAGCAGATCGGCACTGGCAGCAGCCAGATTCCGCCAATCACCAATGCACGGACCTTTGTTTGGAATTTTCGCCTAGAAGGAATCATGTGAGCCTCGAGTCCATCTGTCGCTCACGCCCGACAGCGTATGCGCAATGCAGTCCGACGCTGGAGAGTTGGGACTGCGTTGCCGGCGAGCACGCCGGAATGCGCACTTTTCGGCGCAGAGAGGGGATGCAATGGACGCAAATCCGAACATGCATCACAATTTAGATGCCTTCTATTGGCACCTCCATCGGCAAAGTTCCTAGACGATCGTTTTCGCGAAGCGGCCGAACTAAGACATGTCTTATTTGATCCATTTCACACATTTTTTTGCTGTCGTGCTTATCTCGAAGGCCCGCAAGTCCCCCAACCTCTCTGGGCATCTTTCTCTAAGCGTGAAGCGTGGCGTTGGCCGATGGCGATGCTCGCCCTTTTGCTCCCGCCCAGTCCCTGGACCAGCCCATGCTGACGGCTCGAACAATCATTACGATCTCGATTCAATAAGGAGCAGTCCGACTTGACCTCAGCTCTCCGAGCTGCGCCAACGCATCTCGCCTACGCCATAGACAAGCTGCAGACAGCTCACCGACGGTCTCGCAGCCGTCGAGGCGGCTGCTAGCCCTGGAAGCTGAGAGCACTCTCGCTAGCAAGGTGACTGGCCAAATATTGCGCAGCCGATGCCGACTCGGCCTAGCCACCCCGCCGGGCGGCCACCCCACCCGGACTGGCATACTGTCACCCCGCCGGCGCCCCGCGCCGCCCCGTTCATCGTCCAACGCCGCGCTACGTGTCCGCTTCCGAATCCTCCGCCCGCAATAACGACGCCCATACCCCGCTGATGCGCCAGTTCTTCGCCGCCAAGGCGGAGCACCCGGACGTATTGCTGTTTTTCCGCATGGGCGATTTCTACGAGCTGTTCTACGACGACGCGCGCAAGGCGGCGCGGTTGCTCGATATCACCCTGACCCAGCGCGGCGCTTCGGCCGGTCAGCCGATTCCGATGGCCGGGGTGCCGCACCATTCGGCCGAGGGCTACCTGGCGCGCCTGGTCGCGCTGGGCGAATCGGTGGCGATCTGCGAGCAGATCGGCGACCCGGCGCTGGCCAAGGGCATCGTCGAACGCAAGGTGGTGCGGATCATCACCCCGGGCACGGTCACCGACGAAGCCCTGCTCAACGAGCGCCGCGATACGCTGCTGCTGGCGGTGGCGCGCGGCAAGCACGGTTACGGCGTGGCCTGGGCCGATCTGGCCGCGGGCCGCTTCCTGGTCAACGAAGTCGCCAGCGAGGACGCGCTGGAAGCCGAGCTGGCGCGGCTGGAGCCGGCCGAACTGCTGGTCGCCGACGAGGACGGCTGGGCGCCGTTCGTGGCCGAGCGCACCGGCGTGCGCCGGCGGCCGCCGTGGCTGTTCGACAGCGACAGCGGCCGCCGCCAGCTGCTGCGTTTCTTCGGCCTGCACGACCTGTCCGGTTTCGGCCTGGAAGACAAGCCGCTGGCGATCGCCGCGGCCGCGGCCTTGCTCGGCTATGTCGAGGAAACCCAGAAACAGCGCCTGCCGCATCTGACTTCGATCGCGATCGAGTCCGGCGACGGCGCGATCGCGATGAACGCCGCGACCCGGCGCCATCTGGAACTGGACAGCCGCATCGACGGCGACAGCCGCACCACCCTGCTCGGCGTGCTCGACAGCACGGTCACGCCGATGGGCGGGCGCTTGCTGCGGCGTTGGCTGCACCGCCCGCTGCGCGATCGCGACACGCTGCGCCATCGCCATCAGGCGGTAGCGACGCTGATCGAATCGCGCGTCGGGGACGAGGTGCGCGAGCGCTTCCGCGCGCTCGGCGACCTGGAGCGCATCCTCTCGCGCATCGCCCTGCGCAGTGCGCGCCCGCGCGACCTGTCGACCCTGCGCGACGGCCTCGGCCTGCTGCCGGACGTGCGCGGCCTGCTCTCGCCGCTGGACGCGCCGCGGCTGGCCGCGCTGTGCGCCGAACTCGGCGAGCACGACGAGCACGCGCACCTGCTGGCGCAGGCGATCGTGCCGCAGCCGCCGGTGCTGGCCCGCGACGGCGGCGTGTTCGCAGCCGGCTACGACGCCGAACTCGACGAACTGCGCACGCTGTCGACCAACGCCGACCAGTTCCTGGTCGACCTGGAAACGCGCGAACGCGCCAGCAGCGGCATCCCGACCCTCAAGGTCGGCTACAACCGCGTCCACGGCTATTACCTGGAAATCAGCAAGGCCCAGGCCGACAAGGCGCCGACCCACTACACCCGCCGCCAGACCCTCAGCAACGCCGAGCGCTACATCACCGAAGAACTCAAGCAGTTCGAGGACAAGGTGTTGTCGGCGCGCGAACGCGCGCTGGCGCGCGAGCGGCTGCTGTACGAACAGCTGCTGGACGCGCTCAACGAACGCCTGGAACCGCTCAAGCGCTGCGCCGCGGCGCTGTCCGAGCTGGACGTGCTGTGCGCTTTCGCCGAGCGCGCGGCGAGCTTGGACTGGTCGCTGCCGGAATTGAGCGAGCAGCCCGGCCTGCGCATCGAACGCGGCCGCCATCCGGTGGTCGAGGCGGTGCGCAAGGAACCGTTCGAACCCAACGACCTGATCCTCGACGAGGCCAACGGCCGCCGCATGCTGGTCATCACCGGCCCGAACATGGGCGGCAAGTCGACCTACATGCGCCAGAACGCGCTGATCGTGCTGCTGGCCCACATCGGCAGCTTCGTGCCGGCGGCGCGGGCGACGATCGGCCCGATCGACCGCATCCTGACCCGCATCGGCGCCGGCGACGACCTCGCCCGCGGCCAGTCGACCTTCATGGTCGAGATGAGCGAGACCAGCTACATCCTCCATCACGCCACCGACCGTTCGCTGGTGCTGATGGACGAGATCGGCCGCGGCACCTCGACCTACGACGGCCTGGCCCTGGCCGAGGCTTGCGCGCGCCATCTGGCCCACAGCAATCGCGCCTACACCCTGTTCGCCACCCACTACTTCGAGCTGACCGCGCTGGCCGAGCCTGGCAACGGCATCGCCAACGTCCACCTCGACGCGGTCGAGCACGGCGAGCAACTGGTGTTCATGCACGCGGTCAAGGACGGCCCGGCCGACCGCAGCTTCGGCCTGCAGGTCGCGGCGCTGGCCGGCCTGCCCAAGTCGGTGGTCAAGCAGGCGCGCGGACGCCTGGCCGAACTGGAACAGCAGGGCCGCGACACGCCCAAGCCTTCGTTCGCCCAGGCCGCGCTCGACGCGCCGCAGCAGTTCGGATTGTTCGCGCCGTCCTCGGCCGCGCTCGACGCGCTGGCCGCGGTCGATCCGGACGAACTCACCCCGAAGCAGGCGCTGGAAGCGCTGTACCGGATCAAAGCGCTGAGCTGAGCCGCCGCGCCCGGCTTGGCCCGGGCGGGGTTTCGCCTCCTGCGTTCGCAGTCCCCGGCGCGCGGCCACCGCTACACTGATGCCCGGAACGGACACCGGAGCGCTCGTGGAAGCCTTGTTATTCGTGGTCGGCGTGGTCGCCGGCCTGATTCTCGCCCGTCTCTACCGAACGCCGCCGCCGGCGAATGCGCAATCGGCCCTCGCCGCAACCGGCGACGCCGGCGACGACGACACCGCGCATGCCAGCGCCGATGAGGGCGAGAACGGCGATGCCACGGCGCCGGTCGCGCAGACCGGCGAGGAAACCCCGCAGGACCGCCTGTTCGCGCTGATCCGCCGCATCGATGCGGTCGACGAACGCATCCAGCGCCCGCAGGACCTGCTCGCCCTGGCCGAATTCCACCAGGGCGCCGACCTGCTCGCCGGCGAGGCCTTCAGCGCCGAGGAACTGCTGCGCCATCTCAACGGCAGCGGCTACGTGCTGCAGTCGATGATCGCCAAGGCCCTGCCGCGACGCACCGACGTGGCGCTGGACGCGGTCGTCGACCACGCCGGCCAGTTCGGCGGCTATCCGCTGCACTTCCTGCTCGAACACCTGCAACGGCAGCCGGACGCAAGCGCCTTGCCGCGGCTGATGCGGTACGCGCAGGCCTGGTGGTGGGACTTCGCCCCGACCCGGCAACAACTGCGCGACTACCTGCAATGGGCCGCCGCCTTCCCGCCGGCGCCGGCGCCCGAGGGCCTGGACGAACTCGACGAACAACAGGCCGCGCACTTGCGCGAGCTGCTGCAGAAGTTCCAGTCGCCGCTGCTGCAGCCCTTGCTGGACCGGCTCGACGGCATCGCCGGCGCGCGCCGCGAGACCCGCGTGCTCGGCGCCTTCGGCCGGGTCAATCCCAGCCCCAAGCCGGCCGTGCGCATCGTCCACGATGCGCTGGCGCAGCAATTGCAACGCCTGCGCGAGTCCTTCGACGGCGACGGCGGCGGCTCGGTGCTGGTGGTCGGCGAACACGGCGTCGGCAAGACCGTGCTGGTCGACTTGCTGGTCGAACGCCTGCAAGGCGACGGCTGGCTGGTGTTCGAAGCCTCGGCGGCGGAGGTGCTGTCCGGGCAGAGCTACATCGGCGAACTGGAAGGGCGCGTGCGCGAAATGCTCGCCGTGCTCGACCGCCGACGCGCGCTGTGGCGCGCGCCGGAGTTCTTCGACCTGCTGGCCAAGGGCGCGCACTCGCGCGACCCGCGCGGCCTGCTCGACCTGGTGCTGCCGGCGATCGAGCGCGGCCAGCTGCGCTTGATCGGCGAGGTGACCCCGCGCCAGTTGGCCGAACTGTTGGTCGCGCGTCCGGTGATCAAGCATCACTTCGAACTGCTGCAGCTGGCGCCGCTGGACCCGGCCGCGCTGGCGCCGATCGCCGGCGAATGGGCGCGCCTGGAAGCCGCGCGCCTGGGCCGCGAAGTCGCCGACGAACGCACCCTGGCCGAAGCCGCGCGCATGGCCGCGCAGTACTTCCCCGAGCAGCAGGAGCCCGGGCGCCTGCTGCGCCTGCTCGGCGACGCCCTGCAGGGCGCGCTGAACCAGCAGCCGCCGGCGCTGCCGCTGGACGGCGAGCGCCTGTTGGCGACGGTGGCCGAACGCAGCGGCCTGCCGCTGGACATCGTCGACGACCGCCAGAGCCTGGACCTGGAGCGGCTGCGCGGCTTCTTCCGCCAGCGCGTGCTCGGCCAGGACGAAGCCGTCGACGCCCTGCTCGACCGCATCGCCCTGCTCAAGGCCGGCCTGATCGACAGCGCGCGGCCGATCGGCGTGTTCCTGTTCGCCGGCCCCACCGGCACCGGCAAGACCGAGCTGGCCAAGGCGCTTGGCGAGCTGCTGTTCGGCAGCGACGAGCGTCTGCTGCGGCTGGACATGAGCGAGTTCCAGTCCGAGGACTCGGCCTGGCGCCTGACCGCCGACGACGGCGGCGGCAGCGGCGGCGTGCGTTCGCTGACCGCGCGCATCCGCGAGCAGCCGTTCTCGGTGGTGCTGCTGGACGAATTCGAGAAAGCCCACCCCAAGGTCTGGGACCTGTTCCTGCAGGTGTTCGACGACGCCCGCCTCAGCGACCGCAGCGGCCACACCGCCGACTTCCGCCACAGCATCATCATCCTCACCAGCAACGTCGGCTCGACCATCTCGCGCAACGCCGGCCCCGGCTTCACCGCGGTGCGCGGCGGCTACTCGCGCGACGCGGTGGAGAAGGCGCTGTTCGAGACCTTCCGTCGCGAGTTCATCAACCGCCTCGACCGGGTGGTGCTGTTCAACCCGCTCGACCGCAGCCTGATGCGCGAGATCCTGCACAAGGAACTCAAGCGCGTGCTGACCCGGCGCGGCCTGCGCAACCGCGACTGGGCGGTGGAATGGGAGCCCTCGGCGATCGAATTCCTGCTCGACCGCGGCTTCACCCCCGATCTCGGCGCGCGCCCGCTGCGCCGGGCCATCGAGCACTACCTGCTGGCGCCGCTGGCGCGCAGCATCGTCGAACACCGCGCGCCGCAGGGCGACCAGTTTCTGTTCGTGCGCAGCGCCGGCGACCGGCTCGAGGTGCAGTTCATCGATCCCGATGCCTCGGCGCAGACCGCCGCGGCCGGGCGCGACCGCGCGACGGCGGCGGCGCTTGGCGATCTGCGCGACCTGGTCTATTCGCCGGCCGCCGGCACCGAGACGGCCGCTCGCCTGGACGCGCACTTGCAGCATCTGGAAAACGCCGTCGACGACGGCGACTGGAGCGCGGCCCGCGACGCCGACTACGCCCGCATGGCCCAGGCCGAATTCTGGTCGGCGCCCGATCGCCACGGCGTGCTCGACCGGATCGAACGCCGCGACCGCATCGAGAGCGCGCTCGACACCGCCCGCCGCCTGCACCGGCGCCTGCACCAGGACGGCGGCAACGACGAGTTCGCCGGGCGCCTGGCGCAGTTGCTGTTCCTGCTCGACCCGGCGGTCGCCGCGCTGCGCGCGCAGCGGCCGCAGGACGCACTGCTGGAAATCGACGCCGACGCGGCCGCGCAGCAGCGCCACGGCGCCGAGCTGCGCCTGTGGTGGCAGCGCCTGCTCGGCATGTACCTGGCCTGGGCGCAGCGGCGCAATATGCGGGTGGAAGTGCTGCGCCAGGATGCCGAGCGCTGCCGGGCCTGGCTCGCGGTCAGCGGCTTCGGCGCCTACGACCTGCTGCAGGACGAATCCGGCCTGCACGTCTACGAAGAGCAGGACGATGGCGTGACCCAGCGGGTTTCGTTGTCGGTGCAGGTCGCGCCCGACCTGCCCGGCCGCGCACGCACGCCGCAGGCGGCCGGCGACGGCGAACGGCGCATCGTCCGCCGCTACCGCCACGCCCCGTCGCCGCTGGTGCGCGATGGCGTGCGCGGCTGGCGCAGCGGCCGTCTCGACCGCGTGCTCGGCGGCGAGTTCGACGTGATCCAGAACGGTTGAGCCGCGACGGCGCGGCGCGCGGCGGACGCGGACGTCCGCCGCGCCGGTACATCAGCCGGTCTCGCAACCGGCCAGGCACTCGCGGTAGGCGCGGCTGCAATGGGCGCTGCTGCCGCCCGGCGGGACCTGCGCGCGGCAATCGTTCATCAATTCCTGGCAGGCGCTGTAGCAGTCGGGGTCGTAGGCCAACGCGGTGGCGCCGAAGCCCAGCCCGAACACCAGCGCGACGAACGCCGCCCGGGTCGCATCGATACGCTTCATTCCTGATCTCTCCTTAGACAGGGTCGGACGCCGGCCGGCGCCCGCGCCAGTATCGGCACCCGCCGCACCGCGATCCGCGACCGACTGCGCGGCCTGCGACGACGACGCGGCGACGCGATTCCCGCGCACGGTCACATCGCCGCAAACGCGGCGCTCGCATCATCGCCCGACGACGCGACCCGGCAAGTGTGCTCTGTCATAGCCCAGCCCTATCGGATACGTCGAAAGGATCGATTTCACATCGAGATCGCGCCGCCCTATCGTCCCGTTGTCCCCAAGACACGGACCGCCAGCGATGAGCCAGCAGGACGCACAACGTGTGTTTGCCCCGAACGCGGCTGTCGCCGTCGCTACGTGCTGCGCCGCAGCGAAACGCAGCGCCGCCGCGTCTATCGACGTCCTCCCTCCCCCCTCCTAGAACAACCGCGAGCGCGGCGTGCCGCCCGCTCGTCGGCGTCCGCTGCAACGATTCCCACCGTCGTCCCTTCACCGTCAAAGGCCTACACCATGTCGACTGAAAGCAAATGCCCGTTCAACCACGCCGCCGGCGGCGGCACCTCCAACCGCGACTGGTGGCCGAACCAACTCAACCTCAAGATGCTGCACCAACAGGGTCCGCAGTCCGATCCGATGGGCGAGGAGTTCGACTACGCCGCGGCGTTCAAGAGCCTGGACCTGGCCGCGGTGAAGCAGGACCTGCACGCGTTGATGACCGATTCGCAGGAATGGTGGCCGGCCGACTTCGGCCACTACGGCCCGTTGTTCATCCGCATGGCCTGGCATAGCGCCGGCACCTATCGCATCTCCGACGGCCGCGGCGGCGCCGGCGCCGGCCAACAGCGCTTCGCCCCGCTCAACAGCTGGCCGGACAACGGCAACCTGGACAAGGCGCGCCGCCTGCTGTGGCCGATCAAGCAGAAGTACGGCAACAAGATCTCCTGGGCCGACCTGATGATCCTGGCCGGCAACGTCGCCCTGGAATCGATGGGCTTCAAGACCTTCGGTTTCGCCGGCGGCCGCGCCGACGTGTGGGAACCGGAAGAACACGTTTACTGGGGCGCCGAAACCACCTGGCTGGGCGACAAGCGCTACAGCGGCGACCGGGTGCTGGAAAACCCGCTCGGCGCGGTGCAGATGGGCCTGATCTACGTCAATCCGCAGGGCCCCAACGGCAATCCCGACCCGATCGCCGCCGCGCGCGACATCCGCGAGACCTTCGCCCGCATGGCGATGGACGACGAAGAGACCGTGGCCCTGATCGCCGGCGGCCACACCTTCGGCAAGACCCACGGCGCCGGCCCCGAGTCGCACGTCGGCCGCGAGCCCGAAGGCGCCGAACTGGAGCAGCAGGGCCTGGGTTGGGCCAGCAGCTACGGCAGCGGCCTCGGCGGCGACGCCATCACCAGCGGCCTGGAAGTGACCTGGACCAGCACCCCGACCCAGTGGAGCAACGGCTTCTTCGCCAATCTGTTCGGCTACGAGTGGGAGCTCAGCAAGAGCCCGGCCGGCGCCCACCAGTGGGTGGCCAAGAACGGCGCCGGCGCCGACACCATTCCCGACGCCTTCGACCCGAACAAGCGCCGCGCGCCGACCATGCTGACCACGGATCTGTCGCTGCGCTTCGACCCGGCGTACGAAAAGATCTCGCGCCGCTTCTTCGAAAATCCCGACCAGTTCGCCGAGGCCTTCGCCCGCGCCTGGTTCAAGCTGACCCACCGCGACATGGGCCCGCGCGCACGCTACCTCGGCCCGGAAGTGCCGGCCGAAGCGCTGATCTGGCAGGACCCGGTGCCGGCCGTCGACCACGCGCTGATCGACGAGCAGGACGCGGCGGCGCTGAAGGACAAGATCCTCGCCTCCGGTCTGCCGATCGCCCACCTGATCTCCGCCGCCTGGGCCTCGGCCTCGACCTTCCGCGGCTCCGACAAGCGCGGCGGCGCCAACGGCGCGCGCATCCGCCTGGCGCCGCAGAAGGACTGGGAGGTCAACCAGCCGGCGCAGCTGGCCAAGGTGCTGTCGGCCCTGGAAGCGATCCAGCGCGACTTCAATGCCGCGCAGTCCGGCGGCAAGAAGGTCTCGCTGGCCGACCTGATCGTGCTGGCCGGCGCGGCCGGCGTCGAACAGGCGGCCAAGAACGCCGGCGTCGCGGTCAAGGTGCCCTTCACCCCGGGGCGCACCGACGCGACCCAGGAGCAGACCGACGTCGATTCCTTCGCCGTGCTCGAACCGGTCGCCGACGGCTTCCGCAACTATCTCGGCGGCAAGTTCGGCGCCAGCGCCGAGTCCTTGCTGATCGACAAGGCGCAGCTGCTCAACCTCAGCGCACCGGAACTCACCGTGCTGGTCGGCGGCCTGCGCGTGCTCGGCGCCAACGCCGGGCAGAGCCGGCACGGCGTGTTCACCCATCGCGCCGACACGCTCAGCAACGACTTCTTCGTCAACCTGCTCGACATGGGCACGGTGTGGAAGGCGACCTCCGACGCCAAGGACAGCTTCGAAGGCCGCGACCGCAAGAGCGGCGAACTGAAGTGGACCGCGACCCGGGTCGACCTGGTGTTCGGTTCGCACTCGCAGCTGCGCGCGCTGGCCGAGGTCTACGCCAGCGGCGACGCCAAGGAGAAGTTCGTGCACGACTTCGTCGCCGCCTGGAACAAGGTGATGAACGCCGATCGTTTCGAGCTGGCCTGATCGGGCCGCGACGGCGGGCGCGCTCATCGCGTCCGCAGCGCTTCCCCGTCGCGGAGCCGTGTCCGCGACCTCCGACGCCCGGCTCCGGCCGGGCGTCGGTTTTTCAGTCGACGCGAACGCCATCGATCATCGTCGAATGCCCGTCCATCGGCCGACTAATGTGCCAGCGAAAAAAAACCGCAAATCTCACCCCGCGCTCACTGGCGGGCGCTAGCATCTGGATTCCTCGCAACGGACCACCCCGATGAGCGCTTCGCTGACCGACGATCTCCTCAACCAACTCCAGGGCCAGCCGCTCGCGCAGCTGGGCAGCCAGCTCGGCCTGTCGGGGCCGCAAACCCAGAGCGCAGTCGGCGCGGCGCTGCCGTTGCTGCTCGGCGCGCTGGGCCGCAACGCCAGCCAGCCGCAGGGCGCGGAAGCGCTGTTCGGCGCCCTGCAACGCGATCATGCGGGCGGCGGCGGCAGCGGCCTGGACCTAGGCAGCGTGCTCGGCGCGGTGCTCGGCGGCGGCGGCGGCCGCCAGACCGACGGTGCCGGCATCCTCGGCCACATTTTCGGCGGCCGCGAAGAGGCCGCGGCGCAGGGCCTGGGCCAGAGCACCGGCCTCGGCGGCAACCAGGCCAGCGCCTTGCTGAAGATGCTCGCGCCGATCGTGCTGTCCTACCTCGCCCAGCGCATGCTTTCCGGCGGCAATCAGGCCGCGGCCTCGCCGCAGCAACTGGGCCAGGTGCTGGGCCAGGAGCATCAGCGCATCCAGCAGCAGGACGCCACCGGCGGCCTGCTCGGCGCGGTGCTCGACCAGGACGGCGACGGCCAGCTCGGCCTCGGCGACTTGCTCAAGATCGGCGGCAGCCTGCTCGGCGGCAAGCGCTGAGCCCCGCCTTCCGGCGCCCGCGCCGGAACTTGCCGAACGGCCGCCTTGCGCGGCCGTTCGCGCATCTGCGCGGCGCATGATCGGCTCGGCACGGTGCTGAAGTTTCTGGAGGCCGGCCGGCGCGGGCATGAGGGCCGGGGAGCGCGCAGGCGAACGAAAAGCGCGGCGAGCCCTGCCTACCGCCGTTCCGGCGAAGGCGCGAATCCAGGGCGCTATCGCGACATGGCTGCGAGGCCGGCGGATGCGCGCCGGCGCGGGCATCGCGGGCGAGACGCGCGGCGATGCCTCACATCGCGTCGATATCGCCCAACGCGCGGATCAACCGCCGCGCACGCTTGTCCGGCTTGGTTTCCGGCGCGCGATAACCGGTGCGCTCGGCCACGCGCATGGCGCGCGCCTGCTCGCGGGCCAGGCGCGAAGCTTCGCTTTCGGCGTAGAGCGTCTGCGCGACGCCGGCCGGGCCGCGGGTGTCGCTGAGGCCGAGCACGACGATCTCGAACGCTTCCTCGCCGCGCGCCACCCGCATCGCATCGCCGACGCGCACCGCACGCGAGGCCTTGGCGCGCTGGCCGCCGACCTCGACCTTCCCGGTCTCCACCGCCTGCCGCGCGAGACTGCGGGTCTTGAAGAAACGCGCGGCCCACAGCCATAGGTCCAGGCGGACCGACGCTTGCGGCGCGACTTTGGATTCGTGCTGGTCGCTCATCGTCGCGAACGATACCACCGCGATCGTGACCGGACAGCGGACACGCGACCGCAGGCGCGCCGCGGCGGACGACCGGCAATCGGGACGGCCGCCGCCGCGAGGGTCCCGCCGCCCCCGAGATCGCGCGCCATCGGCACGCAGCGCCGAAGACGAACGGTCGCGCGCCGCAGCCCGCGACGCCCGGTGAACACCGGTCACGTCCGCTCACGCATCGGCGCCTGCGGCCACGGTCCGCTCACCGCGTTGGCGGCATACTTCCGCATCCCCGCCCGGACCGCCTCATGTCCTCCAGCCACGCCCGCGGCAGCCATCTGCTGACCGAAGGCCCGATCGGCCGCACCATGATCTCGTTCGCGCTGCCGATCATGGCCGGCAACGCAGCGCAATCGCTCAACGGCTCGATCAATTCGATCTGGGTCGGGCGCTACCTCGGCGAGGCCGCGTTGACCGCGACCGCGAACGCCAACAACATCATGTTCTTTCTGATCGGCTCGATCTTCGGCATCGGCATGGCCGCGACGATCCTGATCGGCCAGGCCACCGGCGCGCGCGACCTCGCCCGCGCGCGGCGGGTCATGGGCACCAGCGCCAGCTTCTTCATCGGCCTGTCGGCGCTGATCGCCGCGGCCGGCTGGTTCCTCGCCGACCCGGTGCTGCGCGCGATGGGCACGCCGGCCGCGGCGCTGCCGCTGGCCGAGCAGTACCTGCAGGTGATTTTCCTGTCGATGCCGTTCCTGTACGCCTTCGCCTTCGTCTCCGCGGCGCTGCGCGGCGCCGGCGATTCGCGCACGCCGTTCCGCTTCCTGCTGCTGTCGGTGGCGCTGGACATCGCCCTCAACCCGCTGCTGATCTTCGGCTGGGGGCCGGTGCCGGCGCTGGGCATCGCCGGCTCGGCGGCCTCGACCTTCTTCGCCCAGGGCGTGAGCCTGGCGGCGATGCTGCTGCACCTGCGGCGCAAGCGCCATCCGTTGTGGCTGGGCCGGCAAGACGCGCACCTGTTGAAGATCGATCCCGACGTGCTGCGCGCGCTGATCGTCAAAGGCGTGCCGATGGGCCTGCAAATGGTGCTGATCTCGCTGGCGATGATCGCGATGATCTCGCTGGTCAACGCCCACGGCACCGTCACCGCCGCCGGCTACGGCGCCGCGCTGCAGTTGTGGACCTATGTGCAGATGCCGGCGATGGCGATCGGCGCGGCCTGTTCCTCGATCGCCGCGCAAAGCGTCGGCGCCGGGCGCTGGGACCGGGTCGGCGCGGCGGCCCGCACCGGCACGATGTTCAACTTCCTCATGACCGGCGCGTTGATCGCCCCGCTGATCCTGTTCGACCGCTATACCCTGGCGCTGTTCCTGCCCGAGGGCAGCGCCTCGTTCGAGATCGCCCGCCACCTCAACCACATCTCGGTGTGGTCGTTCCTGTTCTTCGGCGTCAGCTTCGTGATCTCCGGCGTGGTACGCGCCACCGGCGCGGTGATTCCGCCGCTGCTGATCCTCGGCTTCGCCCTGTGGGGCATCCGGGTGCCGTTCGCGACCTGGCTGCAGCCGACGCTGGGCACCGACGCGCTGTGGTGGAGTTTCCCGGTCAGCGCGCTGTGCTCGATGCTGATGTCGATCGCCTATTACCGCTGGGGCGGCTGGCGCAAGGCGCGGATGATGGCCGCGCCCGAGCGCGTCGCCGCACCAGCCGCCGCCCGCGCCATCGCCGCGCCGGCGGAAGTGCCGGCGCAGCCGCCGGCGCTGGTCGCCGACGCCAGCCCGGACGACGGCCGCATCGCCGCGGTAGCCGCCAAGGCCGACTGAAGCCGACGCGGATTCAGATCTCTTCCAGCGGCACGGTGAATACGCCGGCCTCGCCCTGCTCGTAAGCCGCGCGCCAGACCCGATAGCCTTCCAGGTCGTCCTCGCGCACCGGCATCGAGCCGATCACCCGCGGCTCGACCTCGGCCACGCGCGTGCCGACGATCGGGAAATGCCCCTCCAGCGGCCGGCTCTTGAGCTCGCGCACGTCCTCCAGGTGTTCGCGCAACACCTCGTCGCGGGCATGCACGGCGAACTTGCGCAGCGACAGGGCGTCGCGGCCGTCGGCCAACGCGTCGATGCGCAGCACCCAAAAGAAGCCCCACACGCCGTCGCTGCGCAGATAGGTGCAGATGTCGCCTTCGGACAAACCCGGATTCACGGTGCGCTCCTGCCGCGGGGGCGGCCTGATGGCGAACGCTGCGGGCGCAGACGCCGCGTCGGGAATCTAGCGCGAACCGGGGCGTCGCGCACAGCGTCCGCGCGCACCGGCCGTCGGCGCGGGCGCGCAGGCGAACCTTGGACGCCCGCCGCGGCCGCAAACGCGAACGGCCGCCCGAAGGCGGCCGTTGCGGGCGCCGCGCGATACGCGCGACGCAGGCTCTACGACGACGATTACTCGGCGGTCGGAGCGTTCTTGGCGCGCGCGTAGGCGGCCAGATCTTCCTTGATGCGCGCCTTCTTGCCTTCCAGGCCGCGCAGGTAGTACAGCTTGCCCGAGCGGACCTTGCCGCGGCGCTTGACGTTGACCGAATCGATCACGGCGCTGTGGGTCTGGAACACGCGCTCGACGCCGAAGCCGTGCGAGATCTTGCGCACGGTGAACGAGGAGTTCAGGCCGGCGTTCTTCTTCGCGATGACCACGCCTTCGTAGGCCTGGACGCGCTCGCGGTTGCCTTCCTTGACCTTCACGTTGACGACGACGGTGTCGCCGGGGCTGAACTCGGGCAGCTTGCGCTGGACCTGTTCGGCTTCGAAATTCTGCAGCAGGGTGTGGATCGACGGCTTGTTCATGGGTGCGGCCTGTTGGATTAGTTGTTGCGCGAGTGCACGTGGACCCGCGTCATGGCATGGGTACAGCTAAGCGGCTAATTATAGCGGCGTTTTTCCCCGGATGGCTAGGGCTCAGGCGCTTGCGCCCGGGTCCCGGCCGGTCTCGCCCGCGGCCGCGACGGCCGGATCGAGCCTGGAAACGGTTTCGGCCACGCCCGCGGCGGCCTGGGCAGCCAGTTCGGCCCGGTAAGCCGCCAGCAACTGGCGGTCGGCCTTGGACAGGGCAGCCTCGTCGAGCAGGTCCGGGCGGCGTTGCCAGGTCCGGCCCAGCGATTGCTGGCGGCGCCACTTGGCGATCAGGGCATGGTTGCCCGACATCAGCACCGCCGGCACCGCGCCCAACTCGTGCTCGACCGGGCGGGTGTAGTGCGGGCAGTCCAGCAGGCCGTCCTCGAAGCTGTCCTGGACCGCGGACTCGGCGTCGTTGAGCGCGCCCTCCTGCAGTCGCGCGACCGCGTCGACCACCACCGCCGCCGCCAGTTCGCCGCCGGACAGGACGTAGTCGCCGATCGACACTTCCTCGTCGACCTCGGCCTGGATCAGCCGCTCGTCGACGCCCTCGTAGCGTCCGCACAGCAGGATCAGGCGCTCATGCCCGGCCAGTTCGCGGACCTTGGCCTGGTCCAGGCGCGCGCCCTGCGGGCTCAGATAGACCACCCGCGCCGGCGTCGGGTCGGCCGCGCGCGCGGCGCGGATCGCCGCCCGCAGCGGTTCGATCAGCATCACCATGCCCGGGCCGCCGCCGAACGGGCGGTCGTCGACGCGGCGGTAATTGCCCTCGGCGTAATCGCGCGGATTCCAGCCGTGCAGCGCCAACAGCCCGCGCTCGCCGGCCCGGCCGACCACGCCGAACGCCGCGCATTGCGCGACGAACTCGGGAAACAGGCTGACGATGTCGATGCGCATAGGGCCAGGAGCCAGCGAAGAGGAGTCGGGAGACAGCCGCAGCGGAGCCGGTTTTCGCCGATTCCCGGCAGCCGTCCGCCGAGCGCTAGAAATCGGGGTCCCAGTCGACCGTGACCAGATTGGCCTCGAAATCGACCGACAGCACGTACTGCGGAATCACGAACGGAATCATGCGCTCGCGCTCGTCGTCGCGCGCGACCAGCACATCGTTGGCGCCGGTCGCGAACAGATGCGAGACGGTGCCCAGCGACACGCCTTCGGTGGTGACCACGCGCAGGCCTTCCAAGTCGACCCAGTAGTACTCGCCCGGCTTGGGCGGCGGCAGCGCAGAGCGCGGCACATAGATTTCGGTCCCGCGCATGGCCTCGACCGCGTCGCGGTCGGTCACGTCGGGAAAGGTGGCGATCAGGTACTTGCCGCTTTCGCGCCCGCGCACCCCGGACAATTCGCGCTCGCGCCCTTGCGGGTCGCGCACGGTCCAAGGCTGGTAGCGGAAGATCGCGGCGCGCGGCTCGGTCCAGGACTCGAGCTTGACTTCGCCGCGAATGCCGAAAGCGCCGAGCACCCTGCCCAACAGGATGCGGCGCGTCGTATCGCTCATGATGCGAAGGTCGGGCCGCGCCGCCGAAAACGGTGCGCGGCCCGCCGGATCAGGCGGCCGGAGCGGCCTTGGCGGCCTGCTTGTACAGGTCGGCGACCTTGTCGGTCAGCTGGGCGCCCTTGGAGACCCAGTGCTTGACGCGCTCGAGGTCGAGCTCGACGCGCTTCTCGTTGCCGGCGGCCACCGGGTTGTAGAAACCGACGCGCTCGATGTTGCGGCCGTCGCGGGCGCTGCGGCTGTCGGTGACGATGATGTGGTAGAACGGACGCTTCTTGGCGCCGCCGCGGGTCAGTCGGATCTTGACCATGAGGGTTGCTTTCCTGTGTTGCCCAGCCGTCGGAATGACGGGGTAAGCCGGAAAGTCTAACCGATTCGCGGGCTTAAGCAAACCTGCCGCCCTCGCCGGGGCCACAGCTCCGGTGCCCGCCTGCCGCCAACCGCCCGATGCCGGGCCCGGAGCGCCGGGCGTCCCTGCCCGGCCTCCCCGATCCACGCCCGGCCCACAGCCGCCGTCCCTGGCGCCCGTCCAGGCCGGGCGTCGCCGCCGGCTCCACTCCCTCGGAACCGGGCGGGCGGGTCTGCTGCCCCGCCCTCGCCGGCTCCCCCGGAGCCGGCGCATCGGCGTCCGCCCCCTCGCGGACGCCGACGCAGACCTGGCTGCGCCAGGTCGCGATGCTTTGGAGTCGCCGATGCAACGGCATTGCCGCGCGGTGCAGCGGCCTGGCCTGCGGCTGCGGTTCGATGACGACGCCCCCGATGCGCCCGTAGCCGCCGATGCAAACCATGCTGCGCGGACGCCGTTTCCGGGCACGAGAACCGCCGCGCCGCCGCGGCCGCGCGGGCTCAGGCCTTGTAGCGGAGGGTGCCGCGCAAGGCGGTGGCGCCGGCCTCACAGTGCTGCTCGAAATCCATCAGCAACTGGCTCACCAGGCCGCTGACCGGGTCGAGCTCGATCTTCTTGATCGTCGCGGTGCCGGAAATCCGGTTGCAGCCGCGGCCGTTGCCGCCGAAGTCGAAGCCCATCCGCACCGTATCGGCGAAACGCGCGATCGGGTACGTGCCCGGCGCCAGGGTCTTGCCGGTGGGCGCCTGCACGAACGCCATCCAGTCGTCGCGCTGGCCGGAGGCGGCATAGGTCAGATAGCGGTTGTTGCCCTGCAGGGCGAAAACGCTGGTGTCGCCGGCGTAGCTCTTCTTGATGCCGCCGCCGATGTAGTCGCCGACGTCGCTGTCCAGGCTCAGCGCCAGCGGTTGCACGTTGTAGCGCAGCACGCCCGCCAACAGCGGTGCGGTCTCGCGCTCGCAGCGCTGCAGCGCGGTGGCCTCCAGCGCGGTCACCGCGCCGTTGGCGTCGAACTCGATCTGCTGGATGTAGACCGAGCCCCAGGTTTCGTTGCAGCCGCGGCCGTTGCCGCCGATGTCGATGCCCGGCGACAGGCCGGTGCGGAACGCCGAGCGCTCGGCGTAGTAGTAACGGCCGCGCTGGAACTTCTGCCCCTGCGGCGCGGCCAGGTCGATGCGCCAGTTGTCGACGCCGGAGCGCACGTTCATCGACAACGCCTGGGCATTGCCGGACACGGTGATGGTCGAATCGGCGTGGGTGTAGACCTTGGACTGGCCGGCGCCGATGTAATCGCCGGCCTGGCTGACGTAGGAGTACAAGGCATCGGCGGCGGCGACCGGCGCGGCGGCGACGCCGATCAGGGCCAGCGCGAACGCGCCGGCCAGGCGGGAATTGCGGGAATTGCGGGAACTGCGCTGCTGCAAAGCCATGCGTACGACCTCCGTGTGTGTGCGCCGCGCGATGGCGGCGAGTGCATGCGGCTGCGAGACGACGGCGGGAAGAGGCGCGGCCTTGCCTGCGATGAGCGCGAAGGCCGGTGATCCGCGTCGTGCATGCACAGGATCGGTTGCGCGGGTCTCGCTGGCCGAGAACCGCACACCCGCTCGTCGGCGACCGCCGGCTTCGATGCGAAGCGCGGCCGCTACCCGCACGCCGCTTTCGATCAGGCACAAAAAAAGGCCGGCGCTTCCGCGCCGGCCTTCGACCGAGAGCCAGGGCCGGTCAGAGTTTGTGGCGGATGACGCCGCGCACTGCGTCGCCGTCCGCGCAGCGGTACTCGAAGTCCGCCCACAGCGCGGTCGCCGCGCCGGCGCTGCTGTAGCGCACGTCCTTGATCTGCAGGGTGCCGGACATGCCCTCGCACAGGAACGCGTGGTGGCCGCTACGCGAATACATATCCAGGCCCAAGGCATTGGCGCTGGCGACGGAAGCGAGCGCGTACGTACCCTTGAGCAGGCGCTTACCGGTAGGCGGCGTGAGTTTCAGACGCCAACGGTTCTGGCGTCCGTCGACCTCGTAGCTGAGCAGGCTGTCGGTTCCGTTCAGCGCGAACAACGACGTGTCGCCGGCGTAGCCCAGATCGACGTTCCTGACCGGATCGCTGAAGGTCCGCTTGAACTTAAACGACAGCGGCGCGACATTGTGGCTCATCACCACGGTCAGCAAGGGCATCACATCGTGGTCGCAGCGCTGCTGGACCACCGCCTCCAAACCCTTGATCGCACCGTTGCTGTCGAACGCGATCTGCCGGATCTGCACCGTACTCCAGGCATAGGTGCAGTAGCTGCGGTCGGTGGAAACATAAGCGCCGGCCGCGCGCCCGGTCCGCTCGCGGAAATGCTCGGCCAGGTAGTAACGCCCCGGCCGCAGCCGCTCGCCGGGCGGCGGCGCCAGGCGCACCGTCCACACCTTGTCGCCGGTGGAGATGTCGAGCGTCGCTTCGTAGGCCGTGCCGCGCAGTTGGAACTGGGCGTTGGCGTCGGTGTAGCTGCCGCGCTTGCCGTCGCCGATCACGTCGCCGGTTTCGCTGACATAGGCGAAGCTGGAAGCGGCCATGGCCGCCTGCGGCGCGCCGTACAGACCGGCGGCGGCGAAGCCGAGCGCGAGCGCGCCGCGGATGGGAAAGGATTGCATCATGCGTTGGATCTCCAAGTGAAATCGCTGCGATGCTTCGCGAGCGATGAAAGACGAACCGAAAGTGCGTCGGCGACGGCCGTCGCGGCGTCCCGAGCGAAGACGAAACGAGCGCGCCGTCGCGACGCGCAGCAAGTGTGCGCAGCGCGCGTCGCGACGCAAGCGACCCGACGCGTGCGGAGCGTGACGCCTCACCGATCGGCACAAACAAAAACGGCGACCCGAAAGCCGCCGTCGCGTTTTTGTAACGATGTGCGCCGGGTTCGCGGCGCGGCCGCTCAGCGGAACGGCATCCCGCCGCGGCCGCCCATCATCCCGCGCATGCCGCGCATCAAGCCCTTCATGCCGCCGCCGGAGAGTTTGCTCATCATCTTCTCCATCTGCTGATACTGCTTCATCAGCTTGTTGACGTCGGCCGGGGTCAGGCCGGCGCCCTTGGCGATGCGCGCCCGGCGCGAGCCGTTGAGCAGGGTCGGATTGCGCCGCTCCTTCTTGGTCATCGAGTTGATGATCGCGACCATCCGCGGCACTTCCTTGCCGGTGATCTGGTTCTTGACCGCATCGGGGATCTGGCCCATGCCCGGCAGCTTGTCCATGAGCCCGTGCAGGCCGCCCATGTTCTGCATCTGCTCGAGCTGGTCCTTCATGTCGTTGAGGTCGAACTTCTTGCCCTTGGCGACTTTCTCGGCGAGCTTCTGCGCCTTGTCCTTGTCGACCTGTTGCTCGACCTGCTCGACCAGCGACAGCACGTCGCCCATGTCGAGGATGCGGCTGGCGACGCGGTCGGGATGGAACACGTCCAGACCGTCGGGCTTCTCGCCGACGCCGATGAACTTGATCGGCCGGCCGGTCACGTAACGCACCGACAGCGCGGCGCCGCCGCGGGCGTCGCCGTCGGTCTTGGTCAGCACCACGCCGGTCAGCGGCAGCGCCTCGGCGAAGGCCTTGGCGGTGATCGCGGCGTCCTGGCCGGTCATCGAGTCGACCACGAACAGAGTCTCGACCGGCGCGACCGCGGCGTGCAGCGCCTTGATCTCGGTCATCATCGCTTCGTCGATGGCGAGGCGGCCGGCGGTATCGACCAGCAGCACGTCGACGAACGACTTCTTGGCGTCGGCGATCGCCGCGCGCACGATCTCTTCGGGCTTCTGCGATGCGCTGGACGGGAAGAACAGCACTTCGACCTGCTCGGCGAGCTGGCGCAGCTGTTCGATCGCGGCCGGACGGTAGACGTCGGCCGAGACCACCATCACCTTCTTCTTGCGCCGTTCGCGCAGGTGCTTGGCCAGCTTGCCGACCGTGGTGGTCTTGCCGGCGCCCTGCAGGCCGGCCATCAGGATCACCGCCGGCGCCGGCACGTTGAGGTTGAGGTCGGCGGCCTGCGAACCCATGACCGCGGTCAGCTCGTCGCGCACGACCTTGATCAGGGCCTGGCCCGGGGTCAGCGACTTGAGCACTTCCTGGCCGACCGCGCGCACCTTGATCCGCTCGATCAGGGCCTGCACCACCGGCAGGGCGACGTCGGCTTCGAGCAGGGCGATGCGCACTTCGCGCAGCGACTCGCGGATGTTCTCTTCGGTCAGACGGCCGCGGCCGCGCAGGCGCTCGATGGTGCCGGACAGGCGTTGGGTCAGGGATTCGAACATGGCGGAGCGGGGTCGCGGAATGGCGGGACCGGCAAGTATAGCGGCCCCGGCCCCTGGCCCGTGCGCTCGTGCTTGCCGCGACAACCGGCCGCCCCCGAATCGCGAATCCCAAATCCCGAATGCCCGCTCTTATGCCACACTCCGGCGATGACAATCGTTCTCATCGCGGTCGCCCTCTATCTCGTTGCGACCGGGCAGTTGGTCGCGGCCGTGCGCAACGGCGACGGCCGCAGCGCCCGGTGGTGGCTGCTGCCGGCCAATCTGGCCGTGCTCGGCCACGGCCTGGCGCACCTACTGGCCTGGCGCAACGCGGGTGGGGCCGATCTGCATTTCTTCGCCGCGCTGTCGCTGGTCGGCCTAGGCATGGCGGCGCTGACCGCGATCGTCGGCGCCTCCGGGCGCATGGCCGCACTCGGCGTGGTGGTGTTCCCGCTGTCGGCGCTGATGCTGGCCGGCTACCAGCTGTACGGCCATGTCCAGCACCCGGAGCCGCTGGACTGGCGCCTGCAATTGCACGCCTGGCTGGCCTTGCTGGCCTACGCCACCCTCGCCGTCGCGGCGCTGTTCGCGCTGATGCTGTGGCTGCAGGAACGCGCCCTGCGCCGGCGCGAGTTCCACCGCTGGTTGCGCGCATTGCCGCCGCTGGTGGAACTGGAAAGCCTGCTGTTCCGCACCATCGGCGTCGGCTTCGCGCTGCTGACCGCGACCCTGCTGACCGGGGTGCTGTTCGTCGAGAACCTGTTCGCCCAGCACCTGGTGCACAAGACCGTGCTCAGCGTGCTGTCCTGGCTGGCTTTCGGCGGTCTGCTGCTGGGGCGCTGGCGCTACGGCTGGCGCGGCACGGTCGCGGTGCGCTGGACCCTGGCGGCGATGATCCTGCTGGTCCTGGCCTTTTTCGGCAGCAAGTTCGTGCTGGAACTGGTGCTGCAGCGGGTCTGACCGCGGGTTCCGGCAGCCCGTGCCGGGGCAGCCCATGGCCGTGCGGTCGTGGCCGCCGAGGCAAACACCGCGGCCCCGCCCGCCCCCGACCTGGCCCGTTTTGGCGGTTCGGCCCTCCAGGAGCCGAGAGCGCTGCCGCCGGGGCCGGCGGCGGGCCGTCTTCGTCCCCGGCCCGGCCACACGAAATAATCGATTTAAATCAACACGTTAAAAGTAACGAAGCGTGTCGCGCAAATTAAGCACGATCGTTCGATGCTTGCTGAACGAGCCTATTGCAAGCTCAATATTTGCATTGACAAATATTTCGCGCGCACAGAACATGCCGCGCCATGACCACCCTGCCCCCGAACCAAGCCTGCTCGACCTCGAACCTCGGCCTGCTGTTCCGCCAGGTCCGCGATGCGATGTGGGCGCAAATGGAACGCGAGCTGGCCCAGGCCGGCCACGATCTGACCTTCAGCCAGTTCATCACCCTCAAGGAACTGGCCATCGGCACCGCCGGCGTCACCGAACTGGCGCGCGCCGCCCAGCTCAACCCCGGCGCCATGACCCGCCTGCTCGACAAGCTGGAAACGCGCGGCCTGGTCGCCCGCGTCGCCGATCCCGACGACCGGCGCGCGCTCAACATCCACCTGACCGAAGCCGGCGCCGCGATCTGGGCCGACATCGACGCCTGCGGCCGGCGCGTGCGCGAACGCGCCATGACCGGCCTCAGCGACGCCGACCGCGACCAATTGCACCGCCTGCTCGAACAGGTCCGCGACAACCTCACTTTCACCGGTTCCTGAGCCATGTCCCGCCACGACACTCGCCCGCGCCGCGGGCTGCCCTTCGTGTTCGCACCGCTCGCCGCGGCGCTGATCCTGGCCGGTTGCGCGAGCAGCCGCGGCCTCGCGCCCGAAGGCCGCGCGCTGGATGCCGACGCCCTCGTCGCGCAGCGCAGCTTCGCCGACGCCGCCCTGTCCGACGCCGCGTTCCCGCGCGCCGACTGGTGGACCGGGTTCGGCGACGCGCAGTTGAACGCGCTGATCGAAGAAGCCCTGGCCGGCAACCCCGGCCTCGACGCCGCCGACGCGCGCGTGCGCCAGGCCGTCGCCCAGGCCGGCCTCGCCGATGCAGCGCGCAAGCCGACGCTCGGCGCCAGCGCCCAGTACTCCGGCCTGCAATTGCCGGAGACCGTCGCTCCCGAACCGCTCGGCGGCAAGTACAGCGGCGTGGAAGTGCTGTCGCTGAGCTTCAAGTACAGCCCCGACCTGTGGGGCGGCCACCGCGCCCGTTGGCGGGCCGCGCTGGGCCAGGCCCGCGCCGCCGAGGTCGAAGCCCAGGCCGTGCGCCTGAGCCTGTCGTCGAACATCGCCCGCGGCTATGTCTCGCTGGCCCAGGCCTTCCAGGCCCAGGACGTGGCCCTGGCCGAGAAGCGGCGCGCCGAGCAGCTGCTCGCGCTCGGCCGGCAACGGGTCAAGGCCGGCCTCGACAATCAATTGCAGATCCGCAACGCCGAAAGCGCCAGCGCAGCCGCGGATCAACAGATCCAATCCGCGCAGCAGCAGATCGACTCGCTGCGCAACGCTCTCGCCGCGCTGCTCGGCAAGGGTCCTGACCGCGGCCTCGACATCGCCCGCCCCGGCGCGCTGGCCGCGCAGGCGCCGGCGGTGCCGGCGGTGCTGCCGAGCGAGCTGCTCGGCCACCGCCCCGACGTGGTCGCCGCACGCTGGCGGGTGGAAGCCGCTTCGCACGGCATCGAAGCGGCCAAAGCCGAGTTCTATCCCACCGTCAATCTCAGCGCGATCGTCGGCCTGGCCTCGGGCGGATTGTCCGACCTGTTCACCCGCGATGCGCGCTTGATCCAGGGCGGTCCGGCGATCAGCCTGCCGATCTTCGACGGCGGCCGACTGCGCAACCAGTTGGCCGGCCGCGACGCCGACTACGACCTCGCCGTCGCCAACTACAACCAGAGCCTGGTCGGCGCGCTGCGCGAAGTCGCCGACGCGTTGCAGGCGGCGCGTTCGCTCGACGGCCAATTGGCGTCCGCGCAGCAAGCGCGCGACGCCGCGCAGCAGGCCTGGCAGATCGCCAGCACCCGCTACCGCGCCGGCCTGGGCACCCAGCTCGATGTGCTCGCCGCGCAGCGGCCGCTGCTGCAGCTCGACCAGCAGCTCGCCGGCCTGCGCGCGCAGCGCCTGGCCGCCGGCATCGACCTCGACCGCGCGCTCGGCGGCGGCCTGCCGGTGCAGGCGTCCGATCCGGTCGCGCCGCTGTCCGAACGCAGCGATTCCTCTTCGATCCACGCCATCGCCAAGGCCCCCACGCCATGACTTCCGAAATCAACCCGCAAGCCGCGACCGCGGCCGTCGCCGCGCCGAACAACGGCAAGCGTCGCAAGGCGCTGCTGATCCTGCTCACCGTGGTGGTGGTCGCGGCGGTCGCCTGGACCGCGTACTACCTGCTGGTGCTGCGCTGGCACCAGGACACCGACGATGCCTACGTCCAGGGCAATGTGGTCAACATCACTCCGCAGACCCTGGGCACGGTGATCAGCATCGGCGCCGACGACGGCATGAAGGTGCGCGCCGGCCAGGTGCTGGTCCAGCTCGACCCCAACGACGCCCAGGTCGCCTACGACCAGGCGGTGGCGAATCTGGCCAACACCGTGCGCCAGGTGCGCGGCCTGTACAGCGCGGTCGACGCCGGCCAGGCCGATCTGGCGGCACGCCAGGTCGCGGTGCAGAAGGCCCGCGCCGACGTCAAGCGCCGCGAAGGCCTGGTCGCCGGCGGCGCGGTCTCGGCCGAAGAGCTGGCCCACGCCCGCGACGAGTTGGCTGCCGCCGAAGCGGCGCTGTCGTCCTCGCGCGGCACCCTGGCGCGCAATCGCGCCCTGGTCGATGCGACCACGGTCGCCAAGCAGCCGCAGGTCGCCGCCGCCGCCGCGCAGCTGCGCCAGGCCTATCTCAACCTGCAGCGCGCGGCGATCGTCGCGCCGGTCGACGGCTACGTCGCCAAGCGCAGCGTGCAGCTGGGCCAGCGCGTCCAGCCCGGCACCGCGTTGATGACGGTGATTCCGCTGGAGCAGGTCTGGGTCGAAGCCAACTTCAAGGAAACCCAGCTCGCCCACATGCGCATCGGCCAGCCGGTGGAGGTGCATGCCGACCTGTACGGCAGCGACGTGGTCTACCAGGGCAAGCTGACCAGCCTCGGCCTCGGCACCGGCAGCGCGTTCTCGCTGCTGCCGGCGCAGAACGCCAGCGGCAACTGGATCAAGATCATCCAGCGCGTGCCGGTGCGGATCGAACTGGACCCCAAGCAACTGGCCGACCATCCGCTGCGCCTGGGCCTGAGCATGCACGTCGACGTCAGCATCCGCGACCAGGCCGGCGCAGTGCTCGCCAGCGCGCCGCCGGCCAAGCCGGTCCTGAGCACCGACGCCTATGCCAAGCAACTGCACGACGCCGATTCGATGATCGACAAGATCGTGCGCGAGAACCTGCCGGGCGCGCAGCACGGCTGATCCCTTCCCCGCGGACGACGCCCTCCCCCTCGTCGCGCTTCGTCCGCCGTTCGCGCCGCATCGCGGCGAACCGGTCTCCTCCCCCGCCGGATTCGCCTTCCCCTGCGACAGCGCGCGAACTCCGAAGCCGCCGTTCCGGCCTCGCGCCGGAACGGCGGACTAAGGACCGCGGCGAAGCGCCTTCGCGTCCGCCCGCGCCCCTCCGACTGCACAGGCCGATCCATGTCCGCCACCACCGCCCCCGCCGGACCCGCCGCCGCCCCGGCGCCGCAAGCCGGCTTCCGGCCGCCGAACATGCCGCTGACCACGCTGGGCCTGGCCCTGGCGTCGTTCATGCAGGTGCTCGACATCACCATCGCCAACGTCTCGCTGCCGACCATCGCCGGCAACCTCGGCGGCAGCAGCAGCCAGGCGACCTGGGTCATCACCTCGTTCGCGGTCAGCAACGCCATCGCCCTGCCGCTGACCGGGTTCTTCACCCGCAAGTTCGGCGAGCGCAAGTTGTTCATGTGGGCGACCCTGCTGTTCGTGATCGCCTCGCTGCTGTGCGGCCTGGCCAACAGCATGGGCCTGCTGGTCGCCGCGCGCGCGCTGCAGGGCTTCGTCGCCGGGCCGATGTACCCGGTCACCCAGGCGCTGCTGATCTCGATCTATCCGCCGCACAAACGCGGCCAGGCCATCGCCCTGCTGGCGATGGTGACCGTGGTCGCGCCGATCGCCGGCCCGATCCTCGGCGGCTGGATCACCGACAACTACAGTTGGGAGTGGATCTTCTTCATCAACGTCCCGATCGGCATCTTCGCCAGCCTGGTCGTCGGCAGCCAGTTGCGCGGCCGGCCGGAGAAGCTGGAAAAGCCGAAGATGGACTACATGGGCCTGATCACCCTGGTGATCGGCGTCGGCGCGCTGCAGGTGCTGCTGGACCTGGGCAACGACGAAGACTGGTTCAACTCGAGCAAGATCGTGATCCTGGCCATCGTCGCGGCCATCGCCCTGGCGGTGTTCGTGATCTGGGAGCTCACCGAGCGCGACCCGATCGTCAACCTGCGCCTGTTCCGCCATCGCAACTTCGCCAGCGGCACCGCGGCGATGGTGCTGGCCTATTCGGCGTTCTTCGCGGTCGGCCTGCTGGTGCCGCTGTGGCTGCAACGCAACCTGGGCTATACGCCGATCTGGGCCGGCCTGGCGACCGCGCCGATCGGCATCCTGCCGGTGCTGTTGACGCCGTTCGTCGGCCTGTACGCGACCCGCTTCGACCTGCGCATCGTCGCCAGCCTGGCCTTCGTGGCGATGGCCTTCACCAGCTTCGTGCGTTCGGGCTTCAACCTCGACGTGGACTTCCAGCACGTGGCGATGGTGCAGTTGTGGCAGGGCCTGGGCGTGGCGCTGTTCTTCATGCCGGTGCTGACCATCCTGCTGTCCGATCTGGAACCGCACGAGATCGCCGCCGGCTCCGGCCTGGCCACCTTCGTGCGCACCCTCGGCGGCAGCTTCGCCGCCTCGCTGACCACCTGGGGCTGGAACCAACGCAGCACCATCCACCACGCCGAGCTCACCGAGCACATCGGCGCCTACGATCCGGCGATCCGCCAGACCGTGGACCTGCTCGGCCGCGGCGACCTGCAGCGCGGCGCGGTCTCGCTCAACCAGATGATTTCCCAGCAGGCGGCGCAGATCGGCTTCAACGAGATCTTCCACCTGCTCGGCATTCTGTTCCTGGTGGTGATCGCGTTCGTCTGGTTCGCCAAGCCGCCGTTCACCGCCAAGGCCGCCGGCGGCGCGGCGGCGGGCGGTCACTGAGCGCGCGCGTCCCACGAACCGCCGTGGGCGACGACCACGAAACAGGCCGGGCATCGCCCGGCCTGTTTCGTTTCGGCCGCGACCGCGCCGGGCGCCTAGGCCGGCACCTGCGCCGGCCGGGCCGACGTCGGCGCCGAATGCGCCGCGGCGGCCTCGCACGCGGCCGTGTTCTTGCGCACGAAACGCCGCCGCGCCTCGTGATAGCTGCGGTCGGCGCCGAAGAAATTGCGGTACATGTGCGCCAGTTCCTCGGCGCCGTAACTCTCCAACGGCTTGCGCCGTTCGTCGGCGGCGCGGTGGCGGCGCTTGAGCGCGACCGCCTTGCGCCACGCCGTCGGATCGGCCAGGCGTTCGGCGCGTTGTTCGACGTGCGCGGCGAAGTCGGCGACGCCGGTGCCGAACGCGGCATCGATCAGGCCGATGCGTTCGGCCGCGCCGGTGCCGAGCGGGCGCAGCTCTTCGGTGAGCTCCTGCGCCATCGCCTGGCCGACCCGGCGCGGCAGCAGGTAGGTCCAGTACTCCGAACCGTACAGACCGCCCATGCCTTTGTAGTGCGGGTTCATCACCGCACCGCGACGCGCCCAGACCTGATCGGCGGCCAGGGCCAGGATCACCCCGCCCGCCCCGGCGTTGCCCTGCATCGCCGAAATGACCAGGTGCGATTCGGTCAGCACGATCTCGCGCACCAGGGCGTTCATGGCCAGGATGTTGCGCCACGACTCCAGCGCCGGATCGGCCGCGGCCTCGATCGCGTTGAGGTGGATGCCGTTGGACCAGATGTCCTGGCCGCCCATCAGCACGATCGCCCGGGTCGGACGCCGCCGCGCCTGCAGGAAGGCGGTACGCAGGCGATCGCATTGCCCGGTCGACATGGCGCCGTTGTAGAAATCGAAATGCAGGTAGCCGACCGCGCCGATTTCGCGATAGCGGATCTGGCGATAGGCGCGGTCGCGGCGCGCAGCGACCGAAGTCGCCGGCCGCGGCGGACGCTGGGCGACGCCGGCCAGGCGGCGTTCGCCGAGTACCCGGGTGGCCGGCAGCTTGATCCCGTCCTTTTCGCGCAAATGGCTCAGCCACAACGCGCCGTCGCCGGTGCCGACGCAGACCGCGCCTTCGCGCCGTCCGAGCAATTCGCCCGGACGGCCGCGCAGCGAGGGTTCGATATGGGCGCCGAAGGCGTGGCAACGCAGCCCGGCCAGTTCGACCCGCGCGCCCGGCGCGCTGTCGGCGCTGCGGATGCGGTCGTGCAGACTCGCGGTATCGCCGTGCCAGTCGATCTCGCGGTCGCTGGCGCGGATGCCCGGGCGCAGCCGGCCGCGCACGTCGGCGCGAGCGTAATCCAGCGCCTGCGGCCGATAGTCGCCGCTCTCGAAGCGTTCCACCGCTAGCAGCAACGCGCGCAACGCCGCGTCGGCGACCTCGTGCCGGTACAGCTGGCTCTTGGGCACCGCGCGCATGGCGAAGCCGGCGCTGGCCCAGATGTCGCCGGCGTCCATTTCCTCGGCCGCCTGCAGCACGGTCACGCCCCAATCCGGCTCGCGTTCGAGAATGGCCCAGTCCAGCGAGGACGGACCGCGGTCGCCGACGATGCCCGGATGCACGATCAGGCACACGTGCCGGCGCCAGATGTCTTCGGGAATCGCCGACTTGAGCATTGGCGCGACGATCAGTTGCGGCCGTTCCCGCGCCACCGCCGCGCGCATCGTCGCCGCGTCGGCGGCGACCTGCACGGCGACCTGATGGCCGAGATCGCTCAGCTCGGCCCAGGCGCGTTGCGCCAGGCCGTTGTACGCGGTGCACAGGAACAGGATACGCAACGACATCGCACGCTCCTTGTCACGACGAAGGCTCGAATGTCCGCCAACTCTCGTTCACGATCCTGAGCGCCGATCACAAATCGCGCGCCTTGGCGTTTCGAACGCGATGACCGGACCGATCCGGTCGACGAACGCGATCGCGCTTGCGGCACGGTGCGCAGCCTGACCGTGCGCATCGCCATACTTCGTTTGCCGATCCGCCGCACCTATCGAAACTGACAGTAGCCAAACGCGGCCGCCCCGGCCGATGCTCGCCGGGCCCACACATCGTCATCCTCGCGGCGCCCGGGACGCAGCGTCGCGATCGTTCGGACCGCGTCCGGGAACCGGCCGCCACACGGCCCCATCGCCCACGACGGGCAATCAAGGAGAGCATCGATGTTGAAGCGTGCAAGCAAGCTGTTGGGCATCTGCGCATTCTGTTTCGGCGCGGCGTTTTCGATGAGCGCGTTCGGCGCCGGCGGCTGCCAGTCGTGCTGGGACAACTGCCAGGTGCAGTTCGACCAGTGCATGGATTCGGGCAGCCCGGCCTACGTCTGCCAGACCAACTGGCGCCACTGCGGCCTGTCCTGCGGCTGCGACATCCCCTGAGCCCGATCCGGCGCGGGAGGCCGCGCGCCTCTCGCGCCGTCGCGCGGCAGCGTGCTGCGGCGCAACGAAGCCGTATCGCGCCGCGGCGGCCGGCAACCACGCCGGCCGCCGCGGCGCACGCAACAGCCGACTGCGTCGCGGATCGCCGCGACCGCCGTCGCGAATCGGTGCGGCGGTGCTATAAACGCAGAGCCCGCCGACGGGCACAGGGAGCAAGCGCGATGTTCGAGTCAGGCCGGATCGCCGACGCCACGGGTCGTGTGCGCAGTCTCCGATCCATCCTGCCGCACGCCGCCACCGCGACGCCCGCAACGGCGCCGCCCCTCGCCCCTGACTCCACCACCCGCCGGCGCGCCGACGCGCCGGCTTCTCTTGAGGACAAGGAATGAGCTTCAAGTCGATACTCGGCACCATCGCCATCGTGGTCGTGGCGCTCGCGCTCGGCGTGGGCGCCGGCACCCTGGTCAAACGCACCGGCCTGATCGGCGACGGCGGCAACGGCGGCGCGATGGTGGAACAAGGCGATTACTCGCAGGTCTATGCCAATGCCGGCGGCGAAGTGGTGCTGTACTCGCTGTCGACCTGCCCCTTCTGCCACAAGGCCAAGGAACTGCTGCAAAAGCAGAACGTGCGCTTCGTCGAGCGCGTGATCGACCAGGACGAAGCCGCACGCAAGGAAGCCGACGGACTGAAGATCAAGAGCGTGCCGGTGATCTACGTCGGCAACCAGAGCCTGCACGGCTACGACGAGGCCAAGCTGGTCGAAATCCTGGCCGCGCACGCCAAGAGCGCCAAGCCGGCCGCCTGAGCCGGCCGCCTGAGCCGGCGCGCGCCTCGCGCCCCTGCGGGCCGCCGCGGACCGCGGGGCCCGCTGCGCGGCGAGGCCGCGGCTGCGTCGCCGCACGGGCCCTGCCTGGCCGCACCGCTATGTCGCCGGCGGCCTCAGGCCAGCCAGCGCAAGCCGAGTGCGAAACCCGCCCCCAGCGCGGCGCCGCCGATCACTTCGGCCAGGCGATGCCGGCGCATGCGCAACCGCGCCCAGCCCAGCAAGGGCAACGACGCCAGCCCGATCGCCGCCGCCGTCGGCGCCAGCGGCCACAATGCGACCGCCGCGAAACTCAGGCTGGCCATGTGCAGCGACAGCTTGATCCAGCGATTGAGCAGCGCGGCCGCGACCAGCATCGCCGCGACGGCGACGATGCCGTGGCCCAGCACTGCGGCGCGGCCGCGCATCCACCACCAGACCAGCGCCAGCACCCACAGCAAGAGCAGATAAAGCACCGGCCGCTCGCTCGGATGCGAGGCATCGACCGTGCTCCAGCGGCCGCTGCGGTGACGCTGCCAGACGAACAGCCACACCACCGCCACCGCCGCGCCGACCGCGGCCATCGCCGCGGCGAACGCCTGCGGCACCAGCGCGCGCACGCCCAACACGGTCAGGGCCAGGAACACCGCGAAGGGGTGCAATGCGATCGACACCGCGCGCGCCAGCGCGAACGCCGCGCCGGCGTCGGCGCGGCCGCCGTCGCGCGGGCCGGGCACCGGGTTCACGCCGCGTCCAAGGCCTCGGACAGCCGTTCGACCGCGATCACTTCCATCTCGCCGATGCGGCCGCCGCGCGGCGTGTTGCCCTTGGGCACGATGGCGCGCTTGAAGCCGTGGGTCGCCGCTTCCTTGAGCCGGTCCTCGCCGTTGGGCACCGGCCGGATCTCGCCGGACAGGCCGACCTCGCCGAAGGCCACGGTCTGCTCGGCCAGCGGCTGGTCGCGCAACGAGGACAGCACCGCCAGCAGCACCGGCAGGTCGGCGGCGGTTTCCTGCACACGGATGCCGCCGACCACGTTGACGAACACGTCCTGATCGCCGACCGCGATGCCGCCGTGGCGGTGCAGCACCGCCAGCAGCATCGCCAGCCGGTTCTGCTCCATGCCGACCGCGACCCGGCGCGGGTTCGACAGCGGCGATGAGTCGACCAGCGCCTGCACCTCGACCAGCAACGGCCGGGTGCCTTCGCGGGTCACCATCACGCAGCTGCCCGGCTGCGGCCCGCGGCTGCCGGAAAGGAAGATCGCGGACGGATTGGGCACCTCGCGCAGGCCTTTGTCGCTCATCGCGAACACGCCGAGCTCGTTGACCGCGCCGAAGCGGTTCTTGAACGCGCGCAGCACGCGGAAACGGCTGCCGCTCTCGCCTTCGAAGTACAACACCGCGTCGACCATGTGCTCGAGCACGCGCGGACCGGCGATGCCGCCTTCCTTGGTCACGTGGCCGACCAGGAACACCGAGGTGCCGGTCTCCTTGGCGTAGCGCACCAGCCGCGCCGCGCTCTCGCGCACCTGGCTCACCGAGCCCGGCGCCGCGCCCAGCTGCTCGGTCCACAGGGTCTGCACCGAGTCGGCGACGATCAGCGCCGGCCTCATCGAGGCGGCGTGCTCGAGAATGCGCTCGACGCAGGTTTCGGCCAGCGCATGCACACCGTCCAGCGGCAGGCCCAGGCGCGCGCCGCGCCCGGCCACCTGCGACAGCGATTCTTCGCCGGTCACGTACAGCCCGGGCATGCTCTGCGCCATGCGCACGATCGCCTGCAGCAGCAGGGTCGACTTGCCGATGCCCGGGTCGCCGCCGACCAGCACCACCGCCCCGGGCACCAGGCCGCCGCCGAGCACCCGGTCGAACTCGCCGATGCCGGTGCCGACCCGCGCCTCTTCGCTGTGGCGCACGTCCTTCAGCGCGGTCACCGCCGGCGCGTCGGCGCGGCCGGCCCAGCCGGCGCGGCGCGAGGCGGCAACGCTGGCCCCGGCGCCGGCCTTGGCCGCGGGCTCGACCACGAATTCGCTGAGCGTGTTCCAGGCCCCGCATTCGCCGCACTGGCCCTGCCACTTGCTGTAGTCGGCGCCGCACTCGGCGCAAACGTAGGCGGTGCGGGCCTTGGCGGCGGCGGATTTGAGCGGGGTCTTGGACATGGCGGACGGCAACGGCACGGGCGAAGCCGCACTTTAGCCGCTGCCGGTCGCAGCGCGCGAGACCGGCAGGCGCGGTCGCGGCAAAGCCTTACCCGGCGTCGGGCCGGATCGCCGCGGCGAGCGCCGGTCCGCGAAACGGACCGGCCTGCGGCTCAGGCCGCCATCGGCTGGTTCGGCCGGTGCTGTTCGGGATAGATCGCCTGCAGGTGCTGCTGCGGCATCGCCAGCAGACCGCTGACATCGTTGGAGGCGACGATGCTGTAGCCGCGCGCGTCGATGTCGTTGGCGATCGCATGCCAGTCCAGCTTGGGCATGGCCATGCGGGTGTCGATGGTCCAGCCGAAACGCAGCGCACCGAGCGCCTTCATTTCGTCCAGGGGCAGCCAGCTGTCGGACGGCGCGACCACATAGCCCTCGTCGTCGCCCACTACGAATACGTCTACGCGCATTTTTGTCGGTGCCTTTGCTGTATGCGTTGCAAGCCGGCGCATGGTGTCGATCCACCCGATAAAAAGGAGTGAAGAAGGAATGGCCAATTGGTGAATCCAGGCAGCCGCCTGAATGATGGATGCCGATTCAATGCAGACATGTGACAAGGCCGGCGGAAGCGTAGTGTGACCGTCGCGGCTCTCACCGGCCGCGACGGCGCGCGCCGCGCAGATGCGGATTCATCGTTCGCAACCGCCGATGAACCGGCGGCGGACGCAGCGCGCGCTGCCGCATGCCTGCCGGCCTGCGGCGGGACCGTCGCCGCGGCCGGTGCGCACGCCGCCGCAGCGCATCGCGGCGGCGTGCGCCCGCTCCCCTCACTCGATGCAGCTCTCGATCCGGGCGCGGCCGACGTCGAGAAATTCCGCCAGCGCATCCAGGTGTTCCGGGTGGTCGCGCAGCCGGGCTTCCTTCGGCGCGATCACCACCAGCTCGAAGCGGCTGAGGTAGGTCGGGTTCTGCACCAGTTTGTAGCCCCAGGTCAGGCCCGAGCCGGCGACTTTGCCGGTGCCGGTATCGAGCGCGTACTCGGCGAAGCGAGTGGCGGTGGGGCTGTCGAGTACTCCTTCCGACAGCCCGTCGGCCGCCTCGCGCGGCGTGTCGATCAACCAGCATTCGGTCGCCGCCAGGCGCCGTACCGGCTGCCCGGCGTAGTGCGGCGAATGTGCGCCGATGAACATGTTGGCCTCGCCGTACAGGCAACGCCCCAACAACGAGGCGCCGGGCTCCGGCTCGCGCTTGTGCACGCTCCAGCGCCCGGCCTGGGCGTGCGCGAACAACGCCACAGGCGACTGGATCAACTGGATCAGGCCGACCGCACTGGAATGCAGCGCCGCGCGCGTGTACGACACCCGGCCGTCGATTCCGTACTCGACCGCGGCGCCGGTCGCGAACACGTTCTCAGGCGCAGCGACATAGGGACGCAAGCGCAACCCGAACTTGCCGACTTGGTAAACCTGCTCGGAACCGTAGTGGCTCATGGGCGCGCCCGCCGTGGAAGTCGAAGACTCGGCCCGGCCGTCCAGGAATCGGGCACCTGGACGAGTCCGACCGCACTCCGCCTTAGCTAACGCCTGAGGCACACGGACGTGAATCGTGCGGACGGCGAGGGCCGCTGCGAACGGCGGCAAAGCTTGGCCGCATTGCCGCGACGTTCAGCCGAGCATTCGCGGGCGTGCCACGGTGCGGTTGACGATCAGCGGCGTACCGCGGAGACGGTGCAGCGCCGATCGACCGGCACCCGATGTCCGAATCGGCGGTCGATGCCGGCTCTGCGCCCGTCGGTCGTCCGCTGGACGCGCGCCCGGGGGCCGGAACGCTCGCTATCGTTCTACCGGCGATCCGCCGCAGCCGGTTCGCCGCTGCGGTATTCGAAGCGCACCTCGCGCATACCGTCCTTCACCTGCGGCAGCGAAGGCTCCGCGCCGGTGCAGCCACGGTAGAGGCGACCTTGCAAGGCCATGGCCAGCGTCTGCAGCTTGACTGCATCGACCTGCGACCCATCGCGCACCACGACGCGATCGGGCAGTACCCAGGCCACCGCGTTGCCCTCCACGGAAGACGTCGCCAGCGCTTTCCGCGGCGCTCGCGCGCTCTGGGCCAGGGTTTCGACCGGCGGCGGCGACCAGCAGCTGCCGCTGCTGCCGATGTCCAGCCGCGCCAGCATGTCGCGCGCGAGCTGCTCCAGCGCCTGGCGCACCTGGGCTCGTCCGTATTTGGCGGTCTCGGCGCTGTAGCGAAACTTGATGGCATACATCCGATCCACGGCGAACACCATCGCCGAACTGAGCGCCTTGCCGTCGCGGACATAGGCGAAATCCAGCGCATAGGCGGCGATGCCCTCGTCCGCGGCGCTGAGGCCGGGCCCGAGCCCGCCGCCGTCGTCGTGCTCGATCGGCACGGAGAATCTGCTCAATGCCGTCATATCCTGCGGACCGGCCATCGACTTGCCCCAGGTATCGAGCAACGCCTGGCGTTCGGCCTCGGCCATCTTCGCCGTATCGGCAGCGGACGACACGCCGACGGGATAGAAATACACGTCGATCCAGCCGCTGTCGTCGCCAACGCGCTCGAACCGCACCGAAGCGCCGGCCTCCTGCCGGTCGTAACGCTTTTCCGCCCGCATCTCCCACTCGCCGGAACGAAGCGGATACACCACATGCGAGTGGCGAAGGAAACCGCCCAGAAAGGCCGGGCTGGACGGCTCCGGCACGGCCGCCGATCCGCTCGGCGCGGCGGCGGCCGCCTCCGCGCTGCCGCAGTTCTGCTCCACCTTCGGCGCCAGATAGGCCCGCAGCGTGCCCGCCTCGCGCTGGGCGATCAACGCATCCAAACGCGGCACCTTCGCCCTTGCATCCCGGGCGACGAATGCGGCGTAGGCGCGCAACGCGCTTTCGACCCCCGCCACTTGCTTGGCGAGCTCGCCGGCGTCGGCGCCGGCTTCGATCTGGAATGCGGCATTGCCGTAAATCATCTGCACCAACAGCTCGCTCTCGTGCGGCACGCCATCGCCGCCCGCGGCGGCGAAATCGAGCAGATCGCAAACCGCGATGGAGTAGTCGCGCGTCTGGATCGCCCATCGGGTCAGCCATCGGCGAAGTTCGGACGCGTCGGCGCGGTCGGGTGCCGCCTCCAGCTCGCGGGTGTATCGCACGACCCGCGCCTCGTCCGATTCCGACGACACTGCCGCTGCGGCGCCCGGCATCTGCGCGCCGGCGCCCGCCGAGGCGAGCAGCAAGGAAAATGCCAGCCCTGCGTGCAGCGCAAAGCCGCCCAATCGGTGCGATGTCATTTTGTTCGTCCTTGCCGGCGCGGGCCGCTGTCCCGTGCGGGAGATTATCGATGGATGCTCGGTCGCGAGCCTGACCCGCGGCATCGGCGCTCGTATTCCGTACGCGCCAAACAAAAAGGGCCTGCAGTCCGGACGGACAACGCAAGCCCTTGATTTTATTGGTGCCGGAAACAGGAGTCGAACCTGCGACCTACGCATTACGAATGCGCCGCTCTACCAACTGAGCTATTCCGGCGAAGGACGGCAATTCTAGGCGGCCGGGGCTTGAGCGGTCAATTCTGGCGGCAACAGGTTCGCGTCGCCTCGCCCGCGATCGGACTCGGCGATAAGCGAAGCTGGCCAGCCTCCGCCCGCTCCTCAGGCCACGACGGTCACAGCCCGCAGGGCGACGGCAAAGCCGGGCTCCGCTCTTTCACGCGATCGACGTGCGCCACGTTCCGGGCCCGCAGGCCGGCGACTTTCGCCTCCACCTCGGCGCTGGCCAGGGCGACATCCTGCTGGAAGAACACCCAGTCGATGTCCTCCTGGTACTCGCGCAGTTCCGGGGAATCGACCGGGCCCAGCGAGCCGTCCGCGCCCTTGGGCATGAACCACAGGTTGAAGTTGATCGACATGAAGTCTTCCGGGTACACGGCGCTGCTGTGCTCGGAGAACAGCTGGCCGTCGACGTAGTAGCGGACCTTGTCGTCGGCGACCGTCAGCACCAGGGTGCGCCAGCCGGCGTAGCTGCCCTGCTTGCGCGAGAACTCGTTCACCTTGGTCCACGGCTCCAGTTGGAACGTTTCCCAAGTGGTGGTCCACATCGCCGGCATGGTGTTTTCGCCCCAGCCGCCATTGGGCAGATATTCGAAATCGGTCTCGCTGTAGTCCTTGTCCATCGGCGCCTTGAGCGGGCTGATGGCGTAGAAGGTCTGGATCACCTCGTCGCCGTCCGGGCCGAAGCTCGGCGCATCGCGGAAGAAGATCCGCGCGGCGTAGGTGCCTTCGCGATACTTGCGCGCGTGGCAGAACTGGGTGTGGCGGGTGTTCTCGCCCGTGCCGTCGGTGACCGAGCTCATCCTCACCGCGCCGGCCTGGGTATCGGGAATGTCCGAGTGGAACGACAGGCCTTGCGCGGACCAGGTCGCGCCCTTGATGCCCGGATGGCCGGTTTCCGTCCTCACCTTCCAGCCGTTGGCCTGGAGCGCGGCCAGATCCGGATAGCTGAAATCGTCGAAAAAGACTGCGTCCGCCGCCGGCGCCGGCTGCGGGGCCGACGTTTGCGCGGGTTCGGAGGCCTGTCCGGCCGGGGCGCCGGTGTTCGAATCGCAACCGGCGACGGCGATGGATGCAGCGACGATGCTCGCGAGGAAAGTACGGTGCAGCCCCATGGTGTCGTCCTTTGTCGGTGACCGGTCGATGGCGATAGATCGAGCGGAGCAATCTCCCGCACAGAAGACAACGTTGTCAAATCGAGACATCGAACGACGCGAGACCGCCGATTCCGGGCGAACCCGAGCGCCCTTCCCTTCGCCGCGGCCGGGCCGCCGGCGCTACAGGTCCCAGGCGTTCCCGGCCAAGATTCGCCCGGTCAGCGCGGTCCCCGAGCGAGGCTGCAAGCGGAGGATGTCGCCGTCGGCTTCGACGCCGAAGCACTCGTTCGCGGTGAATTCCAGGCGCCGCACGCTGGCGGGCACGTCGCTCAGGCACAGCAGCCCCAGGTCGTCGCGCAGCAGCCATTGCAGCGGACGCACGGTGCCGGCCGAGCCGGCGCCGCGCAGCGCGACCCGGCCCTCGCCGTCGGGCAGCAAGCGAATTCCGCGTTCCCGCTCCGGCCGGTCGCGATGGCGCACCACCAGGGTCTGCCCGACCAGCCGCGCCCGCAGCCGCCGGGCGGCCTCGCGGGCCGGGGCCGACAGCCGGCGCGGGTCGCCGGCCAGCACACGGCCGTACGCGCCGCCACCGTTGCTCATGCGCCAGGCCATGCGATCGCCGGTGAGCCGGACGCTGCGGCAATCGCCCTGCTCGGGCGAGCGTTCTTCCACCCCGATGCACAGGCCGCGCTCGGGCGTGAAGGTCCATCGGAACGAGCGCAGCGAGGCGCCGGCGATGCGATCCGCGCTATTGCCGGGGTCCGGCACCAGCATCTGCCCGCGGCCGCCGGGCTCGAAACGGTAGGCGCCGGATTCGGTACCGCTTGGTCTGTCGTCGCCCAGCACCGCTACGACGAAGGTGCGGCCGATCAGGGCTTCGACCGCGTCCCGTCCGGCGAGCGCGCGCACCGGACGCTGCAGCCAGCGCTGCTCCAGGTTCCAGGCATCGCCGGCCAGCACCTGTCCGGTACCGGCGCGCCCGTCTTCGCCGGTCCAGCTCGCCCGGTCGCCGTCGACCGCGACGACGCGGCAATCGGCCTCGCGGTAAGAACGTTCGGGGGCGTGGGTACAGAACCGGCCGTCCGAGCGCGAATACCACTTCAGCGGTCGCGGCGGTCCGATCCGATCGCCGTCGCGCGACGCGCTCCAGCCGCTGCCGTCGTAGGCGAAGAAGCTGGCCGTATGCGCTTGCACGCCTGCGGCTTCGACCAGGGTGTTCTCGGCCAGGGCGTAGACCGGCGCGATCGCCGCGCCGGGGGCGCGCTCGGCGGCGTGCAGCAGCGGCACGGCCGCAGCCAACAATGCCGCCATCGGCCGGCGCATCGCGTCGAACATCGGTCCTCTCCCTGGGCCATCGTGGTCGCGCCGCCGGTGCGGCGCCGATCGCGGCATTCTGCCGCCTGGCCGCTCCGCGGGGAAATCCGGCCTGCGGGTTGGGGCGATTCTTTGGCTCTTGCTTTTGCCAATCCCTAATCCCTAATCCCTAATCCCCAATCCCCAATCCTCAATCCACCAACTGCAGGCGCAATTCCTTGGGCAGGGCGAACACCATGTCTTCCGGTTCGCCGTCGAGTTCGGAAACCCGCTCCGCGCCGAGTTCGCGCAGGCGCTCGATCACCCCGCGCACCAGCACCTCCGGCGCGGACGCGCCGGCGGTGATGCCGATGCGGCGGCGGCCTTCGACCCACTTGGGATCGATCTCGACCGCACCGTCGATCAGATGCGCTTCGACGCCGTCGCGCTCGGCCAGTTCGCGCAGACGGTTGGAATTGGAGCTGTTCGGCGAGCCGACCACCAGCACCAGGTCGCAGTGCTGGGCCAATTCGCGCACCGCGTCCTGGCGGTTCTGGGTGGCGTAGCAGATGTCGTCCTTCTTCGGCCCCTGCAGCGCCGGGAACTTGGCGCGCAAGGCCTCGATCACGCCGCGGGTGTCGTCGACCGACAAGGTGGTCTGGGTGGTGTAGGCCAGATTCTCCGGCTGATCGACCACCAGCCGGGCGACGTCGTCGGCGTCCTCGACCAGATAGATCCGGCCCGAACCGGCCTCGCGCCGCCACTGGCCCATCGTGCCTTCGACTTCCGGGTGGCCTTCATGGCCGATCAGGACCACGTCGCGACCGGCGCGGCAATGGCGCGAGACTTCCAGATGGACCTTGGTCACCAGTGGGCAGGTCGCGTCGAACACCTTCAGCCCGCGCCGGTCGGCCTCGGCGCGCACCGCCTTGGACACGCCGTGGGCGCTGAAGATCACGGTCGCGCCGTCGGGCACTTCGTCGAGTTCCTCGACGAAGATCGCGCCGCGGTGCTTGAGGTCGTCGACCACGAAACGGTTGTGCACCACTTCGTGGCGCACGTAGATCGGCGCGCCCAGGGTTTCGATGGCGCGCTTGACGATTTCGATCGCGCGATCGACGCCGGCGCAGAAGCCGCGGGGGTTGGCGAGGATGACGTCCATGGGGGCGATTGTACTCCCGTCGGCAAGCGGGCGCTTTCGGCGGCCCGGCGGAAAGAAGCCGGGGGCGGGCAATCGGAAACGAGTCCGCCGTTCGCGGCCGACTCGTTTCTGCTTACTCGCTGCCCGCTTTCTCGGGCTTGCTGAACAACCCGTAAGCCGCGATCCCGATCGCGCCGGCGACGATCGCCGAGTCGGCGATGTTGAACGAGGGCCAATGGTAGTCGCGCCAGTACCACTGGATGAAGTCGACCACATGGCCGTGCATCAGCCGGTCGATCACGTTGCCGATCGCGCCGCCGATCACCAGGGCGTACGGCAGCGCGGTCTTCCAGTCGCCGCGGCGGGTGCGCGACAGCCAGAACCCGAGCAGGCCGCTGATCGCCACCGCCAGGACCATGAAGAAGTACTTCTGCCAGCCGCCGGCGTCGCTGAGGAAGCTGAAGGCCGCGCCGGTGTTGTAGCTGCGGTACCAGTTCCAGAACCCGTCGATCACCGGCACCGGCGTGTACTCGGGCAGCGAGGCCAGCACCCAGGCCTTGCTCCACTGGTCCAGGGCGATGACCGCGATCGAGACGATCAGCCACGGCAGCGCGCTCTTGTCGGGTCGGTGGGCGGTATGGGTCATCGGTGAGGCATCCGCAGAAAACGACTGAAAGGGTGGAGCTCGCAAGCGAGCGGCGAAAGCGGACCGGCCGTGCTCGCGCGCGCCCTCGGACGCGCGCGAGCACGGGGGCTCAGAACCAGCGCCGGTCCTCGCCCTCGCCGGCCACGTTGCTCACGCAACGGCCGCACAGCTCCGGATGCGCCGCGTCGGCGCCGACGTCGGCGCGGTAATGCCAGCAGCGCACGCACTTGCTCTTGGCGGTCGGCGCGGCCAGCACGGCGATGTCCTTGATGCCGTCGTCGGCGATCACTTCGACGTCGCCGCTGATGAACAGGAAACGCAGTTCGTCGGCCAGCGGCGCCAGCCAGTTCTGGTCGGCGACGCCACAGCGCAGCGAGATCTCAGCCTCGAGCGCGGCGCCGATCTCGCCGGCGGCGCGCATCGGCTCCAGCACCTTGGCCACGCCTTCGCGCAGCGCCAGCAGGCGTTCGAAATCCTCGGCCGACAAGGGCGCATCGGCCGGCAGCAGGGCCAGGCCGTCGTACCAGGTCGCGAACAACACGTTGCCGGCGCGCGCGCCGCGCTCGGTGGCCGCCGGCAGATGGCGCCACATCTCGTCGGCGGTGAAGGCCAGGATCGGCGCGATCCAGCGCACGAAGGCCTCGGCGATGCGGTACATCGCGCTCTGCGCCGAACGCCGGCCGAGCGAGTCCTCGCGCATCGTGTACAGGCGGTCCTTGGTCACGTCCAGGTACAACGACCCCAGGTCGACGCTGCAGAAATTCGACAGCAGCTGCACGATCTCGGCGAAGTCGTAGCGCTCGTAGGCCGAAGCGATGCGGTCCTGCAGTTCGGCGGCGCGATGGACGATGTAGCGGTCCAGCGCGACCATGTCCTGCAGCGCGACCAGGTGGTGCGCCGGATCGAAGCCGCTGAGGTTGCCGAGCAGGAAGCGCGCGGTGTTGCGGATGCGGCGGTAAACGTCGCCGTTCTGCTTGAGGATCTTGTCCGACACCGACATCTCGCCGCTGAAGTCGGTCGCCGCGACCCACAGGCGCAGCACGTCGGCGCCCATCGCGTCGATCACCTTCTGCGGCACGACCACGTTGCCCAGCGACTTGGACATCTTCTTGCCGTGCTCGTCGACGGCGAAGCCGTGGGTCAGCACCTGCCGGTACGGCGCCGCGCCGTCCATCGCCACGCCGCTGAGCAGCGCGCTGTGGAACCAGCCGCGGTGCTGGTCGGAGCCTTCCAGGTACAGGTCGGCCGGCTTGCGCAGGCCGTCCTGCGGCCGCTGCGCGAGCACGCACTCGTGGCTGGTGCCCGAATCGAACCAGACGTCGAGGATGTCGTTGACCTTCTCGTAGTCGCCGGCCTCGTCGCCGAGCAGTTGTTCGGCGGTCATCGCGTACCAGGCGTCGACGCCTTCGCGCTCCACCGCATCGGCGACCTGGCGCATGATCTCGACCGTGCGCGGATGCGGCTGGCCGCTCTCGCGATGGAAGAACAGCGCGATCGGCACGCCCCAGTAGCGCTGACGCGAGATGGTCCAGTCCGGACGCCCCTCGATCATGTTGTAGATGCGCGCCTCGCCCCAGCCCGGGATCCAGGTCACGCCCGGGATCGCCGCCAGCGCGTCGCCGCGCAGGCCGGCCTGCTCCATCGAGATGAACCACTGCGGGGTGGCGCGGAACACCACCGGCGTCTTGTGCCGCCAGCAGTGCGGATAGCTGTGCTTGAGCCGGCCGGCGGCGAGCAGCGCGCCGCCCTCGCGCAAGATCTGCAGCAGCAAGGCGTCGCTCTTGAAGATGTGTTGGCCGGCCAGCACGTGCTCGCCCACGCCCGGCGTCGACGGCAGGTACTTGCCGCGGCCATCGACCGGATTGATCTGGGCCGCGCTGTAGCGCTCGATCAGGCCGTACTTCAGCGACACCGCATAGTCTTCCTGGCCGTGGCCGGGCGCGGTGTGCACCGCGCCGGTGCCGGCGTCGGTGGTGACGTGGTCGCCGAGCAGCACCGGGATCTCGCGATCGGCGTAGAACGGATGCCGCAGGCGCAGGCCTTCGAAAGCCTCGCCCTTGTGCGAGGACCAGTCGCGGGTCTCGACGCTGTGGCCCTGCTTGAGCGCTTCCGGCGCGGTGATCGCGGCGAGCACGCCGCCGATCAGTTCGCTGGCGACCAGCAGGTACTCCGGACGCTGCGCCGACTCCTTGAACAAGGCCGCTTCGCTGGGCTCGATCCGCACCAACGAGTACTCGACCTGCGGCCCCATCGACACCGCCAGGCTGGCCGGCAGGGTCCACGGCGTGGTGGTCCAGATCGGCACCGACAGGGGCGCGCCGTCGTCCTCCAGGCCGAACACCTCGAACACGCGCTTGCGGTCGAGCACCGGGTAGCGCACGTAGATCTGGGTCGATTCCTTGTCCTGGTATTCGATCTCGGCCTCGGCCAGGGCCGAGCCGCAGTCGAAGCACCAGTGCACCGGCTTGGAGCCGCGCACCAGATGGCCGCGTTCGACGATCTTGGCCAGCGAACGCATGATGTCCGCCTCGTAGCGGAAATCCATGGTCCGATAGGGATTGTCCCAGTCGCCGATCACGCCCAAGCGCTTGAAGTCGCGGCGCTGCAGCTCGATCTGGCTGGCCGCGTATTCGCGGCACTTGGCGCGGAACTGGGCGGCGTCGAGCTTGTCGCCGACCTTGCCGAACTCCTTCTCGACCTTGGTCTCGATCGGCAGGCCGTGGCAGTCCCAGCCCGGCACGTAGGGCGCGTCGAAGCCGGCCAGCAGCTTGGACTTGACCACGATGTCCTTGAGCACCTTGTTGACCGCGTGGCCGATGTGGATCTCGCCGTTGGCGTAGGGCGGGCCGTCGTGCAGGACGAAGCTGCGCTCGCGGTCTTTGACCTGTTCGCGAATCCGCTGGTACAGGCCCTCGCTTTCCCAGCGCGCCAGGGTCTCCGGCTCGCGCTTGGGCAGGTCGCCGCGCATCGGGAACTCAGTCGCCGGCAGCAGCAGGGTCGCCTTGTACGGGTTGGCGGGGGCGGATTGGTTCGGATCGTTGGTCACAGCGGGTCTCAGGCAGGTGGGGTCGCGGCCGCGCGCACGGCCGGCGACGGCGCGCCGACGCGCGGAGCGTCCAATCGCAACAGCGCGCGGGCCTGTTCGGCGTCGCGGTGCATTTGCTCGGTCAGGGACGGCAGATCGGGGAACTTCAGTTCGGGACGCAGGTGGGCGACGAACTCGACCTCGATCCTGCGACCGTACAGGTCGCCGTCGAAATCGAACAGGTGCGCTTCCAGCAAAGGCTCGACCCCGGCCACGGTCGGCCGGGTGCCCAGGCTCGACACCGACGCCCGCGGACGGTCGCCGACGCCGTGCACCCAGGTCGCGTAGATGCCGGACAGGGCCGGCGTCTTGCCGGCGAAGCGCAAGTTGGCGGTGGGAAACCCCAGCGTGCGGCCGAGCTGCTGGCCGCGCACCACCCGCCCGCCGATCGCATAGGGACGGCCCAGCCAACGCGCCGCGGCGGCGAAGTCGCCGGCCAGCAGCGCCTCGCGGATGCGGGTGCTGGACACGCGCTCGCCGTCGAGCAGCACCGGCTCGATTTCGTGCGCGGAAAACCCGCCCGCCTCGCCCATCCGCCGCAACAGCGCGATGTCGCCGCCGCGGGCCTTGCCGAAGCGGAACTCCGGGCCGACCCAGACTTCGCGCGCGCCGACGCGCTCGATCAACACCCGGCGCACGAAATCCTCGGCGCTGAGGCTGCTGAGCGCGCGGCCGAAGCGCAGCAGGCCGACCCGGTCCACGCCCAGGTCGAGCAGGCCCTGCGCCTTGGCGCGCGGCAACAGCAGCCGCGGCGGCGGAGCGGCCGGGGCGAAGAACTCGCGCGGCAGCGGTTCGAAGCTCAGCGCGACTGCACCGAGGCCCTGCGCCCGCGCGCGCGCGATCGTGTGGCGCACCAGCGCGCGATGCCCGAGGTGCAGGCCATCGAAGGCGCCGATGCAGACCACACTGCCGTGCGGGCAGACCTGCCCGCCTTCGACGTCACGAAACAGCCTGCTCATTGGATCTGGCGTGGGGACCCGGGCCGGCCGGGTTCAGCTCGAAGGATGAACCCGGAAGTATAGCCGCCGGCCGCGACTCTCAACGGTACGGACTGCGGCGGCACGCGCGGGCTCAATGCCCGCGCAGATCGCGCGGACGGATGCCCTGCAGCCACAGCGCCGCGCCGTAGGCCGCGCCGCCGGCGCCGACCACCACCGCCAGCTTCCAGGCCCGCTCCCACCACGGCCAACCGGTCCAGCCGGTCCAGACCCACAGCAGCGCCAGCACCACCGCGCTCAGGGCCAGGCTGGCGACAGCGATCTGGCGCAGGAAGCGGCCCCAACCGGGCTGACGCCGATACACGCGGGCGCGGCGCAGATACCAGGCCAGTTGCAGCGCGTTGACCCAGCCGGCGATGGCGATCGCCGCGGCCAGGCCGGCATGCGCGCCGGGCACCCGCCCCAACGCCTGGGTCAGGCTCGCCCCGGACGCCAGCGCGGCGCGGCCGGCGTCGGTGCAGTACACCGCGGCCAGCAACAGACCGACCGTGCTCAGCAGGTTCACCGCCACCGACACCACCGCGGCCTTGACCGGGGTCTTGGTGTCCTGGCGCGAATAGAACGCCGGCGCCAGCACCTTGACCAGCAGGAACGCCGGCACCGCCAGCGACTGCGCCATCAGACTGAGCCGGATCATCGCGGTGTCGCCGGCATTGAGCCGGCCGTACTGGAACAGCGCGGCGATCAGCGCCTCGGCGCACAGCACCAGGCCCAGGCAGGCCGGCACGCCGATCAGCAGGCACAACCGGAATCCCCAATCCAGGCCCTTGGAATAGCCTTCGCTGTCGGTCGCGGCATGGCGCTTGGACAGGTGCGGCAGGATCACCGTGCCGATCGCGACCCCGAACATGCCCAGCGGAAACTCCAGCAGACGGTCGGTGAGATACAGCCAGGTCACGCTGCCGGCGATCAGGAACGAGGCCATCGCGGTGTTGAGCAGCAGATTGAGCTGGGCCACCGACGAACCGAACAGGGTCGGCACCATCAACCGCATGATCTTGCGCACACCCGTATGCGCCCCGCCCCAGCGCGGCCGCGGCAGCAGGCCGAGCTTGGCCAGCGCCGGCAGCTGGAACGCCAGCTGCAGCACGCCGGCCACGAACACGCCCCAGGCCAGGGCCAGCACCGGCTCGATCCCGAGCGGGGCCATGACCGTGCTGGCGCAGATCGCGGCGGCGATCATCGACAGGTTCAGCAGCACCGGCGACAGGGCCGGAATGGCGAACTTCTCGTAACTGTTGAGCACCCCGCCGACCAGCGAGGCCAGGGAGATGAACAAGGCATAGGGGAACGTGATCTGCAGCATTTGGGTCGCGAGGCGGAACTGCTCGCTGCCCGGCTCGAAGCCGGGGGCGAACACCGCCATGACCCAGGGCGCGGCGAGGATCACCGCCGCGGTCAGCACCAGCAGCGCCGCCGCCAGGGTGCCGGTGACCCGGTCGACCAGTTCCTTGACCGCGGCCTGGTCGTGCTGCTGCTTGTATTCGGCCAGGACCGGGACGAAGGCCATCGAGAACGAGCCCTCGGCGGACAGCCGGCGCATGAAGTTCGGAATCCTGAACGCGACAAAGAACGCGTCCATGGCCGGGCTGGCGCCGAATTGCCAGGCGTAGACCTGGTCGCGGACCAGTCCCGAAACCCGGGAAATGAAGGTCATCGCGCTGAACACCAGCGACGACCGCAGCAGCCCCCCGCCCCGGCTCATCGGCGGCCTCCACTGGAGTTGACGCAACCCACTGAATCGGCCATACTTTTGGGTCTGATTTTCCGCAACTGCGATTTCAACCGTAGTTCCTCGTCCAGTTTCATCACGCTTTCAACCAAATAATTCCAGGAATCCACCCGTGGCAAACATCAAGTCCGCCAAGAAGCGCGCCAAGCAGACTGTCGTGCGTAACGCCCGCAACGCCAGCCAGCGTTCGATGCTGCGTACCGCCGTCAAGAAGGTGCTGAAGGCCCTCGGCGAGAACGACGCCGCCGGTGCCAAGTCCGCGTTCGACGTCGCTCAGCCGATCCTCGACCGCTTCAGCGCCCGTGGCCTGATCCACAAGAACAAGGCCGCTCGCCACAAGAGCCGCCTGGCCGCGCGCATCAAGGCGCTGGCCACCGCCGCCTGATCCGCCGCCCATCCGGGCAGCGCGACGCAAAAACCCGGCCTCGGCCGGGTTTTTGTTTGCCCGATGCTTTTGCGCCCCACCCTCTGCCGCGCAGGCGCAAGCCGCCATCGTCGCGACGCATGCGCGACGAACGCCGACGCCCCGCCGAAGAAGCGCCGAGGCCGGCACCGCATGCCGCATCGCCGCTCTCGGTGCAGCGGAGTCGAAGCCGGGCGCGACGACGCCGCGGCGCGCGATGCGCCGCGACGGAGACGACGGATTGGAGCGCCGAGCCCGAGGCTCAGGGCACATGGCCGCCGGCGGCGTTCGCGGCCTCCAGGGCCTCTTCGCGCTGGCGGTCGAAGAACGCCATCACGTCCTTCATGATCGGCCAGGTCCCCTCGCGGCCGATCGCCGACACCAGGTACCAGCTGTCTTTCCAGCCGAGCTCGTCGATCACCGCCTGGGCCGCGGCCTGCCGCTCCTCTTCCAGCAACAGGTCGGCCTTGTTGAGGACCAGCCAGCGCGGCTTGGCCAGCAACTCGGGGTCGTGCTTGCGCAGCTCGCTCTCGATCGCGCGCACCTGCTCGGCCGGCGACACACCCTCCACCCCGCCCTCCATCGGCGCGATGTCGACCAGGTGCAGCAGCAGACGAGTGCGCTGCAGATGACGCAGGAACTGCGCGCCCAGACCGGCGCCGTCGGCGGCGCCCTCGATCAGGCCCGGAATGTCGGCGATCACGAAGCTGCGGTGCGCTTCGACGCTGACCACGCCCAGGTTCGGATACAAGGTCGTGAACGGATAGTCGGCGACCTTCGGCGTCGCCGCCGAGACCGCGCGGATCAGAGTGCTCTTGCCGGCGTTCGGGAAGCCGAGCAGGCCGACATCGGCGAGCAGCTTCAGCTCGAGCTTGAGCTCGCGCTCTTCGCCCGGCAGGCCCGGCAGCGCCTTGCGCGGGGTGCGGTTGACCGAGCTCTTGAAGTGCATGTTGCCGAGCCCGCCCTTGCCGCCGCGCGCGACCAGCAGGCGCTCGCCGTGCGCGGTCAGATCGCCGATGACCTCGTCGGTCTCGACATTGGTGACCACGGTGCCGACCGGCACGGTAATGACCAGATCCTCGCCGCCCTTGCCGTACATCTGCCGGCCCATGCCGTTCTCGCCGCGCTTGGCGCGGAACTGCTTCTGGTGGCGGAAATCGACCAGGGTGTTGAGGTTTTCGTCGGCCTGCAGATACACGCTGCCGCCGTCGCCGCCGTCGCCGCCGTCCGGCCCGCCGAGCGGGATGAACTTCTCGCGACGGAAGCCGACGCAGCCGTTGCCGCCGTTGCCGGCGATGACCTGGATTTCAGCTTCGTCTACGAGTTTCATTGGAGTGGCAATTCGGGATTGGGGATTCGGGATTCGTAAAAGCAAAAGCCTGCCGGAAACATTGTAGGGACACGGGCGCGGAGAATCGCTCTGCGAATCCCCAATCCCGAATCCCCAATCCCGGCCAAAAACGAAAAGCCCCGCCGAAGCGGGGCTCCTCGCGTCGCGTCGCGCCGGAATTACTCGGCGGCGACGATGCTGACGGTGCGGCGCTTCTTCGGGCCCTTGGTCGAGAACTCGACCTTGCCGTCGATCAGCGCGAACAGCGTGTGGTCGCGACCCAGGCCGACGCCGCTGCCGGCGTGGAACTGGGTGCCGCGCTGGCGCACGATGATGTTGCCGGCTTCGATGGCCTGACCGCCGTAGATCTTCACGCCCAGGTACTTCGGGTTGGAGTCGCGGCCGTTGCGGGTGGAACCTACGCCCTTTTTATGTGCCATGGCTGCTGCTCCTTACTTGTTGTCGCCACCGGCGATGCCGGTGATCTCGATTTCGGTGTAGTGCTGACGGTGGCCCATCTGCTTGCGATGGTGCTTGCGGCGGCGGAACTTGACGATGCGCACCTTGTCGGCGCGGCCGTGGCCGACGACCTTGGCGGTGACGCTGGCGCCCTTGAGCGCGTCGCCGATCTTGATGCCTTCGCCGTCGCCCAGCATCAGGACGTTGTCGAACTTGATTTCGCTGCCGGCTTCGACGTCCAGCAGCTCGACGCGGAGCGTCTCGCCTTTCATCACGCGGTATTGCTTACCGCCGGTGACCAGTACTGCGTACATGACCAGATTCCTCTGTAGTTATTTTGGTCCTGTCGGCCCGGACCGGGCGGACAGAAGCGGAATTTTAGTGGAACTCCCCGCCCCGGGTCAAACCCGGGAGTCTCCGGATCACACTACCCGGGAAAAAACCCTTGTAAAAAAGCACACTTACGGCGTTTTTGCGACCGTTCGTCCGCCCTCCGCCACCGTTTGGTAAAAAGCCCGTCGCCGCCCCCTTCAGCCCCCCTGCCCCGTGATACATCGGCGGCGCGCATCGGGGTTCGTGATGCGCATCCCACCTTTATGGAAAGCACTATGCGCATCGACCTTCTGAACTCCCTTGTCGGCGACGTCGCCCACCGCTTCGGCCTGAGCATGGACCAGGCCCGGCAACTCGCCGGCGTGCTCATCGCCCTGATCTTCGACGAGAAGCGCGGCGGTTTCGCCGGCTTCGTCCATCTGTTCGAGAGCAAGGGCCTCGGCAGCCTGGTGCAGTCCTGGATCGGCACCGGGCCGAACCAGCCGATCAGCGCTCCCCAGGTCGAGCGGGCGTTCGGCGCGCCGCTGATCGGCGCCATCGCCGGCAAGCTCGATGCCCCGGTGCCGGCCACCGCCGGCGCGATCGGCGCCCTGCTGCCGGGCCTCATCAACGAGCTGACCGAGGGCGGCAAGGCCCCGACCGGCATTCCCGAAACCCTGCGCTACTGGGTGGCCAGCATCGCCGACTGGCTCGGCGACCTCGGTCGCTTCGGCTGGGGCGCCCTCGCCGCGGGCGCGGCGGCGGTCGGCGGTGCGGTCGCCGGCGGCGTGCGCGCGGTCGGCCACGCCGCCGACACCACCGTCGACGCGGCGGCCGGCGTGGCGCGCAAGACCGGCCGCGGCCTGGCCGCGTTCCTGCCCTGGCTGATCCTGCTGCTGGCCTTGCTCGCGGCCCTGGCCTGGTTCAAGGGCTGCCAGCGCCAACGCGAAGCCGCGGCCGACGCCTCGGTCTCGACCAGCGCCCCGCTCGGCGCTGAGCCGGCCGCGACCGCGCCGGTCGCGCAAAGCAACGCGCGCTTCAGCTTCGAGAACGCCGAAGGCAAGGCCCGCATCGGCGGCCAGGTCGCCAGCGAGGCCGAAAAGACCAAGCTGCTCGATGCGATCAAGGCCACGTTCGGCGCCGGCAACGTCGAGGGCGACCTGGTCGTCGACGCCGGCACCGCGCCGGCCGGCTGGCTCGATCGCCTGATCGCCTTGCTGCCGGACCTGAAGGCGCGCGGGGTCAAGCTCGGCTTCGACGGCGACAAGATCGACATCGACACCTCCGCGTTGCCGGAAGCCGAGCGCTTCGCCCTGTCGCAGAAGCTGCGCAGCGGCTTCGGCGGGTTCGAGATCAGCGGTCTGTGGGACCAGGCGATGGCGGCGCTGTCTTCGCTCAAGGCCGGCTTCAGCGCCGACGACCTGGTCAAGGCGCTGAACCTGTCGGCGATCTACTTCGACACCGGCTCGGCCAGCATCACCCGCGACAGCTACGAAACCCTGCGCAAGGCCGCCGAAGCGATCAAGGCCGCACCGGCCGGAACCCGCATCGAAGTCGGCGGCCACACCGACGCCACCGGCGACGCCGCCGCCAATCTGCAGTTGTCGCTGGAACGCGCCAATGCGGTCACCGCCAAGCTGGTCGAGCTCGGCGTGCCCGGCGAACAACTGGTGGGCAAGGGCTACGGCCAGGACAAGCCGATCGCCGACAACGCCAGCGAAGAAGGCAAGGCGCGCAACCGCCGCATGGAATTCACCGTGCTGCGCTGAGCCGCGCATGCGCCGGCATCGCATCGATCGGTAGCCGGCGCGCGATCGCTGGTACCGCAGAGGGCGCCGCAAGGCGCCCTCTGCATTGGGGCGGACAGCGCATTCCCTGACGATCGACAGCGCATGCGCCTGCGCGACAGCGCAGACGCGCGCACCGAGATGTTCCCGCACGGACGCGGTTCGCGCCGCCGATCCGCTCGTCGCTCGCCGCCGCGCCGTCGGCTTGCGACGGATACGCCTAGGGTTTCCCCTAGATCGCCGTCGATCGCTTCGTCGACGCATCGCGCAGCGCGCTTCGCGGAGACGTTCGAGCGCACTCGCACGAGACGACGCAGTTCACAGATCCGAAAGAAAATTAGGCGATCCGGAAAAAGATTCGCGCCTTGTCGCCGCATCCTGACGGCCGCGAAAACCCCTTGTTTTCTCCTGTTCAAACGACGCCCGCGCGAGCCCGCGTTGCGCGCCCGATACGTCGCGGTGTGCGCTCAGTCGCATTCATGCGCGTTACACGATTTGCATGACACTTGCACGCGACCGAGAAGCTCCATTAGCTTCGGTCGCGAGCGACTTGCAAGGGGTCGCGCGACAAGGAACAGCGGCATCGAAGGCGCCCGCACGACCCGGGCGACGATGCGGCGGTCGCGTTGTCTCGGGGACTTCCTGCACGTGGCCCGATAGCCAGACCGCCATTCCGCATTGCGCGCGCAAGCACCGCTTGCGCGCAAGACGACGCACTCCGACGTGACGATTCCGCGCAGCGATGCGCGGCTACGGGCGCGTGCGTCCGCGATGCCATGCAGCCGCGACGGCGGCTGCGCAACGCAAACCCGCGACGGCGCGGATCCGTAGCGCCGCCGCGGTCCAAGGCCCGACGCTGATGGGGATGCGAAGGGGATCATGCACAACGAAGATCAAGGATGTTTGTCATGACTCGCAAAGCTCGTTCGTTGAAATGGACCGCGTTGGCCCTGGCCACCGCGGTCGTGGTCGCACCGGTGGCCTACTCCGGCGGCAAGCTGCAGGCCTTCAACAAGGTCCACGGCCCGGCCGCGACGACGTCGAAGAAGGCGGTTAAGAAGGCTGCCGCCGAGACCTACAACCGCTTCATCGTGACCCGCGCGCCCGGCGCGAACGCCAAGCTCAGCGCCGCCGCGGTGAACCAGCAGTACGCCGACGCCGCGACCAAACTCGGCATCGCGATCCGCCCGCTGCGCACCCTGGCCACCGGCGCCAGCCTGATCCGCACCGACAGCAAGCTCAGCGCCGCCCAGGTCAAGGACCTGGCGATCGAGCTGATGAAGGACCCCAGCGTGATCGCGGTCGAACCGGACGTGCGCGTGCAGCGCCTGGCGGTGCCGAACGATCCGGGCTATGCCCAGCAATGGCACTACAAGAACGGCCCCGGCGGCCTCAATCTGGAACCGGCCTGGGACCTCAGCGACGGCGACGGCATTGTGGTCGCGGTGCTCGACACCGGCATCACCCCGCACAGCGATCTGAACGCCAATATCGTGCCGGGCTACGATTTCATCGACCTGGATCCGGACGGCACCGACGCGACCGCGGTCGACGGCGACGGCCGCGATCCGGACCCGAACGATCCGGGCGACTGGCACGACGGCGAATGCAACATCTTCGGCATCCCCGAAGACAGCAGCTGGCACGGCACCCACGTCGCCGGCACCATCGCCGCGGTCAGCAACAACAGCCTCGGCGTGGCCGGCGTGGCCCACGGCGCCAAGGTCCAGCCGGTGCGCGTGCTCGGCAAGTGCGGCGGCTGGTCGTCGGACATCATCGACGCGGTGACCTGGGCGTCCGGCGGCACCGTCGACGGCGTGCCGGCCAACCCGACCCCGGCCGAAGTGATCAACCTCAGCCTCGGCGGCAGCGGCGCCTGCAGCGTGGCCTGGCAGACCGCTTTCGACGGCGCGCGCGCGCGCGGCACCACCGTGGTGGTCGCGGCCGGCAACTCCGGCGCCGACGTGGACGGCTTCTCGCCGGCCAACTGCAACAACATCGTCGCCGTATCCGCGGTCGGCCCGACCGGCGCGCTGGCGAGCTACTCCAACTTCGGCGTCAAGGTCGACGTGGCCGCTCCCGGCGGCACCGGCGCGGCCCCGGCCGCCGACAACATCCTGTCGACCCTCAACCTGGGCACCCAGGGCCAGGCCGGCGAAGGCTATGCCTGGATGGCGGGCACCTCGATGGCGGCGCCGCACGTCGCCGGCGTGGTCGCGCTGATGCAGTCGGCGGCGCCGTCGCCGAAGACCCCGGCCGAGATCGAGAAGATCCTGGTCAACACCGCCCACGTCGGCGGCCTGCCGGGCGCCTGCAGCTGGGACAAGTACTGCGGGTCGGGCATCGTCGACGCCCGCCTGGCGGTCGCCGTCGCCGCCGGCAGCGAACCGCTGCCGCCGGATCCGCAGGCGCCGGAACCCGAGCCGCCGACCGAGCTGGAGAACGGCATCACCGTGACCAACATCGAGGTCGCGGCCAACGGCACCGTCAAGTACCAGCTGCTGGTCCCGAACGGCGCCTCCAACCTGCTGTTCGCCATGTACGGCGGCACCGGCGACTCGGACATCTACGTCAAGTACGGCGCCGAGCCGACCAGCACGTCCTACGACTGCCGTCCGTTCACCGCTTCCAACAACGAGACCTGCTTCTTCCCGACCCCGAAGGGCGGCGTGTGGTACGTCCACGTGAAGGGCTACCGCGCTTCGGCCGGCATCTCGCTGTACCCCAGCTTCGTCGACGCGAATTGGCCGCGCCGGGTCGAGGCCAAGGCCAGCGCCCTGCCGAACCACCGCACCTCGGTCAACCTGTCGTGGGAGAAGGGCAAGAAGAACATCGACATCTACCGCAACGGCGCGATCCTCAAGACCGTGCGCAACACCGGCGCCAACACCGATACCTTCCGCATCATCGGCAGCGGCACCATGAGCTACAAGATCTGCAACAACCAGACCCAGGAATGCGCGGATCCGGTCGAGATCCAGTACAACTCCAGCAAGTGATCGCCGCCTAGGCGAGGCGAAGGGCCCGGATCGCCGGGCCCTTCGTTTTGCGGCCCCGCGCCGCCCTCACGAATTCCGTACCAGCACCGCGGAGATTTCATGCGCACCACCCCGCCCGTCTTCCGTTCCGCCCCCCTTTCCGTGGCCCGCTCCGGCCTGCTGCTGATCGCGCTCAGCGTCGCGCTGGCCGGCTGCAACCGCGCCCCGCGCGACGCCGAAACCGCCGCGGCCGCCGACAAACCCGCCGTCGCCGCGCCGGTTCCGCGCTTCGACGCCAAGCTCAGCCTGGTCAACAACAACGGCGCGATCCGCTACGACGGCGTGGTCGACAGCGAGGCCACCCGCAAGGCGCTCGGCGTCGCCCTGGCCCAGGCCTACGCCGGCCAGATCGGCGGCGACCTGCAGGTCGACAAGGCCGCCAAGCCCGCGCCGTGGCAGGACCAACTGCCCCAGTTCGCCGCCGCCCTCACCATGCCCGGCGCCGCGGTGCGCTTCGAAGGCAACCTCATCGAACTCAGCGGCCAGGCTTCCGACGCCGACCGCGCGGTCTTGCTCGAACAGGCCAAGCAGCGATTCCCGGGCTATCGCTACGCCGGCCTGTTCGAGGGCGTCGGCGATGCGGCCGCCTCGCCCGACGCCGCGGCCCAGGCGCTGGCCGCGCTGCAGCCGGGCAAGGCCGACGGCCCGGCCGTGGCCAAGGCCCTGAACCAGATGTCGGTGCGTTTCGAGGACGGCGGCGCGCGCATCCAGGCCTCCAGCCTCGACATCCTCAGCCGCGCCGGCAAGGCATTGCAGGCCGCGCCCAAGGACGCCCGCTTCCAGATCGTCGGCCCGGGCGGCGGCGCCGGCCAGCCGGCCGACAACGAGGCGCTGTCGCGCCAGCGCGCCGAAGCGGTCAAGGTCCAGTTGATCGTCGCCGGCGCCAACCCGGGCGCGCTGGAGACCCGCGGCGAACCCGGTGCCGCCGCGACCCCGCTGCGGTTCCAGGCCCTGCCCTGAGCCAGGCTGCAAACTGAACGAGACAGCCGGGCCGGCCCCCTCGCGGGCCGGCCCGTTCGCGCACTCGCGGCCGCTGCGGCGGACCCGCCGCCCCAGCCCTGCGCCGCCGCGCCGGCGCAAAGCCCGCCGCCACGGGCCCTGCGTGACATCGAGGGTGACGCCTGCGGACCTTCCGTTGCGCGGATTTGCCCCCATCTCCCCCACTCGATACGCTCCTCTGTTCGCCGTCGCGCCTCGCGCCGGCGACCCTCCCCTTGCAGGCACCCGATGGCGCTGGACTACATCCGCATCCGCGGCGCGCGGACGCACAACCTCAAGAACATCGATCTCGATCTGCCGCGCGACAAGCTGATCGTGATCACCGGACTGTCCGGTTCGGGCAAATCGTCGCTGGCCTTCGACACGATCTACGCCGAAGGCCAGCGCCGCTACGTCGAATCCCTGTCGGCGTACGCGCGGCAGTTCCTGTCGGTGATGGAAAAGCCCGATGTCGACCACATCGAAGGCCTGTCGCCGGCGATCTCGATCGAGCAGAAATCGACCTCGCACAATCCGCGCTCGACCGTGGGCACGATCACCGAGATCTACGATTACCTGCGCCTGCTGTACGCGCGGGTCGGCTCGCCCCGCTGCCCGGACCATCACTACCCGCTGGAAGCGCAGACCGTCAGCCAGATGGTCGACCAGGTCCTGACCCTGGACCCGGAGCAGCGCTACATGCTGCTGGCGCCGGTGATCCGCGAGCGCAAGGGCGAGCATGCGCAGGTATTCGAGCAACTGCGCGCGCAGGGCTTCGTGCGCGTGCGGGTCGACGGCGAGTTGTACGAGATCGACGCGGTGCCGCCGCTGGCGCTGCGGGTCAAGCACACCATCGAGGCGGTGGTCGACCGCTTCCGCCCGCGCGATGACATCAAGCAGCGCCTGGCCGAATCCTTCGAGACCGCGCTCAAGCTCGGCGACGGCATGGCCCAGGTCATGTCGCTGGACAAGGCGGATTCGGCGCCGCTGCTGTTCTCGTCCAAGTACAGCTGCCCGGTCTGCGATTACTCGCTGCCGGAGCTGGAGCCGCGGCTGTTCTCGTTCAACTCGCCGGTCGGCGCCTGCCCGACCTGCGACGGCCTGGGCGTGGCCGAGTTCTTCGATCCGGGCCGGGTGGTCACCCATCCCGAGCTGTCGCTGGCCGCCGGCGCGGTGCGCGGCTGGGACCGCCGCAACGCCTACTACTTCCAGTTGATCCAGTCGCTGGCCAAACACTACAAGTTCAGCGTCGACGCGCCGTGGCAGTCGCTGCCGGCGCCGGTGCAGAAGGCGGTGCTGTACGGCAGCGGCGACGAGACCATCACCTTCACCTACCTCACCGAGAACGGCGGGCGCAGCCAGCGCAAGCACCGCTTCGAAGGCATCGTGCCGAACCTGGAGCGGCGCTACCGCGAGACCGAATCGGCGGCGGTGCGCGAGGAGCTGGCCAAGTACATCAGCCAGCGCCCCTGCCCCGAGTGCGCCGGCGCGCGCCTCAACCGTTCGGCGCGCAACGTGTTCGTCGCCGAGCGGCCGCTGCCGGAGCTGGTGGTGCTGCCGGTCGACGAGGCGCTGTCGTTCTTCAAGGCGCTGGAACTGCCGGGCTGGCGCGGCGAGATCGCGGTCAAGATCGTCAAGGAGATCGTCGACCGCCTGCGCTTCCTGGTCGACGTCGGCCTGGACTACCTGACCCTGGAACGCAAGGCCGACTCGCTGTCCGGCGGCGAAGCCCAGCGCATCCGCCTGGCCAGTCAGATCGGCGCCGGCCTGGTCGGGGTGATGTACGTGCTCGACGAGCCCTCGATCGGCCTGCACCAGCGCGACAACGAGCGCCTGCTCGGCACCCTGACCCGGCTGCGCGACCTCGGCAATACGGTGATCGTGGTCGAGCACGACGAGGACGCGATCCGCCTCGCCGACCATATCGTCGACATCGGCCCCGGCGCCGGCGTGCACGGCGGCGAAGTCGTCGCCCACGGCAGCTTCCAGGACGTGCTCAAGGCGCCGCGTTCGCTGACCGGCCAGTACCTCAGCGGCAAGCGCAAGATCGAGATCCCCAAGCAGCGCCACAAGCCCAACCCGAAGTCGATGCTGCATCTGCGCGGCGCGACCGGCAACAACCTCAAGGACGTCGATCTCGATATCCCGGCCGGGCTGTTGACCTGCATCACCGGCGTGTCCGGCTCGGGCAAGTCGACCCTGGTCAACGACACCTTGTACGTGATCGCCGCCAACGAACTCAACGGCGCGGCGCAGACGCCGGCGCCGTACAAGTCGGTGGAGAACATCGAGCTGTTCGACAAGGTGGTCGACATCGACCAGTCGCCGATCGGCCGCACCCCGCGCTCGAACCCGGCCACCTACACCGGCCTGTTCACCCCGCTGCGCGAGCTGTTCGCGCAGGTGCCGGAAGCGCGCGCCCGCGGCTACTCGCCGGGACGCTTCAGCTTCAACGTGCGCGGCGGCCGTTGCGAGGCCTGCCAGGGCGACGGCCTGATCAAGGTCGAGATGCACTTCCTGCCCGACGTCTACGTCCCCTGCGACGTCTGCCACGGCAAGCGCTACAACCGCGAGACCCTGGAGGTCCTGTACAAGGGCTTCAACATCAACGACGTGCTGGAAATGACCGTCGAGGCCGCGCTGAGCCTGTTCGAGGCCGTGCCGAGCATCGCCCGCAAGCTGGAAACGCTGATGGACGTCGGCCTGAGCTACATCAAGCTGGGCCAGAGCGCGACTACCCTGTCCGGCGGCGAGGCGCAACGCGTCAAGCTGTCCAAGGAACTGTCGCGCCGCGACACCGGCCGCACCCTGTACATCCTCGACGAGCCGACCACCGGCTTGCACTTCCACGACATCGAGCACTTGCTGGCGGTGCTGCACCGTTTGCGCGACGACGGCAATACCGTGGTCGTGATCGAGCACAATCTCGACGTGATCAAGACCGCCGACTGGGTCGTCGACCTGGGTCCGGAGGGCGGCCATCGCGGCGGCACCATCCTCGCCACCGGCACGCCGGAACACATCGCAGCCCTGCCGCACTCGCATACCGGCCGCTTCCTCGCGCCCTTGCTCGGCCTGCCCGCAGCCGACAGCGCGCACAAGAAACCTGCCGCCAAGCCGGCAAAATCCGCCACCAGCGCCACGCGCGCCAAGAAGAAGTCCGCTGCATGACCGATACTCCGTCCACGCCGGCCGCCGGCAAGAAAAAGCCGGCGCCGCGCAAGCGCGCCCCGCGCAGCCGCAAGAAACCGGAAGCGGCGGTGGCCGGCGCCGAAACGGCGGCGCCCGCCGCGCCGGCGACCGAAACCGCCCCCGCTCCGGCCGCCGCGCCCGCAGCGCCCCTGTCCGCCGCCGTCGCGGCCGTACCGACGCCGCTGATCAAAGTGCCGCTGTCGGTGCGCTGGCGCGACCTGGACGCGTTCAACCACGTCAACAACTCCAAGTACCTCAGCTACCTCGAGGAAGCGCGCCTGCGCTGGATGATGACCCTGCCCGGCCACGGCATGGACGACCATGTCGCGCCGGTGGTCGCCGCCGCACACCTCAATTACCGCCGGCCGATCGAGTGGCCGAACGAAGTCGACATCGAACTGTTCGTCGAACGCTTGGGCACCACCAGCGTCACCGTCGGCCACCGCATCGTCGGCGCGCAGGACCCGACCGCGCTGTACTGCGACGGCAACGTCGTCGTGGTCTGGATCCATCGCGAAACCGGCCAGGCCGCCGCCCTGCCGGAAGCCGTGCGCACGGCCTGCAATTCCTGAGTCCGGCGGCGCTGCGCGGCCCCGCACCGCGCAGCGTTTGCGCCCAGATCGCGGCTGGCCCGCGCAGGAGCGGCGCGAGCCGCAATCGGGTCGCGTAGAACCGGCATCGCCGCCGTCATCGATCGACACGGCGGCGCCCGTCGAAATACGGATAGCGCAAACCGCGATCGCGCAACGCCGACGCCTAGCCGCGCCGTGTTTCCGCGCAATCGGCGCGGACGTGCCTCGCGTTCCCGCGACGCGCTCCGGGTTCAGCGATCCGGCCTGATCTTCGCGGGCGCGGCCGCAACAACGCGGTCGCGGCTGAGGCCGCGGCTACAGGCGAAGCACCGGGGGCCCTCGACGAGCCGGCGCCGCGCTCATGGCGCCGGTTTACGCACCTCGAACTCGCCGAACAGCGTACCGCCGTCCTTCAGCGCGAACTCCACCGCCACCCGGCTGCCCGCCTTCAACGGCGCGCGCGGCTGCATCAGCATCAGATGCAGGCCGCCCGGCTTGAGCACCGCCGCACCGTCGGGCGCGATGCGCAGTTCCGGCACCGGCCGCATCTTGCTGACCCCGTCGACCAGCCGGGTCTCGTGCAAGCTCACCTCGCCGAACGCCGCGCTCTTCGCGCCGACGATCACCACCGGCGCCGCGCAGCGATTCTCGATCCGGCCGAAGCCGGCCATCATCGGCATCTGCATCGGCGGCAACCGCAACCAGCCTTCGCGGACCTGCGCCGCGCAGCCCTTGGCCGGCGCGGGCGATTTGGCGAGCGTCGACAGCGGCGCCGCGAGCGCGAGCGCCAGACCGAGTCCGATAGCGATGCGAGAAGCGTTCATGGGGCCCATCATACCCGCGGACATCGTCGCGTCGATGAAGGCCGGCAGGCGGCGCCGGGCGGCGGTACGGCCCGCGGCGACGAACGCGGGGCCGCCCGTCGCTCCGGACATGGCGCCGCAACGGCGGCCACGGCGCGACGGCTTCGCGGCGGACCGTACCGAACAGCGCATCGCCGAATCGTTCGCGCGCAGCCATGTCGATGCGAAACCGCACCCCGCCACGGTTCGCATCACCGGACCCTTGCCGCGCCGAAGCGATTGGGAGATCGTGTCGTCCCGTCAGCCGGCGAGCAGAAAGGCCCGCGCCATACCGTGTCCGGGTGAGCCGCAACCGCCGACGGCAAAGCCGAACCGACCTACGCCGTGCGCCAGCGCCCGCCCCCAGGACATCACACCATGAGCTTCGTAGAGACCCAGACCCACGGCGACATCGTCGAGATCCGCCTGAACCGCGCGCCGGTCAATGCGCTCGATCCGCAACTGTGCAACGAGACCCGCGAAGCGATCGACAAGGCGGTCAGCCACGGCGCACATGGCATCGTCCTCAGCGGCGGGCCGAAGGTGTTCTCGGCCGGCCTCGACGTGCCGTATCTGCTCTCGCTCGGCGGGCGCAAGGACCACCTGCTGCTGGCCTGGCAGGCGTTCTTCGGCCTGGCCCGCGCCCTGGCCTCCTCGCCGGTGCCGGTAGTCGCCGCGATCGGCGGCCACGCTCCGGCCGGCGGCTGCGTGCTGGCGTTGTGTTGCGACTACCGGATCATGGCCTCCGGGCCGTTCCGCATCGGCCTGAACGAAACCGAGGTGGGCCTGGTCGCGCCGGAAGGCATCCAGCGCCTGATGCGGCGCGTGGTCGGCACCTACCGCGCCGAGCGCCTGTTGGTCGCCGGCGAGTTGGTCGATGCCGAAACCGCGCTCAACATCGGCCTGGTCGACGAACTGGTGGAGATCGAACACGTCGCCACCCGCGGCCGGGTCTGGCTGGAGCAACTGCTGAGCTTGCCGCGCAGCGCGATGCTGCACACCCGCGCCCTGGCCCGCGCCGACCTGGTCGATGCGCTGCGCCCCGAGCACATCGAACTCGACCGCTTCATCGAGGCCTGGTACGGGGTCGACACGCAGACGGCGCTGCAGGCCCTGGTGGCGAAGCTGCGCAAGTAACCAAGCCGGATGCCGGCGCAGCGGAATCGGCCGCCGCGAGCCGGCGATCGGCAGCAGCCAACCTCGCTTCCGAGCGTTTTCGGCTCCGTTCCTGCCGACGTCCTGCGTCCGTCCGCCAACGCCCGGCTCACAGCATCCAGATCTCGACCCGCTCGTTCCGGTAGCGCGCGCCGGGACTGCCGGCCGCGGCCAGCGGCAGCGCGGTGCCCATGCCGCGCGCCTGCTCCACCCGCAGCCCGCGCGTCATGAGCTCCTGCGCAACCAGATCGGCGCGGTCGTTGCTCATCATCATCGCCGCCATGCTGGAGCCCGCGCTGGCGTCGGCGAAGCCCACCACCAGCAAGCGCCGGCCCCGGTTCGGCGGCAGTTGCATGAAACGGCGCAGGCGGTCGAGGTCGCGCACCGTGCGGCTGTCGTAGACGCTGGCGGCCACTCCGCTTTCGCCGCCGCCGGCGAAATTGAAACGCAGGCTCAGCGGCAACCGGACCGCGTCGGCGACCAGTTGCCGGTACTCGGCCGGTCCCAGCATGGTGCGGCGGACACGGCCGGGAACCAGCGTCATCGCCACATGGCCGCTGCGCGCCACGGCGCGCTGGCCCGAGCGGGCCATCGCGTACAGGGCGAAGCTGCGGCTCAAGGCGCCCATCATCTGACCGCCGTAGAAATACAGGCGCCGAGTCAGCGGATAGTCCTCGGACAGTATCTCGGTCTGGGTCGGCGCCACCGCCCGGCCGCCGTCGGCGATCGCCAACGGACGCGTGCCGGCGCCGTAGTGCGCGCCGATCGGAATCAGGCCGATCGCGTTGCGGTCGGCGGCGACTGCGGCGACCAGGCGCTCGGCATCGACGTGCAGCTGCGCCTCGCCGAATGCGGCGCCGCGCATGACCCGCTCGTTCATCAGGTCGCGCACCGCGCCGGCGGCCGGAAGCAGATGCAAATGCACTTCGCCGGCCGCGGCGCCGAATTCGCGCCAGTCGCGCGCCTGCCCCGAAAACAGCCGCCGCAGCTGCGTCACGTCGAGACGAACCAGGGGGTGGTCGCGCGCGACCACCACCGCGACGCCGTCGAGCGCGACCGCGAACTCCTGGTCCTGCGACGCGAGGTCGCCGAGTTGCCAACCGGCCTCGAGTTCGGCCGCGTTCGGGCGCCGGGTCATCATCGCGATCTGCGCACGGCCTTCGACCAGGTCGGCGAAGCCGCGCGCCGAATCACTGGACGCGATCTCCACCACCAGCGGCAGCCCGTCGCGCACCGCGTGGATTTCAGTCAGCTCGACGCGCGGACGACTGCGGCGGATGCCGGTGTAGCCGATATCGCGCAGCCAGGACTCGGCCACCGCCGGCGTCAACGCATAAGCCAGCGTATGCGAACCGTGGATGCGGACGCGTTCGGCATCCTGGGCCTGCACGACGAGCGCCGGCGCGAATAACAGTGGCCACAACACGAACGAGCGCAAAAACGGGCGCAGCATGATGCGCACTCCCCCTGTAAGAGTGCGCGCAAGAATGGGCGTGGCCTGTGACGCAGCGATTACGCGACTCCAAGCACATTAATGACGAAATGGAATGCGCTTATTTCGTCAAGTCGCAACACAGCGCGGGTGGGGATGCCGTCAGGGCACGGCTGCGGGTTGTCGGCGATGCCGCGCCAAAATTCCGTCTTCGCACTGCGCTTGCTTGGCACGCCGACAGCGGCCGAAGAGTCGCTGCACAGTCCCTATCGCGACTTCCGTCGCTCTTGCAGAGACACGGGAAGCGCGCGGCAAGAACGAAGCATGACGGTCGCGGCTTGCGCCGCTCCTACCCCTCGAGCGGTAACGCAACGAAGTCCGTTGCGTTTGTGCTTCTGCTTCTGCTTCTGTTGTCGTTGTCGTTGTCGTTGTCGTTGTCGTAAAGAGCTTGGCGCCGCAGCGATCTCGCGAGAACGCCCTGAAGCCCCGCAGGGAGGCCCGCAGGGAGGCTGGCCGTGCGCAGCCAGGCCAGGGACGGCCTGTGCGAGCAGCCCCGCGCAAGCCACGTCCCATAGTGGCTCTTGATCCGAAAACAGCCACGGCGTTTTCTTTGGTTACTTTTGGCCGAGGAAATCCAGTAGGACGTTGTCGCCTTGGACAAAGAAAGTGATCCGGTCGTTGCGGACGGACGCTTTGTTTTGAAGCTTGTGTCCATAGACGCCGGCGCTACGGTTTCGGGCTTCGATCGATGGCGAAGGCGTCGATTTCTCTGCGCGCCCCGGGGTCGCGGCTTACGCCGCTCCTACAGGGGGGGGGCATAGGACGCGGACGAAGGGGTGCTTTGAAGCTTCAGAGGCCGGCGAACGATACGCGCCGCGAGACCGAAAGGGCGCGGTCGCGGCTTGCGCCGCTCCTACACAGGGGCAGGCGACAACGCGCGGCTAGAGTGAAGGATGGCGGTCGCGAGTTGCGTCGCTCCCAACCCGTCGCGACGGTTTCCGGCTTCGATCGATGACGTCGGCGTTGGGTTCTCTGCGCGTCCCTTGGTCGCGGCTTGCGCCGCTCTTACAGGGCGGGCAGGAACGGACGGAGAGCGGCCGCAAGCTCACTCGGCGCCGGTCGCGACCGGGCGCTGCGGGTCTTCGATCCAGCCGCTCCACGAACCGGTGTACAGCGCCGCGCCGTCGAAGCCGGCGTGCGCCATCGCCAACAGATGATGGCAGGCGGTGACGCCGGACCCGCACATCGCCGCAACCTCGCTCGGCTCACGGCCGTCGAGCAGCGGCGCGAACTCCTGCGCCAGCGCCTCGCGCGACTTGAAGCGGCCGTCGGCCAGATTGCCGGCAAAGGCCCGATTGCGCGCGCCCGGCACGTGGCCGGCGACGCGGTCGAGCGGTTCGACTTCGCCGCGGAAACGCTCGCCGGCGCGGGCGTCGATCAGCAGGCCGCCGGAATCCAGCAGCGCGCGCACGTCCTGCGCGTCGAGCAGGCGGCGATGGTCGTAGTCGGCCTGGTAATGCGTCGGCTGCGGCACCGGCACCTGCGCATCGGTCGGCAGGCCGAGCGCGGTCCAGCGCTGCCAGCCGCCGTCGAGCACGGCGACGTGCCGGTGGCCCAGCACGCGCAGCAGGAACCATAGCCGCGCCGCCGCCAACGCGCCGTCGGCGCTGTCGTAGGCGACGACCTGATGCTGCGGGGTGATGCCCCACTCGCCCAGGCGTGCGGTGAAATCGGCCGCGTCCGGCCAGGGATGGCGTCCGCCGCCGCGCTTGCGATGGTCGGACAGGTCGCGGTCCAGGTCGGCGTAGCGCGCGCCGGGGATGTGCGCATCGCGATAAGCCTGCTCGCTGGCCGCACGGTCGGTCAGCGAGGTGCGGGTATCGATCACGATCAGATCCGGGCGGCCGAGCGCGGCGGCGAGCTCTTCGGCCGATACCAGGGTGGTCCACTGCATCATCGGATCGTCTCCAATCGTTGCCGCAGGTTCAACAGCATCGAAGCGGTCGCACCCCAAATGCGCTGGCTCGGCCAGCGGTACTCGAGCACGTGACGCGCGCGCCCCTTGTAGTCGAGGGTGCGGGTGGTGAGGTTGCCGGGGTCGAGCAGGAACGCCAGCGGCACTTCGAACACCTCGGCGACCTCGTTCGGATCCGGCTGCGCGACATAGCCCGGATCGATCGTCGCCACCAACGGCAGCACGCGGAAACCGGTGATGGTGACCAGCGGGTCGAGAAAGCCCAGCGGCGCGATCAGCGCGCCCGGCACGCCGATCTCCTCTTCGGTTTCGCGCAAGGCCGCAGCCACCGCGTCGGCGTCGTCCGGCTCGATGCGGCCGCCGGGGAAGCTGACCTGGCCGCCGTGCTGGCGCAGGCCGTCCGTGCGCCGGGTCAGCAACACCTGCACGCCGTCGCCGCGCGGCACCAGGCCGACCAGCACCGCCGCCTGCGCGCGCAGCGCGTCCTCGGGCAGCAGACCGCTGAGGTCGTCGAGGTTCCAGCCGTCGCTCTCCGGCGCGGCATCCAGCGGATGCAGCGCCGCCAACAGGCGGATGCGGGCGCGCGAGTCGGCGACGAGGAAATCGGCGCCGAAGCCGCCGGCGGGCGCGGCCCCGCTCATCGCCGGCCCGTTTCGCGCAGCGGCAGCACCTGCTCCATCAGGCGCAGGCGCTCGTCGTCGTTCATTTGCGACCAGCGCGCGATCTCGGCCGTGGTGCGCAGGCAGCCCTGGCACAGGCCGTCGTCGCCGAGTTGGCAGATGCCGATGCAGGGGCTCAGCACCGCGCGGAAAGTCGTCATGTCGTCCACTCTGGCCATGCGGCCATTGTGCCTCGCGGCGCCGCCCGGAGCAGCCGGCGCGCTCGGCGAATGCAGCGGCCGGCCGGGCCGGCCGCAAAAACGACTTGCGCCGGACGAGCCGGCGCAAGTGGGTACTGCTGAGCGGGTCTTACTTGACGCTGACCAGCTTGATCTCGAACTGCACCGCAACGTTCGGCGGGAACGGGGTGCGCGGGTCGGCGCCGTAGGCCTTGTCGGCCGGCAGGGTCACTTCCCACTTCGAGCCGGTCGGCATCTGCAGCAGCACTTCGCGCATCGCCGCCATCTCGATCTCGCTGACCTTGATCGCCGGGATCGAGTTGGCCGGACGCGCCTGCGCCGGACGCTCGCCGAACGGGAACGGGCCGGCGACTTCCAGGGCCACGGTGCTGGCCTGGGTCGGCTTGGCGCCGGTGCCGTTTTCGATCACGCGATACTGCACGCCGCTCGGCAGGGCCTTCACGCCGGCCTTGGACTTGTTGGCGTTGATGAAGGCGTCGCTCTTGGTCTTGTTTTCGGCGGCGGCCTTGTCCCACTCGGCCTTGGCCTTGTCCTGCTGGCGCTTCTGCATGTTCTGCACCGCAGTGCGCAGTTGGTCGACCGGCACCGACGGCTGCTTCTTGGCGTAGCCGTCCTGCAGACCCTTGACGATGGTGTTCACGTCGACCTGTTCGCCGCTTTCCACGGCATTGCGGCCGAGGTCGTAACCGAGCGCATAGCTCAGCTTGCCCTTCTCGGTAGAAGTGTCCTGCGCGACGGCGTTGCCGGCGGTCAGAGCCAGGGCCGCAACGGCGGCAGCAATCAGACGCAACTTCATTCGGTGGAATCTCCGCTAATGGCACGGGGCGACCTGCGCCGCCCCGATCGGCTGGGGACATCGTCAACCTGTCCCGATTTGAAAGCCCTGGCTCGGTCGTATGCGGCCGACAGGACGGGTTAGGATACCGGCGGCAGCGCTTAACCGCCACTGACGCCGCCCCGCTGTGACCGCGCCGCGGGCGCAGAGTTCCGTGGCCGCCGCGCCCGTTCCCCTTTCCCGAACTCCAACGGCCATCACATGACCGAATCGCCCCTGCTGATCGCCGATCGCGGCGCCGTGCGCCAGATCACCGTCAATCGCCCCGACAAGCTGAACGCGCTCAACGCCGCGACCCTGGACGCCCTGCTGGCCGCCTTCGAAGCCGCCGCGGCCGATCCGGCGGTACGCGCGGTGATCCTGACCGGCGCCGGCCCCAAGGCCTTCGTCGCCGGCGCCGACATCGCCGAAATGAACGGCCTCAGCCCGGTCCAGGGCCGCGATTTCTCCCTGCGCGGGCAGAAGCTGATGCGCCGGATCGAGAAAATGCCCAAGCCCGTCATCGGCATGATCAACGGCTTCGCCCTCGGCGGCGGCCTGGAACTGGCGATGGGCTGCCATCTGCGCATCGCCGCCGACAGCGCCAAGGTCGGCCAGCCCGAAGTCAATCTGGGCCTGATCCCCGGGTTCGGCGGCACCCAGCGCCTGCTGCGCCTGGCCGGGCGCGCAGCGACCCTGGAGCTGTGCCTGCTCGGCGCGCCGATCGACGCGGCCCGCGCCCAGCAGTTGGGCATCGTCAACCGGGTGGTGCCGGCGGCGGAGCTGGAAGCGGAAACCTACAAGCTGGCCGACCAGCTCGCCGCCTCGGCGCCGCTGGCCCTGCGCGGCGTGCTCGACTGCGTCGCGGTCGGCGGCGAATGCGGGATCGAGGAAGGCCTGGAATACGAAACCGCGCAGTTCGGCCTGATGTTCTCGACCGAGGACATGCGCGAAGGCACCGGCGCGTTCCTGGAACGCCGCAAGCCGGCCTTCGCCGGCCGCTGAGCCGCGCCGCAATGACCGCGCCCGTGTCCTGCCGCTGCGGCTGCGTCGCCGACGCGGCCGCCGCGCACGCGATCGTCCTGGCCCTGACCGCGGACGATCTCGACCGGGCCCTGGAGCTGGGCCTGGCCGGCCCGCTCGCTCCCGACTGCGCGCAGTGCGCACCGGAGTGCCGCCAGCGCCTGCGCACCGCGCGCGACGCGCGCCTGCGTGCGCTGGCCGCGCGCGAGCGCTACCGGGCACGCGAAACCCGCTTGCAGCGCCGCGCCGCCGAACGGGCCGCGCAGCGCACCGGTGCACCGGCGGCGGCCGCCGCGGCCGCAGAAGCCTCTGCGCCGCAGGCCCCTGTGGCCACGGCCGCACCGCCACGCCCCGCGCTGCCCGCCGCGGCCGCCGCGGCCTTGGCCCGGGCCAAGGCGAAAGCCGCCGGCCGGCCGCCGGACTGAACCGTTCCCCCGTCCACTGCCTTCGCATCGACCGCATGCCCAAGCCCGCCTCGCGCCAGCGCCCCGCACGCCCCTCCGCCTCCGCCGCTGCCGGGCCGAAGGCCGCTCGCTCCGCCGAAGCCGCCGTGCCCCGGCCGGCGACGTCCAAAGCCGCAGGCTCCGGAACCGGCGCGGTCAAAGCGGCCGCGACGCGTGCTGCGCCGCCGAAGTCCCGCGCATCGCAGCCGAAGGCGGCGACAGCCCGTCCGTCAGGGCCGCGCACAGCGGCCAAGCCGGGCGGGTCGGCATCGAGCCCGGCCTCCGCCAAGCCGCGCGCCGCCAAGCGCGTGCCGCGGTTGAGCCCGATCGAAGCCGAGGAGATGTTCTCGCGTTTGCGCGAACTCAATCCGCACCCGACCACCGAGCTGGACTACGCCACGCCGTTCGAATTGCTGGTCGCGGTCGCGCTGTCCGCGCAGGCCACCGACGTCGGCGTCAACAAGGCCACGCGCAAGCTGTTCCCGGTCGCCAACACGCCGCAGGCGATCGCCGCGCTCGGCGTCGAAGGGCTCAAGCCGTACATCGCCACCATCGGCCTGTTCAATACCAAGGCGGCGAACGTGGTGGCGCTCTCGCAACAACTGCTGGAACGCCACGGCGGCGAGGTGCCGCGCGACCGCGCCGCGCTCGAAGCCCTGCCCGGCGTCGGCCGCAAGACCGCCAACGTGGTCCTCAATACCGCTTTCGGCGAACCGACCATGGCGGTCGACACCCACATCTTCCGCGTCGCCAACCGCACCGGCCTGGCGCCGGGCAAGGACGTGCGCGCGGTCGAGGACGCGCTGCTGAAAGCCGTGCCGGCGGAGTACCTGCAGGACGCGCACCACTGGCTGATCTTGCACGGACGTTACGTCTGCAAGGCGCGCAAGCCCGATTGCCCGCACTGCGCGATCCGCGACCTGTGCCGCTTTACCGACAAGACGCCGGGCGAGCCGGAGCCCGTAGCCGCCTGATTCGCAAGGGAATCGGATTCGACGCACGGCGGTTGCGCCGGCGTCATCGCGCGGTCACGCCGGCGAAATAAGTCAGATCTGTCACATTTACGCAACTTTCACACCCTAGCCTGCGCGCCATCACTCCACGCCTCAGGGCTAGACCATGAAACTCTCGCGTAACACCCTCGCCGTAGCGTTGCTCGCCGCGCTGGCCGCTCCGGCCGCGCATGCCGAAGTCGCGCTGGACGTCATCGGCGACTCCGAAGTCTCCTTCGAAGGCCTGCTGCAGGCGGATTACAACGATTTCAACAGCGACGTCCTGAACCTCAACGCCGACCTGCCGGACGGCAAGGACAACGACAACGAGCTGCGCCGCGCCGAACTGGTGCTCAAGGGCAAGGGCCCGGGCAACATCGAGTGGGTCGCCGGCTACGACGCCAAGGCCGACAAGTTCCTCGACGTCAACCTCAAGTACAAGCTCGGCGGCGACAGCAACCACTACATCCAGGTCGGCCAGTTCAAGCAGCCCAACAGCCTGGAAGAGCTGTCCTCGACCAAGAACAACGACTTCGTCTCCAAGGCGATGGTCACCAACACCTTCGGCGTCGCGCGCCGTCTCGGCGCCGCCTACAGCTACGGCAGCAACGACTGGAGCATCACCGCCAGCTATTTCGGCCGCGAGCTGACCCGCAACCTGGCGCACGGCGCCGGCTTCGGCCTGCGCGGCACCTTCGCCCCGATCAACGAGAAGGGCAACCTGCTGCACTTCGGCCTGTCCTACGTCGACCTCGACACCGACGCCGACACCGCGCGCATCCGCACCCGTCCGCAGGCCGACCTGGCCGCGGGCCGCCTGGTCGACACCGGCAACATGCTCAACGTCGACCGCCAGAACACCATCGGCGCCGAAGCGCTGTGGGTGCGCGGTCCGTTCAAGCTGCAGGCCGAGTACATGCGTTCGGAATTCGACCGCTACGCGACCCGCGCCAGCTCGCAGCCGGGCAAGAAGTTCACCGGCGACAGCTGGTACGTCAGCGGCGTGTGGAACATCACCGGCGAAACTTGGGGCTACAAGGCCGGCGTGCCGACCACCCCGCTGCCCGACGAACCCGCCAGCGGCATGTGGCAGGTCGGCGTGCGCTACGACAAGATCGACCTCAACGACGGCTCGCTGCGCCCCGGCGCGACGCCCACCGCGGCGCCGATCGTCGCCGGCGTGCTCGGCGGCGAAATGGACGCCTGGACCGTCGGCGTGAACTGGTACTGGCGCTCGAACTTCAAGTTCATGCTCGATTACTCGATGGTCGACAGCTCCAAGTACATCGGCCGCACCAGCGCGACCTATTCGCAGAACCCGCGCTACAACAACCGCACCTTCAACCGCGTGGTCGACGACAGCCCGAACATCATCACCGCGCGCGTCCAGTTCTACTGGTAATCGGTCCCGGTCCTCTCTCCCCCTCCGATCGGCGACGGTCGTTACGGGCGCGGCGCTGCCGCGCCCTTATTTTTCCCGCGCCACGGCCCGTGCCGTGTCACCCGGCTGTCACATAAGTGCCTCGCGGCGGTCATTGGACCGTTATGAAATGCGCCGCAACGGTTACGTGCCAGCCGTCTCTTTTCAGGAGCCCACCGTGTTCAAGTCCCTGTCCTTCCGCCTGAGCGCCATCGCCGTCGCCAGCGCGCTCGCCGTCACCGCGCAGGCCGCCGACGTCACCGGCGCCGGCGCTTCCTTCGTCTATCCCGTGATGTCGAAGTGGTCGGCCGACTACGCCAAGACCACCGGCAAGAAGGTCAACTACCAGTCGATCGGCTCCGGCGGCGGCATCGCCCAGATCAAGGCCGCCACGGTCGATTTCGGCTCCTCCGACGCGCCGCTCAAGCCCGAGGAACTGAGCAAGTTCGGCCTGGCCCAGTTCCCGTCGGTGATCGGCGGCGTGGTGCCGGTGATCAACGTCCCCGGCGTGGCTTCCGGCGCGATGAAGCTGGACGGCGAAACCCTCGCCAACATCTTCCTCGGCAAGGTCACCATGTGGAACGACCCGGCGATCGTCGCCCTCAACGGCGGCCTCAAGCTGCCGGCGAAGAAGATCACCGTCGTCCACCGCTCCGACGGTTCGGGCACCACCTTCAACTTCGTCAACTACCTGTCCAAGGTCAGCGGCGAGTGGAAGAGCTCGGTCGGCGAAGGCACCGCCGTCAAGTGGCCGACCGGCATCGGCGGCAAGGGCAACGAAGGCGTGGCCGCCTACGTCAAGCAGATCCAGGGCGGCATCGGCTACGTCGAGCTGTCCTACGCGCTGCAGAACAAGATGGCCTATTCGCGCCTGAAGAACGCCGACGGCAAGTTCGTGCTGCCGACCGACGAAACCTTCTCCGCCGCCGCGGCCAGCGCCAAGTGGGCCGACGCCAAGGACTTCTACCTGGTCATGACCAACGCACCGGGCGAGAACTCCTGGCCGATCACCGCGACCAACTTCATCCTGATGTACAAGCAGCCGAAGAACGCCGCCGGCGCCAAGAACGCCAAGGAATTCTTCCGCTGGGTCTACGCCAACGGCGACGCCCAGGCCAAGTCGCTGGACTACGTGCCGCTGCCGGACGCGCTGGTCAAGCAGATCGAGACCTACTGGTCGGCGAACATGAACTACTGATCGGTTCGGAGGCGACCGGACCGGGGGGTTATCGGTCGCCGCCAGGGGAAGCAGATCGCGCAACGGGCCTTCGGGCCCGTTGTTGTTTTGGGGATTGGGGATTGGGGATTGGGGGTTGGGGGTTGGGGGGTTGGGGGGTTGGGGGTGGAACGCCAAGACGGCGTCGCTGTGAAGGCGGGGCCGGGGATTTCAGCGCGCCGCTCCCTGCCAAGCCCCGGGGCCCGGGCGCTCGCGGCACACGACCGGCCGGGGTCGCCTTGCGCCCGGATCGACCGCCCTGCCTGCGGCTAAACGGATTCCCGGCACGCCAGGCCCGCGCGACGCCTCCCGAATCGCGGGTGCCGCCGTCACGCTCAAAGCCGGACTCCGGGCCTTTTGTGACCGCCAGACAGCAGCCCCCTCCGCCAAACCGCGACCTCCGGCACCCGGAACCGCGCTTCGCTACAGATTCGTTACCGATCCATGTCATAGCGGTGTAACAAAAAGATCATCAAATGGCGCCACCCAGCCGGCGCCCACGCCGGCCCCTCTTGGAGCAGCCATGAAATCGCCGGCCCGTACCGCCGTCCTGTCCCTCGCCATCGCGCTCGCCACCGCAGCCTGTTCGGGCAATCAGTCCCCGACCCCGGCCGGCGACGCCAAGACCGAAGCGGCCGCTCCGGCCGGCGACCAGGTCGCCGCGCAGATCACCGGTGCCGGCGCCACCTTCATCTACCCGCTGCTGTCCAAGTGGTCGGACGACTACCACAAGGCCACCGGCGCCAAGGTCAACTACCAGTCGATCGGCTCCGGCGGCGGCATCGCCCAGATCAAGGCCGGTACGGTCGACTTCGGCTCCTCCGACAAGCCGCTGGCCAGCGACGAGCTCGCGGCCGCCGGCCTGGGCCAGTTCCCCTCGGCGATCGGCGGCGTGGTGCCGGTGGTCAACGTCGACGGCATCGCCCCGGGCCAGTTGCGCCTGACCGGCCCGCTGCTGGGCGAGATCTTCCTCGGCACGGTGGCCAAGTGGAACGACGCCAAGATCGCCGCGGCCAACCCGGGCGTGGCCCTGCCCGATCTCAAGATCAACATCGTCCACCGCTCCGACGGCTCGGGCACCACCTTCAACTTCTCCAACTACCTGTCCAAGGTCAGCCCGGAGTGGAAGAGCAAGGTCGGCGAAGGCACCTCTGTGCAGTGGCCGGGCGGCGTCGGCGGCAAAGGCAACGAAGGCGTGGCCTCGTACGTGAAGCAGATCAAGGGCTCGATCGGCTACGTCGAACTGGCCTACGCGCTGCAGAACAAGATGGCCCACACCCAGCTGCAGAACGCGGCCGGCCAGTTCGTCCAGCCCAGCGCCGAGGCCTTCCAGGCCGCCGCCGCGACCGCGGACTGGGCCAACGCCAAGGACTTCAACCTGGTGATCACCAACGCCGCCGGCGAGAAGTCCTGGCCGATCACCGCGACCAATTTCATCCTGATGCACAAGCAGCCCAAGGACGCCAAGCGCAGCGCCGACACCCGCGCTTTCTTCAAGTGGGCGTTCGAGAACGGCCAGGCCCAGGCGCAGTCGCTGGATTACGTGCCGCTGCCGGCGGAGCTGGTCAAGCAGATCGAGGCGTACTGGAGCGCGGAGTTCAAGTGACGAACCGGCCCGCGCGGGCGGGGGCATCGAACGCTGGGGCGCAGTGCGCCCTGGCCGGGTCGGAAAGCCTGCAGCGCGACACAGGTTGACGCAAGCCAGGCCGCAATGAAGCGCTGCATCCCCGTGTTCGCGGGGACGACGGCAGGTAACGCACGCAGCGCTCGGAGTATCCGCACTCCGGAATCCACGGTCTTTGCTCCGCCCGATCGCGGGCAAAGCATCTGATCCATCCAAGGCACCGCCTCAGGCACCACCGCCAGTCGCACCCGCAAACGCACCACCCGCTCGCAACCCCTTCCCCACGCGTGGCCCCGCCGGACTTTCACCCGCCAATGAACGCGACCGCCCTACCTGCCGCTCCGACCGCGCCCGCCGCGCGCGACGTCAAGGACGCGCGCAACGACCGCCTGTTCCGCTACGCGCTCACCGCTACTGTCGTCTTCGTCCTGTTCGCCCTCGCCAGCGCAGCGCTGTCGATGCTGTGGGGCGGCCGCCACGTGCTCGCCCATGAGGGCCTGAGCTTCTTCGTCACCGCCGAGTGGAATCCGGTCGAGGACAAGTACGGCGCGCTGGTGCCCATCTACGGCACCGTAGTCACCGCCCTGATCGCGATGCTGATCGCGGTGCCGGTCAGCTTCGGCATCGCCTTCTTCCTGACCGAGGTCGCGCCGCGCTGGGCGCGCGGGCCGATCGGCACGGCGATCGAACTGTTGGCCGGCATTCCTTCGATCATCTACGGCATGTGGGGCCTGTTCGTGCTGGTGCCGGTGATGACCGAGTACGTCACCCCCTGGCTCAACGACCATGTCGGCGCCTGGCCGGTGATCGGCAAGCTGTTCCAGGGGCCGCCGCTGGGCATCGGCATGCTCACCGCCGGCATCGTCCTGGCGATCATGGTGATCCCGTTCATCTCCTCGGTGATGCGCGAGGTGTTCCTGACCGTGCCCACCCGGCTGAAGGAGTCGGCTTACGCGCTGGGCTCGACCAAGTGGGAAGTCAGCTGGGACATCGTCCTGCCCTACACCCGCTCGGCGGTGATCGGCGGCATCTTCCTCGGCCTGGGCCGCGCGCTCGGCGAGACCATGGCGGTGGCGTTCGTGATCGGCAACTCGGTCAACTTCTCGGCCTCGCTGCTCGAACCCGGCACCACCATCGCCGCGCTGATCGCCAACGACTTCGGCGAAGCCACCGAGACCTACCGCTCGGCCCTGCTGCTGCTCGGCTTCGTGCTGTTCATCGTCACCTTCGTCGTGCTCGCCGCCGCGCGGTTGATGCTGCTGAAACTCTCGCGCAAGGAGGGCACCTGATGAGCGCCGCTACCGCTACGGCCGACCCGGCCCTGCAGCAACGCCACCGCACCGCCGACGCCCTGTACCGCCGCCGTCGCCTGGTCAACGCCGCCTCGGTGCTGCTGGCCTGCGCCGCCGCCGGCTTCGGCCTGTTCTTCCTCGGCTGGATCCTCTACACCCTGATCGCCAAGGGCCTGGGCGGGATCGACTGGGCGCTGTTCACCCAGAACACGCCGCCGCCGATGCAGGAAGGCGGCCTGATGAACGCCTTCTTCGGCAGCGCGGTGATGTGCGCGATCGCCATCGCGATCGGCACCCCGCTGGGCATCGCCGCCGGCACCTGGCTGGCCGAATACGGCGCCGGGCGCAAGATCGGCACGGTGGTGCGCTTCGTCAACGACATCCTGCTGTCGGCGCCGTCGATCGTGCTCGGCCTGTTCGTCTACACCCTGGTGGTGATGCAGACCGGCGGCAACTTCTCCGCCCTGGCCGGCGCGATCTCGCTGGCCTTCATCGTCCTGCCGGTGGTGGTGCGCACCACCGACGAGATGCTGCGCCTGGTGCCGGCGCAGATGCGCGAAGCGGCGCTGTCGCTGGGCGTGCCGCAGTGGAAAGTGATCGTGCAGGTGCTGTACCGCAGCGCCTCGGCCGGCATCGTCACCGGCGTGCTGCTGGCCCTGGCGCGCATCTCCGGCGAAACCGCGCCGCTGCTGTTCACCGCCTTCGGCAACCAATACTGGAACCACAACGTGCTGCAGCCGATGGCCAGCGTGCCGGTGGTGATGAACCAGTTCGCCGGCAGCCCGTACGAAACCTGGCAAACCCTGGCCTGGGCCGGCGCCCTGGTGCTCACCTTCTTCGTCCTGATCGTCAGCCTGCTCGCCCGCACCCTGGTGCTGCGCAAACGGATCTCCAATGACTGACCTGTCCAACCTCTCCGCCGCCCGTACTCCGGCCGCCATGAACGAGACCCGCCTCACCGTCGCCACTCCGGAGCGCGCGGCCGCCGCCGCCGCGCCGGTGAAGCTCGCCGCGCGCGGCCTGAACTTCTACTACGACAAGTTCCACGCGCTGAAGAACATCGACTTGGAGATCCCGGAAAAGCGCGTCACCGCGCTGATCGGACCTTCCGGCTGCGGCAAGTCGACCCTGCTGCGCATCTTCAACCGCATCTACGCCCTGTACCCGAAGCTGGAAGCGCGCGGCGAAGTGCTGCTGGACGGCGAGAACATCCTCGACGCGCGCTATCCGATGAATCGGCTGCGCAGCAAGGTCGGCATGGTCTTCCAGAAGCCGGTGCCGTTCCCGATGACCATCTTCGAGAACGTGGCCTACGGCATCCGCCACCACGAGAAGCTGTCCAAGTCGGAAATGAACGATCGCGTCGAACAGGCCCTGCGCCAGGGCGCGCTGTGGGACGAGGTCAAGGACAAGCTGGGCCAGAGCGCGCTCGGCCTGTCCGGCGGCCAGCAGCAACGCCTGTGCATCGCCCGCGCCGTGGCCTTGCGCCCGGACGTGCTGCTGCTGGACGAACCGACCTCGGCGTTGGACCCGATCTCGACCAGCCGCATCGAGCAGTTGGTGGAGGAGCTGAAGAAGGACTACACCATCGCGATCGTGACCCACAACATGCAGCAGGCCGCGCGCGTCTCCGACTTCACCGCCTTCATGTACCTTGGCGACCTGATCGAGCACGGCGCGACCGAACAGATCTTCTCGCAGCCGACCAAGCAGCAGACCGAGGATTACATTACCGGCCGGTTCGGTTGAACCGGCCGGGATTGGGGATTGGGGATTCGGGATTCGCAAAAGCGGCCCTCTCCCACCCCGATCCGGAGCCGTTGCTGTTGCAGTCGCCTTTCACCAATCCCTAATCCCGAATCACGAATCCCCGCCCATGACCATGCACGACCATATCGTCAAAAGCTACGACGACGAGCAGCGCCGCTTGCTCGACGAAACCCTGCGCATGGGCGAGATGGCGGCGTCGCAGTTGGAAGCCGCGTTGGACGTGGTGCAGCGCCGCGACGACAAGGCCGCCGAGCGCATCATCGCCAACGACGAGGCGATCGACGCGCTGGAGCAGGAAATCAGCCACGACGTCATGAAGCTGGCCCTGCGCGGGCCGATGGCCCGCGACCTGCGCGAGATCCTGGCGGCGATCCGCATCGCCTCGGACATCGAGCGGGTCGGCGACTACGCGGCCAACGTCGCCAAGCGCTCGACCGCGTTGAATCTGGCGCCGCCGCTGCCGCACGTGGCCGGGCTGCACGCGCTGGGCACCCTGGCGGTGGCGCAGCTGCGCGACGTCCTGGCCGCCTACCGCGACAACGACGTCGAACTGGCCCAGCGGGTGCGCGCACGCGACGCCGAAATCGACACCGCCTACACCGGCCTGTTCCGCGAACTGCTGACCTACATGATGGAAGACGCGCGCAGCATCACCGCCTGCACGCATCTGCTGTTCATGGCCAAGAACATCGAACGGATCGGCGACCACGCCACCAACATCGCCGAGAACGTCTGGTTCCTGGTCAAGGGCGAGCAGCCGCTGCCGCCGCGCGAGAAGCGCGACGACACCAACACCGCCAGCCCGGTCTGAACCGGTGGGCGGGCGCCGCGCGCGCCCGCCCGCGTTGCGCCGCAACATAATCCGGCCCGCGTCGTAACTCCGGCAGAGAGCCGGCCGCATTCCGTCGCCGCCTCGCCGCAGCGCCATCGCGTCGGCCATGAATCGCGGTTTCGCCGCGATAGCGCGCATGCAAGCGGTTTCTGTGCCTTGGGACTGAATCCGCTCTGAACAAAACGCGACGCCGGTCGCGTTGCGCGAACCCATTCGCCCCCTCCCCCCCTCTTGGTACATGCCCGCAACGCGGCGGCGCGGTGTATTTTGGCAACCCGGAGGAGGACCGGCATGACCCTGCTGATGGCCAACGGAGATTTGGCGGCGGCCCGCTCGGGCGATCGGGCGGCGCTCGAGCGCGTCTTGACGCATTCGCGCCAGGACCTGCGCCGCTACGCCGAATTCCACTGCGTCATCAACGACGTCGAGGACGCGGTCCAAGAAAGCCTGATCACCGTCTCGCGCAAGCTGCGTGACCTGCGCATGCTGGAATGCTTCGTGTCCTGGACCTTCCGCATCGTCAAGCGCGAATGCAACCGGCTCAAGCGCGCCAGGCGCCTGCTCAGCGGCGAGCCGATCGGCGAGGAGATCATGCCGGTGGTGACGCCGGAACCGGCCGAGTGGCGCCACGATGTCGCCGCGGCGCTGGAATCCCTGCCCGCCCACTACCGCGAGATCATTCTGCTGCGCGATCTGGAAGGTCTGACCGTCGAGGAGATCGGCGCGCGCCTGCGGATGACCCGCGAGGCGGTGAAGTCGCGCCTGCACCGCGCTCGCGTGCTCGCCCGCGAGTACCTGCAGCCTTGACCTCGCCCAGGCCGCCGCATGGCACCCGGCGACGCCGGATTGCGTATGTTTCTGTTGATCCGCTCCATCGCCTTTCCCGCAACGCCGAATTCAACGCAAACCACGGACCCGACCCGTCGGACCGTCATCCCAACCGGCGGAACCCCGCCGACATCGCCACGTAGGAGTGATTCCATGTCCAAGCAAATCAAGAAGCCCGTCGCCCTCGCCCTCGGCGCCACCCTGATCGGCGGCCTGAGCCTGTCGGCTTCCGCGTTCGCGATGACCGACCTGTCGCAGGGCTACCTGCTGGGCGCGCAATCGGCGCAGACCGCCGACAAGGCCGCCGACGCCAAGGCCACCGACGCCAAGAAGGCCGAAGGCACCTGCGGCGCCGACAAGAAGGCCAAGGAAGGCAGCTGCGGCGGCGACAAGAAGGCCGCCGAGGGCAAGTGCGGCGAAGGCAAGTGCGGCGCCGACAAGAAGCACGCCGAAGGCAAGTGCGGCGAAGGCAAGTGCGGTGCCGACAAGAAGGCCGGCGAAGGCAAGTGCGGCGAGGGCAAGTGCGGCGGCGACAAGAAGGACGCAGCCAAGCCCGCCGCGGCCAAGCCGGCGGCCAAGAAGGCCGGTGAAGGCAAGTGCGGCGAAGGCAAGTGCGGCGGCTCGGTCTGATCGCAGCGCGATGACGATGGACGGCTCGCGTCCCTTGAAACCGGATGCCGTCGGCCTCGGCCTGCGGCGGGCCCTGCTGGGCCCGCTGCAGTCCGCCGCGGACGGAGATTTCGATTTCCTCGAATGCGCACCGGAAAACTGGATCGGCGTCGGCGGCCGCTACGGCGAAGCCCTGCGCGAACTCAGCGCGCGCCATCCGCTGCTCTGCCACGGCCTGTCGCTGTCGCTGGGCGGCACCGAGCCGCTGGACGAGACCTTCCTCGCCCGGGCCCGCCGTTTTCTCGACGAACACCGCGTCGTCTGCTACAGCGAGCATCTGAGCTATTGCAGCGACGACGGCCACCTCTACGACCTGCTGCCGATTCCGTTCACCGAAGAAGCCGTGCGCCACGTCGCCGCGCGCGTCCGCCGCACCCAGGACCTGGTCGGGCGCCGGATCGCGATCGAGAACGCCTCCTACTACGCCGCACCGCACCAGGAGATGAGCGAGATCGAGTTCACCCTCGCCGTGCTCGCCGAAGCCGACTGCGATCTGCTGCTGGACGTCAACAACGTCTACGTCAACTCGATCAATCACCGCTACGACGCGCGCGCCTTCCTCGCCGCGATGCCGGCCGAACGCGTCGCCTACCTGCACGTCGCCGGCCACTACGACGAAGCCGAGGATCTGAAGCTCGACACGCATGGCGCGCCGGTCAAGGACGCGGTGTGGTCGTTGCTCGGCGAGGCCTACCGCTTGTTCGGCCAACGCCCCACCCTGCTCGAGCGCGACTTCAACTTCCCGCCCTACGAAGAACTGCTCGGCGAACTCGGCCAGGTGCGCCGCCTCCTCGTCGAGGCCGCGCCCGCCGCGGCCCGCCGCGCCCGCGGCTGAGTCCAGGCACCGCCCATGAACGACGCTCCTTCGCGCCTGCGCGCGCAACAATTCGAATTGACCCGCCACCTGCGCGACCCGCAGGCCAGTCCGGCCCCGGCCGGCCTGGAAGACCGCCGCCTGGGCATCTACCGCGACCTGTTCTTCAACAACATCGAAGGCCTGCTGGCGGGCAACTTCCCGGTCATCAGCCGGCTGCTCGGCGACGAACGCTGGCCGCGCCTGGTGCGCGACTTCTACCGCGACCATCGTTGCCGCACCCCGCTGTTTCCTGAGATCGCGCGCGAGTTCATGCGCTATCTGGAGCAGCGCGACGCCATCGGCGACCCGCCGTTCCTGACCGAGCTGGCGCATTACGAATGGGTCGAACTGGCCCTGCAACTGAGCGAAGCGCAGCCCCCGCGCGACGACGCCGGCATCGCCGACGCGGACCTGCTGGAGCACGCACCGCAGTTGTCGCCGCTGGCCTGGCCCCTGGCCTACGCCTGGCCGGTGCACCGCATCGGCCCCGGCTTCGTCCCCGAGCACGCGCCGCAGACGCCCAGTCTGCTGTTGCTGCGCCGCGAGGCCGACGGCGAAGTCCGGTTCTCCGAGCTCAGCCCGCTGGCCTATCGCCTGGTCGAACGCATCGGCGAAGCGCCGCAGCTGAGCGCACGCGAACAACTCACCGCCCTGGCCGCCGAAGCCGGCAGCGACGACCCGGCCGCGTTCCTCGAACTCGGCCACGGCCTGCTGCGGCAGATGCGCGCCAATGCGGTGATTTTTTTCTCCGCCGCGAATCCTGCCGCCTGATCGGCGCCTCTTATCGGTAAAGCGCCGGCATTTCCGGCGCGACCGTGGAGTGCCTCATGCCGTCGTTGTGCCTGTTGAGATCCTGCCTGTCCCTGCGCGACCGCCTGGACGGCGTCGGCGCCTGGCTGGCGCCGGTGGGCTTGCGCCTGATCCTGGCCTGGGAGTTCTTCGAATCGGGGCGCGAGAAGCTCCATGGCGAGAACTGGTTCGGCGAGATCATGGCCCAGTTCCCGTTCCCGTTCGACCGCGTGCCGGCCACGCTCAGCTGGTCGCTGGCGACCTGGTTCGAACTGCTCGGCGCGATCGCGCTGTTGCTCGGCCTGGCCACCCGGTTCGCCGCCGCCTCGCTGTTCGTGCTGACCGTGGTCGCCACCGCCGCCGTGCACTGGCCGCAGGACTGGATGGGCCTGGCCCAGCTCGCCCAGGGCTATGCGATCAGCGACAGCGGCGGCGGCAACTACAAGCTGCCGTTGATCTTTCTGGTCATGCTGTGGCCGCTGATTCTCGGCGGCCCCGGGCGCCTGAGCCTGGACGCCTGGCTGGCGCGGCGCACGGCGTTGCCGGCGACCGCCGCGCAAGCCGATTTGTTCGGTTGGGGCCTGGTCCTGGCGCCGTTCGGCCTGCTCGTGGCGATGCTGCTGCCGGCGCCGGGCCTGGCCCTGGCCGGACTCGGCGCGGTGGCGCTGATCGCCGGGGCGCGCCTCGGGCCGCGCCACGCCGTCGCGACAACGAGCTGAACCCGCTGCGCTCGCCGCGGCCGGAACGCCGCGGCGGCCGCCGCCCGCCGTCGCGGCGGCGTACGGACGAAGGCTCAGCATCAACCTGCTAGGCTTTCGCCCATGATCGAAACCGGCCCCCTCGCTCCCGCCCCCGTCGCGCAGCCCACCCTCGCCACCCGTTTCCGCGGCTATCTGCCGGTGGTCGTCGACGTCGAGACCGGCGGATTCGACTGGAACAGGCATGCCCTGCTGGAAATCGCCGTGCAGCCGCTGGAACTCGACGGCGACGGCCTGCTGGTGCCGGGCGCGGTCGCCAGCGCCCACGTGGTGCCGGCTCCGGGCACCCTGATCGACCCCAAGTCGCTGGAAGTGACCGGTATCGACATCGACCACCCCTTCCGCGACGCCAAGCCCGAGCGGCAGGCGCTGGAGCAGGTGTTCGCGCCGGTGCGCGACGCGGTCAAGCGCCACAGCTGCCAGCGCGCCATCCTGGTCGGCCACAACGCCCATTTCGACCTCAATTTCCTCAACGCCGCGGTCGCGCGCAGCGGCCACAAGCGCAACCCCTTCCATCCTTTCAGCGTGTTCGACACCGTGACCCTCGCCGGCGTCGCCTACGGCCAGACCGTGCTCGCCCGCGCCGTGCAGGCCGCCGGCCTGCAGTGGAACGCGCAGGAAGCGCACTCGGCGGTCTACGACACCGAGCGCACCGCCGAGTTGTTCTGCAAGATCGTCAACGCCTGGCCGGCCGGCGCCGCGCGCGGCTGAGCCTGCCACGGCAGAACGGCATCGATCACCGATAAAGGCGTTCGCGTACCTCTCATGGCAGTACGATAGCGCAGCTGAGGCCGTCGCCGAGCGCTATCGGCTCGATTGACGCGCGTTCGCGTTCGCGTGCCGATGTTGCGCGCGCGCAACATGCCGGTCCTGGCCGTCCGCCTCGTGCGGCCTCGTTTCCTGGAGTGCGAGCGGCGCTGCGCCGCCCGATAACGGCCCGCGACGCGGGTCGCGGCCCAGGACGGGAGGACAGGATGTTCGCTTTCGACGACGAGCAGTTTCTCGACGGTTATCGCCGGCGCTTCGGGCCGCTGCGCGAGGATTTGGTGCAGGCGCTGCGTTTCCTGATGGGGCGCATCGAGCAGGACCGCAGCTTCACCGACAGTGCGGTGCACCGGCAGCAGATCGCCTATTGCATGGCCACCTTCAAGTGGGAGACCGCGCATACCCTGCGCCCGATCGACGAGTTCGGCGACGATGCCCGCTTCGAACGGCTGTACGGCGCGCACACCCGGATCGGCAAAGCGCTGGGCAACACCAAGCCCGGCGACGGCGCGCGTTATCACGGCCGCGGCTACGTGCAGCTGACCGGCCGCACCAACTACGAACGCGCCGGCAAGCTGCTCGGCGTCGACCTGCTGGGCAAGCCCGACGACGCCAAGAAACCGGAGATCGCCTATGCGATCGCGATGGAAGGCATGAAGAAAGGCTGGTTCACCGGCAAGAAGCTCGACCACTACTTCAAGCCGGGCCAGGCGCCGAACTACGAGGAAGCGCGGCGCATCATCAACGGCATGGACAAGGCTCAGACCATCGCCGACATCGCCCGCCGTTTCGACGAATTGTTCGCCAGCGCGTTGGAGCCGGCCTGAGCGGAGATCGCGCCCGCGCCGTCGCGACGACGGCGCGGGCGCAGGCGCTCAGGCGAGCTTGAGGCCGATCAGGCCGGCGACGATCAGGACCACGCTGGCCACGCGCAGCGCATTCGCCGGCTCGTTGAACAGGACGATGCCGAGGATCACCGTGCCGACCGCGCCGACGCCGACCCAGATCGCGTACGCGGTGCCGACCGGCAGCGATTTCATCGCCAGGCCGAGCAGGCCGACGCTGATCGCCATCGCCGCAACGGTGCCGACCGAAGGCCACAAGCGGGTGAAACCTTCGGTGTACTTGAGGCCGATCGCCCAACCCACTTCGAACAGGCCGGCGAGAACGAGCAGAATCCAGGGCATGACGCAGCTCCCATGCAGATGGGGCCGTCCCCTGACGAAAACGCGCGCCCCTGGCGGGCTGCGCGGACCCGGGTCGTCCCGGATCGCGGCGCAGTATATCGGCGCCCGACACGAGCGGAGCGCAGCGGCATCCCCGGGGTCAGCGGGGGGTTACAGAGGAGGACGGCGCGTGAAGGCGCGAGGAAATGCCGCGCGCAGGCGCCGAACGGGGCTGCGGGCGGGCGCCGACGCTTCTCGTTCTTGCGCATCCCTTCTACCCGCCGCGTGCGTCCTGCCCGCCGGCGTGCCGCGCGCGCCGACCGTCCTGCGGGCGCCCGGCCTCAGCCGCGCTGGCGCACCGCTTCGAACAGGGTCACGCCGGCGGCGACCGAGACGTTCAGGCTTTCCACGCCACCGGCGGCGTTGCCGCCCGGCATCGGGATCTTGACCAACTGATCGCAGGTATCGCGCGTCAGGCGGCGCAGGCCGTCGGCTTCGCCGCCCAGCACCAGGGCGACGTTGCCGCGCAGGTCGATCGCGTACAGCGAGGCCTCGGCTTCGCCGGCCAAGCCGTAGATCCACACGCCCAGCTGCTGCAGGTCGCGCAACGCGCGCGCCAGGTTGGTCACCGGAATCACCGGAATGCTATCGGCGGCGCCGGCCGAGGTCTTGCGCACGGTGGCATTGACCTGCACCGACTTGTCCTTGGGGATGATCACCGCGGTAGCGCCGGCCGCGGCGGCGCTGCGCAGGCAGGCGCCGAGGTTGTGCGGGTCCTGCACGCCGTCGAGCACCAGCACCAGGGCACGGCCTTCGGCGGCCTCGATCAGCCCTTCCAGCTCGTTCTCGTTCCAGGTCTTGGCCGCGGCGTAACGCGCCACCACGCCCTGATGACGCAATCCGCCGACCACGCCGTCCAGCGCCTGGGTCGCGACCCGGCGCACGTCGATGTCGGCGCGGCGCGCGGCGGTCTCGATCTCGGCCAGGCGCGGGTTCTTGGCCCCGGCTTCGATCAGGACCTCGCGCACGTTCTGCGCATCGTGTTCGATCGCGGCGGACACGGCATTGATGCCGGCGATCCATTGTTTCTGGCTCATGGGACTTCCGTGGGGCTGGGAGGCCGCGCGACGGCTGGAACGGCGGCGCGGCGGGGGCGGACGGCAATTCTAAGCTACCCGGCCGCACCGGGCCCGGCCCGGCGCGGTTGGCGGGATCGGCGCCGAGGCGGGTTCGAAGCCGATCTCCCTGCCTCGCCAGGGCCGACGAAACCGGTTCACGCACGGCGCTCGCCCCCTTTGCGTGAGGGGGCGATGGTCCGGCTATGACCGGGCGGGCCGCCGCCTCGAACGCACGAGGACGGGGAAGGACGCGAAACCGACGGTTCAGTACTTCTGCTTGGCCCGCTTCGCGGGCTGCCCGCGCGGCGGCAGCGGCTTGACCCCGCGCTCCTCGACCAGCCGGAAATCGATCTTGCGGTCTTCCACGCTGGCCTTGAGCACGATGATCTCGACCCGGTCGCCGAGCCGGAATTCGCGACCGGTGCGCTCGCCCTGCAAGGTCTTGCGGATCGGATCGAAGTGGTAGTAGTCGTGCGGCAGCTGGGTCACGTGGACCAGGCCGTTGACCTTGGACTCGTCGAGCTCGATGAACAAGCCGAAGCTGGTCACGCCGCTGATGGTGCCGGCGAACTGGCCGCCGACGTGCTGCTCCATCCACGCCGCGCGGTAGCGCTCGTCGACCTCGCGCTCGGCCTCGTCGGCGCGGCGTTCGCGTTCGGAGCACTGCAGCGCCAACGCGGCCATCTGCCGCGGCGAGTATTCGTAGGACGCCGGCTTGGCCCCGCTCAGGGCATGCTTGATCGCGCGATGCACGAGCAAGTCCGGGTAGCGCCGGATCGGCGAGGTGAAATGCGCGTAGGCTTCGAGCGCCAGGCCGAAATGGCCGACGTTCTCCGGGGCGTACACCGCCAGACTCTGGCTGCGCAGCAGCACCGACTCGATCAGCGCCGCGTCGGCGCGCTCGCGGATCTTCTTCAGCAAGGCGGTGAAGTCGCGCGGCTCGACCTGGGTCCAGGGCGGCATGCGCAGCTTGAACTCCTTGAGGAACTCCTGCAGGTCGGCGTACTTCTGTTCCGGCGGGCGCTCATGGATGCGGAACGGCGCCGGCACCTGGCGCGCGATCAGGTACTTCGCCGCCTCGACGTTGGCGGCGATCATGCACTCCTCGATCAGCTTGTGCGCGTCGTTGCGCTGCAGCATGCCGGCCTGCACCACTTCGCCGTCCTTGCCGAGCACGAAGCGCACTTCGCCGGATTCGAACTCGATCGCGCCGCGTTTGGCGCGCGCCTTGGACAGCACGTGGTACAGCTGGTGCAGGCGCTGGATATGCGGCAGCAGCGAGCCGATCTGAGCCTGCGCCTCGGCCTTGGCCTCCTCCGGCACGTCGCCGACCGCGTTCCAGACCTGGGTGTAGGTCAGGCGCGCATGCGAATTCATCACCGCTTCGTAGAACTTCGATTCGCCGACCTGGCCGTCGCGGTCGATCTGCATGTCGCAGACGAAGCACAGCCGGTCGACCTTCGGGTTCAGCGAACAGATGCCGTTGGACAGGGTCTCCGGCAGCATCGGCACGACGAAGCCGGGGAAGTACACCGAGGTCGCGCGCTTCTGCGCCTCTTCGTCCAGCGGCGTGCCCGGCCGCACGTAATGCGAAACGTCGGCGATCGCGACCACCAGGCGGAAGCCGTTGCGGTTGCTCTCGCAATACACCGCGTCGTCGAAATCCTTGGCGTCCTCGCCGTCGATGGTCACCAACGGCATCGCGCGCAGGTCGACGCGACCGGCGGCCACCGATTCGGGCACGGTCAGCGGCACCGCGGCGGCTTCGTCCAGCGTGGCCTGCGGGAACTGGTCGGGAATCTCGTGGCCGTGGATCGCCGCCTGCACCGCCAGCGAGGCGGTCAGCTTGTCGCCGAGCACGGCCAGCACGCGGCCGATCGGCGGTCGCTTGGGATCGGGCGCCTGGACCAGTTCGCACACCACCAACTGGCCGTTGTGCGCCTCCATGCGCGCGTCCGGCGGAATCTGCACGTTGCGCTGGATGCGGCGGTCGTCGGGCACCACGTAGCTGATGCCCTGCTCCAGGGTAAAACGGCCGATCAGGCGATTCAGGCGCCGCTCCAGCACTTCGACGATCGCGCCTTCGCGGCGACCGCGACGGTCGACGCCGGTGACGCTGACCAGCACGCGATCGCCGTGCATGGCCTTGCGCATTTCGAACGGCGGCAGGAACAGGTCGTCGCCGCCGGCCTCCGGGCGCAGGAAGCCGAAGCCGTCGGGGTTGGCGATCACCACGCCGGGAATCAGGTCCATCTGCGCCGCCGGAGCGAATTCGCCCTTGCGGTTCTGCAGCAGTTGGCCGTCGCGCAGCATCGCGCCCAGGCGCTTGGCCAACGCTTCGGCGCGATCGGGGTCGGTCAGGTGCAGGCGTTCGGCCAGATCCTCGGCGGTGAGCGGGCCGTCGGCCGCGATCAGGGTCTGCAGGATCAGCTCGCGGCTGGCGATCGGCTGCGCGTAGCGCATCGCTTCGCGCTCGGCATAGGGATCGTGGTAGGCGGGCGCTCGCGGCGCATCGGCCGGAGCCGAGGATTTCTTGCGCGGGCTCTTGGCCGGCCCGTGCTGGAGATTCTCCGGCAGCCAGGCCGGGCGCGGGGTCGCGCTCTTGCGGCTGCGCGGGGCGGCGGACTTGCCGGCGGTGGTATGGGAAGGGGTCTTGCCGCCGGTCTTTCCGGTCTTCTTGCTCTTCGGTTTTTTGGTCATGGCGGCTATGGTCGCACATTGCCATGAACGCGGCGTCGGGGCCGGCCCCGGCGGTCCGGCCGTCCGACGCACGGTCGCAAGCCAGGCTCGCGTTGCGCTGCGTCAAAGCACGCTGCGCGAAACGCCTGCCGGGCGCGCCACGGCACATGCCGATGTGCAAAGGCGCGCACAGATCCTCCGCACCGATGTTCCCCCGCCCGCTTGCGCTCGCGGCGCTTGCGCGAAGCCCCGACCACCGCACAAAACCGGCCTGCGGCGCGGCTTAGGGTCGCCTCGTCCGCGGCTTGCGCGGACCGGCGGCTGCCCCGCCGACCTCCCTCCAGACCTCCAAGGAAATCGCACGATGATCCGCAAGAACGCGCTTTGCCTCGCGCTGCTCGCCGGCCTGTCCGCTGCGTCGGCTCACGCTGCACCGCCGGCGGCGGCCGAAATGGATTCGGCGCCGGTCGTCGAAGCTCCCTCGGCCGCCGCCATGGGCGCGGCCGAATTCGTCCTCTCGGCCAAAGCCGGCGCGGTGCGCCCGGTTAGCCTGATGCGTCCCACCGATCTGGAACGTTCGGCGCTGAAGCAGCGCCGCGTACAGCAGGACAAGCACGGCCAGCCGCTGGAAATCGGCTTCGCCCGCGATGTCGCCCGCAGCGACATCGATCTGCGCACGCTCAACTGGCGACCGCTGGCCGACGGCGGGCAGGCGGCGCGCCTGGAGCTGCGTTCGGAAACCGCCGTGGCGCTGCGCGCCGGTCTGTCGCTGCGCGGCGCCGGCGCGGCGGCGGCGCTGTTGCACTTCGCCGGCAACGACGGCCGCGTGTTCGCCGCCCGCGGCGCCGAGTTCGCCGGCCCTGCGATCGGCTGGTCGCCGCTGGTGGCCGGCGACACGCTGAACGTGGAAATCGTCCTGCCCAAGGGCGTGCGCCGCGACGGCCTGCGCCTGAAGGTCCCGCAGCTCTCGCACCTGGACGTCAGCCCGGTCGCCAGCGAACGCGAGTTCCAGGCCCTGGTCGGCGAAAGCGACTACTGCGAGAAGGACATCGTCTGCCGCACCAGTCCGCCCTCGGGCTTCGTTTCCACCGCCAAGTCGGTGGCGCGCATGACCTTCACCAGCGGCGGCGGCACCTACCTGTGCACCGGCACCCTGCTCAACAACAATCACTCGCCGAAGAAGCGCCTGTTCTGGACCGCCGCGCACTGCATCAGCACCCAGACCGTGGCCAATTCGCTGCAGACCTACTGGTTCTACGACGTCACCACCTGCGGCGGCAGCACGGTTAATCCGGCCTACACCACGCTCAGCGGCGGCGCCTATCTGCGCCACGCCAACCGCACCCGCGACACCGCCCTGCTGGAGCTGAAAACCGCGCCGCCGGCCGGCGCCGTCTACGCCGGCTGGTCGAGCTCGGCGATCGCTTCGACCGGCACCGCGATCGAGGGCATTCACCACCCCGCCGGCGACGTCAAGAAATACTCGCTGGGTTCGGTGACCGGCCTGTCGACCTCGATCGACGGCAAATCGCCGCTGTATCGCGTGGTCTGGAACACCGGCGTCACCGAAGGCGGCTCCTCCGGCTCGGGCCTGTTCACCGTGACCGGCAGCGGCGGCTATCAACTGCGCGGCGGCCTCTACGGCGGCTATTCCTACTGCAGCGCGCCGCGCGATCCGGATTACTACTCGCGCTTCTCGGACATCTACTCGAGCGTGTCGAGCTACTTCAACCCGTGACCGGCCCCGCGCCGTCCGCCGCCGTGCGCGGCGGGCGGCGCATCGCTCGCCCTCCTGCAGGAGCGGCGCAAGCCGCGGCACCCGCAGAGAGGTACGCGAGCGCGACCGGCCCAGCGAGGAGTCGTTTGTTGCGCGCCTGGGCCGGACGATCAGGGTTTCGGGTACGGGCGTGGCATCTCGCCGTTCCGGTCGTCGCGGCTGACTCCGCTCCTACAAGCGGGTTGCGCCGGGCACGCAACCGCGGCGGTCACAGGATTGTGCAAGAAAACGGAACGGCCGCTGCGCAGGCAGCGGCCGTTGCTTGCACCGATCGGTCGACAGCGGCGGCGATCAGGGCCAGGGCATCTCGCCCTTGGCGACCTTGGCGCTGATCTCCAGCGACAGGTCGCCGCCGAGCTGCGGGTAGCGCTGCTTCATCGCCGCGATCAGCGCGTTGGCGTCCTGGGCCTTGGCCGCTTCCTCGTCGAAGGCGCGGATGTAGCCGGCGCTGAAATGCACTGCGTCCAGAGTCTGCGCCGAACCCGGCGCGAAGTGGCCGGGAATCACTTTCTCCGGCTTCAAGGCTTCGATCTTCGCCAGCGTCGCCAACCAATCCTGGTGCGACTTCGGCGTCTGCGTGTCGGCCATGAACAAATGCTCGCCGGCGACCACCGGCACGCCGCCGGCGACAGTGCGGATCGACGGTATCCAGACGAAGCTGCGGTCCGGGCTGGGGCCGTCGAGGCCGACGATCTGCAGGCTCTGCCCTTCCAGCTCGATGCGGTCGCCCTGCAGCACCTCCGGCACGACGATGCGCTTGGGCGCGTCGGCGCCGAGCTTGGGGCCCCAGTACGCCAGCTTGGCGGCCTGGGTGCTGCGGATGTGCTCGACCGTCGGCGCGGTGGCCAGGATCTTGGCTTCGGGGAAAGCGGTCTGCAGGGTGTCCACGCCGAAGTAGTAGTCCGGATCGCCATGGCTGATGTAGATCGCGCTCAGGCGCTTGCCCGACGCCTTGATCCGCTCGACCAGTCGGCGCGCGTCGGCGGCGGAGAACTGAGCGTCGATCAGCACGGCGTCCTTGGCGCCGGTGACCAGCACCGAGGCGACTTGGAACAGCCCCTTCTCGCCGGGGTTGTAGACCTCGGTCTGCAGCGGCGCAGCGGCGGGTTCGGCGACGACGGGGACATCGTCCGCCGCCGCGGTAGCGCCCGGCGCGACCGGCTCGGCCTCGCGTTGGCAGGCGATCAGGCCCAGGCTCAGGCAGGCGGCACCCAGAGCGGGAAACAAGCGGGTTCGGATCATGGACATGGCCTCGTAAGAATCGTGGTCGGACGGAGCAACGGATTCGGCGCAGCTGCGGCCGGTATACCGGCGCCGGCGCCGAGGGCGGGTGACCGGAGCGATGGCCGGCATGCGAGGCAGAATAATTGACCGAAACAGCGCCAAAAATGGCGCACAAGTCGATTATCTGTTGCTTATATCGGACATATAAGCCGTCGGCGACCGCCCCTCCTGGTTCGCGATCCGATCAAAACCCTTCAATTCGATATTGCAGGTTACAAGCGCCCGTTCTACGCTGCGCTCATCCACGAGGGAACGCCATGCGCCTGGAACCCCACGACTTCCGCCCCGCCGATCTGGTCGGCGGCGATCCGGCCCTGGACCTGGTCAACACCGTCACCGCGCGCGACAGCGAGCCGCGCGATTGGCTGGACGGCTATCCGGCCCTGCTCGACTGGGCCGCGCGCAGCGGCGCCTTCGCCGAGGCCGACCTCAGCCGACTGGACGTCCTGCGGCGCGAATCGCCGGCCCAGGCCGCGGCGGCGTTGGCCCGTTGCAAGCAACTGCGCGAGGCCTTGTGCGAAGTCTTGTACGCGTCGGCCGGTGGCCGCGCGCCCGACGCGAGCGCGCTGGACGCGATCGATCGCGCCCGCCTGGACGCCTCGCGCGCTGCGCGCCTGGTGTCCGACCGCGGCCGGCTGCGCACGCAGTGGTCGCCGCAGCGCTCGGGCCTGGACCTGATCGCACACGTCATCACCGCCTATGCGATCGACCTGCTCAAAGACCCGCGCATCGACCGCCTGCGCGTCTGCGACGGCCGCGACTGCGGCTGGGTGTTCGTCGACACCTCCAAGAACGGCCGCCGCCGCTGGTGCGACATGGCCACCTGCGGCAACGTCGCCAAGGCGCGCCGGTTCCAGCAGCGTCATCGCGACGCCGAATAGGCGCCCCCATGCGCAGCCCGCCCCTCCGGTTTCATCGATCGTCGATGGCGCTCGCCCTGCTGGTCGCCGTTGCCGTCTGCGCCGCACCGTCCGCGGCCGGACCGGTGCCGATGCGCTGGACCCCACCGGCCTTGTCCAGCGACGAGTACGAATCCTCGCCCACGTTCAGCCCGAACGGCGAGGACATCGTGTTCATGCGCAGCGACCGCAACTTCGCCCGCTGGCGGCTGCTGCACTCGCGCTGCGAACGCGGCCGCTGGTCGCCGCCACGCGCACCGGCGTTCGCCAGCCCCGAGGCCGGCATCGACGCCGACCCGGCCTTCAGCCCCGACGGCCGCCGGCTGTACTTCGTGTCCTCGCGCCACGACCCGCGTCGTGAGGATCTGGATATCTACGTGGTCGAGCGCCGCGGCGAACGCGGCTGGTCCGCGCCGCGGCGCCTGCCGGCGCCGGTGAACTCGCCGGCCTCGGAGCTGCTGCCGCGCCCGGGCGCCGACGGCCGGCTCTATTTCGGCTCCAGCCGCGACGGCGGCCACGGCCAAGGCGATCTGTATGTCGCGCAAACCGATGCCGCCGGACGCTGGACGGCGGTCAATCTCGGCGCACCACTGAGCAGCGCCGCCAACGAGTACGAGGCCGACGTCTCGCGCGACGGCCGCCGGCTGATCGCGGTGATCGACCGCGGCGACCGCTCGCACCTGTACCGGTTCGAGCGCGAGCGCGGCGCCTGGCGCGAACGCGGCCGCCTGCCCGCGCGCGAAGACGTGTTCCAGGTCGGGCCGTTGCTGTCGCCGGCCGGCGACCGGTTGCTGTTCGCCCAGGCCGACGGCGAGCGTTCCGGCGAACTGTTCCTGCTCGATCTGGTCGACGCGCCCGACCGGCGCTGGCCGCCTGCCTGCGGTGGACCGCCGTCTCCGCGGCGCAGCGGCAGCGACTAGCTCGCTGGACCGGCGGCCGGCGCTTCGGCCCCGGCCGCGCCCGCGCGCGGCTTGGGCGCGATCAGCGGGGTCTGCTGCATGTTGCCGTACAGCAGCGGCACGCCGGCGCGGGTGCCGCCGACCAGTTCCAGTTCGAAGCGCTCGGCGTCGCGGCGGCGGATGTCGGCGACCACCTCGCTCGCTTCGTCGGCCGGCACCCCGAGTTCGACCAGTGCGGCCTCGCCGAAACGCATCGCCGACTCGAAAGTTTCGCGCACCTGCAGATCGACGCCGGCATTGACCAGCTCCAAGGCGTGCTCACGGTCGAAACTGCGCGCCAGCACCTTGGCCTGCGGGAACTGGTGGCGCACCAGTTGCACCGTGGTGGTCGCCGCGGCGCGGTCGTCGATGCAGATCGCGATCAGCTGCGCGGTGTCGGCGCCGGAGGCGTGCAGCACGTCCAGGCGGGTGCCGTCGCCGTAGTAGACCTTGAAGCCGAAGCTCTGCGCGCTCTGGATCATGTCCACGTCGGTGTCGATGATCGAGACCTCGACCCCGCGCGCCAGCAGCGATTGGCATACCACCTGACCGAAGCGGCCGAAGCCGACCAGCAACACGCTGCCGCTGAGCCCGTTGGGCTCGTCCACGCCTTCCAGCGACAACGCCGCCTTCGGCGCCAGCCGGCGCAGCAGCAGGATCGCGATCGGAGTCAGCGCCATCGACAGCACCACGATCGCGGTCAGGTTGGCGCCGGTCTCGGCGTCGAGCAGGCGCGCGCCGACCGCGGCCGAGAACAGCACGAAGGCGAACTCGCCGCCCTGCGCCATCAGCACTGCGCGGTCCAGCGCCTCGGTGTGGCAGGACTTCAACGCCCGCGCCACGCCATAGATGCAGACGGCCTTGGTCAGCATCAGGATCAGCACGCCGCCGACGATCAGCGGCCAGTTCGCCGCCACCACGCGCAAATCCAGCGACATGCCGACGCTGAGGAAGAACAGGCCGAGCAGGATGCCGCGGAAGGGTTCGACATCGGCTTCGAGCTGATGGCGGAAAGTCGATTCCGACAGCAGCACGCCGGCCAGGAAGGCCCCCATCGCCATCGACAGCCCGCCGACCTGCATCAACAGCGCGGCGCCCAGCACCACCAGCAAGGCGGCCGCGGTCATGACCTCGCGCGCCTTGGCCGCGGCCAGCAGCCGGAACAAGGGGTTCAACAGCCAAATGCCCGCGGCGAGCAGGGTCGCCAGCGCGGCCAGGGCGACGCCGATGTCTGCCCAGCGCGAACGCGCCGCGCCGTCGGCGACCGCGTCGGCCGGCGCCATCAGCGCGACCAGGGCCAACAGCGGCACGATCAGCAAATCCTCGAACAGCAGGATCGAGACGATGCGCTGGCCGCGCGGCAGGGCCAGATCGCCGCGCTCGCCGAGGATCTGCATCACGATCGCGGTCGACGTCAGCACGAATCCCATCGCGCCGATGAAGGCCACCACCGGCGGAAACCCGAACAGCAGCCCGACCCCGGTCATCGCCGCCGAACAAGCCAGGATCTGCACGCTGCCGAGGCCGAAGATCTCGCGCCGCAGACTCCACAGATGCGAGGGCCGCATCTCCAGGCCGATCAGGAACAGGAACATCACCACGCCGAGCTCGGCCACGTGCAGGATCGCCTGCGATTCGGCGAACAAGCCCAGGCCGAACGGACCGATCGCCAGGCCCGCAGCGAGGTAACCGAGCACCGAGCCCAGGCCGATGCGCTTGAAGATCGGCACCGCGACCACCCCGGCGGCCAGCAGCACCACCACCTTCACCAGTTCGCTGCCCTGCGCTTCGGCCGCCATCGCCCACCTCGCTTGCCTATCGATCGTATCGGTCGTATCGGTCGGAGCCGCGCGGCGGCGCGCTCCACTGCGACAGCCTAGCAGGCGCGCCGATGCAGTCTAAGCCGGGCCTTCGCCGTCGCCGCGTTGCTATGATCGCCGCCTGCCGACCGCCATCGAAGGACTCGATCATGCTCCGCTGCGCGCGCTCTCTGGCCCGGGCCGTCGTTCCGTTCGCCGCCGGCGCGCTGGCCGCAGCGGCATTGGCGGCGGCGTCGCCGGCACGCGCCGCGGGGCCGGCCCACATCGCCGCCTCCGATCGCAGCGCCTGGCCGCAGCCGCTGAACGCTCCGGCCGCGTTCGACCGCGCCTCGCGCGCCGAGATCCTCGCCTTCGCCCGCCAGCTCGCGCTGAGCGAGACGCTCGACGACGCGACCTTGCGCGCGCGCCTGGGCCTGAAGCAGATCGACCGGCCGGCGCTAGAACGCATCCGCGGCCGCTTCTGGCAACGCCTGGCCGCGGGCTACCGCAACGCGCTGCGCACCTGCTCACCCCCGGACGCATTCTGCGCGCCGGCCAGCGACGCCGCGGCGCTGCGCGGCCTCGCCCTGCGCTTCGAGGCCGCGCCGGAGCCGGCCTACGCGGCCTGGTACGCCGACGCGGCGCGCTTCCATCGCGTCTACCTCGATGAGCAATTGCGCCTGGCGGCGCTGTTTCCGCGGGTCAGCAGCGAAATCGACACCTACTCGGCGATCGAGTCCGACGGCAGCGAGCTCGGCGACCGCCGCTTCCTGCTCAGCTTCGACGACGGCCCCACCCCGTCCGGCGGCAACACCGACCGGCTGCTGCGCACCTTGCGCGAGTTGCGGCTGCAGGGCACCTTCTTCGTCCTCGGCGAATCGCTGCAGCGGCGCAGCGACGACGCCGCCCGGCTCTACGCGGGCATGTGCGTGGCCTCGCACGGCTGGCAACACCAGTCGCACGCGCGCTGGCCGCAATGGCAGGACTCGGTGAGCCGCAGCAGCGCCCTGGTCGCGCAACGCGTCGGCGCCGGCTACGTGCCGTTGTTCCGCCCGCCCTATGGCCAACGCCTGGCCGACAGCGGCGCGTTCTTCCGCGCCCAAGGCCTGCGCGTGGCTTTATGGAACATCGACAGCCAGGACTGGAACCCCAAGGTATCGGCCGACGCGGTCGGCCAGCGCCTGCTCAGCCTGATGCTGCTGTGGCGGAGCGGCACGATCCTGTTCCACGACGTGCACGACAAGGCCCGCCAGGCGCTGCCGTGGCTGCTGCAGCGGACCCGCGGCGCCGGCCTGGAGTGGGTGGACTGCAAGCGCTACCCCGCGGCCGCGGGCTGAGCGCAACGGCACGCGCTCGCGCAATCGGCCTGCACGGCCGCCGCCGACGCTCGCGCGGCATCGGCGGCCATGGCCGAAAAACGCGACGAAACCGCGCTCGCTGCGACGGTTTCGCTGGACGCCGCGCGAGTTTTTAGAACTGTCGCGCGGCCGTCAGAACGTCGCATCCGCTGCGTCGACGCGGGCTCAGAATGCGCTTCGGCCCGCCACTGCAGGCGTGCCGTTCCCAACCGCGACGGACCTGCGGCGGCGAACATCCGCTGTCGCTCCGCGCGCATTCAAACCATCACGCAAGGATCTGCGTATGACCAAGCATCGCTCGCTCGCGGCTTTCGCCGCCACCGCCCTGCTCATGCTCGCCGCGCCGCTGGCCTCGGCCGCCACGCCGCCGCCGGACGCCGAAGATCACGTCCGTATCTGCAATGCCTACACCGCCGACCTGTGGCTGGATTTCGGCAACAGCGGCAGCACCGCCACCGTGGTCGCCAAGGCCAGCGTGCGCCCGAGCTTCAGCCCGCCGGCGCCGGCGCCGGCCTGGTACATCGTCACCGCCCAGGTCTCCGGCCGCAGTCACGACGGCGTCCCGGTGACCACCGATTCGCAGTCGCTGGACGGCGCCTACAGCTTCCCCGGCACGCCGGCGCGCAAGGGGCTGACCGTGTTCCGCAGCTCGACCTGCGAACTGACCGGCAAGGCGATCGTCGAAGTCGCCTGTCCGAACGGCGGTTCCGACATCAAGACCCTGACCGTCAGCTGGCCGCGCTGCGGCACCTGATCGGCGCGGCGCCCGCAGCGATGCGGGTACCGTATCGCTCTCGCATCGGGCGCCAACAAGGCGCCCGATGCTTTTCCGTTCAAACCAACGCGGCCTGGTGCACGCCCGCCACCGCTCGTCCGGACGGGTCGGCGGCATTGGCGAAGGCCGCATCCCAGGCGATCGCCGCCGGCGACGAACAGGCGATGGACTTGCCGCCCGGCACGGTCTGCGCGCAGGCCTCTCCGGGGAAATGGCGTTCGAAGATGCTGCGGTAGTAGTAGGCTTCCTTGGTCTGCGGCGTGTTGATCGGAAAACGCACCGCCGCCGCGGCGAACTCGCGGTCGCCGACCTGGGCCTCGGCGTGCGCCTTGAGACCGTCGATCCAGCCGTAGCCGACACCGTCGCTGAACTGTTCCTTCTGCCGCCACAGGATTTCCTTGGGCAGGTAGCCTTCGAAGGCCTCGCGCAGGATCGACTTCTCGATCCGCCCGGCGGCCTTGTCGACCATCTTGGCCTGCGCGTCCATGCGCATCGCCACGTCGAGGAATTCCACGTCCAGGAACGGCACCCGCGGCTCCACGCCCCAGGCCATCATCGATTTGTTGGCGCGCAGGCAGTCGTAGCTGTGCAGCGCGTCGAGCTTGCGCACCAGCTCCTCATGGAACTCGCGCGCGTTCGGCGCTTTATGGAAATACAGATAGCCGCCGAAGATCTCGTCGGAGCCTTCGCCGGACAGCACCATCTTCACCCCCATCGCCTTGATCCGCCGCGCCAGCAAGAACATCGGCGTGGAGGCGCGGATGGTGGTGACGTCGTAAGTCTCGATATGGGCGATCACGTCCGGCAGCGCGTCCAGGCCCTCCTCGAAGGTGTAGGTGAAACCGTGATGGACCGTGCCCAGCGCCTGGGCCGCGATCTCCGCCGCGGCCAGGTCGGGCGAGCCCTGCAGGCCGATGGCGAAGGAATGCAGCCGCGGCCACCAGGCCTCGGCTTGGTCGTCCTCCTCGATCCGGCGCCGGGCGAAGCGCGCCGCGCAGGCCGCGACCAGCGAGGAATCCAGCCCGCCGGAGAGCAGCACACCGTAGGGCACGTCGCTCATCATCTGCCGATGCACCGCGCGTTCGAACGCCTCGCGCAGTTCCTGCAGCGACACATCGACCCCGCGCACAGCCTCGTATTCGCGCCACGGCCGCTGGTAATACTTCACCGCCACTCCGACCTCGCTGTCGTAGTAATGGCCCGGCGGGAACGGCGCGACGTCGTCGCACAACCGCGCCAGCGCCTTCATCTCCGAGGCTACCCACAGCCGGCCATCGGCATCGTGGCCCCAGTACAGCGGGCATACGCCGATCGGATCGCGCGCGATCACATAGCGACCGCGCGCGGCATCCCACAGGGCGAAGGCGAAGATGCCGTTGAGCCGGCCCACCCATTCGCTGATCTCGCCGCCTTCGCGGTACAGGGCGTTGATGACCTCGCAGTCGGACTTGGTCTGGAACGCGTACGCGGTGCGCAGTTGCTGTTCCAGCTCGCGGTGGTTGTAGATCTCGCCGTTCACCGCCAGCGCCAGTTCGCCGTCGTCCGAGCGCAGCGGCTGCGAGCCGCCGGTGGGGTCGACGATGGCCAGCCGCTCGTGGACCAGGATCGCGCGCGGATCGACGCTGACCCCGGACCAGTCCGGGCCGCGGTGGCGTTGGCGCGCCGACAGCGACAAGGCCAGCGGGCGCAACGGACGCAAGTCGGCGCCGGGGCGCAGATCGAACAGACCGAGAATCGAGCACATCGGGGCATCTCCAGGAGGGTTGAGCGGCGGTTCGGGTGGGTGAAAGTCGTTTCGGGGGCCTGAAACGCAAGAAGCCCGCACTTCGCAGTGCGGGCTTCCTGAGCGAGTTAGCGTGTGTTGCGCGCGCTAATCGCCGGCCCGCGGGAGGCTGGCGTTATTGCGGTTATTGTTGTTGGCGCGCACGTCGGCCACGGCCGCGCAGGCACGGCCGGCGCTGGCGGCGCGGCGGCGGTCGGCGGTGGCGGACGGGAAAGTCATGAGCCGATCCTGCTTGAGGACGGCGCCGGATGCAAGCGCCCCCGACCGACGGCGCCCGGAACCGCGACCCGCCGCCCCAATCCCCAATCCCCAATCCCCAATCCCCAATCCCGAATCCCCAATCCCGAATCCCCAATCCCGAATCCCGAATCCCGTTCCAAGCTAAGCTCGGCCACGGAGGACCCCCATGGCCAAATGGATCAAGCGCGCCCTGCTCGCGCTGTTGTGCCTGTCGTTGATCGGCGTCGTCGCGGCCTGGTGGCTGCTGCGCGGCAGCCTGCCCCGCCTGGAAGGCGAACTCGCCCTTGCCGGCCTGTCCGCACCGGCGCGCGTGCAGCGCGACGCGCTCGGCGTGGTCACCGTCGAAGCCGCGAACCAGACCGATGCCGCGCGCGCGCTGGGCTTCGTTCACGCCCAGGAACGCTACTTCGAGATGGACCTGCTGCGCCGCACCGCTGCCGGCGAGTTGTCGGCGCTGTTCGGCGAGCGCGCGCTCGACTTCGACCGCCGCCATCGCGTGCACCGACTGCGCGCCCGGGTGCAGCGGCATCTGGCCGAATTCTCCGGCGATCAGGCCGCGCTGCTGCAAGCCTATGCCGACGGCGTCAATGCCGGCCTGCGCGGGCTGTCGCGCAAGCCCTGGCCCTACCTGCTGCTGCGCAGCGAACCCGACCCCTGGACCGTGGCCGACTCGGCCCTGGTCGGCTATGCCATGTATTTCGACCTGCAGGGCGGCGACAACGCGCGCGAGCTGGCGTTGTGGCGGATCCGGCCGCACGTGCCGCCGGCCCTGTTCGCGCTGCTGACCAACCCCGGCAGCGCCTGGGACGCGCCGCTGTACGGCGCGCCGTTCGGCGACGCGGCATTGCCCAGCGCCGAGCAGTTGGACTTGCGCCAACTGCCGGCGCCGGCCTCGGCCAGGCTGATCCCCTTGCCCTTCCTCGACGAAATCGGCAGCAACAACTTCGCCGTCGCCGGCAGCCTGACCGCCGACCGCCGCGCCATCGTCGCCGACGATATGCACCTGGGCCTGCGCGCGCCCAACATCTGGTTCCGCGCACGCCTGCGCTACCCGGACCCGCGCGCGCCGGGCGGCCGCACCGACGCTTCCGGCTTCACCCTGCCCGGCCTGCCGGCGGTGGTGGTCGGCAGCAACGGGCACGTCGCCTGGGCCTTCACCAACAGCTACGGCGACTGGGCCGACTGGTCGCTGCAGCCCGGCTGCGCCGGCGACGCCGGGCCGGCGACCTGCGCCGGCCTGAGCGTGCACGAGGAAACCATCGCCGTCGCGGGCCGCGCGCCGGAGAAGCTCATCGTGCGCGAAACGCCGTGGGGCCCGCTGCTGCACGACAACGCCGACGGCAGCGCGCTGGCCCTGCGCTGGAGCGCGCACCTGCCCGGCGCGCTCAATCTCGGCCTGGCCGAGCTGCAGCGCGCGGGTTCGGTCGACGAGGCGCTGCAGGCCGCGCGGACGGTGGCGATGCCGGTGCAGAACCTGGTGGTGGGCGATCGCGGCGGCAAAATCGCCTGGCGCCTGCTCGGCCCGATTCCCGAGCGCGAGGGCTCGTGCAGCACCGATGCGCTGGCCGAGAACGCCGATGCCGACGGACGCCCTCTGCAGGCGCCGACTTGCCCGCCCTGGGCGATCCAGACCGCCGACGCGCCGGACCTGGTGGCGCCGCCGTCGGGCCGTTTGTGGACCGCGAACACGCGCACCCTCGACGGCCTGGAACTGGAGCGCATCGGCCAGGGCGACTATGTGCTCGGCGCGCGCGCCGGCCAGATCCGCGACGGCCTGTTCGCCAAGCAGCGCTTCGGCGAACGCGACCTGCTGGCGATCCAGCTCGACGACCGGGCGCTGTTCCTGCAGCGCTGGTGGCGCCTGTTGCAGGCGCAAGGCGAACGCGCGAAGCGAGCCGGCGGCTCGCCTGCGCTGGCCGCGCTGGCCCAGGCCTCGCAGCGCTGGGAGGGCCGCGCAGAACCGGGCTCGGTCAGCTATCGCATGGTGCGCAACTGGCGCCGCGCGGTGTTCACCCGCATCGCCAACGGCCTGACCGCACCGGCGCAGGCGGCGCTGGGCGCTCAGTTCGAAATGCCCGACCTCAAACAGCTCGAAGGGGTGATCTGGCCGTTGTTGAGCCAGCGCCCGGCGCATCTGCTGCCGCGCAACGAATCGTCCTGGGACGCGCTGCTCGAGCACGCCGCGCAAGATGTGCTGGACGAACTTAAAGTGTCGCCGGGCCCCGGCGCCGCCGCGCAATTGGCCCGGCATACGTGGGGCGAGCACAACACCGCCTCGATCTGCCATCCCTTGGCGTCGGCCTTGCCCGGCTTCGCCCGCAGCGCCCTGTGCATGCCGCCGGATCGCTTGCCCGGCGACGCGGCGATGCCGCGCGTGCAACGGCCCAGCTTCGGCGCGTCCGAGCGCATGGTGGTGTCGCCGGGCCACGAGGCCGACGGCATCGTGCACATGCCCGGCGGCCAGAGCGGCCACCCGCTGTCGCCGTTCTGGGGCGCGGGCCACGACGACTGGGTGCACGGGCGGCCCACGCCGTTCCTGCCGGGGACAGCGAAATACACGCTGCGGTTGCGGCCGATCGAGTGAGCCGCCGCGGCAAGACCGAGTCCGGAATCCAAACGGCCGCCGCGCTCGGCCGCATCGCGGTCGCGGCTTATGACCGCAGGAAATCCCTGAGGGACACCGCTCCCACCAGGGGCGGCCGGCTTTCTGTGGGAGCGGCGTAAGCCGCGACCGGCGGGCGTCGACACCTCTCGATGTCGACCTGCGCGCAACCGCAACGAAGCGATCGCGCGCCGCCGCCCGTCTCAGCCGTTCTCGACCAGCAAGCGCTCGATCAGCGCCAGATACAGCTCCGGCAGGGCCTCCAAATCGGCGACCGAGACGTTCTCGTCGACCTTGTGGATGCTGGCGTTGACCGGGCCGATCTCGATGCAGTGCGCTCCCAGCGGCGCGATGAAGCGCGCATCGGAGGTGCCGCCGCCGGTGCTCTCCTCCGGCGCGGCGCCGGCGAAGCGGCCCAGCACTTCGCGCGCCGCGGCGCGCAAAGGCCCTTCCGGAGTGTAGAACGGCTCGCCGCCGCGGAACCACTGCAAACGGTATTCCAGGCCGTGCGCCTGCAGTACCCGCTCGCACTCGCGCTCCAGCCGCTGCGCGTCCCAGTTCGGGTTGTAGCGCAGGTTGAACAGCACCTGCAGTTCGCCCGGGATCACGTTGTTGGCGCCGGTGCCGGCGTGGATGTTGCTGATCTGCAGCGTGGTCGGCGGAAACGTCTCGTAGCCCTGATCCCAACTCCGGGCGGCCAGTTCCGACAGCGCCGGCATGGCCTGGTGGATCGGGTTGCGGGCCTTGTCCGGATAGGCGACATGGCCCTGTACGCCGATCACGCTCAGCGTCGCCGACAAGGTGCCGCGACGGCCGACCCGCAACAGGTCGCCCAGCGTGCGCGTCGACGAAGGCTCGCCGGTGACGCACCAGTCGATGCGCTCGCCGCGGGCCCGGAAGGTCTCGGCGACCTTGCGCACGCCGTCGATGGCGTCGCCTTCCTCGTCCGAGGTCAGCAGCAAGGCGACCCGGCCGCGGTGGCCGGGATGGCGCGCGGCGAAGCGCTCCAGCGCGACCACGAACGCAGCCACGCTGCCCTTCATGTCGGCCGCGCCGCGTCCGTACAGCACGCCGTCGCGGATCTCGGGGCGGAACGGATCGCTGGCCCAACTGTCGGCCGGGCCCGAAGGCACTACGTCGGTGTGTCCGAGCAGGACCAGGGTTGGCCCCTCGCCCGCCCCATGGGTCGCCCACAGGTTGTCGACATCGCCGTAACGCAGGTGCTCGCAGGCGAAGCCTGCGCGCTGCAGGCGCTGCGCGATCAAGTCCTGGCAGCCCAGGTCCTGCGGAGTCACCGAAGCGCGTCCGATCAGCTCGCAAGTCAGCGCCAGGACGTCGCTGGACGCGGCGCTCACGAGCCGATCCCGAAGCGCTGCTTGAAGCCGTTGTCGCTGAAGCCCTGGCTCACCTTGCCGTCGTCGGTGACCACCACCGGCCGCCGGATCAGCTGCGGATACTCCTTCAACAGCAGCTTCCACTCCGCATCCGAGGCCGGCTCCTTGCGGTTCGGCGGCAGGGTCCGCCAGGTGGTCGAGGACTTGTTGATCAGGCTGTCCCAGCCGCCGAGCTGGTTTTTCCACTCGATCAGCGTTTCCGGGCTCTGCCGGTTGTCGCGATAGTCGACGAAGGCGTGGGCGACGCCGAAGCGGTCGAGCCACTTGCGGGCTTTCTTGCAGGTGTCACAGTTGTTGAGTCCGTAAACGGTAGTCATCAGATGCTGTCCATCAAATGCGACCCGATCGGAAATCGGTTCGCCGGTTGCTGCCGAGCTGCATCGCCTATGCTGCCCGAGGTTTCATGACTTCGGTATCGGCCTGCAGTCCTTGCGCCTGGCGCACGCGCGATTGCAACTGTTCGGCCAGCCGGTGTCGACCAAAGAAAAGCGGCCAGGGGCCCATCGGGACGAATACGATCCGTTGCGCGAACGCGTCCGGCACCTCCAGCCACAAGGTCAACACGGTCGGTCGCCCAAACCGGCTGCAATCGACCTGGACGATGCTGCGCAAAGCGACCCGCAGTTCGCGCTTGCCCTTGCGCACGATCAGCGCATCGCCGGCGTCGCTCACCTCGTCGGCGAAGCGCCAGGACTCCATGCCGAACATGAAGCAGGCGACCAACCCTATCGCAGCGAAGACGATCAGCGCGCCCCACATGCCGTTGGACCACGCCAACGTTATCGCGGCCGCCGCCAACCCGAGCAACCAAACCGTCGGCCCGACCCACTTGTAATAGAAGGTCGAGCACGAGGAAATGCGCCGCGGCTCCGCCGGCATGTCCGGCCTCAATCCGCCAAGCCGCGCAGCAATTCGTTGATGCTGGTCTTGGACATCGTCTTCGCGTCGACCTGCTTGACGATCACCGCGCAGTACAGCGAGTGCGAACCGTCCTTGGCCGGCAACTGGCCGGACACCACCACGCTGTACGGCGGCACGTAGCCGTAGGAAATCTCGCCGGTGGCGCGGTTGTAGACCCGGGTGCTCTGGCCCAGGAACACGCCCATGCCGATCACGCTGTGATGGCCGACCACGAAGCCTTCGACCACTTCCGAACGCGCGCCGATGAAGCAGTGGTCCTCGATGATGGTCGGCGAGGCCTGCAGCGGTTCGAGCACGCCGCCGATGCCGGCGCCGCCGGACAGGTGGCAGTGCTTGCCGATCTGGGCACAGGAACCGACCGTGGCCCAGGTATCGACCATGGTGCCTTCGCCGACGTGGGCGCCGATGTTGACGAAGCTCGGCATCAGCACCACGTCCTTGCCGATGTAGGCGCCGCGGCGGGCGATCGCGCCGGGCACGACGCGCGCGCCGAGCTTGCGGAAGTCGCTTTCGCCGTAGCCTTCGAAACGCGCCGGCACCTTGTCCCAGAACGGCGCCGGGTCGGCCTCGACCACCTGCATGTCGTTGACCCGGAAGTACAGCAGCACCGCTTTCTTCAGCCATTCGTTGACCTTCCAGCCGCCCGCGCCGTCCGGCTCGGCGACGCGGAACTCGCCCTGCTCCAGGCCGGCGATGACCCGCTCCACGGTCGGCCGGGTCGAGCCTTCGATCTCGTCCGGGGTCAGCATCGTGCGCCGCTCGAAGGCGCTGTCGATCATGAACTTCAGCTCGTCGGCGCCCGGCGCTTCGTGGCTCTTCTTGGCCGTCTTCTTCGCGGTCTTCTTGGTGGTCTTCTTGGCGGGGGGCTCATCGACAGTCTCCTTCGAGGCAGGCCAGCAATGCGTCGCGCAGGGCCTGCTGTTGCGTTTCGTCGAGCGCACGGTCGCGCCCGTCGGTGATCTGGAATACGTCCTCGGCGCGCTCGCCGAAGGTGGCGATGCGCGCGTCGTACACGCGCAGGCGCTGTTTGCGCAGGGTCTGGGCGACGTCGGCCAGCAGGCCCGGCCGGTCGGTGCAGACCAGGCTCAGCGTGGTTCGCGCCGGCGCCGCGCCGTCGTGCTTGCGGTAATCGGAAAACTCGATCTGCGGAGCGATGCGGAAATGGCGCAGATGGCGCGGCTGGGCGCGACGCGCCGGCTGGATCCGCTCCAGTTCTCCGGCCAGGGCCGATTCCAAGCGGCGCTCCACGTCTTCGGCGGTCGGCGGCTGGCGCGGATCGGTCGGCACCACTTCGAAGGTATCGAAGATCGCTCCGTTGGGGCCGTCCAGCACGCGCGCCTGCTGGATCGCCAGGCCGAGCCGGTCCAGGGTGGCCACGATCGCCGCGAACAGGCCGTCGCGGTCGGGCGAATGCACGAACACTTCCAGCGCGCCGGCGTGCGCGCCGCCGTGGGCGCTGACCGGACGCGCGCGCACCCGCGTGTCGCCGAGCGCGACCCCGCGCAGCGACGAGGCCTGCCAGGCGATCTGGTCGGGACGACCGCGCTGGAAGGCGATCTGCGGCATGCGCGCGAACAATGCAGCGATTTCCTCGTCGCGGGCGCCGAACGCGGCCAGCATGGCCTGCGCTGCCTCGCGCGTTTCCGCGGCGCGCTCGGCGCCGGCGACCGGATGCTCCAGCCCGCGCCGCAACGCCAGCCGGGTCGCGGTGTACAGATCCGCCAGCAAGCGGTCCTTCCACGCATTCCACAGCTTGGGCGACGTGCCGGCGATGTCGGCGCAGGTCAACAGGTAGAGATGGTCCAGGTGTTCGCGGTCGGCGACCTTGACGGCGAAGCGATGGATCACCTCCGGGTCGGCGATGTCCTGCTTCTGCGCGGTCATCGACATCAGCAGGTGATGGCGCACCAGCCATTCGATCAGCGCGGTGTCGGATTCGCTCAGGCCCATGACCGCGCCGAACACGCGCGCGTCCTCGGCGCCGAGCTCGGAATGGTCGCCGCCGCGGCCCTTGGCGATATCGTGGAACAGCCCGGCCAGCAGCAGCAGTTCCGGCTTGCGCAGGCGCGGCCAGACTTCGTGGGCGATGCTGAAGCGCTCGTCGGCGACGCCGGAAGCGAAACGGGCCAGGTTGCGCAGCACCGCCAGGGTGTGCTGGTCGACCGTGTAGACGTGAAACAGGTCGAACTGCATCCGCCCGGAAACTTTCGAGAAGGCCGGAATCCAGCGTCCCAGCACGCCCAGCCGGGCCATGCGCTCGAGCGCGTGCACCGGATGCGGGCCGCGCAGCAGCTTGAGGAAGCGCTCGCGCAACGCCGGCTCGGCGCTATCGAAGCCGGGCACCTTGGGCAGGGCCTCGGCCAGCGCGCGCGCGGTCTGGGAGTGCAGGCCGCGGATGCGGTCGTGGGCGGCCCAGGCGGCGAACAGGGCGAAGATCTGATGCGCGTCGCGCGGCCAGTCCGGTTCGCGCGCGGCGATGTAGTCGCGGCGCAGCTCGAAGGCCTCGTACGGCGTCTCCAGTGGCTGCGGCTGGGCCTCGCCCTCGATCTGTTCTTCGAAGCGCTGCAGCAGGCGCTCGCCGATCCGCAACACCAGCGCGGCGCTGCGGTAGAAGCCCTGCATCATCTGCTCGACCGCCAGGCTGTCGGCGTGATCGACGTGGCCCAAGCGTTCGGCGAGCAGTTTCTGGTAATCGAAACGAAGCCGCTCCTCGCGCTTGCGCGCGACCAGATGCAGGCCGAAGCGCAGCCGCGACAGGGCGCGGCGCTCGCGCTCCAGGGTGGACAGCTCGTCGGGGCCCAGTTGGCCGATCGACAGCAGCGATTCCAGGTCGGCGGTACCGATGATGCGCAGCGCCATCCAGTGCAGGGTCTGCACGTCGCGCATGCCGCCCGGGCCTTCCTTGAGGTTGGGCTCGAGGTTGTCGGCGGTGTCGCCGTAGCGGGCGTGGCGCTGGCGCAGTTCGTCGCGCTTGGCGAGGAAGAAATCGCGCGCCGGCCATACCTGCGACGGCGAGATCGCCGCCTGCAAGGCCATCTGCGCGACCGCGTCGGCGACGATCGGGCGCGCCTCCAGCATCGCCGTCATCACGGTCAGGTCGGCCGCGGCCTCGGTGCATTGCGCGGCCGAGCGCACCGCATGGCCGACCGGCAGGCCGGCGTCCCACAGCGCGGCGAAGAACGCGCCCAGCGCTTCGGCTTGGGCGGCCTGGGCCTCGGACTCGGCCAGCACCAACAGGTCGATGTCCGATTGCGGAAACAGTTCGCCGCGGCCGTAGCCGCCGACCGCGAACAGCGCCAGGCCGGCGCCGTGATCCAGATGCCGGCGCCAGGCCGCACGCACCTGCGCGTCGACCGCGTCGGCACGCGCGCGCAACAGGCGGTCGATGTCGGCTTCGCCGTCGCGGTCGAAACGTTCGGCCAGGGCGGCGTCGACCGCGGCCAGGGCCGCGCGGATCGCCGCCGGGGTGCCGGCTTCGGGCGCGGCGCCGTCGGCCGCGACGGGTGCGGTCATAAGTCGTTGTCGTCGCCGGGCACGCGGGTCAGGATCTCGACGCCGTCTTCGGTCACCGCGACGGTGTGCTCCCACTGCGCCGACAGCTTGCGGTCCTTGGTGACCACGGTCCAGCCGTCCGGCAGGGTCTTATGCCGGTAGGTGCCTTCGTTGATCATCGGCTCGATGGTGAAGGTCATGCCGGGCACCAACTTGAGCCCGGCGCCGGGCTGGCCGACGTGCAGGACCTGCGGGTCCTCGTGGTAGACCCGGCCGATGCCGTGGCCGCAGTAATCGCGGACCACGCTGAAGCGCTCGGACTCGGCATAGGTCTGGATGACGTGGCCGATGTCGCCCAGGGTGATGCCGGGCCTGACGATGCGGATGGCGCGGAACATCGCCTCGCGGGTGACCTCGACCAAACGCTTGGCCATGACCGACGGCGTGCCGACGTAGTACATGCGGCTGGTGTCGCCGTGCCAGCCGTCCTTGATGACGGTGACGTCGATATTGACGATGTCGCCGTCCTTGAGGATCTTGCCGTCGCTGGGGATGCCGTGGCAGATGACGTTGTTGACCGAGGTGCAGACGGTCTTGGGGAAGCCCTTGTAGCCGACGTTGGCGGGAATCGCCTTCTGCACGTTGACGATATGATCGTGGCAGATGCGGTCCAGTTCGCCGGTGCTGACGCCCGGCTTCACGTGCGGCGCAACGACCTGCAGGACTTCGGCGGCCAGGCGGCCGGCGACGCGCATCTTCTCGATGTCTTCGGGGGTTTTGAGGGTGTAGGCCATGGCCGGGATTATCGCCTATTAACGCCCCGGCCATCACGGTTCGCGGACCGCCGCGGATGCGATGCAGTGTGCCGCGGGCCCTCATCGATCGCGGCCGGCGACCGTCTCAGAGAAATATGAGATTGTATTTTTCGCCCTACCCCCTACGGTCGGCCTGGCCGGATTTGCCCTGCCGGCCGGCGCGGCTTACAATTCCGCGGCTTTGCGGCCGGACCGGGTTCCCGGATCGACCGCGCCGTCCACGCCGGACGTCATCGGCGAATACACACCTGACGCCCCAATTCGTGCCGGGGTGCCGCGGAACGGCCCAGCCGCTCCACGGTTCGGACACGGAAGCGCCAGGGAGGCCCAACCCCGGAACCATCGCCACGGAGCTCCGCTCCGGGCAGCGCCCTCACTTATCGCGGCGCCGGTTCCACTGCCTTCGGAGTCATCGCAATGCCCCAGATCACCATGCGCCAGATGCTGGAAGCCGGCGTCCATTTCGGCCACCAGACGCGCTACTGGAACCCCAAGATGGGTCCGTACATCTTCGGCGCCCGCGGCAAGATCCACATCATCAACCTCGAGAAGACCGTTCCGCTGTTCAACGACGCGATGAACTTCATCTCGGGCATCGCCCAGAAGCGCGGCACCATCCTGTTCATCGGCACCAAGCGCTCGGCGCGCGAGTCGATCAAGGAAGAGGCCGAGCGTTGCGGCATGCCGTACATGACCCAGCGCTGGCTCGGCGGCACCCTGACCAACTTCCGCACCGTCAAGCAGTCGGTGTCGCGCCTGAAGGAACTGGAAGCCGGCGAAACCGACGGCACCTTCATGAAGATGGTCAAGCACGAAGTGCTGGGCCTGCGCCGCGAGCGCGCCAAGCTGGAAGCCTCGCTGGGCGGCATCAAGGACATGAACCGCCTGCCCGACGCGCTGTTCGTGATCGACATCGGCCATGAAGACATCGCGATCAAGGAAGCCAAGAAGCTCGGCATCCCGGTCATCGCCGTGGTCGACACCAACTACGATCCGGCCCTGGTCGACTACGCCATCCCGGGCAACGACGACGCCATCCGCGCCGTGCAGCTGTACGCCCGCGCCGCCGCCGACGCCGTGCTCGAAGGCAAGGCCGCCGCTCCGCAGGTCGGCAGCGTCCGCGAGGAAGAGTTCGCCGAAGCCGCCGAAGAAGGCGCCGCCAAGGACGACCGCAAGGCCCCGCGCGGCCGCGCGCCGGCCAAGAAGGGCGGCAAGAAGGACGACGCCGCGGAGTAATCCCCGCCGTCGCTTCAGCGTCACGCAGCCGCGCCATAGTGCGCGGCTGCGGCATCCGCATCCCGCTCCTGCAGGGGCGGCGCAAGCCGCGTCCTTCGCAGGATCTCGCCCGCGAACGCTCGCGGCTTATGCCGCTGCTGTGCGGGCAACACGAACACCCGAGGTAACCCCATGGCTGAAATCACCGCTTCCCTGGTCAAGGAACTCCGCGAGCGCACCGGCGCCGGCATGATGGAGTGCAAGAAGGCCCTGACCGAAAACAACGGCGACATCGACGCCGCCGCCGAGTGGCTGCGCAAGTCGGGCCTGGCCAAGGCCGACAAGAAGGCCGGCCGCGTCGCCGCCGAAGGCCGCATCGCCGTCGCCCAGAACGGCGGCAAGGCCGTGCTGGTCGAGATCAACTCCGAAACCGACTTCGTCGCCAAGGACAGCAACTTCCTGGCCTTCACCGACACCGTCGCCCAGGTCGCGCTGACCTCCGGCGCCGCCGACGTGGAAGCCCTGAAGGCCGCCAAGGTGCCGTCGGGCGAGACCGTCGAGGAAACCCGCGCCGCGGTCATCGCCAAGGTCGGCGAAAACCTGCAGGTCCGCCGCATGGTCGCCATCGACAGCGCCAACAACGTCGCCGCGTACGTGCACGGCGGCAAGATCGGCGTGCTGATCGAGCTCAAGGGCGGCGACGCCGACCTGGCGCGTGGCCTGGCGATGCATGTCGCGGCGATGAACCCGCCGCACATCAAGGCCAGCGACGTGCCGGCCGCGTTCGTCGAGAAGGAAAAGGAAATCGAGCTGGCCAAGATGTCCGAGAAGGACAAGGCCAAGCCGGCCGACATCCTGGAGAAGATCATCGGCGGCAAGATCGCCAAGATCGTCAACGAAGTCACCCTGTACGGCCAGCCTTACGTGCTGAACACCGACCAGACCGTCGAGCAGGTGGTCAAGGCCGCCGGCGCCGACGTGGTCAGCATGCAGCGCCTGGCCGTGGGCGAAGGCATCGAGAAGCAGGTCGACGACTTCGCCGCCGAAGTCATGAAGCAGGCCGGCCTGGCGTAAGCCCAGCCGCTGCGAAGCGACACGAAAAAGGCCGCGGATTCCGCGGCCTTTTTCTTTGTTCGGGATTCGGGATTCGGGATTCGGGAGTCGGGCAACGGTGGATTCGCCTGCTGTCGCGCCTGCGCAGGCGGGCATCCAGGGCTTCATCGCGGCATGCCTCCAAAGCGCCTGGATTCTCGCCCTCGCCGCATCGCCTCACTCGATCGGCGGACAGGATTCGGAGTAGTACGAACTCTGCGACAGGTACACCCACTGCCCGCCGGTCCAGCGGTACTTCATCGTCACGATCTCGTAGGCCCAGCCGCGGTCTTCGCAACGGGTCTGGGTCACGATCTCGCCCTCGACCGGGTCGGCCTGGGCCACCGGCAGCAACAGCAGCAGGCCCGACAGGCCCAGCGCGCGCAACGCATTCCGATACGTCATCACACCCCTCCTGGGAACGGCGAACGTCTCGCCGACGTCGATCTTAACCAGACCGGGGCGCAGCGCCCGGGGCGCGCCTGTCAGATCCGACAGGCCGGTCGCGGCGGCGGCGACCGCCGTCGCCAGGCCGCGAACGGAGGGCGCGGGCAAGAAAAAGGCCGCGTCGACGACGCGGCCTTTCGGACCCGGCGAACCCGCGGTCGGACTCAACCCTGCTGCTGGAAATACACTTCTTCGTACGGCTGCACCACGACCCAGCCGGTGCCGGCGAACTTGAGCTGCACGCTCTCGCCCGAACCGCGGCCGAGCAAGGTGCCGAACGAAATGTCGGTGACGATGTCCGGGCTCAGTCCGCCCGACCAGGCCACGGTCGCGTTCGGGTCGGTGAACACCGGCTGGTCCGGGGTCACCGCCAGGGTCAGCGGCTCGTAGTGCGAGGTGATCGCGACCACGCCCTGGCCGCTGAGCTTGATGTTGAACAGGCCGCCCGAGACCATGCCGGCGACCTTGCGCATCATCTTGATGTCCGAAGCGATGCCGTCCTCGTAGGCCAGCACGTCGTTGCCGTTGACGAAGATCGACTCGCCGTTCAGGCGCAGCAGGGTGATCTTCTTGCCGGCGTCGGCGATGTAGACCCGGCCCTGGCCTTCCATCTTCATCAGCTGGGTGCCTTCGCCGCTGATCGCCTTCTTCAGCAGGTTGCCCAGGCCCTGCTCGAGCATGCCCTGGCGCACGAACTTGACCCCGCCGCGGTAGGCGACCATCGAACCGGCCTTGGCCCAGACCCGGCCGTTGAGCTTGACTTCCAGCAGGTGCGAGCTTTCCAGTTCGAACGCCTCCGGGCTGAGGTCCTTCTGCTTGGAGGATTCAAGGAATTCGTTGAGGTTCTTGATCGACACGGTCCATCTCCTTGGGTGGTGCGCGGCGCGCGCCGCGGCGGCGCCGGCGCGATGCGGCGGTCCCGCCATGGGACCGGCGGCCGATCATACGGGATCACCGCGGCACGTCGATGGCCGATACGGTCTCGATCGGCGCGCGACCGCGGTCGCAGGCCGCCCGCCCCGCCGCGGGCGCCGGGCGCTCGCCGCTTTCCCCAATCGCAGCCAAATCCGCCGCGATCGGCGCGATTCCGCACGCCGCAGCATGGAGGGCTTGGGCTACAATTCCGCCGCCCGTCGCTCCCCCGAGAAATCCCATGTCCCAGCTCGCCTATCGCCGTGTCCTGTTGAAACTTTCCGGCGAGGCGCTGATGGGCGACGAGGACTACGGCATCGATCCCAAGGTGATCGGCCGCCTCGCCCGCGAAGTCATCGAAGTCCAGCAGGCCGGCGCCGAAGTCGCGCTGGTCATCGGCGGCGGCAACATCTTCCGCGGCGCCGGCCTCGCCGCCGGCGGCATGGACCGGGTCACCGGCGACCAGATGGGCATGCTCGCCACGGTCATCAACGCCCTGGCCATGCAGGACTCGCTGGAGAAGCTCGGCGCCAAGGTGCGCGTCATGAGCGCGATCAAGATCAACGACGTGTGCGAGGACTACATCCGTCGTCGCGCCATCCGCCATCTGGAAAAGGGCCGCCTGGCGATCTTCGCCGCCGGCGTCGGCAGCCCGTTCTTCACCACCGATTCCGGTGCCGCCCTGCGCGCGATCGAAATCGGCGCCGACCTGCTGCTGAAGGCGACCAAGGTCGACGGCGTGTACGACAAGGACCCGAAGAAGCACAGCGACGCGGTGCGCTTCGACAAGCTCAGCTACGACGAAGTGATCAGCCGCGACCTGCAGGTCATGGACACCGCCGCGTTCGCGCTGTGCCGCGACAGCGAGCTGCCGCTGCGCATCTTCGACATGGGCCAGCCGGGCGTGCTGCTGAAGATCCTGCGCGGCGAGAACATCGGCACCCTGGTGCAGGGCCGCGGCTAAGCCGACGCCCCGCCCCGCTCGCGACGGCCGCCTCCGGGCGGCCGTTCTCGTTCAGGGGCCGGCATGCGCGACCGCTTCCGGCCCGGCCGGCTCAGCCTTCGCGGCTGATTTCGCGCGTCGCCTGGGCGGCTTCGCGCGCGGCCTGCTCGGCTTCTCGGGTCGCCGCCGCGGCTTCGCGCAAGGCCTGCGCGGCGGCGCGCCGGGCCTGCTCGGCGATGCGTTCGGCCTCCACTTGCCCGCGGGCCGCCTGGCGCGCCTGCCGCTCGGCGCGGGCCGCCTCGCGCGTCGCCATCGCCTGCGCGCGCTGCCCCTCGCGGCGCGCCTGCTCGGCGGCCCGTTCGGCCGTCGCCTGTTCGCGCGCGGTCCGATGCGCCTGCTGTTCGGCCTGGGCGGCGTGCTGTCGCGCCATCGCCTGGGCCCGCTCGGCGACGCGCCGCCCCTGCTCGGCTTCGCGCCGGCCGTGCTCCGCCGCGCGCTCGCCTTCGATCCGGGCCGCGCGGGCGTGGCGTTCGGCCTCGCGCGCCGTTGCCTCGGCGTCGCGCCGGGCGCGCTCGCCGGCGAGTTCGGCCTCGCGCGACTCGCGCATCATCCGCTGCAGCCGTTCGCGCGTCGCCGGATCGACGACCTCGCTGTAGGCGCCGTCGTCGCCGATGCGGTAGTAGCGCTCGCCGCGCACCGCCCAACGGCGCTCCGGCACGCCCGCGCCGCGTTCGGTAATGCGGGTTTCATCGGCGCCTTTCCCGGCGCGATCCGGGCTTGCCTGGGCCTGTGCCGGCCGGGGCGCGGCGTCGGCGGCGGCGATCCGGTAGGGGGCCAGACCGAACGCGGCGACCGCGGCGGTCAGGCACAGGGCGAGCAGGCGCGAAGTCGGAGCGGCGTTCTGCAGCATGGTCAATCTCCTCTTGAGGATCAGATAGGTCGGCGAAGCGCTGGCCAGCCCCGCCTGCGGGCGCGGCCCCAGGCCCAGGCGCAGCAGCAGGCGGCCGTAGTCCTGCGCCGGATAGCGCCGGCTGTCGAGCACCGCCGCGTCGACCGCGGCCTCGCGCGCCAGGGCGTACTCGCGCGCGATCAGGTGCGCGAGCGGATGAAAGAAAAACAGCCATTGCGCCGCGGCCGGCACCCAGCCCCACCACAGGTCGCCGCGACGCAGATGTTCCAGTTCGTGGTGCAAGGCCATTTCCAGTTCGGCCTCGCTCATCGTCGCCAGCCGCGCCTGCGGCAGCAGCACGGTCGCCGGCCATGGGCCGAGCAGTTGCGGCGATTCGATCTGCGCCGACACGCGCAGCGCCGGCATCCGGCGCAGCCCCAGCGCGACGCCGAGCCGGCGCCACAGGTGCGCCACGCCGGCATGCTCGCAAGGCTGCGACGCGGCCAGCCGGCGGCGCACGCTGCGCCAGGCCCGCAGTTGCACCGCCGACATCGCCAGGCAGCCGGCCAGCCACAGGCTCGCCAAGGCCAGCGACCAAGCCGGCAGCGCTGCGCCGACATCGGGCGCCGCCGGCACCGCTGCGCCGGCGGCGAGCGCGAACGGCACCCGCGCCGACCAGGGCGCGGCCGCCGGCAGCGTCTGGCCGATCGCCAGCGACGGCCACCACGCCGGCGCCGACAACGCCAGCGGCGTCGGCCAACACAGCCCGATCAACAACTGCAGCGCCGTCAGCCACCACAGGCGGCAGCGCGCCGCCGCGCTCAGGCCCGGCAGCCAACGGCAGGCCGCCCACACCAGCGCCACCAGCAGCAGCGACTGCAGGCTCGCCGCGGCGAGGCGCGCGATCAGCTCCGACGCCCAGGTCCCTGCGTGGCTCATGTCAGCGCTCCTTGCGCCGCGACTGCAGTTGCGCGACCAGTTGCTCCAGTTCGCCGAGTTCCTGCTCGCTGACCTCGCCACGCTGCGACATCCAGGCCACGAACGGCGACAGCGAACCTTGCAGGGTATTGGCGACGAACTGGCCGACCGCCGAGCGCATGACATCCTCGGTCGCGGCCACGCTGGCGTAGCGGTACACGCCGCCGACCTTGCGCCGGCGCAGGAAGCCCTTGGCGCGCAGGCGCTCCATCATGGTCAGCACGGTCGAGCGGGCCAGACCGCGGGTCTGGCCGTAGTCGGCCGCGACCTCGCCGACCGAAGCGTCGTCGCGTTCGTCCAGGTAATGCAGCAAGGCCAGCTCCTGGTCGCCGATGGATTTACGGTTCATGCGCCCTCCTGACTACGTCTGTAGTCAGAGTGCTTTTGACTACAGACGTAGTCAAGCGGCCGAAAGTCATGGGCCGGACGCCCCGCGCCGCTCTGGCCGCCCGCTCCGATATCCGATTCCGTGCCCGCCTGCCGGGTTTAAAGCCGCGCCGCGACGGCCTGTAATAGTGTTCGCGGGCGGGCGCGTGACAGCATGACCGCATGCATTCCCACGGCCACCACCACGCTCACGGCGGGACCCGCGCCTTCGCCGCGGTCACCCTGATCAACCTCGCCTACACCGCGCTGGAGGCCGGCTACGGCTTCGCCACCAACTCCCTGGCCCTGCTTTCCGACGCCCTGCACAACCTCGGCGACGTGCTCGGCCTGGGTCTGGCCTGGGGCGCCGCCGTCCTGGCCCGGCGCAGTCCCACCGATCGCCACACGTACGGCTGGCGCCGCGCCACCCTGCTCTCGCCGTTGGCCAATGCGCTGCTGCTGGTCGGCTTCTCCGGCGCGCTGGGCTGGGAGGCGATCCGCCGCTTCGGCGCGCCGCCGCAGATTCCCGCGCTGCCGGTGATGGTGGTGGCGGCGATCGGCATCGCGGTCAACCTCGGCGCGGCCTGGCTGGTGCGCGACGGTCACGAGCACGACCTCAACCGGCGCGGCGCGTTCCTGCACTTGATGGCCGACGCCGCGGTGTCGCTGGCGGCGGTGCTGGCCGGCGCCGGCATGTGGCTGAGCGGCTGGGCCTGGCTCGACCCGGCGATCGCCCTGCTGATCGGCGCGGTGGTCGCGGCCGGCGCGTTCGGCCTGCTGCGCGAAAGCTTCGATGCGGCGATGGACGCGGTGCCGCGCGGCATCGACCGCAGCGAAGTCGAAACCCTGCTGCGCGCGCAGCCCGGCGTGGAGGCCGTGCATCATCTGCACATCTGGTCGCTCGGCGCCGGCGAGATCGCGATGACCGCGCACATCGTGCGCCCCGACGACAGTGACCACGACGCCTTCATCGACCGCCTCAATCGCGAACTCGACCGCCGTTTCGGCATCAACCACCCGACCCTGCAGGTCGAGCACGGCCGCGCCTGCGAGCACGACCGCCACGATCGCGCGCCGCACGGCGCGTTCGATCGCGCCCACGGGCATCACGGCCACCGCCACGAGCACCACGATCACGGCGAGCACGACCACGACCGTCCGCACGATTGCGGTGCCGGCCACGAGCACGGCGGCGGCGAGCCGCCCGCGCACCGTCACGGCCACCGATCCGCGACTTCGCGCTGAGGTCCATGCTGCATCGCAGCGAATCGCGGCCGACGCCACGGGCGGCCCTCGCGCGGCCGCTGGCGGCGCAAACCGTGACCCTCGACGCCCACCCTGCGCCCCGGCCGGGCTGCGCGCGCGCCCCTCGGGGCGGCCTTCCGGCCCGCAAAACCCGCCCGAGCCCATATAATCCCGCGATTACCGCCATAGGACCGGAGCCGGCGATGCTCAACGACATCAAGAAAGACGCACAGAACCGCATGGCCAAGAGCGTCGAATCCTTCCGCCACGACCTGACCAAGGTCCGCACCGGGCGCGCCTCGACCGCGCTGGTCGACCACCTCAAGGTCAATTATCACGGCTCCGAGATGCCGCTGAACCAGGTCGCCAGCGTCCAGGTCAGCGATGCGCGCACCCTGACCATCACGCCGTGGGAGAAGCAGATCGTCGGCGCGGTCGAGAAGGCCATCCTGGCCTCCGACCTCGGCCTGACCCCGAACACCGCCGGCACGGTGATCCGCATCAACCTGCCGGCGCTGACCGAAGAGCGCCGCAAGGAACTGACCAAGGTCGTGCACAGCGAAAGCGAGAACGCCAAGGTCGCGGTCCGCAACATCCGCCGCGACGCCAACCATCAGGCCAAGGAACTGCTCAAGGACAAGAAGGTCACCGAGGACGAGCTGCGCCGCTTCGAGGACGAGATCCAGAAGGTCACCGACAGCGCGATCAAGGACGTCGACGGCGTGGTCAAGGCCAAGGAACAGGAGCTGATGGCGGTCTGATCCCGCCAGGCGCCGCGCGCGGGTTCGACTGAACTTCCGCGCGCTGCGCCGGTCCAGTTCCGGGTCCCGCACGCGGGCCCGGCTTCGCCCGGCCGCCAGCCCCCGTCAACGGCCGACCGTCCGCTTACCGAGATCCCCGTCATCGGCGCCATGCCCAACGAGCCCGCCCCCTCGCCCGCCCGCATTCCGCGCCATCTCGCCGTCATCATGGACGGCAACGGCCGTTGGGCCGAACGCCGGCGCCGGCCGCGCATCATCGGCCACCGCGCCGGCGCCCGCACGGTCAACATCTGCATCGATTTCTGCATCGCCCGCGGCATCCAGGCGCTGACCCTGTTCGCGTTCTCGAGCGAGAACTGGGGCCGCCCGGAAGACGAAGTCGGCGGGTTGATGAAGCTGTTCCTCAACGCGCTGGAACGCGAGGTCGAGGAGTTGGACCGCCGCGGCGTGCGCGTGCGCTTCATCGGCGAGCGCGACCGTTTCTCGGACAAGATCCGCGAACGCATGGCCGCCGCCGAAGCCCAGACCCGCACCAACGCGACCCTGCACCTGACCATCGCCGCCAGCTACGGCGGCCGCTGGGACATCGTCCAGGCGGCGCGTTCGCTGGCCGCCGACGTCGCCGCCGGCCGGCTCGCCCCGGAAGCGATCGACGAAGCCCTGTTCGCCTCGCGGGTCAGCCTGGCCGACCTGCCGCCGCCGGATCTGTTCATCCGCACCGGCGGCGACACCCGGATCAGCAACTTCCTGCTCTGGCAGCTGGCCTATACCGAACTGTGGTTCACCGAAGCGCTGTGGCCCGAACTCGACGAGACGATGCTGCAACGCGCGTTGGACGAGTTCGGCGGCCGCGAGCGGCGCTTCGGCCTGACCGGGGCGCAGATCGCCGCCCAGCCCAAAGAGACCGTTGAATGACCCGAACCCGCCTGCTCGCCGCGCTGGTCATGGCGCCCGTCGCGATCGCCGCGATCCTGCTGCTGCCGACGCCGTGGATGATCGCCGTGGCCGCGGTGCTGTTCCTGGCCGGCTTGTGGGAGTGGTTCGATCTGGCCGAGATCGAGGACACCTTGTCGCGCACGGTGCTGCTGGTCGCGCACCTGGCGCTGATGGTGACCATCGTCTGGGCTTCGCGCGGCGGCGGCATGGGCGCGGTGCAGGCGCCGTCGATGGTGTTGTTCAAGATCGCCTCGCTGGTCGGCGTGGTGTGGTGGCTGCTGGCGCTGTTGTGGCTGCAGCGCTTCCAGTTCGCCAGCAATCACGAGACCTATGCGCGCGCGTTCAAGCTCGCCGCCGCGGCGCTGAGCGTGATTCCGGCCTGGTGCGCGCTGGCCTGGATCCACGCCGAAGCGCCGAACGGCCATTGGTGGCTGCTGACCGCGCTGGCCGTGGTCTGGGCCGCCGACACCGGCGCGTATTTCGCCGGGCGCAAGTTCGGCATGCTCAAGCTGGCCCCGCGGGTCAGCCCGAACAAGACCGTCGAAGGCCTGATCGGCGGCGCCGTGGCCGGCGTCGCGGCCGGCGTGGGGTTCTCGTTGCTCGCCGGCGCCCGCACCGACCAACTGCATTGGGTCGCCCTGGTGTCGCTGGCCGCGGTGCTGTTCTCGGTGGTCGGCGACCTGTTCGAAAGCCTGCTCAAGCGCCATGTCGGGGTGAAGGATTCCGGCCATCTGATTCCGGGCCACGGCGGCATTCTCGACCGCATCGACGGCGTGCTCGCTGCGCTGCCGGTGTTCGCGCTCGGCAAGGCCATCTTCGGGTTCTGATCCGGCCATGACCGCTCCCGCCCGCAAAGTCGCCGTACTCGGCGCCACCGGTTCCATCGGCACCTCGGCGCTGGACGTGATCGCGCGCCACCCCGAAGCGCTGCGCGCCAGCGTGCTCGCCGCCGGCGGCCGGGTCGACGCCCTGCTCGCGCTGTGCGAGCGCCATCGCCCCGAACACGCGGTGATCGCCGACGAGCGCGGTTTCGCCGCGCTGCGCGACGGCCTGCGCGAACGCGGCCTGTCCACCCAGGCCCACTGCGGCGATCAGGCCCTGGTCGAGCTGGTCGGCTCGGACGCGTGCGACACCGTCGTCGCGGCGATAGTCGGGGCCGCCGGGCTGACCTCGACCCTGGCCGCGGCGCGCGCCGGCAAGCGCCTGCTGCTGGCCAACAAGGAATCGCTGGTGCTGGCCGGCGAGCTGCTGATGGATGCCGCCGCCCAGGCCGGCGCCTGCATCGTGCCGATCGACAGCGAGCACAACGCGATCTTCCAATGCCTGCCCGACGCCCACGCCCATGCCGGTCTCAAGCGCATCCTGCTGACCGCGTCCGGCGGGCCGTTCCGCGGCCGTACACGTTCCGACCTGACTGACGTGACTCCGGAACAGGCCGTGGCCCACCCCAAGTGGTCGATGGGGCCGAAGATCTCGGTCGACTCCGCGACGCTGATGAACAAGGGCCTGGAAGTCATCGAGGCCCACCACTTGTTCGGCGTCGGCGGCGAACGCATCCAAGTGCTGGTGCACCCGCAGAGCCTGGTGCATTCGCTGGTCGAATTCGTCGACGGCTCGACCCTGGCCCAGTTGGGCCTGCCCGACATGCGCACCGCGCTGGCGGTGGGCTTCGCCTGGCCGCAGCGGATCGACTCGGGCGTGGCCGGGCTCGACCTGTTGGCTCATGGCCGGCTCGACTTCGAACGTCCCGACCTGGACGCCTTCCCCTGCCTGCGCCTGGCCTTCGAGGCACTGGCCGCCGGCGGCACCGCGCCGGCGGTGCTGAACGCCGCCAACGAGGTGGCGGTTTCAGCGTTTCTTCAGCGGCGCATCGGTTTCCTAGCGATACCGGCGCTGGTCGAGGACACCCTCGCCGCGCTTCCCTCCCAACCGGCCAGTTCGCTGGCGTCGCTGCGCGATGCCGACCAACGGGCCCGCCGCCACGCCGAGCAGGCGATCGTCCAACGAGCCTGAACCATGGCAGCAGCCCAGCCACCGACGTCGAGGCAGCCATGAGCGAGATCCTGGGGTCGCTGTGGTGGCTGATCATCAGCATCGGCGTGCTGGTGACCATTCACGAGTTCGGCCATTTCTGGGTCGCCCGCCGCTGCGGGGTGAAGGTGCTGCGCTTCTCGATCGGCTTCGGCAAGCCGCTGTGGCTGCGCAAGGCCGCCGACGGCACCGAGTACGCGATCGGCGCGATTCCGCTCGGCGGCTACGTCAAGATGCTCGACGAGCGCGAGTTCGAGATTCCCGATGCGCTGATTCCGCAGGCCTTCAACCGCAAGCCGGTGTGGCAGCGCATCGCCATCGTCGCCGCCGGCCCGCTCGCCAACCTGATCCTGTGCGTGGCCTTGCTGTGGGGCATGTTCGTGATCGGCCGCCCCGATTTCGCCCCGGTGGTCGGCGACGTCGCCGGCCTGGCCGCCGAGTCCGGATTGCGCCGCGGCGACACCGTGCTGCGCATCGGCGACCGCGACACCCCGACCTGGAGCGAAGTGCAACTGGCGCTGCTGCCGCACGCGCTCGACCGCGAGGACGTGGCGGTGCGAATCCGCGCCGAGAACGGCGCCGAGGCCACCCGCCACCTGCGGCTGTCGCGGCTGCCGGCCGAGTTCGACGAACGCCGCGCGGTCCAGATCGTCGGCCTGCGCGGCCGCCACGAGCTGCGCCCGGCGGTGATCGGCCGCATCGAACCGGGCAGCCCCGCCTGGGGCGTGCTGGCCGAGGGCGACCGGGTCACGGCGCTGGACGGCGATCCGCTGCGCAGTTGGGAAGACCTCACCGCGGCCGTGGCCAAGCTGCACCGGCGCGGCGGCAGCGCGATGATCGAGGTCGCCCGCAACGGCGATCGCCTGGCCCTGGAAATCGCCCCGGCGCGGATGCTCAAGCCCGACGGCGAAGCCTACTGGGGCCTGGGCCTGATCTCGGCCGAACTGCCCGAGCCGACGCGCGACGCGGTCCTGCGCTACGGCCCCTTGCAGGCGGTGCCGGCGGCGCTGCGCGAGGGCGTGCACCAGGCCGAACAGCTGTTCGCGATGATCGGCCGCGCCTTCACCGGCCGGGTCTCTCTGCAGAACACCGTGGCCGGGCCGGTGACCATCGGCCGCGCCGCCAATGCCTACGCCAACAACGGGCCGGCCTGGTATCTGCAGCTGCTGGCCCTGCTGTCGCTGAGCCTGGGCATCCTGAACCTGCTGCCGATCCCGATCTTGGACGGCGGTCACCTGCTGTATTACCTTATCGAGCTGGTCAAAGGCAGCCCGGTCAGCGAACGCGTAATGGCGGCCGGACATTTCGTCGGCCTGGCCCTGATCGCCGGCCTGATGGGCCTGGCGTTCTACAACGACATCCTGAACAACTTGGTGCGCTGATGCCGGCCTGACGCTCGAACGGACGCTTTGCCCTCTATCCTGCCGCACTTCGACCCGATGCCCGACTGCCGGCATCCAGCCCCAAACGGACGTAATGATGACGCGAATCCCTAATCGCCGCCTGCTCGCCCTCGCCCTTGCCACGGCAATGACCTCGGCGCCGGCGATTCCCGCGATGGCGCAGTCCGCCGATCCGTTCTCGCTCGGGGTCGCCGCCGCGCCGGGTTCGTTCACGGTCAGCGACATCCGCATCGACGGGCTGCAACGCATTTCCGCCGGCACCGTCTTCACCTACCTGCCGGTCGAGCGCGGCGACACGATGGACTCGGCCAAGGCCGGCGACGCCATCCGCGCCCTGTACAAGACCGGCTTCTTCGAAGACGTGCAGCTCGACCGCCAGGGCACCATCCTGGTCGTCACCGTCGCCGAGCGTCCGGCGATCAACAAGCTCACCCTGACCGGCAACAAGGACATCAAGAGCGAAGACCTGCTCAAGGGCCTGAAGGAAATCGGCCTGGCCGAAGGCGAGACCTTCGACCGCCTGGCCCTGGACAAGGTCACCCAGGACTTGACCCGGCAGTACAACAACCGCGGCAAGTACAACGTCGAGATCACCAATTCGGTGAACCGTCTCGACCGCAACCGCGTCGACCTGACCATCAACGTCAAGGAAGGCAAGGCCGCGAAGATCCGCCACATCAACCTGATCGGCAACGACAAGTTCGAGCAGAAGGACATCCTCGACGGTTGGGAGTCGCGCGAGCACAACTGGCTCAGCTGGTACCGCCGCGACGACCAGTACTCGCGCGAGAAGCTGTCCGGCGATCTGGAAAAGCTCAACTCCTACTACCTCGACCGCGGCTACGTCGACTTCAGCATCGACTCCACCCAGGTCGCGATCAGCCCCGACCGGCAGGACATGTTCCTCACCGCCGGCGTCACCGAGGGCGATCAGTACAAGGTCTCCAGCGTGCAGGTCACCGGCGATACGATCCTGCCCAAGGAGCAGATCGAGAAGCTGGTCATCGTCAAGCCGGACCAGATCTTCTCGCGCCGCCTGCTCGAGATCAGCTCCGACTCGATCACCGCGACCCTGGGCAACGTCGGCTACGCCTTCGCCCAGGTCAACCCGATTCCGGACGTCAACCGCGAGAACAAGACCGTCGGCATCAACATGCAGGTGGTGCCGGGCCCGCGCGTGAACGTGCGCCGGGTCGTGTTCAAGGGCAACACCCGCACCGCCGACGAAGTGCTGCGCCGCGAAATGCGCCAGTTCGAGGGCACCTGGTATTCGCAGGCGGCGATCGACCGCTCCAAGATCCGCCTGCAGGGCCTGGGCTTCTTCGAGAACGTGGACGTCGAGAGCAAGCCGGTGCCCGGCACCAACGACCAGGTCGACGTCGTCTACAACCTCAAGGAAACCACCTCCGGCAGCTTCGTGTTCGGCCTGGGCTATTCGCAGCTGGGCAAGCTGACCACGCAGATCCAGCTGTCGCAGAACAACTTCCTAGGCAGCGGCAACCGCGTGTCGGTGCAGGCCCAGCGCAGCCGCTATCAGTCGCGCTACGACTTCTCCTACACCAACCCCTATTTCACCGACGACGGCGTTTCGCTGGGCTACAACCTGTCCTGGCGCGAACTCGACTACTCGGACTTCAACACCGCCCAGTACTCGACCACCAACGGCACCGCCCAGGTCGTGCTCGGCGTGCCGCTGACCGAAACCGACTCGGTGACCGGCCTGATCGGCATCGACAGCAACGAGATCCTGGCGTTCCCGAACACCGCGCCGCCGAGCATCATCGACTACCTCGACGCGCTCGGCCAGCGCACCTTCCACGCCTGGCGCGCGCAGATCGGCTGGGGCCGCAACAGCCTCAACCACGCGCTGACCCCGACCGCCGGCACCCAGCAGCGGGTGTGGCTGGAAGCGACCCTGCCGGGTTCGACGGTCGAGTACTACAAGATCAACTACAACTTCTCCAAGTTCTGGCCGTTGTCGCGCCACCTGGTGCTCAACACCCGCACCGAGCTGGGCTACGGCGACAGCTACGGCAAGGACGTCAGCCGGGTCGTCGACCCCGACGGCCCGAACGGCCCCGTCGCGCCGCGCACCATCACCGCGACCGGCCTGCCGTTCTTCGAGAACTTCTACGCCGGCGGCGTGCGCTCGGTGCGCGGCTTCACCGACAACACGCTGGGCCCGCGCGAGGCCGCGTTCATCGGCGCGACCTACAAGCAGCCGCTGGGCGGCGCGTTCAAGACCACCGGCTCGCTGGAAATGTATTTCCCGACGTTGCTCGACACGCCCGCCGCGCGCGTCTCGGCGTTCCTCGACTTCGGCAACGTCTACAAGAGCTACGACGATTTCGACGCCGGCGAGCTGCGCGCTTCGGCGGGCATCGCGCTGATGTGGCGTTCGCCCATGGGCCCGATCTCGATCAGCTACGCGTTCCCGTTCAAGAAGCAGGGTCCGGAGTACGATGCCCAGGGCCGCCAGACCGATCGCGGCGACGAGCTGGAGCGTCTGCAGTTCACCTTCGGCGGTACGTTCTGATCGCGGCCGCGGCCGCAGGCGACGCTTCGGGGCCCCTGCTTTGAGCAACAACGGTCACACGGCTCAGGAACTGGCCGAGCGCTTCGCGCTCGGCCTGCGCGGCGACGGCGCCGCGCGCGTGCTCGGGGTCGGCACTCTGGCCCGGGCCGAACCCGGACAGCTGGCCTTTCTCGCCAATCCCAAGTACCGCGCCCAGCTCGCCGCGAGCCGGGCCGGCGTGGTGGTCATGCGCGAGGACGACGCCGAGGGCTACCCCGGCACCGCGCTGATCGCACGCGATCCTTACGCCGCGTTCGCCAAGATCTCGGCCCTGTTCGAGCCGCGCCCGCTGCGCGAGCCCGGCATCCACGCCTCGGCGGCGATCGACCCCAGCGCGGACGTGTCCGCCGACGCCCACATCGGCCCCTTCGTCAGCATCGGCGCGCGCAGCCGGGTCGAGGCCGGCGCCATCGTCGGCCCCGGTTGCGTGATCGGCGAGGACTGCGTGGTCGGCGCCGGCAGCGAGCTGATCGCCCGGGTGACCCTGGTAACCCGGGTCCGGCTCGGCCAGCGTGTGCTGATCCACCCCGGCGCGGTGCTCGGCGCCGACGGCTTCGGCCTGGCGATGGAGGCCGGCCGCTGGCTCAAGGTGCCCCAGCTCGGCGGCGTGGTGGTCGGCGACGACTGCGAGATCGGCGCCAACACCACCATCGACCGCGGCGCGATCGAGGACACGGTGCTGGAGGAGGACGTGCGCCTCGACAACCAGATCCAGATCGGCCACAACGTCCGCATCGGCGCCCACAGCGCCATGGCCGGCTGCTCGGCCGCCGCCGGCAGCGCCAAGATCGGCCGCTACTGCCTGATCGGTGGCGGCGCCGGCGTGCTCGGCCACCTGGAGCTGTGCGACAAGGTGGTCGTCACCGCGATGAGCCTGGTCACCAGCTCGATCCGCGAGCCCGGCGAATACTCCTCCGGCACCCCGTTGATGGACAACCGCAGCTGGCGCAAGAACGCCGCGCGGTTCAAGCAGCTCGACGCGATCGCCCGGCGCAACCCGCGTTCGCGCGAGGACGGCTGAGCCGGCCGCCCGCCCGGCGCCACCATACGCCGGCGCCACACCCGCGGCGAAAACTGCGGGACAATGGGCGTTGCGGCGCAAGCCGGTCACGACGGGCCGCGGACGGACCGCGGACTCCCAGCGCAGGACGCGCATAACGGAAGAACCCAAGAAGATGAGCCAGACCCTGCAACTCCCGCTCGACGTTACGGCGATCCAGAAGCTGCTGCCGCACCGTTACCCGTTTCTGCTGGTCGACCGCGTGGTCGAGTTCGAAGCCCACAAGCGCGTGCTCTGCCGCAAGAACGTGAGTTGCAACGAGCCTTTCTTCAACGGCCACTTTCCGGGCCATCCGGTGATGCCGGGCGTGCTGGTGATCGAAGCGCTGGCCCAGGCCGGCGGCATCCTGACCCAGCTCTCGCACGGCGGCGTCGCCGACGGCCGCCTGTTCTACCTGGTCAAGATCGACAACGCCAAGTTCTCGCGCATGGTCACGCCGGGCGACTGCCTGGAGCTGGAAGTCACGCTCAAGCGCACCATCCGCAACATGGCCATCTACACCGGCATCGCCCGCGTCGACGGCGAGCAGGTCGCCTGCGCCGACATCGTCTGCGCCGAGGTCAAGGAGTGACGCGATGAGCGCCACGATCCATCCGACCGCCTTCGTCGAACCCGGCGCCCGCCTCGGTGCCGGCGTCGAGGTCGGTCCGTTCTGCTACATCGGCGCCGACGTCGAAGTCGGCGAGGGCACCGTGTTCGGCCCGCACTGCGTGGTCCACGGCCCGACCCGGATCGGCCGCGGCAACCGCTTCTACGCCCAGTGCGCGATCGGCGGCGACCCGCAGGACAAGAAATTCGCCGGCGAACGCACCGAGCTGGAAATCGGCGACGACAACGTGTTCCGCGAGTTCGTCACCGTCAACCGCGGCACCGGCAACGGCGGCGGCCTGACCCGGATCGGCAACGGCAACTGGTTCCTGGCCTATACCCACGTCGCCCACGACTGCCATGTCGGCAATCAGTGCGTGTTCTCCAACAACTCGACCCTGGCCGGCCACGTCACCGTGGAAGACCAGGTGATCATGAGCGGCTTCTCCGGCATCCACCAGTTCTGCCGCATCGGCGCGCACGCCTTCATCGGCATGGGCGCGCTGGTCAACGGCGACGTGCCGCCGTTCCTGATGGTCGCCCAGGACGGCTACGGCCGCCCGCGCGGGATCAACAGCGAAGGCCTCAAGCGCCGCGGCTTCGACGCCGAGCGGATCGGCGCGATCAAGCGCGCCTACCGCACCCTGTACGTTTCCGGCGCGTCGCTGGAAGAGGCGCGGGCCAAGCTCGAGGACATGGCCGCCGACAGCCCGGACGTGCGTGCCCTGCTCGACTTCATCGGCAACGGCGAACGGCCGCTGCTGCGCTGAGGCATCGTGACGGCGACGACCCAACGCCTGCGCATCGGCCGGGCCGTCTTCGCCTACACCGTCGACGGCGCCGAACAGCGCGCCGATGTCGCCGAGATCTTCATCGACGAGCGCCCGCTCACGCAGTGGCTGGGCATCGCCCGCGACCTCGGCAACGCCGACACCGACCTGGAAATCCCGCGCCCGACGGCGCTGGCAGAACGCGGCCTCGCCGTATTCCTCGGCCAGCAGCCGGCGCACAATCAACTCGGCAGCGCGCGCTTGGTGCTGTACCGCTGCCACTGCGGCTGCGACTACTGCGGCGTGGTGTCCTGTGTCCTGGAAGTGCGCGAGGACCGGGTCGCGTGGCGGCAGGTGGCGCCGGAATACGAGCACGGCTTCGCCCCGACCGCGAACGCGGCCTCCGTCGGCCCGCTGGACTTCGTCTTCGACCGCGGCCAGTACCAGCGCGAGCTGGAACGCCACTTTTCGGCGTCGCGGCCGGCGCGCTGAGCGACGCGGCAGCCGCCAATGCGCGGCCTCGCGCCGTGCCCGGGCGCCGGCCGGGCCGGTATCGCCGGCGCCCGCCCTGCGGCCGGCAAAAGCCGACGCGGGTCACGCCGTTTGGCAGCAAGTGCCCCTCAACGACCGCGATGGCCCCATGCCCACGCCATTCCGGGCGAGAATGCGGCATCGTCCTCATTCCCGGCCGGCCGTCGCGCCTGCGTTTGCGCGCCGACCGGCACCGGCTCGAACCGGAACGCCTCTTGCCCCGATGAACGCTCCTGCCGCCGTCGCCCCCTCCCCCATCGATGAGATCTTCCCCGCCGCGCCGCCTCCGCCGCCGCGCTTCGCCCTGATCGCCGGGGAAGCCTCCGGCGACCTGCTCGGCGCGGCGCTGATCGAGGAGCTCAAGCGCCGCTACCCCGGCGCCGAGTTCGTCGGCATCGGCGGCGAGCAGATGCGCGCGGCCGGCATGGACACCTGGTTCGACGCCGGCGAACTGGCGGTGATGGGCTTGTCGGAAGTGCTCAAGCACCTGCCGCGGCTGCTGCGCCTGCGCCGCGACGTGCGCCAGCGCATCCTCGACTGGAAGCCCGACGCCTTCATCGGCATCGACGCGCCCGACTTCAATCTCGGCGTCGAACGCTGGCTCAAGCAGCGCGGCGTGCGCACCGCGCATTACGTCAGCCCGTCGGTGTGGGCGTGGCGGCGCAAGCGCGCGCAGAAGATCGGCCTGAGCGCCGACCGGGTGCTGTGCCTGTTCCCGATGGAGCCGCCGATCTACGCCGAATACGGCGTCGACGCGCGCTTCGTCGGCCACCCGCTCGCCGACGAGATGCCGATCCACCCCGACCGCGAAGAAGCGCGGATGAACCTGGGCCTGGACGAAGAGGCGCCGGTGCTGGCGATGCTGCCGGGCTCGCGGGTCGGCGAAATCGAACGGCTGGCCGGCGACTTCCTCGCCGCTGCGGCGCTGATGCTGGCCGCCGAGCCGCGCCTGAGCGTGGTCGCGCCGATGGCCAACGCCGCCTCGCGCGCCGCATTCGAACGCATTCTCGACGCGCACCCCGACGGCGCGCGCCTGCGGCGCGCGCTGCGCATCGTCGACCGCGGCGCGCGCACGGTGATGATCGCCAGCGACGCGGTGTTGCTGGCCTCCGGCACCGCCACCCTGGAAGCGATGCTGGCCAAGCGGCCGATGACCGTGGCCTACAAGGTCTCGCCGCTGACCTACACCCTGGTCAAGCGCCTGGGCATGCTCAAGGTCGACCACTACGCGCTGCCGAACGTGCTCGCCGGCGAAGCGGTGGTGCCGGAGCTGATGCAGGCCGACTGCACCCCGGAAAACCTGGCCGGCGCGACCCTGCGCTGGCTGCGCGAGCCGGCCGCCAGCGCGGCCCTGCTGCCCAAGTTCCAGCGCATCCACCTGGAACTCAAGCGCGACGCCTCGGCCCGAGCGGCCGACGCCATCGCCGAGCTGATCGGCGAGAATGCCAAGGCGGCGGGTTAACCCCGCCATTTCCCTCCTGCCCCGCTCCTCGCTCCCGCTCCACGTGCCTCCGACCGACGCCAGCGCTCCTACCCGCCCCCGCGCCAAGCCCCGCCTCATTGCCGGCATCGACGAGGCCGGGCGCGGCCCGCTGGCCGGGCCGGTCGCGGTGGCCGCGGTGATCCTGCACCCGCGCCGGCGCATCGACGGTCTGGACGATTCCAAGAAACTCACCGAAGCGCGGCGCGAGGCGCTGTTCCCGCTGATCCAGCAGCGCGCCTTGGCCTGGCGGATCGAATTCGTCGAGGTCGAGGAAATCGACCGGGTCAACATCTTCCAGGCCACCATGAGCGGCATGCGCCGCGCGCTGCTGGCGCTGGCCCCCGGCGCCGACCTGGTCCGGGTCGACGGCAACCACCTGCCGCCCGGCCTGCCCTGCCCCGGCGAAGCGCTGATCGGCGGCGATGCGCTGGAGCCGTCGATCATGGCCGCCTCGATCCTGGCCAAGGTCGCGCGCGACCGGCTCATGCGCGAGTTGCATGCGCAGTACCCGCACTACGGTTTCGACCAGCACAAGGGCTATTCCACCGCCGCCCACCTGGCCGCGCTCAACGCCCACGGCCCCTGTCCCCAGCACCGCCGCAGCTTCGCCCCGGTACGCATCGCCGAAGGCCAGTTGGCTTTGTTCTGAGCGCCGCGCCGGCACGGTGCGAAATCTACCCGTGCGGCCTGTGGCTTGCGCCGCGCCGATGCATTGCCATCGCTGTTGCATTTGCTTGAAAAGCCTGGCGCAGCGCGGAACTCGCGGTGACACCTATAGCCCCGAAGGGCGGCGCACAGGACGTGCGTCCCGCCTTTGAAGAGCATGGTTCGATAGGACATGGACGCCCTATCGAAAAATCCCCGCGCAAGCGCCGAGCTCGCAAGGGAGCTTCGCGCGGAACGCGTTTTTCTTTGGTGACTTTCTTTTGAGGCGCAAAAAGAGAGTTAACCGCCGACTTGCGGGCGGACGCTTCGCTCTCGAAGCCTTCGAGCGCAGACGCCGCGAAACTGAAACGTCGCAGTCGCGGCTTACGCCGCTCCTACTGGGCGCCTAAAGAAAGGTATCCGCCCGCTCGTGGGCGGACGCTTTGGCTCTCGAGGCCTTCGAGCGGGAACGCCGCAAGACCGAAACAGCGCGGTCGCGGCTTGCGCGGCTCCTGCTCCGGCGATGCTGCACCGCTTCGGCCGGTAGCGATGAGCGTCGGGGTTCTGCGCATTCCTTGTCGCGGCTCACGCCGCTCCTACAGGGAGCTTCCGACATCGCGGTCGGCTTGCGGGGCGCGCAAGCGCAGGCGCGACCGCCGATCGGCTGAATACGGCCTCCGTGCCATCGGTCACAACGACTTCATACCGGCGCGCTCAGACTGCCGACAGGCGCAGAGTCACCCCTGCAGACTCTGCAGGTTCGCGTCGCACCCGGCCCGCGACGCGCGCCGCCTGCCTCCCCCGAAGGCCGGACGCGAGGTGTTCCATGCGCATGCCTCATCCCACCCCGACCGCCGAGCCGTTGCCGTTCGAGCGCGACTCCGCCGCGCCCCCGGTACCGCCGGCCTACCAACCCGCCCTGGCGATCAAGCCCGCCGCGATCGCCGAGTTCGATGCCCTGGTCCATGAGCTGCAACCCGACGCCGCGCGGGTGGACGCGGCGCGGCTGCAGCGCCTGGCCGGTTGGCTGGCCTCGCTGCCGGCCAGCGAAGCCCGCCGCGTGATCGACGACCGCATGCAACGTCTGCAGGAGCTGCACGCGATGGTCGTAGACCCGGCCTGGGACTGCGATCCGGCCCTGCGCGTGCGGCTGGACAAGCTGTTCGCCTACATCGACCGCCACGACGACCTGATCCCGGACCCGACCCCGCTGCTCGGTCTGCTCGACGACGTGCTGCTGATCGAACTGGCCTGGCCGACCTTCGCCGCCGAAGCCGAGGACTTCCGCGATTTCTGCGCCTACCGCCGGCTCGAGCACCCGCACGGCGAACCGGCCGAACAGCGCGCCGCCTGGATGCGCGACCGGCTGGCCGAACTGGCCCTTCTACAGCACAACGCCCGGGTCAACGACAGCCACTACGCCAACGGCCGCACCCCCGAGCCGGTGTTCCGGGTCGCCTGACCCGGACGCGGCCGCACCGAGGCGGCCGCGCGCGACCTGCCTACGGCGACTGATGCAGGCTCGGGCGTCCGTGATCGCGGGCGCCCGCAACTGCCGGCTTCGCCGGCGCACCGACAGGCTCCGCCGTCGCCGTGGCGAAAGTTTTCGCCGCAGGGTGAGATTCCGCGCCGGAGCCCGCCGCGGCCCGATTCTTCTCCTGTCAAGGCTTGCCCCTAGCCGCCGGGCTGATACCCTGCAATCCGGCACGCAACCGCTGCCGTCCCCCGGCTTGGCATCATCACGGCACGGCCGCAGAACCGGTACGCATGTCCGCTCCATTCGTTCATCTTCACTTGCACAGCGAGTACTCGCTGGCCGACTCCACGATCCGCATCGGCGATCTGGTCAAGCGCTGCGTCGCTCACGGCCAGCCCGCGGTCGCCCTGACCGATCTCGACAACCTATTCGCCGCGGTCAAGTTCTACAAGGCCTGCGAAGGTGCCGGGGTCAAGCCGATCATCGGCGCCGATGTGCATTTGGCCGACGGCAACGAGGCCGCTTCGCGCCTGACCCTGCTGTGCCGCGACCGCGGCGGCTACCTGACGCTGTCGCGCCTGCTCACCCGCGCCTGGATGGAAGGCCACCGCACCGAAGGCGTGGTGCTGCGTCCTGAATGGCTGCGCGAGGACAATCAGGGCCTGTTCGCGATCGCCGGCCGGGCCAGCCTGGCCGGACGCCTGGCGGCGAGCAACCGCCACGAACTCGCCCATGCCTGGCTGGTCGACTGGCAGGGCGTGTTCGGCGACCGCCTGCACCTGGAACTGACCCGCACCCGCCGCGACGGCGAAGAAGCCTTCAACGCCTTCGCCTTGCACGCCGCCGGCAAGCGCGGCCTGCCGGTGGTGGCCAGCAACGACGCCCGCTTTCTCGACGCCGACGGCTTCGACGCGCACGAGGCGCGGGTATGCATCGCCTCCGGCCGCGTGCTCGACGACCCCAAGCGTCCGCGCGACTACAGCGAAGAGCAGTACCTCAAGTCCAGCGAGGAAATGGCCGAGCTGTTCGCCGACGTGCCCGACGCGATCGACAACGCGCTGGCCCTGGCGACGCGCTGCAACGTCGAACTCAAGCTCGGCGAATACGCCCTGCCGGCGTTCCCGGTGCCCAGCGAGCACACCATCGAATCCTGGCTGCGTTCGCAATCGCGCGAAGGCCTGGCCAAGCGCCTGGAGAAGCATCCGCTGGCCCCGGGCAAGACCCGCGAGGAGTACGACCAGCGCCTGGAAGTCGAGCTGGACGTCATCATCAAGATGGGCTTCCCCGGCTACTTCCTGATCGTTGCGGACTTCATCAACTGGGCCAAGGACCACGAGATCCCGGTCGGCCCGGGCCGCGGTTCCGGCGCCGGCTCGCTGGTCGCCTGGGCGCTGGGCATCACCGACCTGGACCCGCTGCCCTACGACCTGCTGTTCGAGCGCTTCCTCAATCCCGAACGCGTGTCGATGCCCGACTTCGACATCGACTTCTGCATGGACCGGCGCGACGAAGTCATCGACTACGTCGCCCGCAAGTACGGCCGCGACCGCGTCTCGCAGATCATCACCTACGGCACGATGGCCGCGAAGGCGGTGGTGCGCGACACCGGCCGCGTGCTCGGCCATCCCTACGGTTTCGTCGACGGCATCGCCAAGCTGATCCCCAACACCCTGGGCATCTCGCTGGACGACGCGCTGGGCGAATCCGAGGCGGCGCGCAAGAACCCGGAGTTGGCCTCCGCCGACCTGATCCAGCGCTACCGCAGCGAAGACGACGTGCGCGACCTGATGGATCTGGCGCGCAGCCTGGAGGACCTGACCCGCAACGCCGGCAAGCACGCCGGCGGCGTGGTGATCGCGCCCAGCCCGCTGTCGGACTTCTGCCCGCTGTTCGCCGAACACGACGGCGAAGGCCGCGGCAAGAGCCCGGTGACCCAGTTCGACAAGGACGACGTCGAAGCCGTCGGCCTGGTCAAGTTCGACTTCCTCGGCCTGCGTACGCTGACGATCATCGATTGGGCGGTGCGCGCGATCAACAAGCGCCGCGCCAAGGAAGGCAAGGAACCGCTCGACGTCAACGCGCTGGAGCTGACCGACAAGGAAACCTACGAGCTGTTCGCGCGCGGCGACACCGTCGCGGTGTTCCAGTTCGAATCGCGCGGCATGCGCGAGCTGCTCAAGCGCGCCAAGCCCGACACCTTCGAAGACATCATCGCGCTCGCCGCCTTGTTCCGTCCGGGCCCGCTGGGTTCGGGGATGGACAAGGACTGGGTCGACCGCAAGCACGGCAACGCCGAAGTCACCTATCCGCACGAGTCGCTGGAGCCGGTGCTGGCGCCGACCTACGGCGTCATCGTCTACCAGGAACAGGTGATGCAGATCGCCCAGGTCCTGGCCGGCTACACCCTCGGCGGCGCCGACATGCTGCGCCGCGCGATGGGCAAGAAGAAGCCGGAGGAGATGGCGAAGGAGCGCGCCAAGTTCGAAACCGGCTGCGCCGAACGCGGCATTCCCGCCAGCCAGGCGACGCCGATCTTCGACTTGATGGAGAAGTTCGCCGAGTACGGCTTCAACAAGTCGCACTCGGCTGCCTACGCCCTGGTCGCCTACCAGACCGGTTGGCTCAAGCGCCACTACGGCGCCGAGTTCATGGCCGCGACCTGCTCGTCGGACATGGACAACACCGACAAGGTGGTGAACTTCCTCGACGAAGCGCGGGTGATGGGCATCACCGTGCTGCCGCCGCACGTCAACGAATCGGACTACATGTTCGAGGCGATCGACGCCGATACGATCCGCTACGGCATCGGCGCGGTAAAGGGCGTCGGCCGCGGCGTGTGCGAAGCCATCGTCGAGGCGCGCCGCGCAGGCCCGTTCGTCGACCTGCTGGATTTCTGCAAGCGCGTCGACAGCGGCAAGCTCAACCGCCGCGCGCTGGAAGCGCTGACCCACGCCGGCGCGCTCGACGGCCTGGGCAAGAACCGGGCGAGCCTGCTGCTGCAGTTGCCGGAAGTGCTCAAGGCCACCGATCAGTTGGCCAAGGAGCGCGCCGCCGGCCAGGTGTCGCTGTTCGGCGGCTTCGAGGCCGCCGCGCCGGCGCTGCACCTGGACCTGCCGGAAACCGAGGAATGGCCGCTGGCGCAGATCCTGCACGGCGAACGCGAAACCCTCGGCCACTACCTCAGCGGCCACCCCTTCGACCCGTATCGGGAAGAGTTGCGCGGCCTGGTCGGCAACGACCTGGGCGAGCTGGAGAAAATCTGGGAAGGCCGCCCGGAAAGCGCGCGCGGCGGCTGGCGCCCGGAGCTAGAAGTCATCATCGCCGGCCAGGTGGTCGGCCTGCGCAAGAAGGGCGACAGCCAGATGTTCGTGCAGATCGAGGACGGCCGCGGCCGCCTGGAGTGCGCGTTCTTCTCCGAAACCTACAGCGAGTTCGCCTCGATGCTGGCGCGCGACCGCCTGCTGGTGATCCAGGGCGGCCTGCGCGAAGACTCTTTCAGCGGCGGCTTCGCCCTGCGCGCGGCGCGCTGCTGGGACTACAACCAGGTCTGCGCGCGCTACGCCCAACGCCTGTCACTGCGGGTCGACCTGCGCGTGCCCGGCGCCTGGCAACGGGTCGACGCGCTGTTGGCCAAGCAACGGCCCGGCAACACGCCGATCCGCCTGGACCTGCTGCGTCAGGGCGCGGCCGGCATGCTCGATCTGAACGGCCCGCAATCGGTGCGCATCGACGCCGAGCTGGCCGGGGTCCTGCGCGCCCAGCCCGGCGTTCGCGCGGTCAAGCTGAGCTTGAACAAGCCCTGGGCGCAAAGCTAGCGGCGCATGCGCGGACACGGGAACGAGCGAGCCGCACCCCCGCTCGTTCCCCGTTCCTTTGCACCGCTGCCAAGCCCGGAACCGTGGCCTCGCTCACGCCCGGGAAGTGCCACCGATGCCCCGTTCCTCTTGACTCGGTCCCCGCCGCTCCCCATGCCCCTCGGTACGGTCCGCCCCCCTAGGCTAGACTGTGCCTCGTCCCAGGCCCACGGCCCCCGAATGAATCCGAACTACCTCGACTTCGAGCAGCCCATCGCCGACCTGGAAGCCAAGATCCAGGAACTGCGCCACGCCAGCAGCGGCCCGGCCGTCGACATCGATGCCGAAATCCACGCCCTGCAGGACAAGCTGCGCCTGCGCACGGCGCAGATCTTCCGCGACCTCTCGTCGTGGCAGATTTCCCAGCTGGCCCGCCATCCCGCCCGCCCCTACACCCTGGATTACCTGCGGGTGATGTGCGACGAGTTCCAGGAACTGGCCGGCGACCGCGCCTTCGCCGACGACAAGGCCATCGTCGGCGGACTGGCCCGCATCGCCGGCCGCAGCGTGGTGGTCATCGGCCATCAGAAAGGCCGCGACACCAAGAGCAAGATCAAGCGCAATTTCGGCATGCCGCGCCCGGAGGGCTACCGCAAGGCGCTGCGGCTGATGAAGCTGGCCGAGCGTTTCCGCCTGCCGCTGTTGACCTTCATCGACACCGCCGGCGCCTGGCCGGGCATCGACGCCGAAGAGCGCGGCCAGTCCGAGGCGATCGCGCGCAATCTGATGGAGATGGCCGAACTCAAGATTCCGGTGATCTGCACCGTGATCGGCGAAGGCGGCTCGGGCGGCGCGCTGGCGATCGGCGTCGGCGACCGCACCCTGATGCTGGAATACAGCACCTACTCGGTGATCACCCCGGAAGGCTGCGCCTCGATCCTGTGGAAGACCGCCGAAAAGGCCAAGGACGCGGCCGAGCAGCTCGGCCTGACCGCCAAGCGCCTGCACGACCTCGGCCTGGTCGACAAGATCGTGCGCGAACCGATCGGCGGCGCGCACCGCAATCCCAAGCAGATGGCGACCCGCCTGAAGGCCGTGCTGTTGAACGAACTCGACGCGCTGGAAAGCGTGCCGACCGAGCAGCTGCTGCAACGCCGCTACGAGCGCTTGCGCAGCTACGGCGCCTACGAAGCCGCGTAACGCGGCGACGACGCGGACATGGACGTCCGGACCCGATCGCGACGCGACGACGCCCGCAGCCGGTTGCTGCGGGCGTTCTGCTATGCGGCCGCATTGCCGTTGGCGCTGTTCTGCCTGGCGGTCGCGCTGAGCTACGGCTTCTACTGGCTGGGGCTGGCCGGGGTTCCGGCCGAGCTGCCGCGAGCGCAGCGCGCGTATCCGGCCGAACTGCGCCGGCTGTACTGGCGCGCGCATGGCGGCCAGGGCGAGATCCGGTTGCCGCGGCTGAGCGCGCCGCGGGTGGCGTGGAAGGCGGCGCGCGCACTCGCCGTTGCCAATCCGGCGCGCGGGCAACCGTCGGCGGCAATCCAGATCCTGACCCAGGCTGCGCGTGCGATGCACGTACAACTCGAGCCCCCGACGGGTCCGACCTTGCGCCGGCATCAGGCGGAATTGTCGCTGGGCATCGCGCTCAGCCGCGAACGCAGCGGCGAGCAGCTGATCGACTATCTGCTCGAGCGCAGCCATTTCGGCCTGGATGCGGGGCGGCGCCCGCTCAACGGCATCGTCGCCGCCGCCGCGCATTACTACGGCCTGCCGCCGGAGCGACTGAACGCCGCCGAACAGATCGCCTTGCTGGTGCTGCCGCACGGCGCGTCTTACTTCGACCCGGCCTGCCACCCCGAGCGGTTTCGCCGACGCTATGCGTTCCTGCTCGGCCGCGCCGGGCTGATTCCGGCAAATACCGCCGAGCAATCTCCGCCCGCGCGCATGCGCATCGGCGCTTGCACCACCACGCGACGCCCATAACCGGGCCCCGATGGCCCACGCATCAGAGCGCTCAGCGAAAACCGTCGTATCCGGTGATCGGCTTCGCTGCGCACGCCGATCGTGCGCCCAACACTCAGCCCCAAGCGCGCTGATACTGCTCCGGTACCTGCAGGTTCGCGCCCAGCTCGCGCGCGGCGCGCTGCGGGAAATACGGATCGCGCAGCAACTCGCGCGCCAGCAACACCACGTCGGCCTCGCCGTCGGCGACGATGCGCTCGGCCTGCGCGGCCTCGGTGATGAGACCGACCGCGCCGGTGGCGATGCCGGCCTCGCGACGGATGCGCGCGGCGAACGGCACCTGATAGCCGGGCTCGACCGGAATCCGCGCGGTCGGCACCAGGCCGCCGCTGGACACGTCGATCAGGTCGACGCCCAGCTCCTTGACCTCGCGCGCCAGGGCCACGCTCTGCTCGATGTCCCAGCCGCCGTCGGCCCAGTCGGTCGCGGAGATGCGCAGCCACAGCGGCAGCCGCTCCGGCCACACTTCGCGCACCGCGGCCAGTACTTCGCGCAACAGTCGGGTGCGGTTGTCGAAGTCGCCGCCGTAGCGGTCGTCGCGCCGGTTCGACAGCGGCGACAGGAACTGGTGCAGCAGATAGCCGTGCGCGGCGTGGATCTCGACCAGTTGGAAACAGGCGTCGAGCGCGCGCTGCGCGGCGGCGGCGAAGTCGTCGACCACGGTGCGGATCTCGATCGGCGACAACTCGCGCGGTACCGGCGACTCGCTGCGGAACGGCAGCGCCGACGGCGCCACCGGCCGCCAGCCGCCGTCGGCCGGCGCGACCGGCTTGCCGCCCAGCCAGGGCGCTTCGACGCTGGCCTTGCGCCCGGCGTGGCCGAGCTGGACGCCGACCGCGGTGCCGCGCGAACGCAGGAAGCAGTTGATCCGGTGCCAGGCCTCGGCCTGGGCGGCATTCCACAAGCCGGTGTCGGCCGGCGAAATGCGCCCCTCCGCGGAGACCGCGCTGGCTTCGCTCAGGATCAGCCCGGCGCCGCCGACCGCGCGGCTGCCGAGATGGACCAGATGCCAGTTGTTCGGCAACCCGTCGACGGCCGAGTACTGGCACATCGGCGAGACCACCAGGCGGTTGCGCAAGGTCAGCGACCGTTGCGTGAGCGGAGCGAAAAGCCGGGACACGGCGGTTTTCCTGGAGTGGATGATGGGAAAAACGGTAACGAGCCCCGACTTCGCGCGCAGCATCACCGATGGGTTGCTGCGTCCCGTCGCCGTGGCACCATGAACGCATGCCCCTCTCGCCCGCCGATGCGATCGCCTCCGCCCTGCGCGAACTGCCGGCGACGCCGCTGTGCGTGGGCTACAGCGGCGGCCTGGATTCCGGCGCGCTGCTGCACGCTTTGGCGGCTTCGCCGCAGGCGCGCGCGCAGGGCCTGCGGGCCTGGCATGTGCACCACGGCCTGCATCCGCAGGCCGACGCCTGGGCGGCGCATTGCGCGCGAATCTGCGCCGGGCTCGGCCTGGAATTGACCGTTTCGCGGGTATCGGTTGAAGCCGGCCACGGCGACGGCCCGGAGGCCGCGGCGCGGCGCGCGCGCCATGCCGCGTTCGCCGCCGACCTGGGCGCCGGCGAGACCCTGGTCCTGGCCCACCATCGCGACGATCAGGCCGAGACCCTGCTGCTGCGCCTGCTGCGCGGCTCCGGCCCGGACGGACTGGCGGCGATGCGCGAGCGCCGCGATTGCGGCCGCGGCATGCTGTGGCGGCCGCTGCTGTCGCTGTCGCGCGCGCAGTTGCTGGCCTATGCGCAAGCGCAGGGGCTGGAGTGGATCGACGACCCCAGCAACGCCGACCCGGCCTTCGATCGCAATTTCCTGCGCCTGCGCGTGCTGCCGTTGCTGCGTGAACGCTGGCCGCAAGCCGATGCCGCGTTCGCCCTGTCGGCGCGGTTGCAGGAGGAGGCCGCGCAGTTGCTCGACGAAGGCGACGCGCTGGCGCTGGCCGGGGCGCGCAGCCTGGATCCGCAGGCGCTGTCGCGCCGCGCCTTGCGCGCCTTGCCGCCGGCGCGACGCGCGCGGGTGCTGCGGCGCTGGATCGCCGCATTGGGCCTGCCGCCGCTACCGGCCGCCGGCGCGACCCGGATCGAGGACGAATTGCTCCACGCGCGTGCCGACGCCGAGGCCGAATTCGCCTGGCACGGCGCGGTGGTCCGCGCTTGGCGCGACCTGTTGCATGCACAGCCGCAACGCCCGCCCCTGCCGGCCGACTGGAGCACGGTCTGGGACGGCCGCGCCGGCCTCGCCCTGCCCGGCGGCGGGCAATGGCGACTGCTCGGCGCCGACGCGTTCCCGGCGCCCTTGCGCGCGCATGCGCGCCGCGGCGGCGAACGCATCGTCCTGCCCGGGCGGACCCACGGCCACACGCTCAAACACGCGCTGCAGGACCTCGGCGTGCCCCCCTGGGAACGGCGCCGGCTGCCGCTGCTGAGTGCTGCGGACGGCGAGCTGCTGGCCGCTGGCGACCTGCTGTACTCGGCGCGGCTGGACGGCTGGCTGCGCGAACGCGGCGCACGCCTGATCTGGCAAAACTGAGCCGTCGCCGCAACGGCGCGCGCCTGCGCCGCATTGACCCGGTCCAGGAGCGGCCGCACACTTCTCCCATGCCTCGCAAACCCGCCAACGAAGCCTCGCCGGTGGCCGATTTCGAACAGTCGCTCGACGCGCTCGAGCAACTGGTCGAGAAGATGGAACACGGCGAAATGAGCCTGGAAGAATCGCTCGCCGCCTACGAACGCGGCGTCGGCCTGTACCGGCGCTGCCAGACCGCGCTGGAACAGGCGGAACTGCGCGTGCGCCTGCTGAGCGACCCGCAGGACCCGGCCGGCGCCGAACCGTTCGGCAACGCCGGCCCGCCGGGCAGCGATATCGATGCCTGACGCCCGTCCGGGCGAGGACCGCCTGAGCGCCTGGCGCGGGCGCGCCGACGCCGCCCTGGCCCGCGCCTTGCCCGATGCCGAGGCCGAACCGCAACGCCTGCACCGGGCGATGCGCCATGCCGTGCTGCTCGGCGGCAAGCGCATGCGGCCGCTGCTGGTCTACGCCAGCGGCGCGCTGTTCGATGCCGCGCCCGAGACCCTGGACGCGCCGGCTTGCGCGGTCGAACTGGTCCACGCCTATTCGCTGGTCCACGACGACCTGCCGGCGATGGACGACGATGCCTTGCGCCGCGGCCAGCCGACCGTGCATGTGGCCTTCGACGAGGCCACCGCGATCCTGGCCGGCGACGCGCTGCAATCGCTGGCCTTCGCCGTGCTGGCCGACGCGCCGGCCGCGGCCGACGTGCGGGTCGCGCTGTTGCGCAGCCTGGCCGAAGCGGCCGGCGTCGCCGGCATGTGCGGCGGCCAGGCGCTGGACATCGACGCCACCGGCCGCGGCGAACGCCTCAGCCTGGCGGCGCTGGAGCGCCTGCATGCGCTCAAGACCGGGGCGCTGATCCGTGCCGCGGTGCGGATGGGCGCGCTGTGCGGCGGCGCCGACAGCGACGCGTTGGCCGCGCTGGACCGCTACGCGCAGGCGCTCGGCCTCGCCTTCCAGGTCCGCGACGACATCCTGGATGTCGAAGGCGACAGCCAGACCCTGGGCAAGACCGCCGGCAAGGACGCGGCTCAGGACAAGTCCACCTTCCCGGCGCTGATCGGCCTGGACGCCTCGCGCGCGCGCCTGGACGAACTGGCCGCGGTCATGGACCAGGCATTGGCGTCGTTCGGCGAACGCGCACAGGCCTTGCGCGCGCTCGGCCGCCTGGCGATCGAACGCGACCGCTGAAGCGGCGCCGCGCGCGGCGTCGCGGCCGCGCTGCGTTTCTCTCCTGACCGATCGCCGCAGGCACGCGCCGCATGCCTGCGGATGCATGCACCTGCGCAAGAACGACATGAAAAAACGAAGGCGGACCGGAGTCCGCCTTCGTCGTGCCTCGCAACGATGTCGCGCGCGATCAGTTGACCAGGCGCAGCGTCATCGGATAGCGGTAGGACTCGCCCTTGTTGGCGGCCAGCGCGGCGAGGATGGTCAGCACCAGCCAGGCCAGGCCGACGACCAGCATCAGCAGGAAGCCGATCAGCACGATGGTCAGGACCGCGCTGACGATGAAGGCGATCAGCACGGTGATATTGAAGTTGAGCGCTTCCTTGCCCTGCTCGGCGACGAAAGGCATGGTGTCCTTCTTGATCAGCCAGACCACCAGCGGGCCGAGGACCGAGCCGAAGGGAATGATCAAACCGACCAACGTGCTCAGATGAGCCAGCATGCCCCAAGTCTTCTCGTCCTGACTGATTTCGTTCATTACGCTTCCCCTACGTTTTGATGGTCGTGTGTTGGCCGTGCTTTTGACAGCCGCGTTGACGGTAGACGACAAGGTCCACGGCGGACATTGTCGCCCTCGCCGGCATCATAAACCTTTCTGTGTCACAGAATAAGCACGCGACCGCTTGCGGCCGCGGCCGCGCCGTGCAACGTAGCCCGGCCTGCGATCCGGCCATCGGGCCCTCGCCGGGCCCGACGCACGCGCGCGTTGCGACTCAGGTCGCACGCCAGCCGGACAGCGGCGCGATCGCGCGGCTGTCGGGAAACAGGCCGGTTTCGAGCACCCGCTCCGGCACGCCCAGATGCTCGCCGGCCAGCGCCTTGAACAGCGCGCGCAGATCGGTGGTGGTGCGCAGGTCGCGGCCTTCGTTGAGTTGATTCGGGCCCAGCCCGGGCCAGTCGCCGGCGATGCGCCCGCCGCGCACCGCGCCGCCGCACAGCAAGGCCATCGCGCCGGTGCCGTGGTCGGTGCCGCCGGTGCCGTTGATCTGGGCGGTGCGGCCGAACTCGGTCACCACCGCGACCACGGTGCGCGACCAGGCCGCGCCGAAGCCGTCGCGCGCGGCGGCCAGGCCGCGATCGAGTTCGGCCAGCTTGCGCGCCAATTGCGGCGCCTGATTGCGGTGGCTGTCCCAGCCGCTGTCCTCGACGAAGCCGATCCGCGGCCCGCCGTCGACGCCCATGCGCTCGCCGGCCACGCGCATGGCCTCGGCCAGATCGAACACGCCCGCCCCCGCCCGCGCCTGCTCGGCGAACCGGGTCGAGCGCTCGAAGGTCTCGTCCAGCCGCGGATCGGCCGCATACAGCGGACGCAGCAGTTGCAGCAGTTGCGGATCGACCGCCTTGGGCAACGGCGGCCACCAGTTGCTCGCGCGCGCGTTGCCGCGCAGCGCCAACGGCATCACCGCCGCGACCGCGAGCCCGGATTCGCCGGCCGGCAACGCGCCGACGCAGCGGCCGAGCCAACCGTCGCGCGCGCCGCCCGGACGCGCGGTGCCGTTCTCCAGGCAGTCTTGGGCGTCGAAATGCGAACGCGCCCGGTACGGCGGCGCGATCGCCACTACCGGCAGCGCCTGTCCGGCGCGGTACATCGCCGCAGTGCGGGTCATCGCCGGGTGCAGCCCGAACAGGCCGTCGATACGGATCGGCTCCTCCACCGCAGCGGCGGCGCGCAGGCGCGCATAGGCAGGATCGGCGTAGGGCGGCAGCCAATGCAGGCCGTCCAGACCGCCGCGCAACAGCACCAGCAGCAGACGCGTGTCGGCGGCCGCGCCGGCGCGGCCGGCGGCGCCGGCCGCCGCCGGGAACAAGGTCAGCAGCGCGCTCGCGCCGAATGCGGCGAGCAGGCCTCGGCGTTGCGGATCCATTTCATGCCCTCCACTGGAACGCAGGACTGGCGAACAGCAGCGCGTGACCTTCGCTGGCCGAACCGGCGCGGCGCAGGCCGATCGCGAAATCGCCCTGCACCGCCGATTCGCCGAGCACCGCCAGCGCGCGCGGATACGGTGCGGCGCCGCGGCCGTCGACGCGCGCGGCCAACATCTGCGCGGCCTGGATGCGCTTCCACAATCCGTCCGGGCTGCTCCAATCGGCCGCGGTGTCGGCGAAGCCGGCCGGCGAACGCGGCGTGAACACCGGTTGGCCCAGGCGCGAAAGCAGGCCGGTCAGGGCGCGCGCATCGACCGTCAGCTCGCCTGCGCGCAGCGCCGAGATCACGAAATCGTTCGGGGTCTTGAACTTGCACGCGTCCGCGCTCCAGGCCGCGTCGCTTTCGACCATCGCCCGGTACATCGCGCGCAGATCGCCCGCTTCGCGCAGATAGGCCTGGGCCATGCGCTCGACCAGGGCCTTGGGCGGCTGGTCGGCGACGAAATGGCGGGCGAGCTTGAAGCTCAGATGGCGCGCGGTCGAAGGATGCCGGGCCAGATCGGCGAGCACCGCGCGTCCCTGCTCGACCCCGCCTTCGGCGTAGTCGCGGCCGAGCACGCGCCGCGCACCGGGCTCGTGGGTGCGGGCGCGGAACACGAAACCGCTGCCCGGCGCGCGATCGCCGTAGTCCTGGGCCTCGTTGGAGTTGAGCGCGCTCCAACCGGTGATCGCGCGCGCCAGCTCGATCACGTCGTCCTGGCGGTAGCCGCCGTCGACGCCGAGGGTGTGCAGTTCGAGGATTTCGCGCGCCAGGTTTTCGTTGAGGCCGCGGCGCTCGCGACGCAGCTGTGCGGCGCGTTGCGCGACGGCCGAGTCGTCGCCGATCGAGATCGCGTTGTCCAGGTAACGCAGCATCGCCGGATGGGTTTCCACCGCCAGCAGCATGTCCTGGAAGCGGCCGAGCACGTGCGGCCGTATCGCCTCGCGCTCCATCGGCGCCGCGTACAGGCGGGTGTCGCCCTTGTCGACGGAAACCGCGAAATGGTTCGACCAGAACTGCACCAGGCGTTCGACGAACGGCGCGTCGGTATGCGCGGCGTGGCTGAAACGCGCGGCGTACTCGCGCGACTGTTGTTCGCGCAGTTCGCGCCGCAAGGCCGCCGAACGCCGGTCGGCGGGACCGTCGCGGCCGCTGTCCGCGGCCGGCTCGGCGCCCGCCGCCTGCGCGGCCATCGCCGGCGCCGCATCGGCCGACATCGCGCCCGCGGCGGATTTGCGCTGCGCCCGCGCCTCGCGCGAGGCGGCCAGTTGCTTGTGTTCGAGCAGCATCGTCGCCGCGCTGCTGGGCAGCCCCTGGAACTCGCTGTGCGCCGGCGAGCGCGCGAGTTGGGCGAGCAGGATCTCGCGGCCGTCGCCGCTGCGCTCGAGTTCGCCCGGCCTCGCGCCGAGCCCGAAACGATTCGCGGCCGTCGCCTTGCTTGCGCTCATGCGGCCTCCCGGAAGTGGACTCCCAGGATGAACGCCTCAGCTGAGCCTAGGTTGACCGGATCGGGGCCGCGCCCGATCCGCAGTGCGATAGCGCTTAGCGGTTCTCAGTCTTCGGCCGATTCGCCGGCGACCGTCATGCGTCCGACCAGGATCGAGCCGGTGCGCACATGCGAGCGATAGTCGACGTCGCTGCCGACCGCTTCGATCGCCGCGAACATGTTGCGCAGATTGCCGGCGATGGTGATGCCGTCGACCGGGTACTGGATTTCGCCGTTCTCGACCCAGAAACCGGCGGCGCCGCGCGAGTAATCGCCGGTGACCGCATTGACGCCCTGCCCCATCAGTTCGGTGACCAACAGGCCACGGCCCATGTCGCGCAGCAGCGAGTCGAAATCGCCGGCGTTGGCGGCGACCTGCAGGTTGTGCACGCCGCCGGCGTTGGCGGTGGTCTGCAGGCCGAGCTTGCGCGCCGAATAGCTGCCGAGCACGTAGCGCTGCAGCACGCCGGCGCGGACCAGCGAGGATTCGCGCGTGGCCACGCCTTCGGCGTCGAACGCGGTGGAGCGGAAGCCGCGCGGCAGGAACGGCTGTTCGTCGAGCTGAAACCAGGACGGGAACAACGCGCTGCCGACGCTGTCGACCAGGAAACTGGCGCGCCGGTACAGGGCGCCGCCGCTGACCGCGCCGAGCAGATGGCCGATCAGCGAGCGCGCGCTTTCGGCCGCGTACAGCACCGGGTATTCGCCGGTCGGGATCTGCCGCGGCGCAAGCCGGGCGACGGTGCGTTCGCCGGCGCGGCGGCCGACGCTGGCGGCCGATTCCAGGTCTTCGGCGGCCAGCGCCGAGCTGTACCAGCCGTCGCGCTGCATGCCATCGCCGCGGCCGGCGATCAGCGCGCAGCCCAGACTGTGTTGGGTGCTGCGCTCGCGGCCGACGAAGCCGTGCGAATTGGCGTAGACGCCGAGGCTGGCGCCGGTGCCGATGGAAGCGCCGTCGGAATTCTCGATCCGGGCATCGGCGGCGCGCCCGGCCGCTTCGCAGGCCAGGGCCAGCTCGACCGCGCGGTCCGCGTCGATCAGCCACGGATGCCAGGTGTCGAATTCGCGCAGATCGGTGGCCATCAGCGCGGCGTCGGCCAAGCCGGCGGCGCTGTCGTCCTCGGTGTAGCGGGCGATCGCGCAGGCCTGCTCGACCGTGGCCTCCAGGCTCTCGTCGCGCAGGTCGGCGGTGCTGGCGCTGCCCTTGCGCTGGCCGAAGTAGACGGTCACGGCGATGCCGCGGTCGCGGGTGGCCTCGACCGTCTCGACCTCGCCCATGCGCACGTTCACGTTCAGGCCGGTCTCCTCCGAGCAGGAGACCTCGGCCTGGCTGGCGCCGCGCGCCCGGGCCGCCGCCAGCAGGCGCTGGGACAGGTCGGCGAGCGCGTCCAGGCGCGCTTCGGGGTCGGCGAAGGTATGGGCCGGAGCGGCGGAACTCAGGGCGACTGCGTTCAATGTCTTATCCTTACGCTGTGCGGCGCCGCGGGCGCCGCCGATTCTTGTTCAGTTTGCAGGTTAGAGAGAGGTTTTGCGATGCGCGGCAGAGACGAAGACACCGGCGAATTCTTCAGCCCCAGCCGCAGCCAGAACCGGCGCGAGGCGCTGGAAGTGCTGGCCCTGGGCGAAAAACTGGTGTCGCTGAGCGAGGCCCAGCTGGCCAAGCTGCCGGTGCCTGAATCGCTGTTGCCGCACATTCGCGAGTGCAAGCGCATCACCGCCCACATCGCCCACAAGCGCCAGCTGGCGTATCTGGCCAAGCAGATGCGGCGCGAGGACGACGAAGTGCTGGAGGCGCTGCGCGACGCGCTCGACGAGAACGGCGAGGCGGCGCGGCGCGAAGTCGCGGCCATGCACCGGGTCGAGAACTGGCGCGAACGCCTGCTCGAAGGCGGCGACGCCGCGTTGGCCGAACTGCTGGATGAGTACCCGCAGGCCGATCGCCAGCGCCTGCGCCAACTGGTCCGCAACACCTTGGACGAACGCAAGCGCAACAAGCCGCCGCACGCTTTCCGCGAGCTGTACCGCGAGCTGCGCGATGCGATCCTGGGTGCGCGCGAGGCCGGCGACGACGCCGACGACGCGCTGCCCGAGCAGGACTGAACCGCGCCACGGGCCAGCGCCGCGGTCATCGACGACGCCTTGCTGCGCGTCGAAACCCGGCGCACCCGCTTCGTCGCCGAAGGCATCGCGGCCGGCGACGCCTTCGCGCTGGAGCATCCGGCGGCGGACAGGAACGAACTCAAGCGGTTGGCGCTGCGGGCGCGGACGATAAAGCGCCGCTACGGCACGCCGCGCCGGCCGCTGCGCGATCTGCGCGCGCTCGACCCGGCGCGCTGAGCGGCGGCGCCCGCCGCAGCGCGGCGCCGCTCACGATTGGGTACCGCCGACGGTCAGCTGGTCGATCAACAGCGAGGGCTGGCCGACGCCGACCGGCACGCTCTGTCCGTCCTTGCCGCACACGCCCACGCCCTCGTCCAGGGCCAGGTCGTGGCCGATCATGCGGACCCGCTGCATGGTCTCTGGGCCGTTGCCGATCAAGGTCGCGCCCTTGACCGGCGCGGTGATCTTGCCGTCTTCAATCAGATACGCCTCGGTGGCCGAGAACACGTACTTGCCGCTGGTGATGTCGACCTGGCCGCCGCCGAAATTGACCGCGTACAGGCCCTTCTTGACCGAGCGGATCATCTCTTCCGGGTCGTGGCTGCCCGCGAGCATGTAGGTGTTGGTCATGCGCGGCATCGGCAGATGGGCGAAGGACTCGCGGCGGCCGTTGCCGGTCGGCGCCATGCCCATTAGGCGCGCGTTGAGGGTGTCCTGCATGTAGCCGACCAGCACGCCGTCCTCGATCAGGGGGGTGCAGTGGGTCGGCGTGCCCTCGTCGTCGATGTTGAGCGAGCCGCGGCGGCCTTCCAGGGTGCCGTCGTCGACGATGGTCACGCCCTTGGCGGCGACCCGCTGGCCCATGCGGCCGGCGTAGGTCGAGGTGCCCTTGCGGTTGAAATCGCCTTCCAGGCCGTGGCCGACCGCTTCGTGCAGCAGCACGCCGGGCCAGCCCGAGCCGAGCACCACCGGCATCACCCCGGCCGGCGCGTCGATCGCGTCCAGATTCACCAGCGCCTGGCGCAGCGCCTCGCGCGCCAGACGCTCGGGGCGGTCGCCGCCGAGCAGTTCGGCGTAGCTGTAGCGGCCGCCGCCGCCGGCATAGCCGCTTTCGCGGCGGCCGTTGTGCTCGACGATGATCTGCACGTTGAGCCGCACCAGCGGGCGCACGTCGCCGGCCAGCACGCCGTCGCTGCGCGCCACCAGGATGGTGTCGACGCCGCCGCTGAGGCTGACGATGACCTGCTTGACCCGCGGGTCGGCGGCGCGCAGCAGCTTGTCGAGCCGGCGCAGCGCTTCGACCTTGGTCTCGTTGGCGACCGAATCGATCGGGTCTTCGCTGGGATACAGCGAACGTCCGCCGCCGCGGACCAGGGCGCGGGCCGCATGCGCGTTGCCCTCGCGGGCGATCGCGCGCGCCGAGCGAGAGGCCGCCAGCAGCGCCTCGCCGTTGATCTCGTCGGAATAGGCGAAGCCGGTCTTCTCGCCGCTGATCGCGCGCACGCCGACGCCCTGTTCGATCGAATGCGAGCCGTCCTTGACGATGCCGTCCTCGACGCTCCAGCTCTCGCGGCGTGCGTGCTGGAAGTAGAGATCGCCGAAATCGACGCCCGGACCGAGCAAGGCGCCGAAGCTGCGCTCCAGGCCGCCGGCGTCGAGCCCGGCGGGCAGCAGGAGGCGGGTTTCGGCGATCTGCAGAGGAAGGGTCATGAGGGAGCCGTGAAGTCGTGGTGGGGCCATCTTAGGCGGCCGGGACGGCGCGTGGACGGGCGGACGGCGAAAAACGCCGATCGCGCGCCCCTGCGCAACGGGAACGTAGGACAGATGGTGGCGTGAGGGCCGCCGATCAATCCCGGCGGCCCCTGTCGCGGCCGGCGTTCAGCCGGCCGGCGGCGTCGTGGCGGCGGCGCGGGTCTGTTCGCGGGTGACCACTTCGACCTTGGGCTCTTTCCACGGCCCGGTGACCCGGTAGGTCTTGGAAGCCAGGCTGCCCAGCGGACGCTGCAGCACTGCGTTGGCGGCCGCGCCGATCGCCGCGCCGACCGGGCCGGCGGCGAGCGCGCCCACCGCCGTCAGCACGTTGGCCGCCTTAGGCCGTACTTCGATGGTCTGATCGTAGCGCTGCGCACGCAGGTCGGCGGCGCCGCGGATCGAGATCGCCGCGGCCGGGCCGTCGATGGTGAGGTCGTCGCTGCGCGCGCTGCCGTTGCCGAAGCGCACCGTGCCGCCGATCCGGTCGAAGGCGAAGCCCTTGGAGAACAGATCGCGGAAATCCAGGGTCAACCGGCGCGGCAGCTGGGCCACGCTGAGCAGCCCGAGCACGCGCCCGGCGCCGGGCTCGATCTCCAGCAGGCGGCCGTCGCGCGCATCCAGGGTCAGGCTGCCCTCGAGCGAGCCCAGGGCGAAGCCAGCCGGGCTGCCCGGCCAGCCGGCCTCGAACTTGGCCTTGGCGCGGCCGCCGCCGATCTGGTTGGCGAAGCCGAAACCGTTCATCAGCGCGCCGACGTCGCCGCTGTCGACGCTGAGGTTCAGATGCGTGTGCGCGTTCGCGCCGCGGCCGGTCCAGTCGCCGCTGAGGTCGATGGCCTGCTTCGGCGCGCGCGTGCTGATCTGTTCGATGCGCATGCCGGCCGCGGTCGGCCGGGTCCGCACGCTGGCCTGGCCCAACGGCGCGTCGCCGACGCGCAGGTCGGCGATGTCGAGCAGCAGGGCCGGAATCTGCGCCGGGTGCATGCCTTGATCCTGGCCCGCGCTCGCGGCGTGCGCCGGCGCCGCCGCACTCGCGCTTGCATTCGGCCCCGCGCCGCCTGCAGGCGCCGGCGCGCGCCAATGCACGCGGGCGAAGCGGCCGGCGATGGCGCCGCCCTCGCCGCCCGGAATCAGCACCGCGCCCTCCAGCGCCGCGCCTTCGGCACGCACCGCGGTCGCGCCGCGCGGCGCCGGGGCGACGATGATGCGGGTGTCGGGGAAGTTGCCGCCGATCAACTGCAGTTGCTGCGCGCTGACGTCGATGCGTTGCAAGGCCAGGCCGCCGCCCTCGCCGCTGCCGCCGTCGCCGTGGGCCAGCGCGATCCAGTCGACCGCGTCGAGCTGCGCTGCGCGTCCGGTGGCGATCAGGCCGGCGGCCGGCGGCGCCTCGTCGACCCGGTTGCTGCCCAGCGCCACGCGCACGCCGGTGCGGCCGTTGACGGTGCGCGCACGAACCGCCAGCACGTTGCCCAGCGATACGCGCACATCGCCGCTGCCGAGCGGCAACGGGGTTTCGACGGTCGTCGGCAGACTCGCCGCGGCCGGCTTGGCCAGCGGCGCGGGGAAGCTCAGCGCGGTGCCGACCAGGTTGGATTGCAGGCGCAGCACGGTCGGCGCCGGCGCGGCCACGCCGGTGGCCTTGACCGCGGTAGTCGCGCCCGGGCTCTTGGGAATCGAAATCGCCGCGGTCCACAGCGAGCGCCCGTCCAGGTAGGGCTTTAGCCAGGCCAGTTCGTCCGGGCCGCGCGCGATCAGTTCGTCGGCGCCGGAGGCGGTGTCGAGCGCGGCCTCGAACACGTTGCCGCGGTCGCGCACGTACTCGTCGCCGGCGCGCAGCGACAGCTTGCCCGGCGCGCCCTCGTGCAGCACCGCCAGCTCTTCGGCGCGGAAACCGCCGCGGCCGTATTCGGCGCGGCCGCGCACCTGTTCGAAAGCCAGCTTCCAGCGCGGGTCGGCCAGCCTGGCGTTGTCCAGCGCGACCGTACCGGCGATGCGGGTCTGGCTGTTGGGCCGCAGCGGCAGTTCCATTTCGAAACCGACCTGGGCCGGGCCGCTGGCGCGCACGTTGTTCAGGGTGTCGGCATGGTCCTTCTGCAGCGGACTGTGCTTGAGCAGGGCCACCAGTTGCGCCGCATCGGCGGCGCCGTCGGCTTCGACGCGCAGGCGGCCGTCCTTGTAGCGATCGATGCCGGCCTCGACCCGGCGCACGCCGACCCCGGCCATGCGGCCGTTGCCGATGACGCTGAAACCGTCGGCGACGAAGCGCACGTCGGCGTCCAGCCCTTCCACCGCCGGCCACTCGGGCTGGAACTTCACCACCGCGCCCTCCAGCCGGGCGCTGGCCTCGAACAAGCCGTTGTTGCGGTTGAACGGCCAGTCGTCGAGGTCGCCGGAGATCACCGCATGGGCATCGCTCAGGCGGCCGCCGACCAAGGCGGTGTCGAGCCAATGCACCAGATGCGCCGACATCTTGTCGCGGATCCAGAAGCCCTTGGCGACCGGTACCTGGGTCGGGTCCAGGTCGGCGGCGATGTCGATCCACGGTCGGGTGCCGTCGCCCTGCCACCACAGGCCGCCGCGCGCGCGCACGCCGAAACCCTTGCCCTGCACGCGCAGCGCGGTGGTGCCGATGCGCCAGCCGGCGCCCTCGCGCCAACCGCCGACGCGGCCGTCGAGGCTGACCGTATGCGCCACGCCGAAACCGGTCGGCCAGTCGAAACGCATCGGCGAGGCCGGATCGAGGTCGAGCACGAAGCCGTCGGCATCGCCTTCGAAGCGTCCCGACAGGCCCTGCAGCCCGGGGCTGGAACCGACCGCGTCGAAGCCCAGCGCCTGGATCCGGCCGCTGGCGAACAGAGGCCCGTTGCGGCGGCCGTTCACGGCGATCTCGCTCAGCGATACGCGCGGCTTGGCAGTCTCTAGCCAATGCCGCAGGCGTTCGGGCAAGGCGTCGCTGAGCGCGACCACGGCGATCAGCGGGCCGGCGTCGATGCGCGGCGCGCGCAAGGCATAGCGCTCGCCGCCGGCGACGGCGAGCCCGTCCAGGGTCTGCACCTGCTCGCCGCTGCCGATGCGCAGGCGCTGCGCGTCGTAGCGCCAGCCCTGCTCGGTCAGGCGCCAGAACGACAGGGTTTCGACATGTTCGAATTCGGTCCGCGCCGGCGCGGCATCGGCGTGGGCGCCGTGACGCTCGGCACGCAGGCCGACCCGGTCGAGCGCGGCCGACACCGTCACCGCCGCGACCCGGTGCCCGCGCAACTCGGCCCAGGCCTCGGCGCGGCCCTGGCCGGACTCGATCCGGATTCCGGCCAGTTTCAGCAGCGGCGACCAGCCCGCGAGGTCGGCGCGGGTGGCGCCGGCGTAGGCGCGGCCGTCGCCGCGGCGGCGGTCGAAATCCAATACCGCGTCCAGCGGCGTCGACGGCGCCCCGGCGACGCCGACGCTGGGCCACACCCGCGCGCCGGCACGCACGCGCGGCCCGTCCACGCGCAGGCGCAGGTCGATCTTGGGAATGCGCGCTTCGACGCCGAGGCTGGGCGCGATCACCGCCAGCTTGCCGTCGATCACCTGCAGCTCGCCCAGGCCTTCCAGCGCCGACAGCGGATCGCGCTGCGGCGCGCTGTCCTGGCCGGGCAAACCGCGCACTTTCCAGCGCCCGTCGCCGGCGCGCTCCAGAGTCAGATCCAGGCCCTTCAGGCGCAGCTCGGAGAACGACTGCCCCGGCAGCAGGCCGGCGTAGACCGACACCAACATTTCCGCATCGCCGATGGTGAACGCCTGCGCGCCTTCGCCGATGCGCAATCCGTCCAGGCGCAACAACGGCCCGCGCCGGGTCCACTGCGTCTGCACCCGATCGAACGCCACCGGCCGCCCGGCGCGCTGGCTCAGCCATTGCGCGACCTGCTCGGGATGGCTCTCGGCCAGCGGCAGCACCTGGCTCGCCGCCCCCAGCAACACCGCAACCAGCACCAGCACGATCGCGACGCCATAGAAGGCGCCACGACGGGCCATGCGCAGGCGGCGGCGCAGGGGGGTGGGCATCAGCGCGCCGCTCCGCGTCCTGACCGGATTGGGGATTGGGGATTGGGGATTCGCAGAAGCAAAAGCACGGTCGACCCGCGTCGGTCGCAGGCTCGCCCCGACCCGCTTTCACGAATCCCGAATCCCAAATCCCCAATCCCCGCCTCAGAGCAGCACGACATCGAACTGCTCCTGCGCATACTGGTCGTCGGCCTGGAAGCGGATCGACTTGCCGAGGAATTCCTCCAGTTCGGCGACCGCGGCGGATTCCTCGTCGGTGATCCGCGCCACCACCTTGGGCGAGGCGATCACCAGCAGGCGCGCGGCGTCGAACTGGCGCACCTGGCGGACGATGTCGCGGAAGATCTCGTAGGTCACCGTTTCCGGGGTCTTGAGCGTGCCGCGGCCGCCGCATTCGTGGCAGGGCTCGCTGAGCTGGCGCTCCAGGCTTTCGGTGGTGCGCTTGCGGGTCATCTCCACCAGGCCCAACGGCGAGAATTCGTACACCGTGGTCTTGGCGTGATCGCGGGTCAGCGCCTTCTCGAGCTGGCGCAGCACCTGGCGGCGGTGCTCCAGGTCAGTCATGTCGATGAAGTCGATGATGATGATGCCGCCCAGGTTGCGCAGCCGCAGTTGCCGGGCGACCGACTGCGCCGCCTCCAGATTGGTGCGGTAAACGGTTTCCTCGAGGTTGCGTTGACCGAGGAAGGAACCGGTGTTGACGTCGATGGTGGTCATCGCCTCGGTCTGGTCGATCACCAGGTAGCCGCCGGACTTCAGCGGCACTTCCTTGTCGAGCGCGCGCTGGATTTCGTCCTCGACCCCGTACAGGTCGAAGATCGGCCGCGCGCCGGTGTAGTGCTCGATCTTCTCCGCCAGCCCCGGCATGTACTGGGCGGCGAAGCTGCGCAGGCGCTCGCAGGTCTCGCGCGAGTCGACCTTGACCTTCTCCACGTCGCGCCGGATCAGGTCGCGCACCGCGCGCAACGGCAGGCTCAGGTCTTCGTAGACGCGCTCGCCGACCTTGCAGCTGCGCGATTTCTCGGCGATCAGCGACCAGGCCCGGCTCAGGTAGGCGATGTCCTCGGCCAGCGCCTCTTCCGGCTGGCCTTCGGCGTTGGTGCGGACGATGTAGCCATGGTGTTCGGCCGACGGCGCCAGCGAGGTCACCAGGCTCTTGAGCCGCGCGCGTTCGCCCTCGTCCTCGATCCGCGCCGAGACCCCGACTACGCGGGTGCGCGGCAACAGCACCAGGTAGCGCGAGGGAATGCTGAGCTGGGTGGTCAGGCGCGCGCCCTTGCTGCCGATCGGGTCCTTGACCACCTGGACCACGATCTCCTGGCCTTCGCGCAGCAGTTCGGCGATCGGCCGGGTCGGGGTCGGCGGCAGCGGCGCCTCGTCGCCCTCGCTCTCGCCGCTCTGGTTCGGCTTGACGATGTCGGCGGCGTGCAGGAACGCGGCACGTTCCAGGCCGATCTCGACGAACGCCGCCTGCATCCCGGGCATGACCCGTTGCACCTTGCCCTTGTAGATGTTGCCGACCACGCCGCGGCGCCAACCGCGCTCGATGTGCAGTTCCTGCAGCATGCCGTTCTCGACCACGGCGACGCGGGTCTCGCGCGGAGTGACGTTGACCAGGATTTCTTCAGTCATGGGGCGGCGCGGGGTCCAGGGCGGCGGGGGCGGCGAAAAACAACGGTACGGGGGAGACGGAAGCGGCCGGCGCCGCGCGGGCTAGCCGAGCCCGAACTGGCGCAGCAACTGCGCGGTTTCGTACAGCGGCAGCCCCATCACCCCGGAGTAGCTGCCGGACAGCCGGGTCACGAAGGCCTCGGCCGCGCCCTGGATCGCATAGGCGCCGGCCTTGCCCATCGGTTCGCCGCCGGCCACGTAGCGGGCGATGGTCGCCTCGTCGAGTTCGGCGAAGCTGACTTCGGACACCGACACGGCCTGGGCCTCGCGCGCCGGCGAGACCAGCGAGACCGCGGAGATCACCCGGTGGGTGCGGCCGGACAGGCGCCTGAGCATGGCCGCCGCGTCGGCGGCGTCGCGCGGCTTGCCGAACACCTCGTCGTCGAGCACGACCTCGGTGTCCGAGCCCAGCACCACCGCGGCCGGGTTGCCGACCACCTTGAGCAGGCCGGCCCCGGCCTTCTCGCGGGCGACCCGGCGCACGTAGTCCTCGGCCGGTTCGCCGGGCTGGCGCTGTTCGGGCACGTCGAGTTCGAGCAGGCCGAATTCGTGGCCCAGGCGGGCCAGCAATTCGCGTCGCCGCGGCGACTGGGAGGCGAGATAGAGCATGCGCGGAAGCATAACCCGCGCTGACTGAGCGCCAGCCGACATTCGCTCGCGCAAACCCCGTCACGAATCACGGTTCGTTAACCAGTTCAGCAAGACCCTAGCCTCGTCACCCAAGGAGCTCCACATGATCCGGTCGCCGTTCCAGCGTTCCGCCCGCACGATGCCCCCCGCCGTCTCCGCCCCCCGTCCCGCTTCCCGCTCGGCTTCGCTGCGCCCGCTGGCGCTGGCCGCCTTCCTCGCCTTCGGAGCCGTCACCGCCATGTCCGCGTCCGCCCAGACCACGCCTTACGTCGCCACCGACGGCACCCTGTTGTCGGTCTCGGCCGAATCCCAGGCCAAGCGCACTCCCAACATCGCCACGGTCTCCACCGGCGTGGTCACCCAGGCCGCCGACGCCAACGCGGCGATGCGCGCCAACGCCGAGCAGATGGCCAAGGTCGTGGCCGCGATCAAGGCCGCCGGCATCGCCGAGCGCGACATCCAGACCAGCGGCATCAACCTCAACCCGCAGTACCGCTACCAGGAAAACCAGCCGCCGCAGATCACCGGCTATCAGGCCAACAACAACGTCAACATCGTCATCCGCGACATCTCCAAGGTCGGCAAGATCCTCGACTCGCTGGTCGCCACCGGCGCCAACCAGATCAACGGCCCGAGCTTCGACCTGGACGACAAGGACAAGGAAGCCGCGTTCGACGAAGCCCGCCGCGGCGCCATCGAGAAGGCCCAGGCCCGCGCCGAGATGTACGCCAAGGCCCTGGGCATGAAGGTGCGCCGCATCGTCAGCGTCAGCGAGGGCGGCCGCTTCGCCCCGCCGATGCCGATGCCGATGATGGCCATGCGCATGGAGAAGGCCGGCGCCGCGGCCGACACCTCGGTCTCGCCGGGCGAAAACACCTTGTCGATGAACCTCGACGTGGTGTTCGAACTGGGCAAGTGATCGTGGCCGGCGCCGACAAGCAGGCTCCGCGCGGACCCGACGGCAAGCCGGCGCGCGCGCCGGGCTACCCCGAGCCGCAACCGCGCGACCGCGACGATGCGCAGCGCCCCGGGCGCAAACCGCCGTCGCCCGACGAGGGCGGCCTGGAACGCAAGCCCGCGCCGGGCACCGACCCGGCCCAGGACTGAGCGGCGCCGCCGCTGCCGTCCTGCCGCCCCGAGGCGGCCGTCACGACCGACCCGACGAGGCCCGCGCGAGCGGGCCTCGTCGTTTTAGGCGTTGGCGAGCGACGCGGCCGCAAGTGGCCGACGGCCCAGGCCGACGCGCTTCGTTGCCTGCCATTCAGCCAAAGCCCAACGCCGCCGGCGCCCGCATCGGCGATCTCGTTGCAGCAATCGCGCAAGCATCGTCCGCGATCCGCCGGCGATCTGCGTCGAGGATTGGATGCCGATGCATCCGGCCCTCACGACCAAAGTCGCAAACGAGAACCGCTTGCGTTTGGCAAACCCACGGAGCAGTTTGTGATCGAAAGCCGGCTTCAGATTCGACCCCGTTCGCGGTAGGCGCACGTTGATTGTCGTTGTGTCGATCATCCAAGGAGGAAGCCCATGGTTCGTGCGATTCCCTCTTCCCAGCTCCGCCAGCCGCTGGACGGCGTGCGCATCGCCGGCAACACCGGCGCGATCGCCTTCAATACGGTGATGCTGTTGTTGCTGCTGGCGCCGCTGAGCGCCCCCAAGCTGCTGCTGCCGCCGGTCGACGAAGATCCGATCATCCAGATTCCGCTGCGGCCGAAGCCGGTTCCGCCTCCGGTCATCGAAGAACCGTTGCCGATCAATCGCAAGCCCGCTCCGCCGACGGTGACCCAGCCGGTGCGACAGGAGCAGCCGCCGACGATCGTGGTCGACCACCCCGATCCGGCGCCGACCGACTTCGCCGGCATCGAGCAACCGCAGATCCAGGTCGCCAAGGCCGACCCGCCGGCCGGCAGCGACCCGGGCATCCAGACCGGCGCCAGCCTGCAGGCCCTCAACAACCCCGCCCCGCCCTACCCGCCGCAGGCGGTGCGCGACAACCTGACCGGGGTGGTCGAATTGGAGATCCTGGTCGGCGTCGACGGCAAGCCGCTCGACGTCAGCGTGGTCCGCAGCAGCGGCCACCGCATCCTCGACCAGGCCGCGCGCCGGGTGGTGCTGAGCCGCTGGACCTTCCAGCCGGCGATGCGCGACGGCCAGCCGGTGCAGGCCCGCGGCCGGGTGCCGATCGAATTCAAGTTGGCGCAGTGAGCGCGCGCTGACGCGCGTGTGCAACAGCGAAAACCCGGGCCTTGCCCGGGTTTTCGCTGTTGCGGGATTGGGGATTTGGGATTGGCAAAAGCAGCTCGCCGGCTTTTTGCTCCTGCTCTTACGAATCCCCAATCCCGAATCCCCAATCCCGTCACCGGGCCTAAGCCCGGTGATACGGATGATTGGCCAACAACGCCGCCGCCCGGTACAGCTGCTCGGCCGCGACCAGGCGCACCAGCATGTGCGGCAGGGTCAGCGGGCCCAGCGACCATTGTTCGTCGGCGCGGGCGAGCACGTCGGGGGCGTGGCCTTCCGGGCCGCCGATCAGGAACGCCAGGTCGCGGCCCTGGCCGCGCCAATGTTCCAGGCGCTGCGCCAGCTGTTCCGAAGTCCATAACCGGCCGCGGCCTTCCAGCGCCACCACGCAGGCGTTCTTCGGCAACGCGGCGAGTACGCGCGCGCCCTCGTCCTGGGTCGCGCGCGCGGCGTCGCGGCCCTTGCCGCGCAGGCCGGGCTCGATCTCCACCAGCTCCAGCGGCAGCCAATGCGAGAGGCGTTTCTGGTATTCGCCGAAGCCTTCGGCGACCCAGCGCGGCGCGCGCTCGCCGACCGCGATCAATCTGCTTTTCATGCGCGCATGGTAGCCAAGCGCGCGATCGCGGTCCCGCCTGGGCGGGACTGTCATATTCCGGTTACCGCGCCGGCCTAGGGTGCTCAGTTCCCCCGCCCCCAGCCCCGCAGGAGTATCCCGATGGATGCGTTCGATCCCTCCCGCCGCCAGGTCATCAAGAGCAGCGCTGCCGCCATGGCGGTCGGCGCGATCGGCAGTCTCGGCGCGCTGTACTCGCGCCAGGCCGATGCCGCGACCGACCCCAGCCGCATCGCTCCGGTGCCGAGCCGCTACGGCCCGCTCGCGCCGGTCGCCGACCTCGCCACCGGTTTGCCGCTGCTGCAGTTGCCGCGCGGCTTCAGCTATCGCTCCTTCGCCTGGAGCGGCGACCGCATGGCCGACGGCCGGCCCTGTCCGGACCGCCACGACGGCATGGCGGTGGTCGCCGCGCGTCGCGTCCCGCATCGCCCGCACGGCCGCGGCCACGCCAGTCACGAGCTGGTGCTGATCCGCAATCACGAGCGCGGCGCCGGCAACTCGCCGATCCGCGCGCCGGGCATGTACGACACCGGCACGGTCTCCGGCGGCCAGCCCGGCGGCGGCACCACCACCCTGCGCTACCGCTTCGACGGCGGCCGCCACGGCGGCGGCTGGGACAGCGTCGAAGCCAGCCTCGGCGGCACGATGGTCAACTGCGCCGGCGGCCCGACCCCGTGGGGCACCTGGCTGACCTGCGAGGAGATCAAGAGCAATGCCGTGTCCAGCACCGGCCGCAAGCACGGCTATGTGTTCGAAGTCGATCCGCGCAGCGAACGCACCACCGGCCGGCCGCTGATCGGCCTGGGCCGCTTCAGCCACGAAGCGGTGGCGATCGATCCGCGCACCGGCATCGTCTATCTGACCGAAGACGACCGCAACAAGTCCGGCCTGTACCGCTTCATTCCCCACGACCGCTATGGCCGTCCGGGCTCGCTCGAACACGGCGGCCGGCTGCAGGCCGCGCGCGTGCGCGGCAAGCGCAACGCCGACCTGACCACCGCGGCGATCGGCAACGAGTTCCAGCTCGAATGGGTCGACATCCCCGATCCGGACCTGGATTCGATCCTGGCCCCGAGCGGTTTCCCCGACATCGGCGGCAACGACACCCTCAGCGGCCCGTTCGCCCAGGCCTGGAGCGAAGGCGGCCTGCGCATGAGCCGGGGCGAAGGCATCTGGTACAGCTACGGCAAGATGTTCATCGTCGACACCAGCAGCGGCGTCGACGCGCAAGGCCGCAAGGGCCGCGGCAACGGCGCGGTGTGGGTGCTGGACCTGTTCACCCAACGCCTGCGCGCGCTGTTCGTCAGCAACCACCAACTCGCCGCGCACAACCCCGACAACATCACCGTCAACGCGCGCGGCGGCGTGGTGCTGTGCGAGGACCCGGACGCCGCGCCGGCCGGCAGCCCCGACGAGTACGGCCCGGGCACGCGCCTGATCGGCCTGACCCGCGCCGGCGAGTCGTTCTATCTGTGCAAGAACAACGCCGAGCTGACTTCGACCCAGATCGCCGACGCCGGCAAGAACATCGCCGAAGGCGACTACCGCGACAGCGAGTTCTGCGGCGCCTGCTGGGACCCGGCCGGCCGCATCCTGTTCGTCAACATGCAGACCCCGGGCATCACCTTCGCCATCACCGGCCCCTGGGAACGCGGCCCGCTGTAGGCCGGCGGCTCGCCGTGCCGCCCCGCCGCGGGCGGCACGCGGTGGCGAGCGCAAGCGCAAAAAAAGGCCCGGCGCAAGCCGGGCCTTTCTCGTTCTGCGCGCCGCGGATCAGCGCAGGTTGTCGTCGATCACCTGGATCTTGACCCGCTTGCGCAGCTCCGAGGTCAGCTCGCGGCCTTCCTCGTAACCGCCCAGCTGCGAGATCTGGGTGCGCATCATGTCCAACTGCGCCGGCGGGATGTCGGCCTTGTTGCCCGGCACCACCTTGTCGACCGCGAACAGGACGACGCGGCCGTCCGGCAGCACCGCCTTGCCGGCGCTGGACTTGCCGGCAGCCGGCGCCTTCAGGGCGAAGATCGCCTCGGCCACTTCCGGCGTCGGCAGCGGCATGCCGCGGGCCACGTTCGGCACCACTTCCGGCGCCGGCAACTGCTTGGACGCAGCGACCGCGGCCAGGGTTTCGCCGGCGTTGACGCGCGCCAGCAGCGCCTGCGCTTCCTGCTCGGCCGCCTTGGCGGCGCGGTCGGCGCGCACCGCGGCGATCACCTTGTCGCGCACCTGGGCCAGCGGCAGCGCACGTTCCGGGGTATGCGAGACCACTCGGATCAGCACGCTGTGCTCCGGGCCGATCTCGATCGGATCGCTGACCGTGTTGTCCTGCAGGCGCGCCTCGGAGAACGCGGCGCGGATCACCGCCGGGTTGGCGCCGATGCCGCCGTTGTTGAGTGCGGCGTCGCGGGTGATCGGACCGGTCTTCATCACCGCCAGGTTCATCGCCTTGGCCGGCTCGGCCAGCGAGGTCGGGTTCTTGTAGACCATGTCGACCAGCTTGGCCGAGAAGTCGTTGAAGGCGCGCTCGCGCGAGGTCTCGCTCTCTTCGCGCAGCAGGGTCTCGCGCACGGCCTCGAACGGCTGCACCTGGCCGGCCTTGACCTCGCGCACCAGGATCACGTGCCAGCCCGACTCGTCCTTCACCGGCGCGCTGACTTCGCCGACCTTGAGCTTGAACATCGCGTCTTCGAACGCGCCCGGGAAGGTGCCCTTGTTGATCCAGCCCAGGTCGCCGCCGACCGCCTTGGAGCCGAGGTCTTCGCTGTTGGCGCGCGCCAGCGCGGCGAAGTCGGCGCCGGCGGCCTTGGCCTGGGCGGCGATCTGCGCGGCCTTGGTTTCGGCGGCCTTCTGCGCCGCGGCGTCGGCGCCGGCGGCGACGTTGATCTGGATGTGCGAGACCAGGCGCTGCTCTTCGGCGACGAAGCGGCTCTTCTCGTCTTCGTAGCGCTTGCGCAGCGAAGCCTCGGTCGGCGCGCCCGGCGGCGGCAGCGTCGCGCCGGTCAGTTCGACGTATTCGAGGATCACGCTTTCCGGCGCGCGGAAATCCTTGCCGTGGCCCTCGTACCACTTCTGGATCTCGGCGGCGGAAACCTCGGCGGTATCGGCGGCCGGCGGCGGCATCAGCAGCAGGCTGACGTCGCGGCGCTCGCCCATCAGCTTGATCAGGCGATCCATCTCGGCCTGGGTCAGGAAGCTGCTCTCGCCGACGTTGCCGACGATGAGGTTCTCCATCAGGCGATCGCGCACGAACTGCTCGAACTCGGTCGGCGACTGCGGCGGCTGGCGCATCTGCAGGCCGTACAGGTAACGCTCCTGGCTGAACTTGCCGGTGCCGTCCTGGAATTCGGGCACCGCCTGGATGGTCTTGACCACGGCGCCGTCGGCGACCGACAGCCCTTCGGTTTCGGCGACCAGCATGCGCACGCGCTCGTCGATCAGTTGGTCGAGCACCTTGCGCTTGTTTTCCGGCTTCTCGAACTCGCGCGCGTCGAAAGCCTCGCCTTCGGCGGCGCGGCGACGGTCGCGTTCGCGCTGGAAGCGCTCGTCGAATTCGGAACGCTCGACCGCGGCCTTGGTCCACAGCATCGAGACCGGCCACCACGACGGCGCCGAACGCCACCACGACGGCGCCATCTCGATCCGCGCCACGGCGTTGTCGACCCGCTGCACCAGGTACTGCTCGATGCCGACGAAGGCGAAGGGAATGATCAGCAGGCCCAGGATCACCGTGGCGATCCAGCCCGAGGTCTTGTCGCGAAGTGTCTGCAGCATGTTCCGGGTCGCGTTCAGTCGTAAGCCGGACAGTTTAGCGCGGTTCCGGGCGGCGGGCGGAGGCCGGCGACGCCGGTCGCAATCCGGCCGTCCCGGCGGCCGCAGGGACGGCGGGCGCCGTGCCAGGGGCGCCCGCCACCGGCGCGGGGCATGCTGCGCAGCAAAACGAACACCCGCCCCGACCGGGCCCGCCGCGGGCAAAAGAAAAGGCGCCGTTTCCGGCGCCTCGGTAAAACTGGCGGAGTGGACGGGACTCGAACCCGCGACCTCCGGCGTGACAGGCCAGCATTCTAACCGACTGAACTACCACTCCGCTGTTTTGAAACTGCATATCGAAACTGGAACGATGAAACCGGAAGCGGGTCGCCGCGGCCTCGAAACCCGAGCGCCGAAGCCCGCGCTTCGAACCTTGGAACCTGCGTCCGCCCGGACATGGCCGGAGCGTCGCTGCAAAACAAAGGCGCCGTTTCCGGCGCCTCTGGCAAAACTGGCGGAGTGGACGGGACTCGAACCCGCGACCTCCGGCGTGACAGGCCAGCATTCTAACCGACTGAACTACCACTCCGCGTTTTGAACCTTTCCGCCCGATCCGCCCAGGGCCCGATCGAACGTTCTCACTTATTAGAAAACAAAGGCGCCGTTTCCGGCGCCTCTGGCAAAACTGGCGGAGTGGACGGGACTCGAACCCGCGACCTCCGGCGTGACAGGCCAGCATTCTAACCGACTGAACTACCACTCCGCGTTTTGAACCTTTCCGCCCGATCCGCCCAGGGCCCGATCGAACGTTCTCACTTATTAGAAAACAAAGGCGCCGTTTCCGGCGCCTCTGGCAAAACTGGCGGAGTGGACGGGACTCGAACCCGCGACCTCCGGCGTGACAGGCCAGCATTCTAACCGACTGAACTACCACTCCGCGTTTTGAACTCGGTGCAACCGAACCCGACTCGTACCCGCTTGGACCCCGTCTCTGGACGGGTCCGGCAGAAGACCAGGTCGAACCTGGTGGGTGCTGAGGGTTTCGAACCCCCGACCCTCTCCTTGTAAGGGAGACGCTCTACCGCTGAGCTAAGCACCCCGAGCCTAGGGTTCCGCTGGCGGCCGCCCCTGGCAGCCCCGGCGAGTTGCTTAGTTTACAGCGTCCTTCAGCGCTTTGCCAGCCTTGAAGGAGGGATTCTTCGAAGCCGCGATCTTGATGGTTTCGCCGGTCTTCGGGTTGCGGCCCTGGCGAGCGGCGCGCTTGCGCACCTGGAAGGTGCCGAAGCCAACGAGCGTAACAGTGTCGCCCTTCTTGAGCGCCTTGGTAACGACGTCGATCAGCGCGTCAACGGCAGCGGTAGCGTCGGTCTTCGACAGCTCTGCGGTTTCGGCAACTGCCGCTACGAGTTCGGCCTTGTTCATTATTTTCTTTACTCCTATGCGGATAGACCGCGTGTTCTGAGAATCGCCGCGACGTTGCGGCGTCGCTACGATCAAGCGAGCCGCGTCGCAGTTTTGTGATGAATGCCTGCGACGCGGTTGCGGTCGTTATACCAGCGGCATATTGGGGGTGCAAGCTGGAAAGCTAGCTGTGGCGCGGGTTTCAGCGGTTTTCGACGTTTCCGACCGACGGCCCGGATCAGTGCTTGACGTCGGGCTGCGAAGCCGCCTTGCCGCTGTCGCGCACCGGAATTTCGCCCTCGCCCGACGCGCTCGGCGGCGCGATCGGACGCTCCAGCGCGAGGTCGAGCACTTCGTCGATCCAGCGCGCCGGCACGATCTTCAAACCCTGAGTCACGCTCTTGGGCAGGTCGGCCAGATCCTTGCGGTTCTCTTCCGGAATGATCACCGTGCGGATGCCGCCGCGCAGCGCAGCAAGCAGCTTTTCCTTCAGTCCGCCGATCGGCAGCACGCGCCCGCGCAGAGTGATTTCGCCGGTCATCGCCACGTCGGCCTTGACCGGATTCTTGGTCAGCATCGACACCAGCGCGGTGGCCATGCCGATGCCGGCGCTGGGGCCGTCCTTCGGCGTGGCGCCCTCAGGCACGTGCACGTGCACGTCGTGCTTCTGCAGGAACTCCACGTCGATGCCGAGACGCTCGGCGCGCGCGCGCACCACCGACAGCGCCGCCGACGCGGATTCCTTCATCACGTCGCCGAGCTGGCCGGTCAGCAGCAACTGGCCCTTGCCGGGCACCAGGGTCGCTTCGACCTGCAGCAGATCGCCGCCGACCTCGGTCCAGGCCAGGCCGGTGACCAGGCCGATCTCGTTGGCTTCCTCGGCGCGGCCGAAGTCGTAACGGCGCACGCCCAGGTACTTCTCCAGGTTCTTGGAGCCGACGCTGATCGCGCCTTCCTTGCTCTTCTTCTTCGGCCCGGCCAGGGCGATTTCCTTGACCACCTTGCGGCAGATCTTGGAGATCTCGCGTTCGAGATTGCGCACGCCCGATTCGCGGGTGTAGTAGCGCACGATGTCGCGCACCGCCGCTTCGGCGATCTTGATCTCCTCGGACTTCAGGCCGTTGGCCTTGATCTGCTTGGGCAGCAGATAGCGCATGGCGATGTTGAGCTTCTCCTCCTCGGTGTAGCCCGGAATCCGGATCACTTCCATGCGGTCCAGCAACGGGCCGGGGATGTTGAGCGAGTTGGAGGTGGCGACGAACATCACCTCGCTGAGGTCGAGGTCGACTTCCAGGTAGTGGTCGTTGAAGGCGTTGTTCTGCTCCGGGTCGAGCACTTCCAGCAGCGCCGAGGACGGATCGCCGCGGAAGTCCATCGACATCTTGTCGATCTCGTCGAGCACGAACAGCGGATTCTTGCTGCCGACCTTGTTGAGGTTCTGCACGATCCGGCCCGGCATCGAACCGACGTAGGTGCGGCGATGGCCGCGGATCTCCGCCTCGTCGCGCACGCCGCCCAGCGACATGCGCACGAACTTGCGGTTGGTGGCCTTGGCGATCGACTGGCCGAGCGAGGTCTTGCCCACGCCCGGCGGGCCGACCAGGCACAGGATCGCGCCCTTCATATTCTTCACCCGAGTCTGCACCGCGAGGTACTCGAGGATGCGTTCCTTGACCTTCTCCAGGCCGAAGTGGTCGGCGTCGAGCACGTCCTGCGCGGCCTTGAGGTCCTTGCGGATCTTGGTGCGCTTCTTCCACGGCACGCCCAGCAGCCAGTCGAGGTAGTTGCGCACCACCGCCGCCTCGGCCGACATCGGCGACATCTGCTTGAGCTTGTTGAGCTCGTTCTTGGCCTTGGTCTCCACCGGCTTGGGCATGCCGGCTTCGGCGATCTTGCGCGCGAGCTCGTCGACGTCGTTGGGCGCGTCGTCGATCTCGCCGAGCTCCTTCTGGATCGCCTTCATCTGTTCGTTGAGGTAGTACTCGCGCTGGCTCTTCTCCATCTGCGACTTGACCCGGCCGCGGATGCGCTTCTCCAGCTGCTGCACGTCGATTTCGCCGTCGACCAGGCCGACCAGCTGCTCCAGGCGCGCGCCGATCTCGTGCGTCTCCAGCAGCTTCTGCTTGTCGCCGATGCGCACGCCGAGATGGGCGGCGACGGTGTCGGCCAGGCGGCCGGGCTCGTCGATGCCGGCCAAGGTCTGCATCAGCTCCGGCGGCAGCTTGCGGTTGGTCTTGACGTACTGCTCGAACAGGCCCATCAGCGAACGCGCGATGGCCTCGATCTCGCGTTCTTCGCGATCGACCACCGGCTCGACCGCAACGGCCCGGCCGGACAGCGCGCCGTCGCCTTCGGCGACCTCGGTGACGCGCACGCGCGACACGCCCTCGACCAGCACCTTGATGGTGCCGTCGGGCAGCTTGAGCAATTGCAGCACCTGGGCCAGGGTGCCGATCTCGTAGAGGTCGGCGGCGCCGGGGTCGTCGGTCTCGGCGGACTTCTGCGCGACCAGCAGGATGCGCTTGTCCGCTTCCATCGCCAGATCAAGGGCGCGAATCGACTTGTCGCGGCCCACGAACAGCGGGATCACCATGTGCGGGAACACGACCACATCGCGCAGCGGCAGCACCGGCAGGGTCATGAATTCGGCGGAAGACTGAGTCATCGGGGGTCTCGACAAGCGTGGGGTGAGGATGCCGGGGCATCCAGGCTCCCGTTATGGGGGTGGCGGCCCAGGAGCGCAAGCAATGCCCGTCGGGCGGCCCGCAAAATCAATAAAAACCGCTTGAAAATCACCGCCTTGTGATACAAAGCCGAACCTGGGACAGAGCATTCCGGCCGCCTGCCCCATCGCCAAGGACGCCACCGATGCAACGACTGCACGATGCCATCGAGCAATACAACGCAAGCCGGACCCGCTTCTGGGACGACGACTACAACACCCTGCTCGCGGCCGGCCCGGCCGAGCCGGCCCAGATCGAGCGCCTGCAGGCGCTGGAGCCGCGGCCGCTGCCGGCGGACCTGGTGCAGTTCTATCGCCGTTTCGGCGGCCTGCACAACCAGGACAATACCGAGTCCTATTGCATGGAACTGCCGCTTCCCGGGCAATTGGCCGATGGTCTGGAGGCGGCCAACGCCTACCTGCGGATCCGTTCCCTGGGCCTGGTCGACATGATCGCGCACAGCTGGGGCAACGACCGGCCGGAGTTCGCCGCCGGCGGCGCTTTCTCCCAGGCCGAACTGGACGAACTGAACGGGCGCTACCGCTGCTATGGCTGGTACCGCACCGACACGGTGCTAGAGAGCGCCTGGTACCTGTACGCCGATCCGGACGGTCGTTTCGGTGCGCTGCTCTACGACCAGGACCGGTTCGACCGCACCGCGCGCGAGCTGCGCGCCCTGCTCGCCGCCAGCCCCGCCGGCCAGTCGCTGGAGGATGCGCTGTGCGAGGGCGTGGAGCGGATGCACGCGACGATGATCGAGTGGTGCGACGAGGACGCGGACGAAGACGCCTGAACCGGCGGCGCGCGCTGCCCCGACGCGACCGGCGGGCCGGTCGGCGCCGGAGTTCCATCACTGGGGCGAACGGGCCCTAAAACGAATCGCCCCCGCCGAAGCGGGGGCAAAAACCGATCGCCCCTGCCGAGGCAGGGGCGAGGAACTCACTCGGCCGAAGCGACCTTGGGCTGGGCCGGCGGGTTCTGGTAGATCAGGTAAGGCTCGGACTTGTGTTCGATCACCGACTCGTCGACCACCACCTTGCTGACGTTCTCCAGCGAGGGCAGCTCGTACATGGTGTCGAGCAGCACCGACTCGACGATGGTGCGCAGGCCGCGCGCGCCGGTCTTGCGCTTGAGCGCCTTGCGCGCGATCGCCGCCAACGCGTCCGGACGGAACTCGAGCTCGACGCTTTCCATCTCGAACAGCTTGCGGAACTGCTTGGTGATCGCGTTCTTCGGCTCGGTCAGGATCGAAATCAGCGCCGCCTCGTCCAGTTCCTCGAGGGTCGCGACCACCGGCAGGCGGCCGACGAACTCGGGGATCAGGCCGAACTTGATCAGGTCTTCCGGCTCGACGTCGGCCAGCACCTTGCCGATGTCGGCCTTGCGCTCGCTGCTCTTCACCTTGGCGCCGAAGCCGATGCCGCCGGCCTCGGTGCTGCGCTGCTGGATGATCTTGTCCAGGCCGGCGAACGCGCCGCCGACCACGAACAGGATGTTGCGCGTGTCGACCTGCAGGAATTCCTGCTGCGGATGCTTGCGCCCGCCCTGCGGCGGCACGCTGGCGATGGTGCCTTCGATCAGCTTCAGCAGCGCCTGCTGCACGCCTTCGCCGGACACGTCGCGGGTGATCGAGGGGTTGTCGCTCTTACGCGAAATCTTGTCGATTTCGTCGATGTAGACGATGCCCTGCTGCGCCTTCTCGACGTCGTAGTCGCACTTCTGCAGCAGCTTCTGGATTATGTTCTCGACGTCTTCGCCCACGTAGCCGGCTTCGGTCAGCGTGGTGGCGTCGGCGATCGTGAACGGCACGTTGAGCAGGCGCGCCAGGGTTTCGGCGAGCAGGGTCTTGCCCGAACCGGTCGGACCGACCAGCAGGATGTTCGACTTCGACAGTTCGACGTCGTCGTTCTTCTGCCGGCTCTCGATGCGCTTGTAGTGGTTGTACACGGCGACCGCGAGCGTGCGCTTGGCGCGCTGCTGGCCGATCACGTACTGGTCGAGCACCTCGAGGATCTCGCGCGGCTTGGGCAGGTGGCTGCGCGCCGACTGCGCCTTTTCCTCGAGCTCCTCGCGGATGATGTCGTTGCACAGCTCGACGCACTCATCGCAGATGAACACGCTCGGGCCCGCGATCAGCTTGCGGACCTCGTGCTGGCTTTTACCGCAGAACGAGCAATACAGGATCTTGTTGCTGTCGCCCGTGCTGCGTCCTTGTCGATCGTCGGTCATGCGTTGGCCCGTTGGTGCTCTAAATCGTACTCGTGTTCCGGAGCGGGTCCGGCGGCCCGGGCCGCCGCAGCTCGTTCAGCTGTCACGGCCCGAGGATAACACAGCGGTTCGCCCCCGCCTCGCGTCGGGGGCTGGACGGTTATCCGATGCGGATCAATGGCTTGCGTCCGCGCTCGTTCAGGCCGATTGGATCGTCTCGTCCGGACGGCGTTCCAGCACCTGGTCGACCAGGCCGTAGTCGCGGGCGGCCTCGGCGCTCTTGAAGTTGTCGCGCTCGGTGTCGCGCGCGATCGTCTCCAGAGACTGGCCGGTGTGCTTGGACAGGATCTCGTTGAGGCGCTGACGCAGGGTCAGGATCTCGCGGGCGTGGATGTCGATGTCGGTGGCCTGGCCCTGGAAGCCGCCCAGCGGCTGGTGGATCATGACCCGCGAATTCGGCAGCGCCAGGCGCTTGCCCTTGGCGCCGGCGGCGAGCAGCAGCGCGCCCATGCTGGCGGCCTGGCCGATGCAGATCGTGCTCACGTCCGGCTTGATGTACTGCATGGTGTCGTAGATCGCCATGCCGGCGGTGACCACGCCGCCCGGGGAGTTGATGTAGAAGTTGATGTCCTTCTCGGGATTCTCGGCTTCCAGGAACAGCATCTGGGCCACGATCACGTTGGCGACGTGGTCGTCGACGCCGCCGACCAGGAAGATCACCCGCTCCTTGAGCAGACGCGAATAGATGTCGTAGGCGCGCTCGCCGCGGCTGGTCTGCTCGACCACCATCGGCACCAGGTTGAGGGCTTTGGTCAGGTTATCCATTTCGACGGCACCTATTGACTGACTTAGAAGTTGCGCTTGTTAACGCAAGCGCGGCCCGACCAACTTGGGGCCGGCCGGGCCGCAGCGCAAGAGGCGCGATTGCTAATTGCTTCCGCGCCGGCGCGACCGCCCGATCGGGCATGTTCGCTCCGGCGCGGACCCGGCTCAGGCCGGGCGGATCGCTTCGCTGAACGACAGCGACTGCTCGGTGTGCTGGGCGCGCTCGGCGATCCAGTCGATCACCTGCTCTTCCATCACCCGGTTCTGCAGGCCGGCCATCAGCTGCTGGTCGTTGCGGTACAGGTCGATCACCTGCTGCGGCTCCTCGTAGGTCGAGGCGATCAGGCGCAGGGTCTCGTTGACGCGCTTGGGCTCCAGGCGCAGCTCGTTGCGGCGGGCGATCTCGCCGACCAGCAGGCCGACCAGGACGCGCTTGCGCGCCGCATCCATGTAGTTCAGGTGAGCGTCGGCCGGGGCTTCGATGTGGCGGCCCTGGCGGCGGGCCTGCTCGACGGTCTGCCAGACCATGTCGCGGGCTTCGGCCTCGACCAGCTTCGGCGGCATTTCCACCGACTCGTAGGCGGCGATCAGCTGCTCGCCGACTTCGCGGCGCAGACGGGTCATCAGCGCACCCTTGAGCTCGCGCTCCAGGTTGGTGCGGATGTCGTTGCGGAACTGGTCCGCCTCGCCGCTCTTCACGCCGAAGCTCTTGATGAACTCGGCGTCGACCTCCGGCAGGACCGGCTCGGACACGTTGGTGAGCTTGAGGTGGACCTTGGCCTGCTTGCCGGCCAGCTGCGGCGCGCGCCAGTCGGCCGGGAACTCGACCTCGGCGACGGTCTCGTCGCCGGCCTTGACCCCGACCAGGGCCTCTTCGAGCGGCTTGAACATCGATTCCGAGCCGATCACGGTGCTGCCGTACTCGGCGCCTTCGGCCGGGAAGCGCTCGTCGCCGACCTGGGTCCAGGTTTCGACCTCGACCACGTCGCCGGCCTGAGCGGCGCGCTCGACCTTCTGCAGGGTGCGGCGCTGCAGGCGCAGGTTCTCGATCATCGCGTCGATGTCGGCATCGGCGACTTCGGCGGTATGGCGGACGATGTTGAGCTTGGACACGTCGATGTCGCCGAAATCCGGCACGACTTCGAAGGTGGCCACGTAGGACAGGGTCTCGCCGGCGTCGGCGGCCGGCTCGATGCGCGGCTGGCCGGCGATCTGCAGCTGTTCCTGGCGCACGGCGTTGCTGAAGCCTTCGCGCAGCATGCCGTCGAGGATCTCGGCGCGCACCTGGGCGCCGAAGCGCTGCTCGATGACCTTGGCCGGCACCTTGCCCGGGCGGAAACCCTTGATCTTGGCGCCGCGCGCGATCTCGCGCAGGCGGCCGCCGACCTGGTTTTCCAGGTTCTCGGCCGGGAAGCTGAAGGTCAGTCGGCGTTCGAGCGAGCCCAGCGATTCGAGCGAAACTTGCATATCCACTCCTGCGACCGCGGCACCCGCCGCGGCACGAATGTTGATGATCCTGTCCGGCCGCCGGCCACGACGCATCGCCGGCCAGCGGAACTTGCTAGTTTGGCCGATAAAGGCCGCCGCTGCCAGCGCCGGCTGGCGGGAAATCCCCTCCGGACGGGGTTTTGCGCGCGGTTCGGCGGTTTCGGGGGCGGCAGCGGCGGCGCGAGGCGCCGGGCAGGAACGAAATCCAGCCAGTTTCCGCGCATGGGGCCAGTCCGTATCAGAATTGCCCGAGACGGATGCGCCGCCGCCAATGGCGGCGAGATAGGTACGGGCGATACAGGAACGCCGTAGGCATGTCGCCCCGCCCGCATCGAACAACGAGTTCACCGAGCCGCTCAGAGGCAAGATCGAAGGGCCGGACGGGTCCGACGGCCATCGTTGCGTTTGCGGCGGCCTGGCGTCGGCCAGCCGGCGTGGTGCGAAAGGCGGGACTCGATCCAGTGAAGAGCTATATATTTCAATCACCTAGAAGCAGAGTTCTTGGCACACATGGCACAGAGCGACGCCATCTGTGCCGCCTCTCCAATGCATCTGTGCCACAAGCGGCACACCTTGACCCGAGGAGCATCCGCCACATGGACGATCAAGACAGGAAGCTCCGGCTAGAAGAAGCCAGGATCATGTCCGATGAACTCCAGGCCAGCTTGCCAAAGATGGTGCCCGCAGCAGGTTTGAGCCTGGAATCGATGCTGCCCTTCAAAGCGACCTCACTACGCGAATTGCTTATCCATCGAGCAGCGGACCTCGCCAAGACAGCGACTCAACACTTAGAGGATGGGCAGGTGGTGCCAGGGGCAATCCTCACCAGATCGCTCGTTGAGACCGTAGCAATTTTGTTCTGCCTTCACCGAGAGTTGGAGAGATTTCTGAGTTCTCCAAATGAATCCAGGTTAGGTGAATTTCTGACATCTTCGCTGGTCGGAGCTCGATGGGAGGGGCACCCCGTACAGTCGATAAATGTCCTGACCGCCATAGACAAAGTCGACAAAGAGATCCCTAAGTTCCGCGCGTCCTATGACGCCCTTTCTGAGTACACGCACCCAAATTGGTCGGGGTTACTGGGTAGCTATGGGGCTATTGATCGCGAGAATCATGAGCTCCACCTCGGAGCCAGAGTCAGGGAGTCGAGCCTGCGATCTATTGCCTCAACCCTTTCCGGCTCATTGATGGCCTTCACGCACTACTACAACCTCTTGGCTGACGTCTTGAAGGACTTCAACGACCATTTCGAGAGTGAACTACCCAAATAAGGCTGATCGCGACCAGTCTGAAAAAGCCGAGCGCAGCGGATAGATCTTCCAGTGCGAATCGATATCCTGCAGGGGATGCACACTGGCACAGTTTTGGCACACTTTTTCCTGATTTTTCTTTTTAAATCAGAAGCTTGTGTGGTGCGAAAGGCGGGAGTCGAACCCGCACGCCTTGCGGCGCTGGAACCTAAATCCAGTGCGTCTACCAATTCCGCCACTTTCGCCTGCGCCGGTGCGCGCTGCCGGCGCATTCTAGCGGCCGCGCCGGGGAAACCGCCACGACCGCGGCGCGCACGCCCCGTCCCATCGATCGAAGGTTCGGCCGCCGCGGCAGGACCCGCCGCCGATCGCGGACACGGCAAGGCCGCGCGGCGGCGCTATGCTCGCGCGTCCCCAGCGGAGAACGCCCGTGCGCGAGCTGTACCCGGAAATCGAGCCCTATCGCAGCGAACGCCTGCAGGTCGATGCCATCCACGAACTGCATATCGAAGAATGCGGCAACCCGGACGGGCTGCCGGTGCTGTTCCTGCACGGCGGCCCCGGCGCCGGGGTCTCGCCCTACCACCGCCGCTTCTTCGATCCGGCGCGCTATCGCATCGTGCTGTTCGACCAGCGCGGCGCCGGCCGCTCGACCCCGGCCGCGGAGTTGCGCGAGAACACCACCTGGCACCTGGTCGCCGACATCGAGAAAATCCGCGCCCACCTCGGCATCGAACGCTGGGTGGTGTTCGGCGGCTCCTGGGGCTCGACCCTGGCCCTGGCCTATGCACAGACCCATCCCGCGCCGGTGCTGGGCCTGGTCCTGCGCGGCATCTTCCTCGGCCGCGATTTCGAGCTGCGCTGGTTCAACGAACTCGACGGCGGCGCGCGCTACATCTTTCCCGAGCGTTGGGCGCGCTATCTGGCCTACATTCCTCCGCAAGAGCACGACAACCTCACCGAGGCCTACTGGCGCCGGCTCGACAGCGACGACCCGCAGGTCCGGCTGGCCGCAGCGCTGGCCTGGAGCGACTGGGAAGGCGGCAGCACCACCCTGGTCCACGACCCCGACGGCGCCGACACCCGCGAGGAGCCGCAGGTCGCGATCAACGTGTCGCGCAACGAGGCGCACTACTTCCGCAATCGCGTGTTCCTGCAGCCGGACCAGCTGCTGCGCGGGGTCGAGCGCATCCGCCACATTCCGGCGACGATCGTGCACGGCCGCTACGACATCATCTGCCCGGTCGCCAGCGCGATCGACCTGGCCCAGGCCTGGCCCGAAGCCGAGCTGCGCATCGTCCTGGCCGGCCACAGCGCCGCCGATCCGGCGATCGTCGACGCCCTGGTCGCCGCCACCGACGCGCTGGCCGACCGCTTGGCTTGATCGATGCCGCTCCGGCCCTCGGGGACAGGGGCGGCGCAAGCCGCGACCCGCCAGAGCGGTGCGATGCCGCGCGTCCCCGAGACCGAACGCCTTGGCAGCCGGCGAAAGCCGAGCGGCCCGTTCGCCTCTGCGTCGGTCGCAACGCTCGCGACGCCTGCCACGGCGCCTGCACCGGGTCGCGGCTGAGGCCCCCTCCGCCGGCGCCATTCCCGAAGGAGCGAGGTAATCCGCGCTCTATCGAAGCGGCGCAGTACTCCGCCACCCGCCCCTGCTCCGCCGCGCCCCTCCCCGCCCTGCCGCACCATCGTTCAGCCCATCGCGGCTGGGCCATGACGCCGCCTACACCTGCGAACGGACACGATCCGCGCGCAAAAATGTGCTCGAAGTCTCATTTGCCGGGCAGGCAATGGCAGCGGCATTCGTCCAGGAACGTCAGAGGGGGCCCGTTTGAAATTCCAACTTATCGATTCCGCCCGCCTGCTCGGCGAGCGACGGGTCCGTGCGGCCTTCGCCCTGCTGTTCGGCGGCATCGGCGCCGCCCACGCCGCCAGCGTCCCCTGCACACCCCAGGCCGGCTACACCCATTGCCTGCGCTACACCTACTCCGGCGGCGCCCAGGCCTTCGCCGTCCCCAACGGCGTGACCCGACTGCGGGCCACGCTGTGGGGCGCCGGCGGCGGCGGCTCGATGGCGGCCAGCGGCAACTCGGCCGGCGGCGGCGCCGGCGGCTATGCCGACGGCACGGTCGCGGTGGCGTCCGGCGCCAACCTGACCGTCACCGTCGGCCAGGGCGGCATCGCCACCGGCACCGCCCGCACGTACGGCGGCGGCGGCGCGGGCGGGCCCGGCCGCAACCACGACCCGGCCAGCAATCCGCAAAGCAACGGCTCCTCCGGCGGCGGCATGAGCGCACTGTGGAACGGCGCCGAATTCGTCGCCCTGAACGCCCTGATCGTCGCCGGCGGCGGCGGGGGCTCGGTGTTTTGGACCGATCAGCCGGCCGCGCCGAACCGGCCTTTGGCCGGCGCCGGCGGCGGCGGCAGCGGCGGCGACGGCACCTCGACCTACGGTGGCAAAGGCGGCAGCCAAGTGGCGGGCGGCGCGGCCGGCCTGCCGCTGGCCTCGTGCTATGTCCCCAACGCCTCGGTGATCCCGGCCGGCGCCGCGCTGCGCGGCGGCGACGGCTGTTGGCCGGCGATCGTCGCCGGCACTCCGTTCGAATACGAGGGCGGCGGCGGCGGCGGCGGCGGCTGGTTCGGCGGCGGCGGCGGCACCGGCCAGAACGAGAACAATCCGATCAGCCCGACCACCGGCTACGACGGACCCGGCGGCGGCGGTTCCGGCTTCGTCGGCGCCGCGGTCACCGGCGGCGTGCTGACCCAGGGCGCGGCACCGAGCTACACCGCCGGTTCCACGGCCGCGCCGCCGCAGACCACGCATCCGCTGTACAGCGCCGGCATCGGCCGCGGCGGCGCCGCGGCGACGACGCAGGGCGCGAGCGCGGGCAACGGCGAAGTGATCCTCCAATGGAGCCAGCCGATCCTGCGCTTGCAGAAGGCGCTGCCGAACGGTCGCGTCGCCGCGACCGACCAGTTCGCGCTGACCATCGCCGGCAGCGGTGGCCCGGTGTCGGTCGTCACCACCGGCAGCGGCACCACCGCAACCGGTACCGCGACCTTGTCGGCGGCCAGCGCCGGCAGCGTCTACACCTTGTCCGAGACCGCCAGCGGCAGCACCGCGCTCGGCGACTACACCACCACTTACAGCTGCAGCAACGCGCTGGCCGGCGGACAAACGCCAAGCGGCAGCGGCACCCGCTTCAACGTGACGCCCGTGGCCGGCGACGACCTGACCTGCACCTTCGCCAACACCCGCAACCCGCGCGCCAACCTCACCATCACCAAGACCAACACGCCCGGCGTGAACGGCAACGTCGACCAGAGCGGCGACACCTTGAGCCGCGGCGCCAGCACCAGCTACGTCATCGTGGTCGGCAACAGCGGGCCCGATGCGGTCACCGGCGCGATCCTGCGCGACCCCGTCGCCAACCGCAGCGGCCTGAACTGCACCGCGCCGCCGACCTGCAGCGGCAGCGCCTGTCCCGCCGCGCCGTTGACTGTGGCGGCGCTGGACAGCGGCGTCGCCCTGGGCACGCTGGCCAACGGCGCTTCGGTGACGGTGACGCTGACCTGCACGGTGAACTGAGCCCACGCACGCCCCGGCCGATGCGCGCTTCAGCGGCGGTCGGGATCGCGTCCCAGCACCCGCACCACCGCACTGCCCTGGTACAGCGCGACGAAATAGCCGGTATCGGTGAGATACCAGTGAATGCCCGGATGGAAATAGCCCGGCCAACCGTTCGCGTTGCTCCACAGGATGCCGTCGTTGAAGTCGCGCACGGTCAGGATGCCGTACGCCTCGAAGCTGGCGCGGTGGCCGCCGGCGGCATGGGTGCCGCTGGCCCACAACGGGCGCAGGTCGGCGACGCGGTAGAACACCAGATTGCCGTCGTGCTGCATGCTCAGCTTGTACTGGCCGTTGTTGGAGTAGATCTCCTCTCCGGCCCAGAGCTGGGTGCCTTGCGCGATCTGCTTCGACGCCGATTGCGCGAACGCCGAGTGCATGCAGGCCCACCACAGGCCGAACAACGCAATCCGCATCCAATGCTTGACTGCGAGAGTCATGGCGCTTCCTCGTCGATGAGAGCCGTCACTGCAACGCAGTCGCGGCACCGGATCAAGCGCGACTGCCACCTCGCGGTGGCGACGATATGCCAACCGTGATCGCAACGGCGCTGCCAGCAGGAACGCGGCGCGCCCGCCCGTGCCGGACCCTCGCCGCCCGGCGCCGATGGCGGCATTGCTATAGTGCGGCTTCCTTCGCTCGCTCCCCGGCGCCCCCCGCATGGACCGCGTGTTGCTGAAGCTCGACGACCCAGCGCCGATCTGCCGGCTCCGCTACGAAACCGGCGCGGCCTTGCTGGTGGAGGCCTTGCGCGGCGACGGCATGCCGCTGGCCCGGGTCCGCTTCCGCGAGTGCCTGACGGTACGAGTGCACAACGAGCGGCCGCGGCTCACCGCAGTCGGACGCGAGGTGCCGACTGACTTCCTGCTGATGGAGTTCACCGGCGCCACCGAGCTCAAGGACGACGTCGGCGGCTGTTACACCCGCGACCAGGGCGAGCCCCGGCATTTCTATCTGAGCGCCGGCGACGAGACCATCGATCTGATCGCGTTCGCGGAGCCGGAGGTGCTGCGCTAGGCGGATCGGCACCGGCGCAGCTCCGCAACCGCACCAAGCGCCGGCGCGCACGCCCTGCGCCTGCGGCCGCGGCCGGGCCCTCCCGCAAAGGCGCATCGGTGCGAAAACCGCACGGATGCTGTTCGCGCGCAGGGCTGATGCGGGCGGGGCGCGGGCCGGATCATGGCGCCTCCCAACGGCAACAGGCACTCCGCAATGCGACTGACGTCCCTGCTCGGCATCGCCACCCTTGGCATCGCCGCTCTCGGCCCCTCGATAACCGCGCCGCCGAGGCGCACCCCACCATCCGCGCCATGGCCGGCGCGGCACCCGTCGCCGAGTTGAAGGCCAGCCAGACCGTCTTGCTGGTCATCGATTTCCAGAACGAATACTTCGCCGGCGGGCGCATGCCGATTCCCGACGGCGAGGCCGCGCTGCGCCAGACCCAGCGCCTGCTCGATTTCGCCGACCGTCATCGCATCCGCGTCGTCCACGTTCAGCACGTGCTGCCGGCCGACGCGCCGCTGTTCGCCGAAGGCGGCGAAATGGTGAAGTTCCATCCGGCGATGCGACCGCGAAAGGACGAAGCGGTGGTGAAAAAAGACGCGGTCAGCGTGTTCGCCGGCGCCTCCGCTGCGGCCGTCGAGAAGATCCTGCGCGACGCCGGCGCCGACACCCTGATCCTGGCCGGCCTGCAGACCCATGCCTGCATCGCCGGCGCCGCACGCGACGCCGCCGCGCGCGGCTACCGGGTCGTGGTCGCCTCCGACGCCACCGCCACCCGCGACCTGGACCTGCGCGACGGCGCCCGGATCGGCAACGCGCAACTGCACGCCTCGGCCCTGGCCGAAATCGAGGACGCCTTCGGCGATGTGATGCACACCGCGCGGATTCTCTCGCTGCCGGTGCGCTGATACCCTGCCCGCGATACGCGGCATCCGTCCCCGGCGGATGCCGCGTATCGCCCACCACGACGACGGAGCCGAGCGATGGATCAGTTGTCGGCCATGCGCGCCTACCGCTGCATCGTCGAAGCCGGCAGCGTCACCCGCGCGGCCGAACGCCTCGGCACCACCCACAGCTCGGTCTCGCGTCAACTGCGCCAGTTGGAAGAGCATCTGGGCGTGCGCCTGCTCAACCGCAACAGCCGCAGCCTGACCCCGACCGAGGCCGGCCAACGCTACTACCGCGACAGCGTGGATATCCTCGAACGCGTCGATGCGGCGGGTCGACGGCTCGGCGATGCCGCCGCGCAGCCCTCGGGCCGCTTGCGGCTGAGTCTGCCGCACGCCGTCGGCGCGCTGGAACTGGCGCATTGGCTGCCGGGCTTCATGCAGCGCTATCCGCGGATCGAGCTCGACCTGTCCTGCGACGACCGCATCGTCGATCTGGTCAAGGGCGGCTTCGATATGGCGATCCGCATCAGCGGTCCGTTGGCCGACAGCAGCCTGGTGGCGCGCGAGTTGGCCGTGTTCGAGCGCGTGCTGGTGGCCGCGCCGCCCTACGTCGCCCGGCACGGACTGCCGCGCGTCGTCGAAGATCTGGCCGGCCATCGCCTGCTGGCCTACGCCGGCGACGGCCGCGGCCTGACCCTGAGTCCGCAGCGCGGCGAAGACGAAGAAGTCGCCTTCGATGCCCGCCTGCGCCTGGACTCGATCCTGTCGCTGCACGCCGCCGCGCTGGCCGGCCTGGGCATCGCCGCCTTCACCTGGCCGACCGTGCGTGAGGAGCTGGCCGCAGGACGCCTGCTGCGAGTCCTGCCGCAGCACCGTGCCGGGCGGCGCCATTACTTCGCGATCTATCCGAACGCACGCCAGCTGCCGCCGAAGGTGCGCGCCTTGGTCGAGTATCTGCGCGCGCATTACGCTTCGGCAGGAGCCCCGCCGCGCGCTTGAACCGGCGACGCACACGGCCGCCCGGCAGGCGCGAACCGGCTTGCGGCGCGGCGTCAATTGGGATGGAACATCATCCCCGCCGTGCGCTCCAGGAACCGCATGCAATCGCCAGCCGCCGCCTCGCCGTCGCAAACGATTCCGTACAGCACGACCCGATGGCGGCCGCCGCCCGCGTCGCGCTCCACGCTCCACACCTGGCTTTGCCCCTCGCCGAAGTACTCCGGCTTTTGCCGCAGCCACGCCTCCGGCCATGGGAAGGCGCGCTGCGCCTCGGGCAGGAACGCAACCTCGACCGTGCCCGAGGCGAACCCGAGCGCCTGGGTCGGCGACAGGAAGATCGTCACCGAAACATCGACTTGCAATCCGGCATCCGCCGCGCGCTCAGTGCCCAAGGGCCGACTCCGGCAAGGTCATGCCCGGGGTCCAGCCGCTGCGCTGCAGGAAGGCCTTGGGGTCGTCCATTTCGATGATGTCCTTGAGCGCCGCCTTGCGGTCCTTGGAGTTGAGGTAGTACGCCTTGACGATGCGGTAACCGACCCAGTAGCCCAGGTCGTAGGGTTCATCCGACCCTGGGCGATAGTCGTAGAACCAACCCGAGATATCGGTGCCGTCCATGACTTTGACGAAGGCGCCCTCGATTTCGGCTTCCTTGCCGCGCGTCCAGGCGGCGTGCTTGCCGTTGCCGACCCCACCGGAGGTCAGTTCGGCAAGCAGCTCCGCCGTGCCTTCGGCCAGGGCGAAGCGCAGAACGGTCGCCTTCGGGTCGCCCGGCTCGAATTCGGTCTGCAGGCTCTGCTGGATGTGGCCGTATTCGTGGGCGATGACGCGGACGAAACGCTCTTCCAAGTCCGGATGCATGAAGTCGGCTGCGCACAGCGCCTCCAGACCCAAGGTCACGCCGGCCGGGTGGGTGATGCCGACCGGCTTGCCGCGCCCGACCACGATCGCCACCGGCGGGAACGTCGCCCGCGGATACAGCTCGGCCAGTTCGGCGAACACCGGCACCAAGCGTCGCTTCACCGCGGGCAACACCGCCAGGCAGTCCTTGGCCCTGGCATAGATCGCCGGTTCCGCGCTCATGCGCTCGGCGATGCGCTGCGCGGTGACCCGGCGCGCGGCCGCGAACTCGCGCAGGCTCTGCGTGCCTTGCGCCAAGTACTCCCGGTCGAGCTGTTCGACCGTCGGCCGGCCGCCGGTGGCCTCGTACAAGGCGTAGAACCGGGCCACGTCTTCGGTGCGGATTTCCGGTCCGCGGTGCGCGTGCGCCGATGCGGCGGCGGCCGCGACGCAGGCGGCGAACAGAAAGGTCAGGCGCGGCAGTCTGGGCATGGTCTCGAACCTGGGAGGGACGCCTGCGCGGCAGGCGTCAGGGGGCTCCGCCCGGCCACGAAGAGCCGGGGTGCGAACGATGGCCCGGCTCACTCCAGGCCGGGGTCGTGCGGCACCCCGGCGGAACGGCGCAGGCGCGCAACGCGCCGGCCGGCGGCGCAGGAGCCGATGCGCACTTCCGGCGCCGGCGGCTCCGCGGTCTCGTTGCTGAGCGGGTCGACCCGCGCATCAGCGCATATCCGCGGCCCGACCGGAAGTTTTTTTTTGTGATCGCCCCGCAACGTGCCGGTCGCGGCAGGCGCCGCCGAAGCGCGGGCGCACAGAGCGCCACGGCCGATGCAACGGCCTATTCTCCACCTCGCCGCAGTCGGCCAGAATCCTCGCTCGAAACCGCCCATTCGCGATCACACCGACCGCTGTCCGAACCGCATGTCCGCACCACCCCGCCAGGACGCCTGGACCGGCCGCTTGCTGCTCGGCGAGCACGTGGCCGTGCTGCAGGGCCGCGCCGGCACCAGCCGCCGCCATGCCCATTACGCGCACCAGTTGCTGCTCAGCGAGGGCGCGCCCTGGCTGCTGGACATCGACGGCGAGCGGCGCCAAGGGCAGCGCCTGTGGCTGCCGTCGTTCCAAGCGCATGCCGTGCTGGCAGCGCCGGACGAAGGCTGCACCGTGTTCCTGGAACCCGGCCACGCCGACGTCGCTGCGGTGCTGCGGCAATTGCCGCGGTTGCCGGCGCGCCTGCCGGCGCTGCAGCCGCTGCTGCCGGGGCTGTGCCGCGCGCAACCGCTGGACCGGCGCTTGCGTGCGGCCGTCGCCGAGATCGGCGCGCGCCTGCCCGAGCGCGTGGCCGCGTCCGAGATCGCCCAGGCCGCGCACCTGTCGCCGAGCCAGTTGCACCGGCGCTTCCAGTCCGACCTGGCGATCACCTTGCGCGGCTGGGTGCTGTGGCGGCGCCTGCACCGCGCGCTGGTCCAATTCCTGGCCGGCGACAGTCTGACCGCCAGCGCGCATGCCGCCGGCTTCGCCGACCTCGCCCACCTCTCGCGCAGCCTGCGGCGCATGTTCGGCATCGGTGCCGGCCAGTTGCAGGCCCTGCAATTGCAGGTTTACGAGCGCGACTGAGCGCGCTGCAGTCCGGCCGGCGGCACCGGGACGTCGACGTGGGCCAGATCGCGAAACGGCGCCAGCAACTGGCCGACATAGTCACGCGGATAGTCCGGCTGAGTACCGATCCCCAGGTCGCGGCCGCTCAAGCGGTAGCCGGGCGCCTCGAAGGCGGTGCCGAGCAGGCGATCCCACACGGTGAAGAACAGGCCGAAGTTGACGTCGCCGGCGGTGCCGTAGCGCATATGATGGAAGCGGTGCAGCGGCGCCCAAGCCATCAGCCGGCCCAGCGCCCCGGGGCGCATGTCGACGTTGGAGTGCTGCAACAGCAGCTGGACGGCGATGGCGAAAGCCAACACCGCGGCGACCGGGTGCGGCATGCCCAGCAGCAACAGCGGCAATACTCCGGCCAGCGCCTCGACCGCCTGATGCAGCGGGTGTTTCATCAACCCGTTGAAACCGTACATGCGGGTCACGCTGTGATGCACCGCGTGCAAGCGCCACAACCAACCGACGCGGTGGCTGGCGTAGTGCATCAGGGTGATGCCGAAATCGGCCCCCACCACCGCCAGCGACAACTGCAGCGCGAACGGCCACTGCGTCGGCCAGAGCTGCCACGGCACCCAGGCCGCGAGCAACGGCACCGCGGCGATCGACGCCAGGTTCAAGCCTTCGTTGACCAGCGCATGCGCCGCATCGCGGCCGCGGTCGCCGTGATCGCGGTTGAACGCGGGGTCGTAAGGCCAGCATCGCTCGGCCAGGAACGACAGCCCGATCGCCGCCGCCAACCAGGGCAACAGCCACAGCGCATTGCCGTGGCGATACCCCACCCACCAGGTCGCCGCGGCGACGAAACCGAACAGGAACACAGGGGCATACAGACGCAGCATCCAGGTTTTCACCGTCACTCCCGAACAGAACCAGAGCGACAGCCTCGCCTGCGCGTCGGGCGGACGGCTTGAACAAACCGCGCATGCGGCCTCGGCGTCGGGCCGGATCCAACCTCTCGGCCATCGGATCGATCGCTGCCGCGACCGTGCCGGCCGTGCGGCGCGCATCGTCCCGCTTCGCCGTCGCGAGGTTTCCGTCGGCCGGGGCCGTCCCTAGAACGCAAAGAAAAAGCCCCAGCGTTTCCGCTGGGGCTTTCCGGGATTGGTGGGCCGTCAAGGATTCGAACCTTGGACCTATTGATTAAGAGTCTTGGCAAGTTAGCTTCCAGATCAATAGGTTAGCTTGCTTCTTTTTCCCGAGACCGCGATGCTAAGGCCTTGATTCGCCAAGGAGCGGCGACGCATTTCCCCAGGGCTCAGCTACACAACATCGATCCCCCGCCCCCTTTGAGATGCTCTACTTCGGAGAGATGTCGCGAGGACGCCTCAATTCCTATGCTGCAGTTCGATGCAAAACCTAAGTACCCGCCTGTTGGCCGATGCATCTACTGCGATGCAGTGGATGAAGACCTCACGGACGAGCACATTGTTCCGTTTGGCCTCGCCGGGAATTCCCTGATCCTGCAAAAAGCCAGCTGTAGGCAATGCGCCAAGATCACTAGCCAGTTCGAACTCGACTGCCTGCGCACGACATGGGGGCTGTTCCGCAACCAGTTCGGAATGCCCACCGGCAAGCCCAAAAATCGCAGAGGTGAGGCGGCCCTTGAGATTGGAGCCAGGGGGGCTGGGGGGACCTTTGAACCAACGGGTCGCAAGCTCACCGCCCCCGTCCGGAGCCTCCCTTTCGTATACACAACGCCACTACTTGATCCGCCTGGCATCCTTCTCGGCCGCCCACCGTGCGAAGAATGGTCAGGGCAGTTCTGGATCTACCGGGACGGTATTGAGGCCCTGAGTCAGGTCCGTGACCTCCATGAAGGCCTCAGGGTCGCGTCGATCAATCCGCTTTCCTTTGGGCGAATGCTGGCAAAGATCGCCCACTCCTATGCAGTTGCCGAACTAGGACCGGCTGCGTTCTCGCCATTGGTGCGCGAGTTGATTCTTGGATCGACTTCAACGATGACTCATTGGGTAGGCGCCGGCACAACCGACCTTGTTCCGTCATCCGCAACTAGCCTGCACGAGATTCGCAGTGGCTGGGGCTCCATTGGCGATCAGAGCTTCGCCATAGTAGAGATCCGACTATTTGCGCCGCTCGGCACGCCGACGTACATGGTCGTTGCAGGAAGCCGAACATAGGCGTTGACGATTTTCGTCAACTGCTCATCCACGCCGAAACACTGGAGTGACAAGGCGTTCGGATAGAACTTTGGACTGTCAATTTCCTGGCATTTTCCCGGAAATCCGGACCGATTTAGCAAAAAAAAGGCACTTAGGTTTCCCTAAGTGCCTGTTTTATTTGGTGGGCCGTCAAGGATTCGAACCTTGGACCTATTGATTAAGAGTCAACTGCTCTACCAACTGAGCTAACGGCCCGGTGAAGCTAGGTGCGAAATGATACACCAGTATTTCGCACCGCACAACACTCAAAACTTACTGCTTTACCGCGTACTGCCTTGCAACTGGGGTGGCTGAGGGGACTCGAACCCCCGACAACTGGAATCACAATCCAGTACTCTAACCAACTGAGCTACAGCCACCATAAAACGTTCGGAACGCGACGCCTTGCGGCGAAACATTCCACTGCGATTTGGCGCGCCCGGCAGGAATCGAACCTGCAACCACCGGCTTAGAAGGCCGGTGCTCTATCCGGTTGAGCTACGGGCGCCAGTCGAACAATCTTAACTGACGGCCGGCCTGGGATGGATGGTCGGGGCAGAGGGATTCGAACCCACGACATCCAGCTCCCAAAGCTGGCGCTCTACCAGGCTGAGCTATACCCCGGAACCGGGACTTCCTAGGCACGCCAATGCCGCGAAAGGCCGCATAGTGTGGTCGGCGCTGCGGTCCGTGTCAATGATTCCGGCGCGGTCTTTCGTCATCGTCGCACCCTGCGCCGGCTTGCCGCCGCATTGGCGCAATCCGGCGGCGCGGCGCTCCCCGCCGTTCGGCCGGTCCCGTCTCATCCGGCCCCGTGTATGCTTCGGCCGGTCGGCCGGTGTTCCGCGCCGCACCACCCCAAGCGATACGTTTCCCAAGGAGCAACACATGCGCAGCGGCAATCCCGCATTGAAGGAATCCACCTTCCTCGACCTCGGCAGCGGCGCCGTCGTGCGCGGCAGCGACCAGGCGATGACCCTGAACGGCACGGTCAACAAGACCGGCATCCTGCTGCTGCTGACGGTGCTGACCGCCTCCTTCGCCTGGAGCCAGATCCAGATCACCCCGCAGGGCGCGGTCGGCGCCGCGCCCTACCTGCTCGGCGGCGCGATCGGCGGCCTGATCCTGGCCCTGATCACCAGCTTCAAGCACGCCTGGGCGCCGGTCACCGCGCCGCTGTATGCGCTGGTCGAGGGCTTCTTCCTCGGCGCGATCTCCTCGATGTTCGAAGCCCGCTTCCCGGGCATCGTGATCCAGGCGGTGATGCTGACCTTCGGCACCCTGTTCGCGCTGCTGTTCGCCTATCGCTCGGGCCTGATCAAGGCCACCGAGAACTTCAAGCTGGGCGTGGCCGCGGCCACCGGCGGCATCTTCCTGATCTATCTGGTCAGCATGGTGCTGCGCCTGTTCAACATCAACATTCCCTACATCCACGAGTCCGGCATCGTCGGCATCGGCTTCAGCCTGTTCGTGGTGGTGGTCGCGGCGCTGAACCTGGTGCTGGACTTCGACTTCATCGAGACCGGCGTCGAGCGCGGCGCGCCCAAGCACATGGAGTGGTACGCGGCGTTCGGCCTGATGGTCACCCTGGTGTGGCTGTACGTCGAATTCCTGCGCCTGCTGTCGAAGCTGCAGTCGCGCAACTGATCCGGACCGGAATCGATCACTCGGCAGGGGCGCTTCGGCGCCCCTTGCTGTTTGCGCCGCCGGCGCGCGACGGTCGCCCGGATACGCAAATGCAAACGGCGCCCGCAGGCGCCGTTTTCGCGACCGGGGCGCGACGCGCCCGGACCGGGCCGCTCAGAAGCGGTCGTCCTCGCGCAGCTCGAATTCGCCTTCGATGCCTTCCGCCGGCGGCGGCTGGTCGCCGACCGTCCACAGGCGCTCGAGCGCGTAGAACTCGCGCACCCGCGGCAGCATGACGTGGACGACGACGTCGCCGAGGTCGACCAGCACCCACTCCGCCTCGCGCTCGCCTTCCACGCCCAGCGGCATGACGTCGAGGTTCTTGGCGAACTTCACCACTTCGTCGGCGATCGACTTGACGTGGCGGGTCGAGGTACCGGAGGCGATCACCATGTAGTCGGTGACGCTGCTCTTGCCGCGCACATCGATTTCCACGACATCCTTGGCCTTGAGTTCTTCCACCGCGGCGTGGACCGTCTTGAGCAGCAGCTCGGTCGGCGGCGGCGGGTTCGGCAGCTGGGTCTTGATGACTTGGGCTTGGCTGGTCAAGGGACGATCGGCTCTGTCTTCGGAATGTGCCGGGATTATACCGAAGCCCCGGTGAGCGCTACGCCGTACAGGCCGTGGCGTTCGATATAGGCCGCCACCGCCGGCGGCACCAGTTCGCGCCAGGGCTCGCCGGCGGCGATCCGGGCACGAACCTGACTGGCCGATTCAGCCTGCAGCGGCTGGCGCAGGCGGTACACCCGCCCCGCCGGGGCCTGGCGCAGGCAGTCCACCGAGGCCGTCTCGCGTCCGGCTGCGAACGGGATGCGTTCGGCCTCCAGCGGGCTGCCGGGGCGCTCGGCGACGACGAAATGCGCCAGATCGAACAGCGACCGCCATTCGCGCCACTGCGGCAGGTCGAGGAAGCTGTCGGCGCCGACCAGCAGGGCCAGCGGCTGCGCCGGTCCGAACTCGGCGCGCAATTGGCGCAGGGTTTCGATCGTGTAGGACGGTCCGTCGCGCAGCAGTTCGCGACGGTCGACCACCAGGCCCGGTTCGCCGGCCACGGCCAGATCGAGCATGCGCGCCCGGTGTTCGGCGCTGGCGCCGGGCGGCGCGCGATGCGGCGGATCGGCGGCCGGCATCAGCCGCACCTGCGCCGCCAGCGCGTCGCGCGCGGCGCAGGCGATGGCCAGGTGGCCGTCGTGGATCGGGTCGAAGGTGCCGCCGTAGAACACCGACAGATCGGGCACGCCGACGCTCGTCGCGCTCATGGGCGGACCTCAGCCCGGCGACAGCGCGAGCAGGCGCAGCGCGCGCGGCTCGGCGACCGCCAGCAGCAGGCGCTCCAGCGCGACCCAGGCGTCGCCGGCCTCGCGCCCCTTGGCCATGCGGTCGACCCGCCCGGCCTGGGCCAGCAGGGCCTCCCAGCGGCGCGCGTCGTGGCGCTGCAGCGCGCGCCGGTACATCGGCTGTTTGGAATCCCAGATCCGCTGCGCCTTGAACTCGGCGGCGATGTTGCCGCCGCGCGCATTGACCCGGGCCAGGGCCGCGGTGCGCTGCAGTTCCATCACCACCATGCCGAGCAGGGCCGGCACCGCCTCGCCCTCGGCGCGCAGGCCGGCGAGCATGCGCGAGACCTGCGCGCCCTGCCCGTTCATGGCCGCGTCGAGCACCCGGAACACGTCGAAACGCGCCGCATCGGCAACCAGCGCCTGCATGCGTTCCAGGTCCAGCGGCTGGCCGTCGGACAGCAGCGCCAGTTTGTCGACCTCCTGCGCGGCGGCGAGCAGATTGCCTTCGACCCGGTCGGCCAGGCTCTGCACCGCGTCGCGCTCGGCGCGCAGGCCGCGCGCGCGCAGGCGGCGCTCGATCCATTCCGGCAGTTCGTGCGGCTTGATCGCCCAGGCCACGGCGACGTGGCCGATGCGGGCGATGGCCTCGCTCCACTTGCCGCCGTGCTGTTTGCTCCACTCGCCGGCGGTGACCAGCAGGCTCACGTCCTGCGGCGGGTCGGCGCAGAAATCGGCGATGACCTCGGCGCCTTCCTTGCCCGGCTTGCCGCTGGGCAGGCGCAGTTCGAGCAGGCGCCGGCTGGCGAACAGGCTGGGCGCGCGGAATGCGCCGGCCAGCGCGTTCCAGTCCGGCTCGCGTTGGTTGCCTTCGGCTTCGAACACTTCGCGCTCGCCGATGCCTTGCTTGCGCGCCGCAGCGCGCACCGCGTCGGCGGCTTCGAGCACGCGCAAGGGCTCGGGCCCGGCGATCAGATAGGCCGGGCGCAGCGGTTCGGCGTCGAGTTGGCCGAGCAGACGCTCGGGAGTCAGTTCCATGGTCGGCGGGGCCTCATCGGCGCGGGCCGGCGCCGGTCAGCGCCGCTCGCTGACCGCGCCGACGCGGCGCAACACCGCCGCGCTCATTTCGCGCCGCAGTTCGCGCATCAGGATTTCGCGCTCGCCTTCGGTGCCGATGGCGTTGACCGGGTTGGCGACGTAGTCGCGCGCCAGTTCCACGCTTTGCCGCGGCAGCAGCGCCGAGCCGTCGGCCTTGCGCAGTTCGAACACCACCGCGTAGCGCAGGGTGTACTCCTGCACGCGGCCGAGTTCGTCGAGCGCGGCCGGGGTGTCGCCCCAGCGCTCGGACATCAGGTCGAGCACCGCGACTTCGCTGCTGTCCGGGGTCGCCGGCACCGCGCCTGCGCGGGTCAGGGCCTGAGCCAGGTTTTCGGCCAGGGGGCTGTAGCGGTCGGCGGAGACCACCCGCACCGGGCCCAGATCGGGCGGCAGGGTCAGGGCCTGGCGCAACTGGAAGCCGCAGGCCGACAGGGCCAGCACCGCGGCCGCGAGCGAAGTGCGCGCGGCGGCGCGCAGGAAGGAGGAGCGAGTCATGGAGCGAAGTCTGGACGAGGCGGCAGCGGGCATCAATAGCGAAGCCTGAACCGCGCCGCCTCGGCGCGACTCAGTACCGGATCTCGTGCCCGGCGAACAGCGCCTGCGGGGTCTGCGCGCCGGGCAGCGCCAGCAGCCGTTGCTGCCAGCCCTGCACCGCCGGCCAGCGCTCGGCCCAGACCCGCGCCGGGAAGCCGGCGGCCTCGGCCCAGGGTTCGACTGCGTAGAACAGATAGCCGCTGCAGGCCACGTCGGCGATGGTCGGTGCGTCTCCGGCCAGCCACGGCGTGGCGCTCAGCTGCGCCTGCAGACGGTCGAGGTCGGCGATCGAGCGGCGATCGTACCAGGCCAGGACCGCCGGATCGTAGTGGCCGAACTGGCGGCCGTAGCGCGAATGGGCGACGTTGAGGCTGACCCGGTTGGCTTCCCAGCTCAGCCATTCGCGCACGTGCAGGCGCTGGTCGGTATCGGCGCCGTCGAGACCGCCTTCGCGTACCGCCAGGTAGTCGAGGATCACGTTCGACTGGCACAGCACGCGGCCGTCGATGCGCAGCACCGGGATCTCGCCGTGCGCGGCGAGTTCGCGGAACTCCTGCGAACGCTGGTCGCGCGGGCGGCGGATGTCGACGTGGCGCTGCTCGAATGCGATCCCGAGCAGTCGCAGGGCCAGGGCGGCCTTGTAGCTGAAGCCGGAATCGGGGTGGCAATAGAGGATCGGGGTCATGGCGGGCGGCGGACGGCTGAGCGGTCGGGGCGGCTGGGAAAAGCAACGGCCAATCCCCTCCCCCGTTGCTCAAAGGGAGGGACAGCAACCGCCAAGTGGCTCGACGACGACATCGGCAGCGGCCACAGTGGCGAGGGTCGAGTGAAGCAGCAACCGGATCGCCGGAAGCGCCGACAGCGGCGATCGTCCCGATCGCAACGCCCACCTATCGGCGGCCCCTTTTTGAAATAGGGAGCCAGGGGATTTGCTTTACGCCGTTGCTTTACGCCGTTGCTTTACGCCGCCGCCTGCGCCCCTCGCACGGGCGCAGGCGAGCGCCGGTCAGCTGGCGACGATGTTGACGATCTTGCCCGGCACCACGATCACCTTGCGCACGGTCAGGCCTTCCATGTACTTGACCGCGTTCGGCTCGGCCAGGGCCAGCTTCTCGATCTCGTCCTTGGGCGCGTTGACCGCGACCTCGATGGTGCCGCGCAGCTTGCCGTTGACCTGCACCGCCAGGGTCACCGCGTCGCGCGCCAGCGCGGACTCGTCGACCTGCGGGAACGGCAGGTCTTCGAGCAGGGTCTCGGCATGGCCCAGCGCCTGCCACAGCGCGTGGCTGGTGTGCGGGGTGATCGGATTGAGCAGCAGCACCATCGCTTCCAGCGCTTCCTGGCGCAGGGCGCGGCCGTTGTCGCTGGCGTCGTCGAACTTGTACAGATGGTTCAGCAGTTCCATCACCGCGGCGATCGCGGTGTTGAAGCTGTGGCGGCGGCCGTAGTCGCCGCCGACCTTCTGCACGGTTTCGTGGATCTGCCGGCGCAGGGTCTTCTGCGGCGCGTTCAGCGCGGCCGCATCCAGCGCCGGCGCGGCGCCGCCGTCGGCGTGCTTGTGCACCGCCGTCCACAACCGGCGCAGGAACCGCGCCATGCCTTCCACCCCGGCCTCGTTCCACTCCAGCGACTGGTCCGGCGGCGCGGCGAACATCGAGAACAGGCGCACCGTGTCGGCACCGTACTTGCCGACCATCAACTGCGGGTCGACGCCGTTGTTCTTCGACTTCGACATCTTCTCGGTGCCGCCGATCTGCACCGGCAGGCCGTCGGCTTTGAGCAGCGCGCCGGTGATGCGGCCGCGCTCGTCGCGCACGGTTTCCACGTCGGCCGGGTTGATCCAGTCCTTGGTGCCGTCGCCGTTGTCGCGGTAGAAGGTCTCGGCGATCACCATGCCCTGGGTCAGCAGGTTGATCGCCGGCTCGTCGCTGGCGACCAGTCCCTGGTCGCGCATCAGCTTGTGATAGAAGCGGAAGTACAGCAGGTGCAGGATCGCGTGCTCGATGCCGCCGATGTACTGGTCGACCGGAGTCCAGTACTTGGCGCGCGCATCGACCTGTTGGGCCGCGCCCGGCGAGGTGTAGCGGGCGTAGTACCAGCTCGACTCCATGAAGGTGTCGAAGGTGTCGGTCTCGCGCTCGGCCGCGCCGCCGCAGTTCGGGCAGGTGGTCTTGCGCCAGTTCGGGTCGGCCTTGATCGGCGAGGCGACGCCGCTGAACTCGACATCCTCCGGCAGCACCACCGGCAACTGATCCTCCGGCACCGGCACGTCGCCGCAGCCCGGGCACAGGATCACCGGGATCGGGCAGCCCCAATAGCGCTGGCGGCTGACGCCCCAGTCGCGCAGGCGGTAATTGACCCGGCGCGCGCCGCGGCCGTCGGCCTCGAAGCGCTCGGCCAGCGCGTCCAGCGCCTGCTGGAAGTCCAGGCCGTCGTACTCGCCCGAATTGACCAGCCAGCCGCGCTCGGTGAACGCGGCCTGCTCGGCGATGCCCTGCTGGAACTGTTCGACCACCTGCACCGCGGCGCTGGTCTCGTACACGTCGACCGCGGGCGCGCCGCCCAGGGCGCTTTGCATCGGGTCCTTGTGCGCGATCAGGTCCTGGCCGATCTCGGCCAGGGCGTCGCGCACCGCATCGGGCACGATCACGGTCTTGATCGGCAGCTGATAGCGCTTGGCGAACTCCCAGTCGCGCTGGTCGTGGCCGGGCACGGCCATGACCGCGCCGGTGCCGTAGTTCATCAGCACGAAGTTGGCCACGTACACCGGCACCGGCTCGCCGGTGACCGGGTGGATCGCGCGCAGGCCGGTGTCGCGGCCGCGCTTTTCCTGGGTTTCCAGCTCGGCCTCGGACACCCCGCCCTGGCGCAGTTCGGCGATGAACTCGGCCAGGTCGGCGTCGCTGCGCGCGGCGCGCGCGGCCAGCGGGTGCTCGGCGGCGATCGAGACGAAGGTCACGCCCATCAGGGTGTCCGGACGGGTGGTGAACACGGTCAACGGCTCGACCGCGGCGCCATGTTCGTCGACCACCTCGAAGCGGATCTCCAGGCCTTCGCTGCGGCCGATCCAGTTGCGCTGCATGGTCTTGACCGCGTCCGGCCAGCCCGGCAGCGCGTCCAGGCCGTCGAGCAGTTCCTGCGCGTAGTCGGTGATCTTGAGGAACCACTGCGGGATTTCGCGCTTCTCGACCAACGCGCCGGTGCGCCAGCCGCGGCCGTCGATGACCTGCTCGTTGGCCAGCACGGTCTGGTCGACCGGGTCCCAATTGACCACCGAGTTCTTGCGGTAGGCCAGGCCCTGCTTCATCAGCCGCACGAACATGCGCTGCTCGTGGACGTAGTAGTCCGGGGTGCAGGTGGCGAACTCGCGCGACCAGTCGATGGCGTAGCCCAGCTGCTTCAGCTGCGCCTTCATGTGGGCGATGTTGGCGTAGGTCCACTTGGCCGGCGCGGTCTTGTTCTTGATCGCGGCGTTCTCGGCCGGCAGGCCGAACGCGTCCCAGCCCATCGGCTGCAGCACGTTGTGGCCGGTCATGCGCTTGTAGCGGCTGATCACGTCGCCGATGGTGTAGTTGCGCACGTGGCCCATGTGCAGCGCGCCCGACGGGTACGGCAGCATCGACAGGCAGTAGTACTTGGGCTTGTCCGACGATTCGTCGACCTCGAACGCGCGGGAGTCGTCCCAATAGCGCTGGGCGGCGGATTCGACCGCGCCCGGGTCGAAGGCCTTGGTTTCGTTCTTGGGGTCGTGCGAGGCGGGGGAGACGTCGGTAGACACGGGCAGGCGGAAAGCGAAAGGACAGGACCGGCAAGCCTACCGCAGCGCACAAACCGCCGCCATGCGCGGCGCGGCGCGAGCCGGGCTTTTTTGCCGGGCGGAGCCCGGCCGACCATGACTCTTGGCATCCGCCGCAGCCCCCGGCGCGTGTTTAGATCGGGCCTTTCTCCGCCCATCGCGCACCGGAAACCGCCCATGACCCGCCTCGCCGCCGCCGTCGTCGCCGTGCTGTCCGCCGCCGTCCCCGCCCTCGCCGGGGCCGCCCCCGCCGCCGAACCGCTGGCGCTGCAATGCGGACGCCTGTTCGACGCGCGCAACGGCAAGGTCCTGGAGGCACGCACCGTGGTGGTGCGCGAGGGCAAGATCGCCGAGGTCCTGCCCGGCCGCGCCGAAGCCCCGGGCGCCCGCGCCATCGACCTGTCCGGCCACACCTGCAGCCCCGGCTGGACCGACCTGCACGTGCACCTGGGCTCGCAGTCCAGCCCGCAGAGCTATTCCGAGGGCTTCCGCCTGGACGAGGTCGACTTCGCCTTCCGCGCGGTCGGCTACGCCAAGAAGACCCTGCTGGCCGGCTTCACCAGCGTGCGCGACCTCGGCGGCGAGGTCAGCCCGCACCTGCGCGACGCGATCAACCAGGGCCTGGTCGACGGCCCGCGGATCTGGGCCGCCGGCAAGTCCATCGCCACCACCGGCGGCCACGCCGACCCGACCAACGGCTACAACGACGCGCTCTCCCACCTGATCGGCCCGCCCGGCCCGACCGAGGGCGTGATCAACTCGATCGACGACGCCCGCCAGGCCGTGCGCCAGCGTTACAAGGAAGGCAGCGACGTGATCAAGATCACCGCCACCGGCGGCGTGCTCAGCTACGCCAAGTCCGGCGACGCGCCGCAGTTCACCGTCGAGGAAGTCAAGGCCATCGTCGACACCGCGCGCGATTACGGCTATCGCGTCGCCGCCCACGCCCACGGCACCGAGGGCATGAAGCGCGCGATCCTCGGCGGGGTGACCTCGATCGAACACGGCACCTACATGACCGACGAGGTCATGAGCCTGATGAAGCAGAAAGGCACCTGGTACGTGCCCACCGTCTACGCCGGCCGCTTCGTCGCCGACAAGGCCAAGCTCGACGGCTACTTCCCCGAGGTGGTGCGGCCCAAGGCGGCGCGGATCGGCGCGCTGATCCAGGACACCGCCGCCAAGGCCTACAAGAACGGGGTCAAGATCGCCTTCGGCACCGACATGGGCGTCGGCCCGCACGGCGACAACGCACGCGAATTCCTCTACATGGTGGAAGCCGGCATCCCCGCCGCCGTGGCCCTGCAGGCCGCCACCATCCGCGCCGCCGAGGTGCTGGGCGTGGACGACCAGGGCGTGATCGAAGCCGGCAAGCGCGCCGACATCGTCGCCGTGCCCGGCAACCCGGTCGAGGACATCAACGCGGTGATGAAGGTGGACTTCGTGATGAAGGACGGGCAGGTTTACAAGCAAGCGCTGTAACTTCCAAGGGACGGAGGGGACCAAGCGAGCTCAACCCCCTCCGTTCCCTGTGCGCGGCGCCTTCGCGCCGCTGCGCACGCCGCGCGCCCTTCGTCGCTCCAAGCCGCCTTAGCGACCGCCTTCACCGCCGCCGATGCGCGTATCGGTCGCGATCCAGTTGACTTCCCAACTGCGCCCGCCGTCCTGCGAGTACGCCTGCTCGAACCGTGCCGTATTGGCGGCGATGCGGGTGATGACGAAGCGAACCAGGACGGCTTTCCCGTCGAGATCCTCCTGTCCGTAGAACTCGCCGCGCCCCTGGCGGAAGCCGCCGTGGATCGGAGACGTCAACACGCCGTTGCGCAGGCTGGCGTAGTGCAGATTCCACTGCCGCACCTGCGGGTTGTACAGGCGCAGATTCACGCCCTCGATCTGTCCGGCCGCGCCTTGGACGCGCAGCTCGACCAGATTGCCGCGCCCGCCCATCACCTTGCGCACGACGCTGGTGCCGGAATAATCGAGCCACTCCTGCGACCCCGACAGCGGATTCGCCAACCGGCGCAGTTCGGTCCTCCACACGCCGATCTCCCAGTCGAAATCCTGTTGACCGTCGCCCGGCAACGCGCGGGCAACGCCTTGCCGCGGCGGCTGTTGCGCGATCGCGTTCGGCGCCAGCAGCGCGATCGCCAGACAGGCGCTACCGATCCATTTCGATCCCTTGCATTGCATCGTCTCGTCCTCGCTCCCATGATGCGGCGAGGATGCGAGTACAAGGCCGCCATGAACAAGAAGGCACCTGCAGGTAACCATGCTCGACCCAATCCGGCCCGCCCCAATCCGCTCGAAGGCTGCCCGCTGGCGGCGGCCTTCGCGGCGATCGGCGGCAAGTGGAAGTTGACCCTCCTGTACTGGCTGGCGCACGGCGAACTGCACTTCGCCGGCCTGCGCAGCCGGGCCGCACCGATTTCGCAAAAAGTGCTCGCCGAGCAATTGCGCGAACTCGAAGCCGACGGCCTCGTCGTGCGCACGCCGACCGGCGAAGTTCCCGCGCCGGTGATCTACCGACTCACCGAGTACGGCCGCACCGTGGCGCCGATCGTCGAAGCCGTGCGCGTATGGGGCGAAGGGCATCTGCGGCGCTCGTCGGCGGAGCAGCGTCGCGATGGCAGGGGCTGCGGCGAGAGCCTGCGCCCGCGGACGCAGGTCTGACGGTCCGGATCGATTACGTCGGCCGCCCCTGTCGCTGCATCGTGGCGGATGTCGTTCCTGGAGCCCTCCAGCATGTTCAAGGATTGGATCGCACTATGGCGACCGAAGCGTTCCGATGTCGCCGCTCATATCGCCGCGCTGAAGGCCTTGCCGTTTCTCGCCTACGAAGGCCGTCGACTCAACGGAAACGGCGAGCGTTGGCGGAGCTTTCATTTCCGTGTGATCGGCACCGATTGGGTCGCGATCCTGCACGACCAGGGCGCGAACACGACACCTTGGACCATCTTCGCGCGCCGGCCGCCGGGCACCACGTACGGAGATTCGTTCTCGAGCTTCGAACGATTCCTGAGCCAGATACCGCAGGAGCTCCAGGCGGACTTTAGCGAGAATGCTCACCTGTTTCAGCCCGCCAAGCCAGCGGCATGAACAGGCCCCTATCTGCCCCTCTGGACCTCTGCAGCTCACCTACCGGCGCAAGAACCGGCGACTGTTTTGTAGACGAATGTTAAGGAGACCGCCGGACAGGGTGGGCGTAAACTCGACCCAAGTCGCGCTCGACCGCGTCAATCGCATCCCCGGCAAAGGACGTGCTATGCCCCTCCCCTTCCGCCCTGTCGGATCTACCGCCATCGGCCTGCTGGCCTGCTTGGCGGTGGCCGGCTGCGCACAGAAGCCAACCCAGCCATCCCCCCAGGAAAAGGACGCCCCCATGACTCAGCCCATCCCTGAGGGCGGCGAACGCGCCGCGGATGAAGTAGCCGCGATGCTGGACCGCATCGCCCGAGAGTCCACGAACACATCGGCCGCACCGCCACAGCCCGCCAACGAACGACCGGCCGCACAGGGCAAGGCACTGGCTGCAAACGAATTGATCGCGATCACCTTGCAGCTCATCGATAGCCTCAGGTCTTCGCGAGATCTATCCCCGGAACGCGTCGGCGACGCAGTCGGGGTCGAACTTTCCGAACGCAACGGAAACACGGTCGCAGGGCCGTTGACAGAGGGCGGAACCTATTTCATCTCAAGCAAGGCGCTCTATCGCGAGCGACCCGACAAGTGGACGACCAGCATTTTGCTGCTCCCCGGTGGCACAGATTCGAATTGCACATTCCCCCTTGAGACGCTGCGCCGACACACGGCGACAAAAGGATTTCGGGCCACGGAGAACATACGTCGTCGCGATGGGAGCGAACGTGCCTTGTATCGCTTGCCGACGACAGCCGAAGACATCGAGTTCGTCATAGAAGCCGATGTCGCACGAGCCACCGGCTCTCCGCCTTGCATTCGCGAACTGATCATCGAAGCCAATACCGAAGAGGATCGGTAATGAGCCAGATGCGCGCGGAAATCAGGCCTCTGCTCGAAGATTTGGCGCACCAGGACGGACTACCGCCCAACGCGGTGTCCGATCTTGAGGCGACGATCGCCAGTTCGCCCTATTTGCAGAACGTCATGGCGAGCGCCATCAAAGGCGGAACGTTGAAGCATCTGGCCATCACCGACGCTCCGCACGAAGGCGGGCGCTATGTAGGCTCCAGCGGAACGATCAACCTGGACGTCGACAACTTCAATTCGAGCCAGTCCCGAAGCTTGCTGGCTCATCGCGACAACTTGGCGGTCGTACTGGGGCACGAAGCGGGGCACGCCCTGCTGGCCGATGCGGAACTGCGCGAGCGCTACAAGCTGAGTTACGAGACAACCGATGCCATCCGGGCCGCTTCGCGCGACGGTACTGCAGCCGACCTGACCGCTTCGGTGGAACGTTACCTTAGCTTCACCAGAAGAAATGAGGCGCTGGCTGAGTTGATCGGCCTCAATTCCCTCGCCAGCCGCACGACCGGCGGCGTCGCCGCCGCATTCGATCGCGATAAATTCCTGGCCCGGGCAGATCCATCGACACCCTGCATCGAGAACGGGATTCTGGCCAAAGGCATCGCACTAGGCGAAGGCGGCATCCAGTTCACCGGAAACAAGCTCGTAAGCCCCGCCGTGGAGGCCGTGGCGCAATGCTATACGGACAACGCCTCAAGCTTGGGGCAGCATGGCGACTCCGGCTATCGGGCGTACTACGGAGGCGGCCTCATGGAGACCCTGTACGAGGCCCGTCGGGAATACGCCAAGGGGACGACGATGCACGTCCCCGATATCGAACTCGATCTGGCAAAACTGAAGTTGGATCCACGCAAGATCGAACGCGCTGGGGTGGACCTGGGTGGCCGCGGAAACTCTTTCGACTTTGTCGACACCAGCGCCGGCCGCCGCGAGTACGAATCCGTATCTCACACCCACTCAGGGCGATCGACACAGTCGACAAATCCGCGCGAGCCAGTGGCCAGAAACGAGACACCGGACGCGCCCACCTTCCGAGCGGACCATCCCGATCACCCCGACCACCCCGCGTTCGACAGCATCCGAGCGACGGTACGCGCCGACGGCAGATGGGACGATGCGCAATCCAGCAATATCGCAGCTGCACTACTTCGCGAACACAAGGCCGATCCGCTCAGCCATCGGCTCGACCGCGTAGTCATCGGCAACACGACCGCGCAGGGCGAGACCAACGTGTTCGCGGTCTACGCGCCGCACGGCGACAAAGATCCGTTCTTCACTACACGAGTGGAAATGAATGCAGCGGCTCAGATTCCTGCCGAACGCAACCTCGAACAGGTCGAGCAGATCAACCGGCGACATATCCAAAAACATCATCTATCCGAGCAACTGGACACACAGATCCAGACTCAGAACCCGACACGGACATTGACACCGTACTAGCCAGTCGACAATACCTACTGTCAGTCCAAGCTTCTCAACCTAATCCGAATAGTTTCGGAACACAGAAGCAGCTCATCCCCCCTCCCCAGGAAGGTCTTTGGCATGCATAGGGCAGCGTCGAATGGGTTTTCCCATCAGAAAATAGCGCATACCAGGAATCTTGAGTGTGCGCCAGAGCAGGTCAGCCAAATCATAAGGCAAGCTCAAGTACCGATGAATCCAATCGAGCATATTCGGGATGGATTGGCGCCTGACTTTTCGTTCGGATATCCGCCTACCATCCAGCGTCAGCGCCACTTTATGATGGGTGTAAGCATTTCTTTCCTCATTAATGAACTTGAGGGACTCATAAAGCGCCCCACCTTTCGGAAATGAGTACCCATCCGCCCACAATTTAGGCGCGGAACTCCATTTCTCTAAAAATGTTGCACGCTCGACAAAAGCAAAAATCTCGTAACTCCCAAGCGAAGCGAGTTTAGTCGCAACCACATCATTAATGATTGCTTCGCAGAGCGAGTGCGACAGAAGCAAAGAAGTAACATACTCAGACAAGACCGACTCACCCAAGGCGCTCGTTCGTTGAAAGGCTGGTTCAGCTGCCATACGAATCTGACCTTCCACAAACTCTCGAAGCGAATCGTCTTGCTCCACTTGCGGCAAATAGCTTGCTATCACGCGTGCCCGGATCAAGTCTACCGGCTCCGGCGCAAAGTTCTCCCAAGAAAATCTGAGCTTTTCATACTCAGCCCATCTTGCTCGGACCGCGAATTCCAGGGACCAGTGATCCCCCGACGACTCAATTTTTGGCACGTACTGGTGCGTGACATCGCTCATACATAACCCTGGACTCCGTTTCCGCTAGCTTTAAATTGCGTCGATCATTAGCCGATCTAACTGGCGCCCTTTGATTAACAGTCAAATGCTTCAGTTGCAAGGCCGTCAATGCCTTTGCGCCTACACTCTAAATGCCGCAGCGCCGCACATCACCCCGTGAATCCGGTCACGGCGACCGCTCGGCAGGCATGCCATAAACAGGCCGCCGGGCTGCGTCCGGCAGGAGTTCCTCTCTCGCCACCCGAGCCTCGTCCGTCCGCGTCAGTGCGCGTGCGGCGGCGCCCCACGAAAACGGAGTTTCGCCATGACCCGATCGCAATCCCTGCTCGCCGTCTGCGCCCTGGTGTTCGGCGGTGCGTTCTCGATCGCCACGACCCAGGCCGCGCCGCCGTGTCCGGAGTGCTATTACCCGTATCGCGCCTGCATGCGCGCGGCGACCACCACGGCCGAGCAGCAGGCTTGCCAGGCCGAGTACCACGAATGCGTCGGGATGTTCTGCTCGATTCCCTGAGCCGACGCCCCGATGCGCAGCGCGCCGCGGCGGCGCCGGTTCGCCGGCGTCCGCTGCGGCTTGCTGACGACCGGGTCAGGCGAGGCCGCGACGTGCGGCCGGCCAGGCCGCGCCGAGGTAGCAGCCCAGCCACAGCAGCAGCGCCAGGCGCTGCGCCGGCGGCGCGGCGAGCAGGCGCAGTTCCGAAGCGGCCATGAGCGCCAGCACCGCGCCGCCGCCGCTCCAGACCAGCGCGGTCAGCGCCGGCCTCGCCTGGCGCACGCCCAGCCCGAGCAAGGCCGCGCCGGGCACGAACGCCAGCCACCACAGCATCCACATCGCCGCATGCAAACGGCTGGCGCGGGCATCGAGGTCGCTGGGGTCCAGGGGCAACAGGCCTTGCCCGGCCCAGGCCAGCGCCGACAGGGCGCACAACCAGGCGCCGATGCGCGCGGCGGCGCCGAGCGCGTCGTAGCGTTCGCGCAGGCGCCAGGCCAGCACGGCCAGCAGCAGGCCGGGGACGACGAAGCCGAACAGGTTGAACGCGGCCGCGCGCTCGATGCCCTGCGCGCCGAGCAGCCCGGGCGGATGGCGCCAATGCGAATAGCCGTCGAGCGCGGCGCCGAAACCGAGCAAGGCGCCGAGGCAGCACACGGCCGCGAGCAGGGCCAAGGCCGGTTCGAGCCGCGGACGCGGGTTTGCCGAATTCGATGCTTGCGCCGCCGCTGCGCCGGCGGCGGCGGAAGCGCCCGGCGTCGCCGGGCCGGGCCTGGATGAGCGTTTCATCGCCACATGCTAGCGTGCGCACCGATCCGGCGCGCTTGCCTTGCGTCCGCGCCGCCCCCACCTCCGGATTCGAACCGCGCGGACTTTGCGCGCCGAACCCTTGAAGAGCCAGCCGATGACCGCCACCGCCCTGCCCCACGTCTTCGACGCCACCACCGAACGTTTCCAGGAAGAGGTGCTGCAGAAATCGCTGCAGACGCCGGTGCTGGTCGACTTCTGGGCCGATTGGTGCCAGCCGTGCAAGGTGCTGGGGCCGATCCTGGAAAAGCTGGCCGGCGAGTACAACGGCGCGTTCGAACTGGCCAAGGTCGACGTCGAAGCCGAGCAGCAACTCGGCGCGGCGTTCCAGATCCGTTCGATTCCGACCGTGTTCCTGATCAAGGGCGGCCAGTTGGTCGACGGTTTCGCCGAAGCGCTGCCGGAAAGCGCGGTGCGCGAATTCCTCAAGCACCACGGCATCGAGCCGGGCGAGGCGCCGGCCGATGCCGAACCGGCCGAGGCCGCGCCGGTGGACCCGCATGCCGAGGTGGTGCGCCTGCGCCGCGAAGTCGCCGAGCAGCCGGACAAGCCCGAGCTGCAGCTCGACCTGGCCCTGGCCCTGCTCGCCACCGGCGCCGCGCAGGAGTCGGAACAATTGCTCGACAGCCTGCCGGCGAACCTGGCCACCGACGACCGCAGCCTGCGCGCCCGCGCGCGGCTGGGCTTCCTCGCCGTGACCCGCGACGCGCCGCCGCTGGAGACCCTGGAGGCGGCCCTCGCCGCGCAGCCGGACGATCTGCAGGCGCGCTACCTGCTCGGCGCACGCCTGATCGCCGCCGGCCGCGACCAGGCCGGCCTGGACCAGTTCATCGAATTGCTGCGGCGCGACCGCAGCTACCAGGAAGGCCTGCCGCGCAAGGCCCTGATCGACGCCTTCCGGGTGGTCGAGGACGCCGATCTGGTCGGCCAGTACCGGCGCAAGATGGCGTCGCTGCTGTTCTAAGCCTGCGCCCCGGGGCCGGCCGCGCCGCCCGGGGTTGACTATACGCATGCGTATGGCAGGATGGCGGGGCTTCGATTTCCGCCCTCCCCGCCTCGCCTGCTTGTCGCCCGCATGAAAGCCAGCACCCTGCGCCACGGCCTCAATCTGTGGCCGCCGTTCCTGTTCTCCGGCATCCACGTCGCCGCGATCGCGCCGGATTACCGGCATGCCGCGGTCGAGCTGCGGATGCGGCCGTGGAACCGCAACTACGTCGGCACTCACTTCGGCGGCAGCCTGTTCGCGATGACCGATCCGTTCTGGATGCTGTTGGCGCTGCAGGCGCTGGGCAAGGATTACATCGTCTGGGACCGCGCCGGCTCGATCGAATTCGTCAAGCCCGGCCGCGGCACGGTGCGCGCCGAATTCGCCCTGGACGAGACGATCCTGGACGAATTGCGCGCCGCCACCGCCGGCGGCGAGAAATACCTGCGCTGGTTCGACACCGACGTGGTCGATGGCGACGGCGAGGTCGTCGCCAAGATCCGCAAACAACTGTACGTGCGGCGCAAGCGCGACAAACGCTGACGTCGCCCTAACGCCCCAAGCCCCAAGCTGTGACCGCGTTCGCAAGGCGAATCGCGGCGGCGTCCGATTGCGCTCCCCTTGTCATCACGGTCGGATAACAGACACACTAGCTCGAATGCGGGCACTGGCGGCGGGATTGCCGACCGGTCGCGATATGGGGCCGCGATGTCCATCACGAACGATCAAACCGAAGGCGCGAGCGCTCCGATGCCGGAGATTCCGGGCTATCGGCTGCGCGAGATCATCAACCACGGCGCTCTGTCGACCGTCTACCTGGGCGAGCAGGCCGCGCTCGGTCGCGAAGTCGCGATCAAGATCATGCTGCCGCACGCGCTGGCCGACGAGGTCAGCCGGCGCCGGTTCGAGAACGAAGTGCGCACGATCGCGCGCCTGGAACATCCCAACGTGGTCGGCATCCACGAAGTCGGGCGCACCCGCGAGGGCCTGCCCTACTACGCCATGCCGTATCTGCCGCGCGGCCACCTGGGCAAGCGCATCGAACGCGGCTTCGCCGGCGGCGAGCGCGACGTGCTGGCGATCGTCGAACCGCTGCTGGCGGCGCTGGAATACGCCCACGCCCGCGGCGTCGTGCATCGCGACGTCAAGGCCGAGAACGTGCTGTTCGACATCGCCGAGCGGCCGCTGCTGGCCGACTTCGGCATCGCCCTGCGCCGCGGCTACGGCGCGCGCATGACCGCGACCGGGCTGGCGGTCGGCAGCACCGCCTACATGGCGCCGGAGCAGGCGCGCGGCGAAGACGTCGACGGCCGCGCCGACCTCTACAGCCTCGGCGTGCTGATCTGGGAAATGCTGACCGGACGGCTGCCGTTCGAAGCGCCCGATGCGCTGTCGATGGCCGTGATGCACGCGCAGGACCCGATCCCGAAGCTGCCGCCGGCGCTGAAGCACTGGCAGCGCTTCATGAACCGCGCTCTGGCCAAGCAGCCCGAGCAGCGTTTTGCCGACGCCGCGGAAATGGCCGCGGCGATCGGCGAGATCAAGCACCGCGGCGAGATGTCCGCGTTCGCGCGCGGCATGAGCCATCTGCGGCCGCTCAAGCGCTGGGCCACGCCGGCCTGGGCCGGGCTGGCGGTGGTCGCGATCGCCCTGGTGACCCTGGCCTTCGGCCTCAACCGGGTCGAACAAGACGGTTTCTTCCGCGCCCAGGCGCCGGCGACGGATGCGGCGCGCAACGCCGCGGCCGATCCGGACCCGACCCAGGCGATGATGGCGCCGCTGCCGACCGCGCCGCTGCAGGATTCGCTGCAATCGGCGCGCAACTACATCGCCCAGGGCCGCCTGGCTGCGCCGGCCGACGCCAACGCCTACAACAGCCTGCTCACCGCCTGGCATCTGGACAGCACCAGTCCGGAAGTCGCCGCGGTGGTCGAGGAACTGACCCAGGCCTTCGCCGAGGAAATGGCCCGCGACCTGCGCGAAGGCCGCGACCAGCGCGCCCGCGAACACCTGGTCAACGCCACCGCGCTCGGCCAGCAGACCGGCACCGCCGATTCGCCGGCCCAGCGCAGCTTGCGCGAGAAGGCGTCCGTCGCATTGGAGGCCCGGCTCGAACAGGCCGCGCGACGCGGCGACGGCGCCGACGCCGGCAAGGTGATCGCCTTGGCCGAAGAGTTCGGCCTGCCGCGCAATGTCTCCACCCGGCTGGTCGCGCAGGCGCGCGGCATCGCCGGCGATGGCGCCATCGCGCGCGGCGCGCCGGGCGTCGCGGCGGCTACGCCGGCCGCCAGCGTCGCGGTCAGCTTCAATCCGCGTCCGGTCAGCCGCGGCGAGTACGCGCGCTTCGCCAACGCCAACGGCCGCCCCCCGGCGCTGTGCCGCGAACGCGTCTCGTTGTTGCGGGTGATCGCGCCCAAGGACTGGCGCGCGCCGGGCTTCGACCAGAGCGAGGCCGAGCCGGTGGTGTGCGTATCGATCGCCGACGCCGAGGCCTACGCGCGCTGGTACAGCCAGCAGACCGGCCGCAGCTACCGTCTGCCGACCGCCGAAGAGGCCCAGCGCATGCCCGGCACCAGCGGCCGCGCCCTGTCGATGTGGTCCGCCGATTGCGGCCGCAACTGCCAGCAGCGCCAGGTCGGCGGCACCTCCTGGCGCAGCCGCACCGCGCAGCGCCCGCTCAGCGGCGGCCGCGGCTACGACGACGTCGGCTTCCGCCTGGTGCGCGAACGCTGAGCGGCGACGGCCGCGGCGACGCGGCGGCGCCCCTGTAGGAGCGGCGTAAGCCGCGACCAACCGAAGCGACGCAATACCACGCCGTCCTCCGAAGCCGACGACTCCGCAGCCCCTTCCGATCTACCGGGCTTCAGCCACCGCGCTCGCATCCGCCGCTGCGGCTGTCGCGGCTGACGCCGCTCCTACAAGGGGGCGTAAGCCGCGACCCACCGAAGCGACGCAATACCACGCCGTTCTCCGAAGCCGACGACTCCGCAGCCCCTTCCGATCTACCGGGCTTCGACCACCGCGCTCGCATCCACCGCTGCGGCTGTCGCGGCTGACGCCGCTCCTACAGGGGCCGGCGCCGCCGCGGGCGGGGCGGTGCGCCCCCTTCCGAACCCACGCCGCCATGCGGCTGCCGCGGCAGGGCCGTTAGAATCGGCGCCATGCGCCCGCCCACTCTGCAACGCCTGTTCCTCACCGGCCTGCTGACCCTGTTGCCGATCTGGCTGACTTGGGTCGTGGTCAAGTTCGTGTTCGTGATGCTGTCGGACATCAGCCGGCCCTTGATCGGGCCGCTGTTGCAAGACCTCGCGCTCGCCCATCCGCAAGCGTTGTCCTGGCTCGGCTCCGAATGGGTGCAGACCGCGCTGGCCCTGATCGCGACCCTGGCGGTGATCCTGCTGTCCGGCGCGATGGCGCGGGTGGTGGTCGGCCAGACCGTGCTGCGCTGGTTCGAATCGCTGATCAAACGCGTGCCGCTGGCCAGCATCGTCTACGGCAGCGCGCGGCAATTGCTCGATATCCTGCAGACCAAGCCCGACGGCACCCAGCGCGTGGTGCTGATCGACTTCCCGCACAACGAGATGAAGTCGATCGGCTTCGTCACCAAGGTCCTGCGCGAAGCCGGCAGCGGCCGCGAACTGGCGGCGGTGTACGTGCCGACCACGCCCAATCCGACTTCCGGCTACCTGGAGATCGTGCCGGTGGAGAAGATCACCCCGACCGACTGGACCGTGGATCAGGCCATGAGCTTCATCATCTCCGGCGGCGCGGTGTCGCCGGCCTCGATTCCGTTCTCGGTGCCTTCCGCGGCCGATACCTTCCCCGCCGCACCCGCGGCGCCCGACATGGACCGTTCGCAATGACTTCACGCCTGCTGCAAAGCCTGCGCTGTACCGCCTTCGCCCTCCTCGCCCTCGGCGCCGCATCGGCCGCCGCCGCCCCCGCCGCGCTGACCCCGCATCCGGTCCGCCTCGACGACGGCCGCCGCTTCAACCTCAACCTGCCGGCGGATCTGGACATCGTGCCGGTGGTGCAAGGCCTCAAGCGGGTGCGCTTCTTCGCCCGCAGCCCGGACGGCCGCCTGTTCGTCACCGACCTGCACGACCTCAGCGACAACAAGCTCGGGCGCGTCTACGCGCTGGACGGCTGGGACGAGCAGAAGGAACGCTACACCAAGGTTTCGGTGTACTTGGACAAGCAGCGCAATCCCAACAGCGTCGCCTTCTACACCGACCCGGCCGGCAAGAGCTGGCTGTACGTGGCCAACACCGACAAGCTGCTGCGCTATCGCTACCGCAACGGCGACACCAGGCCGTCTTCGGAACCGGAAGTGCTGGCGAGCTTTCCCGACTACGGCCTGAGCTACAAATACGGCGGCTGGCACCTGACCCGCACCCTCGCCTTCGGCGGCGACAAGCTCTATGTCTCGGTCGGCAGCAGTTGCAACGCCTGCGTCGAAAAAGAAGACGTGCGCGCGGCGATCCTGCAGATGAACCCCGACGGCAGCGGCCGCCGCTTCTATGCCACCGGGCTACGCAACGCGGTCGGCCTGCTGTATCGCGATGGCCGCCTGTACGCGACCAACCAGGGGTCCGATCATCTCGGCGACCGCAAGCCCGACGAAACCCTGTTCGAGGTCCGCGACGGCACCGACTACGGCTGGCCTTACTGCTACCACCACCAGGGCAAGCCGCTGGCCGATCCCAAGTTTCCGCGCAAGGCCGGCTGCGCCGCGGTGCCCAAGGCGTTCGCCTTCTTTCCTTCGCATGCCTCGGCCTTGGGCCTGAGCTGGTTTCCGGCCGCCGACGGCGGCTTGCTGCGCGACGAATTCCTGGTCGCTCTGCACGGCGCCAGCAAGCTCGCGCTCGACCACGGTTATCGCATCGTGCGAGTCAAGGCCGACGGCCGCAGCGGCGGCGAGCTGGTCAGCGGCTTCCTCGCCGGCGGCAAGGTGCTGGGCCGTCCCTGCGACGTGCTGCGCACCGGTCGCGACAGCTTCCTGTTCACCGACGACAAGAGCGGCGTGATCTACCGGGTGAGGCCGAAGCGGTGAGCGCGAACCCGTCGCCGCTCGCCGCGGCCCCCGGTGGAGGCACGCGCACCCTGCAGGACCGCGCGCTGCGCTTATTCATCGTGCTGTCCGCGTTTTTCTGCGTCAACGCGGCGCTGGCCGAATTCATCGGGGTCAAGATCTTCGCCCTCGAAGACACCCTGCGCATCGCGCCGTTGCAGTGGAACCTGTTCGGCCAGACCGGCTCGCTGAACTTCACCGCCGGCACCCTGCTGTGGCCGATCGTGTTCCTGATGACCGACGTGGTCAACGAATTCTTCGGCCGCCGTGGCGTGCGCTTCATTTCCTGGCTGGCGACGCTGCTGATCGCCTACGGCTTCGTGTTCGCGTTCGCGGCGATCGCGCTGGCCCCGGCCGGCTGGTGGGTCACCGCGGCCCAGGCTCAGGGCGTGCCGGACTACCAGGCCGCGTTCGCGGCGATCTTCGGCCAGGGTTTGTGGAGCATCGGCGGCTCGCTGGTCGCGTTCATGCTCGGCCAGCTGATCGACGTCTCGGTGTTCCACCGCATCCGCAGCGCCACCGGCGAGAAGCACGTATGGCTGCGCGCGACCGGCTCGACCGCGGTCTCGCAACTGGTCGACAGCTTCGTGGTGCTGTACATCGCCTTCGTGCTGGGGCCGCAGCATTGGCCGATTCCGCAGTTCCTGGCGATCGGCACGGTCAACTACGGCTACAAGATGCTGGCCGCGTTCGCGATGATCCCGTTGATTTACCTGCTGCGGCGCTGGATCCACCGCTACCTGGGCGAAGCGCGCGCGCGCCAGCTGCGCGAGGAAGCCGCGGCCGATTGAGCGGCGACGCCGGAGCGCCGCTGCCGCGACAACCGCAGCGGTGCGACGCAGCGCCGTCATCCGAAGCACGCCGCACTGCGGAGCGAACAGCTCCGATCGTCCGGGCTTCGGCGGTTACGCTTGCGCACACCACTGCGGTGGGTCGCGGCTTGCGCCGCTCCTACCCCGACCGCCGCGACGCAGCGCCTGCCGTTGCCGTTGCCGTTGCCGTTGCCGTGGAGAGCCTGGCGCCGCATCGAACTCGCGAGAACGCCCTGGAGCCCCGGAGGGCGGCCCGCAGGGAGGCGGGCCGTGCGCAGCCAAGCCAGGGAGAGCCTGTGCGGAGCAGCCCCGCGCAAGCTAGGTCCCATCGTGGCTTTTGATTCGAAACCGCCATGGCGTTTTCTTTGGCTACTTTTTGACCGAAGGAAATCCAGTAGGACGTTGTCGCCTTGGACAAAGAAAGTGACCCGGCCGCTTGCGGACGGAAGCTCTGCTTGAAGCTTTAAGCTTTGAAGCTTCACAGGCCTTCGAACGACAGACGCCGCGAGACCGCAAGGACGCGGTCGCGGCTTACGCCGCTCCTACACACCCCGCGACGGTTTCGGGCTTCGATCGATGGCGAAGGCGTTGATTCCTCTACGCGTCCCGTGGTCGCGGCTTGCGCCGCTCCTACCCAACCCCGCGACGGTTTCGGGCTTCGATCGATGGCGCCGGCGTTGGGCTCCCTGCGCGCCCCAGGGGGCGCCGGCCGCTCACCCCAGGCCGAGGCCGGCGCGGACTTTTTCGCGATAGCTGGCGCCGCTGCCTAGGCGCAGGCCGTTGGTCAGGCGCAGCAGGTAGCGGCCGCCGTCGAGATGTTCGATGTCGCGGATCGCGTCGACCCGGACGATCCGCGAGCGGTGGATGCGCAGGAAACGACGCGGGTCCAGCCGGGTTTCGATCCCGCTCATGGTCTCGCGCAACAGATACGACTGCGCGCCGCAGCGCAGCTCGACATAGTTGCTCTGCGCCAGCACGCATTCGATCTCGTCGACCGGTATCAGGCGCAGGCGCGCGCCGACCGGCACCGCCAGTCGCGGCGGATAGGCCTGCCCGTCGCCGGCCTCGGCCGCGCGCAAGGCCGGTTCGCGTGCGCGTCGCACGCGCGCCAGCGCGGCGGCAAGACGCTCGGCGGAATAAGGTTTCAACAGGTAGTCGACCGCATCGGCGTCGAAAGCGCGCAAGGCGTGATCGGCATAAGCGGTCACGAACACCACCTGCGGCCGCTGCGGCGGCGGCAGGGCGTCGAGTACGCCGAAGCCGCTGAGTTCGGGCAGGCGGATGTCGAGGAACACCACGTCCGGCTGCAGCCGGCGCAAGGCGGCGATCGCGCTGTCGCCGTCGGCGCATTCGGCCACCACGTCGACCGCACCGGCCTGCTCGAGCAGGCGCCGCAGCCGCGCCCGCGACATGGCTTCGTCGTCGACCACCACCGCGCGCAACGGCGTCGCGTTCATGCCGCCGCCTCGCCCGGCACCCATCGCCGGTACGGCAGTTGCAGGCGCACGCAGGTGCCGCCGGCGGGACGCGCGCCGATCTCGAAGCGATGGCCGTTGCCGTACAGGCACTGCAGCCGCGCGCGGGTATTGCTCAAGCCCACGCCCGGCCCCGGGGCGGCCGCACGCTGGCCGCCGTCGTCGCTGACCTCCAGGATCAACCGGTCGGCCTCGCGCTGCGCGCTGACCGACACTGCGCCGGGCGTGGTACGGGTCGCGACCGCGTGGTGGATCGCGTTCTCGACCAAGGGCTGCAACAGCAGCTGCGGCACGCTGGCGTCGAGCAAGGCCGAGTCGATCGCCCATTCGACCTGCAGGCGCTCGCCGAGCCGGATCTTCTCGATGCCCAGGTAGTGGTCGAGCACGACCAGTTCGTCGCGCAACGCAATCTCCTGGTTGTGCGAGTTGTCCAGGCTGTGGCGCAGCAGCGCGCCGAGATCGACCAGCATGCGGTCGGCGCCGTCGGGATCGCGATGCACCATCTCGGCGATCGAGTTCAACGCGTTGAACAGAAAATGCGGATTGAGCTGGGCCGACAAGGCTTCCAGCCGCGCCCGCGCCAGGCGCGACTCCAGTTCCAGGGCCTGACGCTCGCGCTGGCGCGCGCGCGCCGCGTAGGCGCCGGCGTGGGCGACGCCGACGATCATCCAACTGCTGAGGGTGTTGTTGAGCACGCTGGTGAACAGCACTTCGCCCGGGCCGGGCAGCACCTCGTACCAACCGATCCAGCGATTGAACAGCAGCACCGCAACGGTGCGCAGCACGATCACCGCCAGCACCGCCAGCCCCTGCACGCACAGCGCGCGGGCGACGCGGCCGCGTTCGATCGGCTGCCGGCGCACGCATTCGAACAGGAACAGGGTCAGCGGCACCCACAGCCAGGCGCTGGCCAGCTCCTTGCGCAGGGTGCCGCTCCAGTCCGGGGCCTGGCCGGCGGCCTCGTGCATGGTCGCGATCTGGCCGACCCAGACCAAGCCGCTGAGGGTCCACCAGCCGAGCACCGCAAGCAGCAGCCAAGTTCGATTGCGCATGGACGGGGATGCTGGACCGCGCCGCGCGCGCTTGCAATCGCAGCGCCGGCATTCGTCACCGCGCGGCCCCGGTTCGTCCCCGCGGGCGCCTCGGCGCCTGGCCGGCGGCGCAGGCTGCGGCCACCGACCGCTCCCACGAGGACACCGCCATGCGCCGCCCCTTGCCGCCCGTCGCCGCGCCCTGGGCTTTCGCCTTCGCCGCCAGCCTGCTCGCCTGCGCCGCGCCGTTGCGCGCCGGCGAAACCTGCCCCGAAGTGCGCCGCTACGGCGACGGCAGCATCAACAGCCCGGGCTGGGAGTGGCGGCTGAGCTTCAGCCCCGACCGTCGCCGCGCGTATTGGTCGCACACCGCCGGTTGGTGGCCGGGCACGCGCGAGCGCGCCACGATCCGCACCGCGCTGCGCGGCCGCAACGGCTGGGGCGCGCCGCAGACAGCGTCGTTCTCCGGCGTGCACAGCGACATGGACCCGTTCGTCTCGCCCGACGGCCGCTCGCTGGTGTTCTCCTCCGCGCGCCCGCGCCCGGACGGACAGGCGGGGAAGATGGATTTGTGGCTGGCCGAACGCCACGCCCACGGCTGGCGCGAACCGCGCCATCTCGGCGATGCGGTCAACAGCGCCGGCGACGAGTTGTACCCGAGCATGGATCGCCGCGGCCATCTCTACTTCGCCAGCGAACGCGGCGGCGAGTGGAACATCTACGTCAGCCGTCGCCTGCGCAACGGCGACTACGCGCCGGCGCAAGCGGTCGCCGGCGGCGTCAACACCGCCGAACGCTGGGAGTTCAATCCGGAAATTTCGCCCGACGGCCGCACCCTGCTGTTCACCCGCCTGGACCTGCCCGACGCCTTGCCCGACCAGGGCCACGGCTGGGGCGACCTGTATGCGGCGCGCTGGCGCGACGGCCGCTTCGGCACCGCGGTCAACCTCGGCCCCTGCGTCAACACCCGATGGGACGAATTCCATCCCACCGTGTTGTGGGAACGCCGGCAGTTGTTCTACGCCCGCGACATCGGCCAGCCCAGCGACTTCTACACCACCCGCCTGCGCCTGCCCGACCTCGGCGATTGAGCAGGGCCGCCGCGCACGCGCAGGACCCGGCCGCCGGCGCGCTGGTCCGCCGGCGATCCGCGACACCGCGACGTCGCGCACGCTGCGGCCGCGGCGGCGCATGACCTTCGGCGCTTGCCGCGGCATGGCGCGCACGGGAGCCTGCGGGTCCGTCCGTTGCGAACGCCCGTTCCCATGACTCCGACCCCGTTCCGACCGGGCCCGGCGCGCGCCGCGCGCCCGGCCGCCGTGTCCCGCCTCGTCCTCGTCGCGGCCTTGAGCGCCGCGCTCGTCCTGGCCCTGCCCGCCGCCGCCCAGGCCGCCGACGCCGGCACGCCCGCGCCGCGCGTCACCGTGCAGACCAAGGCCGAGAAACTCAACCGCCTGTACGAGCAGTACTGGGAAGAAACCCTGCAGCTCAATCCGCTGCTCGCCACCGCCCAGGGCGACCCGCGCTACAACGACCGCTTGCCGAACTTCGCCAGCGCCGAGTTCCGCCGGCGCAGCCGCGAGTTCGACCAGCGCTGGCTCAAGACCATTGAATCGGTCGGCTCGCAAGGCCTGTCGGCGCAAGACTTGCTGAGCTACGAGATCTTCGTCCGCGACACGCGCATGGACCTGGAAGCCGAGCGCTTCCCGGGCTGGATGCAGCCGGTCAACCAGTTCAACAACTTCGCCGCCACGATCGCCCAGCTCGGCTCGGGCGCCGGCTCGCAGCCGTTCAAGACCGTCGCCGACTACGACAACTGGCGCAAGCGCGCGGCGCTGGCGCCGGCGGTGTTCGACCAGCTCATCGCCAACAGCCGCGAAGGGGTCAAGCGCGGCGTGGTCCAGCCCAAGGCGCTGATGCTCAAGGTGCTGCCGCAGCTCGACGCGCTGATCAAGGAACGCGCCGAGGACACCCTGTTCTGGAAGCCGGTGACGAATTGGCCGGCCGGCATCGAAGAGCAGGACAAGGCGCGCCTGAGCGCCGAGTACCGGCAGATGATCGAGACCGAATTGATGCCGGCCTATGCCCGGCTGCGCGACTACATCAAGAACGAGTACCTGGCGCAGGCGCGCGACAGCGCCGGGCTCGGCGCGCTGCCCGACGGCGCCGATTGGTACGCCTTCAACGCCCGCCGCTCGACCACCACCGAGCTGAGCCCGGCGCAGATCCACCAGATCGGCCTGGACGAGGTGGCGCGCATCCACGGCGAGATCCGCAAGGTCATGGCCGAGGTCAAGTTCCAGGGCTCGCTGCAGGACTTCTTCAAGTTCATGCAGAACGATCCGCGCTTCGTGTTCAAGGACGAGCCGGCTCTGCTCGCCCACTACCGCGGTCTGGAAGCCAAGATCAACCGCAAAGTGCCGGAACTGTTTTCGCTGACCCCGAAAGCGCCGTTCGAGATCCGTCCGGTGGAAGCGTTCCGCGCCCAGTCCGCGGCCGGCGGTTCGTACATGCGGCCGAGCGAGGACGGCAGCCGCCCGGGCATCTTCTACGTCAACACCTACGACTTGCCGACGCGCAAGACTTGGGACGCGGAAGACCTGTACCTGCACGAGGCCATCCCCGGCCACCACTTCCAGTTGGCCCTGCAACAGGAACTGAGCGACCTGCCCAAGTTCCGCCGCTTCGGCGGCGCCACCGCCTTCACCGAAGGCTGGGGCTTGTACGCCGAATCGCTGGGCCGCGACCTGGGCGTCTACACCGATCCCTACAACTACTTCGGCTATCTGCAGAACGAGCTGTGGCGCGCGATCCGCCTGGTGGTGGACACCGGCCTGCACAGCAAGGGCTGGACCCGCGAGCAGGTGATCGCCTACATGCTGGAGAACTCGGCCGAGAGCGAGACCCAGTCCACCGCCGAAGCCGAACGCTACATGGCCATCCCCGGCCAGGCCCTGGCCTACAAGATCGGCGAACTGCGCATCATGCAGTTGCGCCAGCGCGCCGAGCAGGCGCTGGGGCCGCGCTTCGACATCCGCGAGTTCCACGCCGAAGTGCTCAAGGACGGCGCCGTGCCGCTGGACGTGCTGGAACGCAAGATCGACCGCTGGATCGCCTCGCGCCGCGGCTGAGCGGCCCTGCCGGCGGCCGGGTGGGACCGCCGCCGGCCAAGGCCCCAGGACCGGTCCGTACGGGCCGGTCCGCTTCCGTACAGCGAACCCGGGCCCGGCGGCGCTAGGATGCCCCCGGAGTCGGCCGCAGCAGAACGCAACGGCCGCAGCGGAAAAAATGTGACCGACGGCGCATAATGCGCGGTTGCTATGCCGCTGCCGCCCGTCGGCCCCGCTGTCCCACCCAGCTACGGAAAACGGATGCTTCCCACTCCAGCGCTCCCGCTCCCCGCTTTCGTGCGCGCCGCCCGTCGCCTGGCCGCCGCGCGCCGGCCCTTCGCCGCCGCCCTGGGCGGCCTGCTGTTGCTGGGCTCCGGCCTGGCCCAGGCCGAAGACTGGGCCTACCGGGTCCGTCCCGGCGACACCCTGTGGGACCTTGGCGCCAAGCATCTCAAGGTCGGGATCAACTGGCGCAAACTGCAGGAATACAACCGCATCGCCGACCCCTACCACCTGCCGCCGGGCTCGCGCATGCAGTTCCCGATCGGCTGGCTGCGGATCGAGCCGGCCAAGGCGCGGGTGGTCGCGGTACGTGGCGCGGTCAATTTGCTGCCGCCGGCCGCCGCCACGCCGCTGCCGGCCAAGCTGGTCAGCGAAGGCATGCACATCGGCATCGGCAGCCGCCTGGAAACCGGGCCGGGCGCCAGCGCCACGCTGGAGTTCGCCGACGGCTCGCGCCTGCTGGTGCAGGACAACAGCAGCGTGGTGTTCGACCAGCTCAGCAGCTACGGCAGCACCGGCATGGTCGACACCCGCATGCGCCTGCGCCGCGGCCGCACCTTGAACCGGGTCATCCCGGCCAAGGGACCGGCCTCGCGCTACATCATCGACACCCCCTCGGCGACCTCGAGCGTGCGCGGCACCCACTTCCGGGTCAGCGCCGGCGATGAAGGCGCGCCGGACGCGACCGAAGTGCTGGAAGGCAAGGTCGCCGTCGGCGCCGGCCCGGGCCAGGTGCTGCTGCGCCCGGGCTACGGCACCGTCGCCGCGGCCGGCGCCGCGCCGGCTGCGCCGATCGCGCTGCTGCCGGCCCCGTCCTGGGCGGATGCGGACACCCGCCTGGAGCAGTTGCCGGCCGTGCTGGCCTGGGCGCCGGTGCCCGGCGCGGTGGCCTACCGGGTGGAAGTCGTGCGCGACGACGCGCCGGAAGTGCTGCTGTTCGAAACCCGCACTCAGGACACCCGCCTGCGCATCGACGACCTGCCGGCCGGACGCCAGCGGGTGCGGGTGCGCGCCGTCGCCGACAACGGCCTGGGCGGCCGCGACAGCGAGCGCAGTTTCGTCGTCCACGATCTGCCGCCGCCGCTGACGATCAGCCCGCTCGACGGCCAGCGCATCGGCCTGCCGCGGCCGCGCTTCGAGTGGACCCTGGCCCAGGGCGTCGAACGCACCCGCTTGCAGGTGGCGGCGGACGAACAGTTCGCGCAGCCGCTGATCGATACCGAAGTCGACGGCCAGCGCTTCCGTCCGTCGCTATCCCTGCCCGCGGGCAAGTACTATTGGCGCGTGGCGTCGCGCGATGCGCAAGGCCGCATCGGCCGGTTCGGCAACGCCTTGCCGTTCGAGGTCAGCGACGCACCGGCCGATCCCGGCCTGGAAGCTCCGCAGGCCGCGCAGGGACGTCTGACCCTGCGCTGGCAGAAGGGCGAACCGGGCCAGCGCTACCGCGTGCAGATCGCGCGCAAGCCCGACTTTTCCACGCTGTTGCTCGAAGAGGTGGTGGACGTGCCGCAGATCGAACTCAAGCGCCCCGGCAGCGGCCGCTGGTACGTGCGCGTGCAGACCGTCGAGGACGACGGCTATGCGGCGCCGTTCGGCCCCTCGCAGGAAATCCGCCTGCCGTGCCGGCTGTGCTACGGCGCCGGCGCGGCGGGCGCCGTGTTGCTGCTGCTGGCTCTATGACCTTCGGCGCCCGGTCCTGGCTGCTGCGCGGCGCCACCGCGCTGGTCGTGGCCGGCCTCGCGGCGCTGTTGACCGTAAGCGGCGCCACCTGGCGCCTGGACGATTTCTTCTACGACCTGCACCTGTCCAAGTGGGGCTACGCGCCCGACGACGACGTGGTGATCGTCGCCATCGACGACCGCAGCCTCAACGAGCTCGGGCAGTGGCCGTGGCCGCGCGACATCCATGCGCAAATGCTCGACCGCCTGGGCTACGCCGGCGTGCGCGGGGTCGCGCTGGACCTGGTCCTGACCGAGCCCGACCGCAACGGCGACCAGCACGACCGTACCCTGGCCGCGGCCATGCGCCGGCTCGGCCGGGTCGCCCTGCCGGTGATCACCGCGCCGATGCGCCAGAACGCGCCGCCGGTGGAAGTGCTGCCGACGCCGCTGATCGCCACCGCCGCCGCCACCCTGGGCCATACCGACATCGAACTCGATGCCGAGGGCACCACCCGCGGCATGTATCTCAAGGCCGGGCTGGGCGAATCGCGCTGGTCGGCGCTGGGCCTGGCGCTGATCGGGCTGGAACCCGGCACCGCGCCGCATCCTCTGCCCGGCCTGCGCCGACCCAGGTCGCAGCAGGGCTCGCCCTATCAGTGGACCCGCGACAACTACGTGCGGATCCGCTTCGCCGGCCCGCCCGGCACCTTCGGCCAGGTCTCCTACGCCGACGTGATCAACGGCCAGGTGCCGACCGAGCTGCTGCGCGGACGCTGGATCGTGGTCGGCGTCACCGCGACCGGGCTGGTGCCCAGCTACCTGACCCCGATGGCCGACGACGCGCGCATGCACGGCGCCGAGTACCAGGCCAACGTGATCGAAATGCTGTTGCACGACCGCGCGATCGTGCCGCTGCACCCGTTGTGGCAGGCCCTGCTGGCCGCGGCCATGCTGTTCGCGGTGATGCTGCTGATGTTGCACCCGCGCCTGGAGCGGCCCCTGTTGGTGACCGGCGCCGGCGCGCTGCTGAGCGCGATCGGCAGCGTCGCCCTGCTGCGCCTGGGCAATGTCTGGTTCGCCCCGGCCACGACCATCGTCATGATCGGCCTGGCCTACCTGCTGTGGGTGATCGGCCATCTGCGCCACTGGCGCCGCGAGGCCAATCTCGACACCCTGACCCAGCTCGGCAACCGCCGCCGCTTCGACCACGTGCTGCAACGCGAGCTGGCCAGCGCGCGCCGCACCCGCGCGCCGCTGTCGCTGGCGCTGATCGACGTCGACTTCTTCAAGGCCTACAACGACGCCGAAGGCCATCGCGCCGGCGACAAGCTGCTGCGCGAGATCGCCGAGATCATCGCTGCGCACGCACGCCGGCCGCGCGACCTCGCCGCGCGCTTCGGCGGCGACGAATTCGCCCTGATCCTGCCGGACACCCACGTCGAAGGCGCCGCGCGCGTCGCCGACGGCATCCTCGACGACATGCGCAAGCTCGACGCGCGCTACGGCAAGGCCTCGGCCGACCAACGGGTCAGCCTCAGCATCGGCCTGTACACCTGCGTCCCCGGCGTGCACACCCACGTGCGCACCGTGTTCGACGCCGCCGACGCGGCGCTGTACCAGGCCAAGGAAAACGGCCGCGACCGCCGCGTCGCCAGCCGGCTCGGCAGCGCCGAACCCTGAGCGGCGGTCGCGCCCGGCCCTCCCGAACGGACCTCAGGGCGAGACGAAGGTGTCGGCGCCGGCGAGGATATGGTCCCAGTCGTACTGACTGTTGGGCCGCGCCAACTGCCACAGGGTGCGCAGGCCGGTGCTGTTCGGCCCATCGACGCAGGTGCCGGTCCAGGCGGTGATGCTGCCGATCTGGTTCCAGCGCACGGTGAAGGCGTAGGTGGTCAGGTTGCTGCCGCCGGGCTGCGCCGGCGCGCTGTTGACCCAGCCCACCAGCGGATAGAAACCGGGCGCGCCGCTGCTGGTGCGGTACTGGCCCTGGATGGCGCCGCTGCGCGGATCGTAAGACGTGATCCTCATTTCCGACCCCATCTGATTGCGCCAGGTGCCGACCGGGCTGCCGCAACGAACCTGGGCGGCCGCCTCGGTCTTGGCCTTGGCCTTGCGCGGCTCCTTGGCCTGCAACGGAGCGGCGGCGAAGGCGAACGTGGCGAGAACGGCGATGACTGCGCGTTGCATGATCGACTCTCCGTAGGTGGACCGGCCCTCGCCGCGTCCCGCGACGCGACGGCCGATCCCGATCATCGGAACCGCGCCTTTTCGCCTCGGCCATCACGCTCGTTCAAACGGGGATCGCGCACACGGTTTGGTTTTGAGGCGGGGATTCGGGACTGGGGATTCGGAATGGCGAAAGCGCCGCACCACTGTCTCCCAACTCCTGTTCGCTGTCTCCTTGAGTTCCCCGCCAAAGAAAAAGGCCGGCTTGCGCCGGCCTCTTCCTGGCTCCGCTTGCGCGGGGCGATCAGCCCGCGTTGCGGTCGCGGCGCTGGCCGCCCTGACCGCCGCCGCGATGCTGCTTCGGACCGGCGTGCGCATGACGCGGCGCCGGCTTGCCGTGCGGACGGTGGCCGGGCTTGCGCGGCGCGTTGTTGCCGCGGTTGCCGCCGGGGCCCGGACGGCGCGCGCCCGGTGCGTCGGAGCCCATGCGGATCGGACGCGACGGCTCGTAGCCGGCGACGGTCACCATCTCGATGTCGTCCTTGAGGATGCGCTGGATCTGGCGCAGCAGGCCGGCCTCGTCCGGCGACACCAGCGACAGCGCTTCGCCGCTGGCGCCGTTGCGGCCGGTGCGGCCGATGCGGTGGACGTAGTCCTCGGCCACCATCGGCAGATCGAAGTTGATCACCAGCGGCAGGCTGGGGATGTCCAGGCCGCGCGCGGCCACATCGGTCGCGACCAGCACCCGCGCCTTGTTCGCCTTGAAGTCGCGCAGCGCCTTCTGGCGCTGGGCCTGGCTCTTGTTGCCGTGGATCGCCACCGACTTCAGGCCGGCGTCTTCGAGCTGTTCGGCCAGGCGGTTGCAACCGTGCTTGGTGCGGCCGAACACGATCACCTGATCGTTCGGACGGCCGGCCAGGATCTCGATCAGCAGGTCGCGCTTGCGGCCGCCGTCGACCGGATGCACGCGATGGCTGATCGCATCGGCCACGGCGTTGTTGGCGGCGATCTGCACTTGGCGCGGCTCGCGCATGAACTCCAGCGCCAGCTGCTTGATCTGCGCTTCGAACGTGGCCGAGAACAGCAGGGTCTGGCGCGAGGCCGGCAGGCGGCCGAGGATGCGCTTGATCGCCGGCAGGAAGCCCATGTCGAGCATGCGGTCGGCTTCGTCCATGACCAGCAGTTCGACCGCGTCGAGCTTGGCGCTGCCGCGCTCGAGGTGGTCGATCAGCCGGCCCGGGGTCGCCACCAGCACGTCGACGCCGCGGCGCAGCGCGTCGAGCTGCGGGCCCATGCCGGCGCCGCCGAAGATGGCGTGGATGTTCAGGCGCAGGTACTTGGCGTAGCCGCGCAGGCTGTCGCTGACCTGCAGCGCCAGCTCGCGGGTCGGCGCCAGGATCAGCACGCGCGGCTTGCGCTGGCCGCCGCCCTGGACGGTGGCCAGGCGGTGCAGCAACGGCAGGCCGAACGCGGCGGTCTTGCCGGTGCCGGTCTGGGCGCCGCCGAGCAGGTCGTGCCCGGCCAGGGCCAGCGGGATCGCTTCGGCCTGGATCGGGGTCGGGGTGGTGTAATTCTGTTCGGACAGCGCGCGCAGCAACGCGGGCGCCAGCCCAAGCGATTCGAACGTCATGGCGAAACTCCTGCAAAGCGCGAAAGCCAGCCGCGGCGCGGGCCGAAGCCTGCGCCCGCTCGCGGGCGATCGCGTGACGACTCCAGCGTTCCCTTGAACCGCGCTGCGAGTGATCGGATTGAACGGCGCCGGATGCTCCGGGCCGTGTCTGCGCTACGAAAGACGTGCGGGATAAGGTCGCGCCGGCGAATCCGGGACTCGGTGCGGGGCGACAGGCAACCTGGGAAACGTACCCTTGCGGGGAGGCAGCCGTGCGCTGAACGGGGCGAACTCTACGCGAAAACCGGCTTCTCCGCCAGCTGCGGCGGTTTGCGCCCCGCCGATGCCGGCACGGCGTTCAGGCTGGGAGGCCGCGCAGGAGCGACGCAGGATCCCTCGCCACCGGGTTCCTCCCTGCCCTCCGACCGCATTCACACCGTTGCAAAAGGGCTACCAGACGGGGCTTTCCCGCTTCACCGATCCGATCGCCCCACGCCGCTGTGAACCATCGCGAAGTCCCTCCCCGCCCCCTTGTCTTCAAAGGGGGCAGGCCTCGGATGAGCGCGCGCAACGGTGGTGCCGGCAGCGGGCCGGGGCCATGAACGCGACGGCGCCTACTCCGATCCTGCGGCGAGCAGACGGGCTCGCCGCGCCGCCGGCCCTCACAGCTTCTTGCGGTTGTCTTCCGGCACCCGGTCGATCAGCTTGTTGTAGGGGTCGAAGCCGACCTCGTACGGCGCCTCGTCGACCACCACGGTCAAAGTCGGCTCGGTTTCGAGGACGCGCCGTCGCTCCAGCCACAGCGGCTTCTCGTCGGCCTCTTCGCCCGAGGGGCCGCGCGCGAACACGCCGATCTCGATCCAGTCGTCCATCGGCGCCGGGCTTTCCTTGCCCTTGCCGTCGGCGTAGCGCTTGGCCGCGTGCAGGCGCATCGTCACCTCGTACTTGCCGTCGGCGCGACGCTTGGAAGTGGCCTCGACCACCCGGTTGTCGTAGAAGCTGATCTTTTCGAACAAATCCCCGATCAGCCGCTGCTGCTCCGGCTTGGCTTCGGCGCGCAGATAGCCCAGCAGTTCGGCCGAGTTGGTGTAAGGCGGCGCCTGGTAGGCCTTGTCCCGCAGGAACCGTTGCAAGGCGCGGTTGACCGCCGCTTCGCCGAGTTCCTCGCGCAGGCGGTAGAACACCAGCGAGCCCTTGCGGTAATGCACGTAGGGCTGGTCCTCGACCCGCGCCAGCGGCAGCTCTTCGACCCGCTCGCCGCCGCGCCCCGACAAGTACTCGTCCAATTCGTACTTGAGGAAGCGGCGCATCTTGGCCCGCCCGTACTCCTTCTCCATCACCATCAGCGCCGAGTACTGAGACAGCGACTCCGACAGCACGGTCGAGCCCTGGGTGGCGGCGCCGATCACCTGGTGCGCCCACCACTGGTGCGCGATCTCGTGCGCGGTGACGTAGAACACGTAGTCGATCTGGTCCGGGTCGCGCAGGTCGGCGATGAAGCCGATCGATTCGGAGAACGGGATGGTGTTGGCGAAGCTCTGCGCGAAGCGCTCGTAGCCCGGGAACTCCAGGATCCGCACCTGGCGGTGCTGGTACGGGGTGAAGTTGGCCTGGAAATAATCCAGCGACTTGCGCGAGGCGTCGATCATCCGGTCGACGTTGAAGGCGTGGCGGGCGTCGTAATAGATCTCGATCGGCACGCCCTGGTGCTCGGCGCGGCGGACCTCCCAGCGCGCCGACAGATAAGCGTAGAACGGCATCATCGGCCGGTCCATCGCATAGTCGAAGCAACGCCGCCCGTCGCGGCGGTATTCGCGCTGCAGATAGCCCGGCGCCAGCGCGATCTGGTCCGGCGCGGTGCACACCGAGGTCCGAAACGCGATCCAGTCGGAATCGGTGGAGATGTAGTGGTTGGCGCGCGCGGCCTGGTCCTCGAGCTTGGCCATGCGCGGCAACTCGCCGAGCCCGCGCTTGCGGCGTTCGTTGCGGTCTTCGAGCTGGCCGCGTTCGCTGTAGCCGAAGTGCGGCAGGTCGTTGGAGTTGAAGAAGGTGCCGTTCTCCACGATCGAGGTATTGTCCGGCTCGTTGCCGAAGCCGCGTTGGACGAAGCTCTGGCGGAAATCGAAGTTGCGCTGCTCGCCCGCCTGCATCGGCCGGTCGAACCGGTAGATGCGGTAGCCGATGCGGCGATCGTCGCTGACCAGCTTGGCGCCGCCGAACTCCATGCGTTCGATCCGCGCTTGCGGCGAGTAGCGGACATGCAGCTCGCGGATCGGCGCCGCATGCTGATTGACGATGCGATAGCGCCCGGCGATCGTCACCGCCAGCCGTTCCGGATACAGGTCGACGCGGTTGTCGACCGCGACGATGCGCGGCTGCGGCAGGTCCTTGTAGCGGCGGTAGCGGGTCTCGTACTCGGCCTGCTCGTCCATCGCCACGTCGGACGGCAAGTAGCGGTTGAGCACGTTGGTGTTCCAGAAAATGAAGCCGCCGACGGCCGCCCAGCACGCGATCGTGCCGGCCAGCATCAGGCTGGGCCGGCCGCGCAAGCGCTCGCGCGCCACGGCCATGCGGCCGCGCCAGTCCGGCGCCACGCCGCGCACCCAGAATGCGGCCGACAGCAGCAACAACGCGAGCAGGAACAGCCCCCAGTAGCCGGTGAACCACAACCGCGGCTCGAGGAAATGGCCGTAGCCGTTGAGGTCCGAATACGGCACGGCGGGAGCGTGGCCGTAGTTGTACAGGTTGTGCTCCAGATGCAGATAGCGCATCCCCGCCTTGACCACCAACACCAGGATGATCACCCCGTAACCGGCGAAGCGGTTGTTGGTCAGCACCTGCATCGCCAGCGCCAGCCCGCCCATCAGCACGAACGGGGTCGAGTTCACCAGCAATCCCTGCAGGTACAGCGCGGGTTCCAGCGCGGTGTAGCCCTTGACCAGCTGGTAGCCCATCGCGGCGACCGCGCCGACCGCCTGGAAGCAGGCCACCACCGCGACCAGGCAGACGAACTTGCTGGTCAGCGGCAGCCAGTTCGGCACCGGCATCGCGTCGATCACTTCGGCCAGGCGCACGCTGCGCTCGCGGAACACCAGTTCGCCGGCGTAGTACAGCACCACGAAGATCAGCATGTAGCTGTAGGTGCCCTGCAGCGCCTCCAGCATCAGCGCGGTGGTCGGGTAGGTCTTGGTCCCGAACATGCTCTGCATGACACTGACCGAACCGAGGAAATTCAGCAGCGAGAACGCCAGCATCACCAGGAACGGCACGCTGCGGAACACGCCGAGCAGGTCCATGCGCAAGGCATGCAGGAACTGCGCGCGGCGCGCGCCGGCGTCGAACCGAGGCGAGACCTTGGGCAGCACCAGAGGCGGAGTCGCCGCCTCGGCCGAAGCGGTGCGCCGGCGCTGCCACCAACGCGGCTTGCCGGTACCGGCGCGCAGCGGCTTGAACAGGGCGAAGGCCAGCGCGATCACCGCCAGTCCGGCCGCGCTCCACAGCAGACGGTTGACCAGCAGGAAGCCTTCGATCGCCGGCAGCGCGCGGTTGTACTCGTCGGCCGACCAATAGCGGATGCTGCGATCGAACGCGACCAGGCCGAACGGATCGAGCAGGGTCGCCAGCCAATCGTTCTCCATGTCCTCCATCAGCACCCCGGCGATGGCGTTGAGCAGGAAGGACCCCATCGCGCCCAGGTACACCACCAACAACTTGCGCGAACTCAGCGCCAGCAAGGTCAACAGCGCCCCGGTCACGATCAGGTTCGGCAGCACGAACACCGCGAAGCCCCACAGGTAGGGACGCAGCGAGAATGCCGCGACCCGCTCCGGGTCCACCCAGGGCATGAACGGCCCCAGCATCATTCCCAACGCAACCAGCACGTACAGCGCCAGACAGCCGACCAGGGCCGCGGCCAGGCGCCCGATCAGATAGTCGCGCTTGCGCATCGGCGTGGCGAAGAACAAGTCCGCCGTGCCCTGTTCGAAGTCGCGCAGCAGCGCGCCGGCCACGAACACCATGATCGCGAACAGCCCGACCACGCTGAAATTGCCGAACAGGTTGACGATCACCACCGGCGCGTTGCGGTCGACGTTGCCGATCGCGCCGCCCATCTGCACCGCTTCGCTGCTGGTCAGGGCGAAGGCGAGCAGACCGTAGACCGCGGCGAACAGCCACAGCAACGGCGAGCGCAGCTGCTGGCGCAGCTCGAAACGGAAGAATTCCAGGATCATGGGCGCGCTCCGCTCAGGCCGCGACGCGCGCGTGCTGGCGCAGGCGCTGGAAGTACACGTCCTCCAGATCCGGCTCGACCGGTTCGAATCCGGATTCGGGCGCCTCGGCGCTGAACACGTGGATCACCGGCTGGCCGCCGACCAGGCGCGTCGACAGCACGGTGAAGCGGGTCTCGTAGCTGGGCAGTTCGGCCTTGGTCACCCGCTTGCGCCAGACCTGCTCGCGCAGCGCGGCGATCGCCGCGGCCGGCTCGCCGGTCAGCAGCACCTTGCCCTTGTTGACGATCGCCATGGTCGGGCACAGATCGGTCACGTCCTCGACGATGTGGGTGGACAGGATCACCGCGACCTGCTCGCCGATCTCGGCCAGCAGGTTGAGAAAGCGATTGCGCTCCTCGGGGTCCAGGCCGGCGGTGGGCTCGTCGACGATCACCAGCCGGGGCTGGCCGAGCAGAGCCTGGGCGATGCCGAAGCGCTGGCGCATGCCGCCGGAGAAGGTGCCGAGTTTCTGCTTGCGCGCGTTCCACAGATTGACCTGGTGCAGCAAGCCGTCCACCACTTCGCGGCGCTGCCTGCGCTGGCTCAGGCCCTTGAGCACGGCGAAATGCTCGAGCAGGTCCTCGGCGCTGACCTTGGGATAGACGCCGAAGTCCTGCGGCAGGTAGCCGAGTTGGCGGCGCACGGTCTCCTTGTCGCGCAGCACGTCGATCGGCTTGCCGTCGGCGCCCTCCAGGGTGGCGCTGCCGGAGTCGGCCTCCTGCAGGGTCGCCAGGGTGCGCATCAGCGAGGACTTGCCGGCGCCGTTCGGGCCGAGCAGGCCGAACATGCCGCGCGGAATCTCCAGGCTGATGCCGTCGAGGGCGCGCACGCCATTGGCGTAAGTCTTGGTCAAATCGCGGATGGTCAGCATCGCTCGTTCCCTGTCGTTGCCCGTTGGACGCGGCCGGCGGCCGCGCATGGCGGTCCGCGACGCACGCGGACGTTTCCACGCAGATGCTAGCGACGGCGCGCACCGCGCCCATGGGCGGATGGTCTACGTGACCGATGGCAGGGGGCGGATTGTGACGCCAGCCGCGCTAGCCGGCGCCCGCGCGGTACTCGCGCGGCGACACGCCGTAGCGCTTCTTGAACGCTACCGACAAGTGGCTGTGGCTGGCGAAGCCGGCTTCCACGGCGATCGTGGCGATGTCCTGGTCGCTCTCGCGCAGGCGCAAACAGACCCGGCGCAGGCGCTCGCCGAGCACATACTGGATCGGGCTCGCGCCGAATGCGGCACGGAACGCGATCAGCAGACGGTGCACGCTCAACCCGGCGATCTGGGCCAGTGCGGCCAAACGGATCGGCCGGTCCGAAGCCGGCTGTTCCAGATGCGCGCGGATGTAGTCCTCGATGCGCCGCCGCTGGATCGGCGCGAGTTGCGGCGGCGGCGCGGCGTGCGCCGCCGCTCCCGCCGCGTACTCGCGCAGCAAGTGCAGGCCCAGGGCCTGGCCCAGCGCCTCGCGCAGCATCGCCGCCAGCTCGTCGCCGGCGCCGCTGAGCCCGGCCAGGCGCGCGGCCAGGCCGTGCACGAACGGATCGCGGTGCTTCATGCGCGCGCCGAGCCCGGCGGCGGCATCCCGGCAGGGACCGAAACGGGCCGGGTCGATATTGAACTCGGCGTAGGCGATGTCGCCGCCCAGCGCCTCGCCGCGGTACTGGCGCCCGGCCGGAATCAACCACAGGTCGCCGGCGGCGGGCGGCAGGCGCAGCCGGCCGGCGCCTTCGATGCGGGTGTCCAGGCGCCGCATCGCGCCGTCGAGATGGACGATCAGGGTGTGGCGGTCGTGCTGCAGCCGCCACTGGGTCGGCTCGGCGATGCTCTCGGCGGCGAAGGCGAAGTCCAGCCCCGGGGCCAGGCTCAGTTCGCGGTTGAACGCCAGCCGGCGCGCGCCGAGCCAGTCGCGCACCGCCGCCGCGCCCAGGGCCGCGTCGGCACGGGCGACGGCGCCGGCCGCAACGGCCGGCGGAGAAGTTGGAAGCGGTTCGGACATCGTGGAAGCGCGGCAGGCCCGGGGCGAGCTAAACATGACAGCAATCACATTCGTGTCAACACGCGGGACAGTCCCGTCCCGCGTCCCTCCCCGCCCCAAAAAACGGAGTCCCTCCATGCCCGACCGTTCCCTCCACGGCAAGACCGTCGTCATCGGCGGCGGCGCCAAGAACCTCGGCGGCCTGATTTCGCGCGAGCTCGCCGCCGGCGGCGCTGCCGGCATCGCCGTCCACTACAACTCCGACGCCACCCGCGCCGCGGCCGAGGAAACCGTCGCCGCGGTGCGCGCCGCCGGCGCCGAGGCGTTCGCCCATCAGGGCGACCTGACCCGGCCGGCCGAGGTCGCCAAGCTGTTCGACGCGGCCCTGGCGGCGTTCGGCAAGATCGACATCGCCGTCAACACCACCGGCATGGTGATCAAGAAACCGCTGGTCGAGGTGACCGAGGCCGAGTACGACCGCATGTTCGCGGTCAATTCCAAGGCGGCGTTCTTCTTCATCCAGGAGGCCGGCAAGAAGCTGGCCGACGACGGCAACATCTGCACCATCGTCAGTTCGCTGTTGGCCGCCTACACGCCGTTCTACGCCGTCTACCCGGGCAGCAAGGCGCCGATCGAGCACTTCACCCGCGCCGCATCCAAGGAACTCGGCGCACGCGGCATCTCGGTCAACGCGGTCGGCCCGGGGCCGATGGACACGCCGTTCTTCTACCCGGCCGAGTCGCAGGAGTCGGCGGCCTATCACGCCACCGCCGCGGCGCTGAGCGGGCGCACCAAGAGCGGCCTGACCGAGATCCGGGACATCGCCCCGCTGGTGCGGTTCCTGGTCACCGAAGGTTGGTGGATCACCGGCCAGACCCTCTTCGCCAACGGCGGCTATACGACGCGCTGACGCCGTCATGGACACAGCCCGTGCGGGTGCCGGCCGGAGCGACATCCGTTTCGACCGGCATCGCCGCAACATCGCAGGTTGCGTTGTCGCGGCAGGCCGGCGCCAGGGCGAAAAGAGCGAGCGCGTGTCCGGCCGCGCGCATTCGCGGATGCGCCGCTCGGCCGCGCGCCGGCCCGTGCCGACGCCTGCACGCCGCCTGCACGCACTTGCGCCAACCATGCGCGCGACGGCCGCCGACGCCGCCTGTCGCGCTTTTTGCGGGGATACGCCATGCACACCCTCCTGGTTCTGCTCGCCGGCTTCGCCCTGCTCGGCCTGTGCCTGCTGATCGCGCGCCTGGCCGGCGGTCCCGGCCGGACGCCGCAGCGCAAAGCGATCGTCGCCTTCGTGCCGCTGTGGCTGATCGGCGCCGGGATCAACCTCTGGGCCGGCGTGCATCACGCCGGCTACAGCGTCGCCGACGAGCTGCCGATCTTCCTGCTGGTGTTCTTGCTGCCCGTCGTGGCTGCGCTGGCGCTACGATGGACGCTTTCGCGCCGCTGACTCCGGCCCCTCCCTCCCGCCAACCGCGGCCCATCGATGACGACGTCTTCCCGCCCCACCCTGCTGCGCTCGCGCGAAGGCCACGCCAAAGTCGGCTTCAGCGAGCTTTTCTTCGACCTGGTGTTCGTGTTCGCGGTCACCCAGCTCTCGCACACTCTGCTCGAACACCTCGACACCGGCGGCGCGCTGCGCACCGGCCTGCTGTTCCTCGCGGTGTGGTGGCTGTGGATCTACACGTCCTGGGTCACCAACTGGCTGGACCCGGAAAAAGTGCCGGTGCGGCTGATGATCTTCGGCCTGATGCTGGGCGGACTGCTGCTGTCCTCGTCGCTGCCGCAGGCTTTCGGCGAACGCGGGCTCGCGTTCGGCGCGGTGTTCGCGGCGATGCAGGTCGGCCGCACGCTGTTCATGCTGTGGGCGCTGCGCGGCGGACGCAGTCCCGGCAATTTCCGCAATTTCCTGCGCATCCTGGTCTGGCTGTCGTTGTCGGCGCTGCTGTGGATCGGCGGCGGCCTGGCCGAACCGGAGCCGCGCCTGATCTGGTGGCTCGGCGCGGTCGCAATCGAATACCTCGGCCCGGTCGCCTATTTCCGCGTGCCCGGCCTGGGCCGTTCGAGCCTGGCCGACTGGGACGTGGAGGGCGGCCATCTGTCCGAGCGCTGCGGCTTGTTCATCATCATCGCCCTGGGCGAGTCGATCCTCATCACCGGCGCGACCTTCGCCAAGCTGGACTGGAACCCCACCACCGTGACCGCGTTCTGCCTCGCCTTCCTCGGCAGCGTGGCGATGTGGTGGATCTATTTCGACAGCGGCGCCGCGCGCGGCGAACACCGCATCGTCCACGGCGGCGACAGCGCGCGCCAGGCGCGCCTGGCCTATACCTACCTGCATCTGCTGATCGTCGGCGGCGTCGTCGTCTGCGCGGTGGCCGACGAACTGGTGCTGGTGCATCCCGACCATGCCGAGCCGGCCGGCATCGCCGCGATCGTCGGCGGCCCGGCGTTGTACCTGCTGGGCTGCGCCTTGTTCAAATGGGTCACCAATACGCGCAGGTTCCCGCCGCTGTCGCATATGGCCGGGCTGGCGATGCTGGCGGCGCTCGCGCTCGCGGCGGCGCCGCTGCACCTGTCGGCACTGGCCCTGGGCGCGGCGACCACGGCCGTGTTCGTCGTCGTGGCGGCCTGGGAAACCGCGGCGCTGCGCCGCGGTCGCGCCGTCGCGCCGAGACACTGAGCGCGTCGCCTTCGGACGGTCCCGCGACCTCGCCGCCGTCGCGAATCGCACCCTCCCGCGATCGGCGCTGCGTACGGCGTCGACGCTTCGCCGCACCGGCAAGATTTTCCGGTCGTGCGCAAACTGCGCTCATTGCGCCACGCGCAACCCGCGAATGCCGCTACGCACGCATCTGGCATGGAATCTGCGACGTTCAGGGCGTTCTGTCCGCAGAGGAAGTCGCCATGAGAACGCTCGTCCTGCTCGTCGCTATCGCCGCCGCCGCGAGCGGCTGCAACAATCCACGCAACGATCCCGCTCGCCCGGCCGATCACGCCGCCGATGCCGCCGCCGGCCCGGCTCCGGCCGCTACCGACACGCCGGCTGGAGCCACGCTGAGCGCCGATGCGGCCGCGCCGATGCCCGCGGCGGATGCCGCACAGGGCGACCCGCTGGTCCTGGGCCTGCTGACGGCGCTCAACGAACACGAGATCGCAGCCGCACGCCAGGCTCAGCAGAAAGGCGTGAGCGGCGCGGTGCTGGAGTTCGCCAACCTGATGGAGAAGGAACACGGCGCCAACCAAGCCAAGACCCGGACCCTGGGTACGCCGGCCGAGGGCGCCGAAGTCCAGGCGATAAAGGACAAGGGCAAAGCCGAACTCGACGCGCTTGGGGCCAAGTCTGGCGACGACTACCGCAAGGCGTATGTCGCGGCGATGGTGAAGGATCATCAGGACGCGCTGGAGCAGATCGACAACCAACTGATGCCTGCCGCGAGCGGCGAACCGGTCAAGGCGCACTTGCGCGATACCCGCGAGCACGTGGCCATGCACCTGAATCAGGCTCGCAAGCTAGCGCAATGATGCGCCTACCATCGATCAAAGCAGCGACCGGCCCGCAGTAGGCGCACGCCCCTCGACCCGGTGGTTCGTTCGCAGCGAGCCCTCGGGGCTATCGCGCTTGAGGCGGGTTGCGCAGACCGGATAGCCCCCCGCCTGCCGACCCAAGCGTAGACACAGCGCAGAAGAGAGGGCGGCGGAGGACGGCCGATAGGGCTCGATCTATTTCCAAAGCAAGGCGGAGCCGGGCACGGCAGGAACGGCCACACAGGCTTGAAAGCCAATTGCGGCGATGTCCTGGACGCTTGGCTGCGTCGAAGCAACAGAGCCCATGATTCGGGGAAAAGGGAATGGGCTGCTTCGCTCGATTTTCAACCAAGCTGCAGGGCGCGGAAGCATCAGAATCACTCAGAAGCGTCTTCGAACGCTCAATCGCAAGAATGAACAACAGAACCTCTCAGCAGGGATGATGTGCACCTTTAAGGTGAGGTAACGAAACCCTTCGCCACTGAGCCGACAGTAGGCATATCACCCAACCCTAGACGCAAACGAGGGGCGGGCCTAGGCCCGCCCCTCGTTTTGGAGTCCTGCAATCAATAGCTGACCGTCAAGCGCACTCCACTGAAGTCCGTTTCCCCGTAGAGACTGAAGTACATGTCCCGGTCGGTCGGCGGATTGTTGATTACGATCGATTCTTCATTGCCGGCGCTATTCCTCGACCAGTAGTTGTGATCGTACGAGTACGCCCAACGCGAGGGGCCAAGGGTATTGGCGAACAGACTAGCGTTGCCGGTACCACCGCTCGCGGTAATCCGTACCGTCGAAACCCCAGCCGGAACCCTCATGTAGAAATGAGCGTGATTCCCTTTCGTCTGCGAGATATTGCTGCGACTGCAATTCCCCGCCATCAGACGCACGTCCGCCGCAGTGCATTCCGGCAGCGGCCGGCAGCCAGTGCCGTCGGCATAGCAAGCCAGCCAGTTGTTGAAGCCTCCGTCATAGCCGGTACCGATGGCGTCTATCCGCTGCTTGTAAGCAGCATAGTTCCCCGGCCGGAAGTAGGACAAGAACCAGTTCACATCGCTGGATCGCTCCTCGAACATGTAACGCACGGCCAAATACCCGCCCTGGTAGACCCGCGCCGAATCGCCGTAATCGGTCTTGAACAGTTGGCTGAGCGTCCAAGTCTTGCTCCGGGCATGGTCGCGCGCCCGGGTGTTGTCCTGATTCAGGAACGACCACGAGATGTACTCGGCCAATCCTTCGGTCCACCAGACGGTGCCCTGGCTGTAAGCGGCGTTGAAGTCGCCGTACAGATTGTAGCGGCCGTCCAGGTAGTGCACGAACTCGTGCTCCAGGTTCCAGATCGTGAACGCCGGGATCCACTCGGCGCGATAGGCGATGAAACGCCCCTGATTGCCTGCGGTCGCCGGATTGCCTTCGAGGTAGATGCCGCCGTTGTTGGTGCCGTTCCCGTAGAAGGTGGACGAGTGCTTCCTGTACTCGCTGCTGCTGTCGAAGATCACCATCTCCAGCGAGGTATTGTCGTTGGCGACTGCATTGTTACCGGTCGCCAGGCGCTGATGGAACAACCCTTCCACGCCCGCCACCGTATTGCAAGCGGTACGCAGCTGATCCGCGGTCATGCGCTGTGCGCGGATGCTGACGTTCGGAGTGCACACATGGCGAGTCGGCAACACCGCTTCCTTGTACGCTTCGATGTAATCGCACAGCCCGTACTGCTGGCAGTTCGCGCGATCGTGCGCGTTGATCTGCGCTGCGAACTTGGCCCGGAGCGGCGCGGAGGAGTTCTGGAACGACGTGCGAGGCACCAGGTCCCGAAGCTGCGCGGAGACGGCCGACTTGATGTTGCCGCTGTACTGCAGGAATCGGCCCAACTCCGCGCCGCTGTCGCTCACCAGGTCCCATCCGTTCGTATCCAGCAAGCCGTAGTTGTTGCGGATGAAATTGGCGAGCGTGTTGGCGGTGTCGATTCCCGCCTGATCCGACAGGCCCTCGTACTTCTTGCCCCTGTTGAACAGAGCCAGCAAGCTCTGGCGTATCGCATTCTGCATGCCGGGCATGCGTTCGTACGAGTTGTCGTAGTTTTCGATCAGCCTGCGGATGCGCGGCAAATAGCGCAACGCCTCTTGGGTGGAATCGATCAACGTGAGGGCTTCGTTGAGGACTATGGCGTGAACGTCGTTCTCCAGGGCCAAGACGACGTTGTTGTTGAAGTACGCGTCGAGCGCCGAACGAACCGCCGGAGCCACATTCGCATTGAACGCGGGGAAACCCTGGTCCCGATACTTGTCTTCCAGGAAGTAAACGGCCCGCATGACATAGATCATTTCCCTGAGGGAGCCGTCGTTGTCGCCGTCGTAAATCCGGCTGAGCCGCTCGACTTCATTGGCGAGAGTCACCATGTTCGCGCTGCTGAACACACTCCTCGCGTCGCTCAGGGACAAAACGTACTGGGCGCTAAGGCACGAAAATTCCGCATGCCGCACCCGCTCCAAGAGGTCGGCACCGACCGCACCGACGAAGTTGCAACCTTCGTGCGCCGCGGCGCCCGCCGGCGTCTCTTTGCTCGCGCCCTGTCTCTGCCCGCGCGACTTCTCGGGCCACTGCTTGCGATTGAACTCGTCGATCGCCGCCTGTTCTTCGCCGATCTTGACCCGGTGCCCCTGATAGACGCCTTGCGGCGGCACCATATGCGGTTCGAGCGGCTTCGACTGAACATGAGTGCCGCCGAACAGCGCTTCGCCAGCCGAAGGCGCGGGCCCCGGGCGGAGCGTGCGCTGCGACGGCTGAGCGGAACGGCCCTGTCGCCCCCCATGCTCCGAGCGCCACTCTTGCCCGTGCCCGTGTCCCTGCTCTTGCCCATTCATCGCATACAGGTTGCGCTCGGCCGAGGCGGTGCCGGCGGGATGCCCGTTCGCACGGCTCGTGCCCAACAAGGCTCGGTCCGGCTGGTCGTCGCCGAACAGTTTCGACAGCCAAGCATCCGGAGCTCCGGGAAACTCGGCGGCAAAGCCTTTGCCCTCATCGGGCAAGCTCATCGTCGCCGCACCGAGCAATGCGGCGCCAACCGCAGCAATGCAGACCTTCTTTGAACGTTGCAACATCGAAAATCTCCTTATTACGGCGACACCAACCAGTCACGCCGTTCATGGCGTGCGGCAGATAGGATTTAAGCGATAGAAGTAAGGGGCGGCGTTGATCGCTGCCCGACCATAGCTACAACAAGCCCGGTCGATTCGAATCGCCACCGGATCGATGGCTGCTTGGCGTTCGTCCGGCGTCCGCTCGAACACATTCGACTTTGTAGCGGGTTTAACTCTAGGCAGACGGACGCAAAAAATGTATGCGGAATAATCTTAGATTTTGCTTCGTCGAAGAACGCGTCGCCTGCAGCGACATTCACTGCAACAGCCGATCGCTATGGCATGTCGCCGCAGATATCGCGCAGACAGGAAAGTGAAGGCCATCTGAAGAGCGCAACAGGAGGGCAGACTGTTGCGGCATTCACTTGATCCATCGGCACCGACCGGCGCTCTGAACGGTCATCGAGCGCAGTCGTTCATCGATGAAATTCCTGAATCCGTATCCATGCGATGGGGGCGCCGTGCATTCCCGGCTCGACGGCATCCTGCTATTTGCAGCGTCGTCATCGTCGAAGCGTCCTGACCGACGATGGCGAACAAGACGGAGAGACGGAACAAGACTTTGTCGCCGTTCGCCGCCTGACCATCGGAATCCGCATCGTCCGCAAACGCTGCTGCGCACGCGCTTTCGTTGCGCCGATGCGAGCCCGACAAGTCACGACGAAGCACGCTCGCACACGACGCCGTCGATGCGGCGCCGCGCTCGATCGGGCGCTCCGTTCGAGTTGCCGCGGGCCGCGCTGGCGTGTGGATGTCCATCGCAAGCGGCGCGATACAGGACATGTGAAGATCGTCGGCGGCACGGCTGCTACAATCGCCGCGTCCACCGCACCGGAGCGCATCGCTCCGCTTGCGCCGTCAACGCGACGGCCATGGCTCGCGGCCGGACATTCCCGCTCGGCTCCCTGCGTCGCATCGTCGCCGCCTGCCCGTCCGTCCCGCGCGGGCGCGCATCGCCGAGCCCGCTTCGTGCGCAACGCTGTCGCGGCTGGCTTGGCGCGACGTCTCGCGTGATCGGCCGCGCGCGGCCGCCACGCGCGCCGCGCGCACGCCTCGACAGGAGAATCCATGGTCTTCCGCGTTTCGATCGTCCTGCTCGCCGTCCTGGTCGCCGCAGGCGTGCTGGCACCGGATTCGTTCAACCGATCGATCCAGTCCGTACTCGCGCCCACTCTCGCCCACGCCGGTTGGCTGTATCTGCTGATCGTGTTCGCGGCGTTGCTGTTCCTGCTTTACCTGAGCTTCGGCCGTTTCGCCGATCTGCGCATCGGCGGCGACGATGCCGAACCCGAGTTCTCGCGCACCAGTTGGCTGTCGATGCTGTTCGCCGCCGGCATGGGCATCGGCCTGGTGTTCTGGGGCGCGGCCGAGCCGCTGTCGCATTATCTGCATCCGCCCGAGGGCTTGGCGCCGCAGAGCCGGGAAGCGGCGCGCGCGTCGATGCGCTACGTGTTCTTCCATTGGGGCCTGCATCCCTGGGCGGTGTACGCCCTGGTCGGCTTGGCGATGGCCTGGTTCCGGTTCAACCGCCGCGGCCGCGGCCAGATCAGCGACCTGCTGGAACCGGTGATCCCGGCGCGGCATCGACGCTGGGCGGGACCCGCGGTCGATATCGCCGCGGTGGTCGCGACCGCGATAGGCGTCGCGACCACGCTGGGCTTCGGCACCATCCAGATCAGCGCCGGGCTGGCGCGCGTGTTCGGCCTCGACGCGACGCCGGCCCTGCAGCTGTGCGTGGTCGCGGTCGCCTTCGTGCTGTACATGGCATCGTCCCTGACCGGCCTACACCGCGGCATCAAATGGTTGTCCAACCTCAACCTCGCCTTGGCCGCGCTGCTGCTCGCCTTCGTCCTGGTATGCGGCCCGACCGGTTTCGTGTTCGAGACCTTCACCACCACCCTGGGCGGCTACATCAACCAGTTGCCGAACATGAGCCTACGCATGGCGCCGTTCTCGCGCGATCCGTGGGTCGGCGAGTGGACGATCTTCTACTGGGCCTGGTGGATCGCCTGGGCGCCTTTCGTCGGCAGCTTCATCGCCCGCATCTCGCGCGGCCGACGGGTGCGCGAGTTCGTGTTCGGCGTGGTGCTGGTGCCGACCCTGATGAGTTTCCTGTGGTTCTCCGTCTTCGGCGGCAGCGCGCTGTGGGCGCAGATGTTCGCCGGCGCCGACTTGGCCGGCCCCCTGGCGCAAGGTTATGAGCAGGTGCTGTTCGGTCTGCTCGAACAGTTGCCGGCGACGCGGATCGCGTCGGTCGCCGCGATCGCCCTGCTGATGATGTTCTTCGTCACCTCGGCCGATTCGGCGACCCTGGTGCTGGCCGGCATGTCCAGCGAGGACCGCGCCGACCCGTCGCTGTCGCGGCGCGCGGTGTGGGGCGCGATCCAGGCTCTGATCGCGGTCGCGCTGCTTCTCGCCGGCGGGCTCGACGCATTGCAGGGATTGATCATCGTCGCCGCGCTGCCGTTCGCCCTGCTTCTGGTACTGGTGCTGGTCGCGCTGTACCGGGCGCTGGATCGCGCCTATCGCGAGCGGCAACGACTCCAGGCGCGCCAGCGCCGCGCGATGCTGCGCTGGCTGGCCAGCGAAGCGGCGGACTGAATCCGCCGCGTTGCCGCTTATTGCACCGTGCAGGAAAACACCAGGCTGAGGTTGGCGCCGACCGGCAGCGTGCCCAACGCCAGGCCGGCGCTCAGGTGACTGATCAGAATCGGGCTCGGCGTGGTCGGACACGCACCCGCGGTGGCGCTGCTGCAGGTCACCGTATTGCCGGCCGGGCAGTTCAGGCCGGCGCCCGGCGCGTCCTGCACCAGCGCGCCGGTGACCGCCACCGGACCGTTGTTGGTCACCTTCACCGTGTATTGGGTCGCGGCGCCGCGCACGACGGTGTCGTTGGCCTGATCGTTGTCGCCCGCCAACGGCGTGTTGGTCTTGCTGATGACCAGATCGGCGACCTGCGCGACGTTGGTGAACGTGCAGACGATGGCGCTGCCGGGCGCAGTCGCCGCCGCGTCCAGGGTCACGCTGCGGTTGGCCAGATCGTTGCTCGCGCTGCCGCCCGCGCCGAGGCCGGTGCAGGAAATCCCGCCCAGCAGGTAGCCTGCCGGCAACGGACCTTCGCTCAGCGTGGTCGCGGTGTTCGCCGCGGTCAACACCTGCACCGGGCCGGCCACGCCGGTGCCGGCGGCGGCGGTGGTGATGTCGTGATTGGCGATGCCGTTGCTGCCGCTGAATGAGAACGTGCCGGTGCCGTTCTGGGTGACTTTGACCGCCTGCACCGTCGGCAACCGCGCGTTGGTCGCCACGCAACTGATCTCGCTGAGATTGGCGTTGGCCGTGTTCGGCGTAGTCGGCGGCCCGACCGGCGCGCTGATCAGGCTGAAGAAGGTGCGCGTGGTGCCGGCCGCGCCGAGGACGACGTTGGCGCCGGAGCGATCGGTACAGGCGATGCTGGAACTGTAGCTGCCCAGGCTGGTGCCGGTGCCCGCGGTCTCGCTGACCGTGATCAGGGCGCTCAGCGGCACCGGTACCCAGTCGGTGGTGCCGTTATGGCCGACGTTGGAAACCGTACCGCTGTTGGTCTGCACCGCGGTCGCCGAGGCCGGCGCCACCGAGAGATTGAACAGACCCGGGTCGCTCGTCGGCGCCAGCGCCTTGGTCAGGCGCACGCGCGGCAACAAGGTGATCGGGTAGTCCTCCACTTCGCCGCTGTCGGCCAGGCCGGTCGCGTTCTGCACTTGCGAGGTCGTATAGCCCACGCGCAAACGCATATAGCTTTCGCCGGCGACGTAGGTCGCACCGGTGGGAATGGTCCAGTTCAACGCGACGTTGCCGTTGCCGTTGCCGCTCACGTTCGCACAGGCGCGCTCGGCGGTCTCGAAACTGCCGTTGCGGTTGAAGTCGATCCAACCGCACAACTGCGGCGTCGCACCCGACACGCTCTGGAAGCCGGCCACCGGCACCGACAGGCTGTAGGTGCCGACGCCGACCGGCGCCAGCGTGCCCAAGGCGTTGTCGGTGTCGCCCGCAGCATCGTTGCTGGCGCGCGGGCTGGTCGCCGGTGCGGGCGTGATGTAGGCGGTGCCGTTGGGGATCGTCAGCGGCAAGGTCGGATCGACGCTGAGGCTCGGCCCCAATGTCAGGCCGGAATTGACGTGGCCGGCCATGCCGTAGCTGGTCGGCGCATCGCTGAAATCTTCGTCGACGGTGATCGTCACCGTATAACCGTCCGCTCCCAGATCGCCAGCGCCGAGCGTCGGATTACCGATGCCGATGCCCAGCGCGATCGAGGTGAATGTGCCGTTGAGCTGCGCGGTGCCGCAACCCGAGGTCGTGGCCGGATTTCCGCACGCGATCGAAGGGGCGTTCGATGACGGGCGCAGCACGGTGTTGGCGCTGACGGTGGTCAGGGTGCCGCCGACGACGGTCCAGGTCGAACCCACCGGCGAAGTGAAAAAGGTCGAAGTGAACCCTGCGCCTGCGCCGGTACCGCCAAGGCGCGCAAAATGGAATCGTGGATTGACCACCGGCCGGCTGAAATTGAAAGTCAAGTTACCGCGCGACACTTGTCCGCCAGCCGCGACCACGGTCGTGGTGCCGGGAGTCAGGAAATTGAAGGTTTCCGACACCAAATCGATGCGCGGGTCGTAGGCGCCGGGCGGGTTGCCGCCGAAGCTCAAACCGCCAGCCGTCACCGACGTCGAGGTCGTGCCCGGTACGCCGCCGCCGGACACGGCCGTCAAGCTCAAGCCGGAGAGGTAGGTCGTCTGGGTCCCCGTAGCGGCATCGACATCGGGGTTCTGCTCCGACGCCCACAGCGCCGACGGCAGCATTACCGCGATCGCGGCGAGCAGGGCCGCGCCGGAAACTCTGCGCGCACCAGGGCGGAAACGAGGTGCGCATGCGGTTCCCGGGGTCGATCCAGCGCCGTTGCTCGCTCGAAAATCCATGCTTCGTTCACTCCGTCGTCGAGTCGACATATCTTCGCGTTCCGATCAGGCGCCCAACGCCCGCATTTGATCAACGAAGCGCAATAACCATGCCAACGTGCAGTGCGCAGCCGAAGACTCGCCGCAGCGACAGTCCGGGCCGTCCTCAGCGTGAAAGAAAGTACATCATTTATGAGACATCAATCGCTAAAAATGACGCGCGGCGACAGTTTTTGCCGTTTCAGATCAGACATTTGCGAGGGTTATTTCCTGAATACAGTGAATAAGCCTTGCCCCCCCCTGTATCTCCTTACACCTGCAACGTCATCCCCGGCCGCGCCAACGCCACTTCCACCCCGTACCGCTCCCCGATTTCCCCCGCCAGCGCTTCGCGCGCCTTGTCTTCGCCGTGCACCAACGCCAACGGCGGATGGCCGGCGATGTTCCCGTACCACTCGATCAAGCCGCGCTGGTCGGTATGCGCCGACAGCCCGCCGATGGTGTGGCGCTGGGCCAGCGCGCGCACGTCGCGGCCGTGGATGCGCACCCATTGGGCGCCGTCGACCAGGCGCCGGCCGACCGTGCCTTCGGCCTGGTAGCCGACGAACACCACGCGGGTCTGCGGCTTGCCGAGGTTGTGCTTGAAGTGATGCAGGATGCGCCCGGCGTTGGCCATGCCGGAACCGGCGATCACGATCGCGCCGCGCTCGATGCGGTTGATCGCCATCGATTGCTCGGCGGTTTCGCTGAACTGGAGATTGGGCAAGCGGAAGGGATTGGGCCGCTCCTGCCAGACCCGCAGCGCGTCTTCGTCGAACAGCGCGGTGTGGCGGTCATAGACGCCGACCACCTTGGCCGCCATCGGGCTGTCGAGGAAGATCCGCCAACGCGCCAGCTGCCACTCGTCCCAGTACTTGGCGAACCAGTACAGCAGCTCCTGGCTGCGCCCGACCGCGAACGCCGGGATCAGCACGTTGCCGCCGTCGTTCCAGGCCGCGTCGAGCACCCGGCCGAGTTCGAGGATGGTCTCGGCGCGGTCCTTGTGCAGGCGATCGCCGTAGGTCGATTCCATCAGCACCAGATCGGCCGCGTCGATCGGCGCCGGATCGCGCAGGATCGGCGTGCCCTTCGGGCCGATATCGCCGGAGAACACCAGCTTGCGCCCTTCCGCCCACAGCTCGACCGCCGACGACCCCAGAATATGGCCGGCCTCGCGGAACGCGATGTCGACGCCGGGCAGGATCGTCTCGCGCGCGTCGTAGGCCAGCGGGCGTACCTGGCGCAGGCTGGCTTCGACATCGTCGCGGGTATACAGCGGCAGCGCCTCGGGCTCGCCGTCGCCGCGCCGGCGGTTGCTGCGCTCGGCTTCGCTTTCGGAAATCGAGGCCGCGTCGAGCAGCATGATCCGCATCAGCTCCGCGGTCGCGGCCTGGGCGTAGATCGGCCCGCGAAAACCGCGCCGCACCAGCAGCGGCACCCGGCCGATGTGGTCGATATGGGCATGGCTGATCACCAGTGCGTCGAGCGCGGTCGGCTCGAAACCGAACGGGTCGAAGTTGCGCCGCTCGGCTTCGGGGCTGCCCTGGATCATTCCGCAGTCGAGCAGGATGCGCCGGCCCGCGGCGTGGACCTCGTGCAGGGAACCGGTGACCTCGCCGGCCGCTCCGTGGAAATGGACTTGCATCGCTCGACCGCCTCGCTGCCGTGGAAAGCCCGACGCTAGCACGGTGCCGATGCGCAGCCGGTCGCGGCGGCGCGCACAGCCGATGCGCAAGCGGGGCAAAGCTGAACGGATCGGCGCCCCCCGACATGACCTTCGACACCCTTCCCGGCGCCGGAACGGGACTATCGTCCGGCCGTGTCCCGGCCCAGGAAGGCCCACCAAGGCGCCGAATCCGCGACAATCCCCTGTTCCCGCTTCACCCCCCAACGCTTTCACGCCAACGCCCTTTCGGCCGGAGCCCGCTGTGACCCTCAAGAAACCGCAAGTCCTGTTGTTGTCCCTCGCCATCGCCACGGTCGTGGCCGCCTGCGGCAAGCAGGAAACCCCTGCCCCGACCGCGCCGGCCGACAGCGCCGCCAAGCCGGCCGAGACCACCGGACTGAAGCTCGACGAGAGCAAGCTGCCGCCGGTCAACCGCTTCGCGATCTCCGATCTCGACACCAGCAAGGACGCCTGTACCGACTTCGGCGGCTACGTCAACGGCAAGTGGCTCGCCGCCAACGCCATCCCGGGCGACCGCACCTCGTGGGGCGCGTTCGAAATGCTCGACGAGCGTTCGACCGCCGTGCAGCGCCAGATCGCCGAGCAGGCCGCGGCCGACACCCAGGCCACCGGCGTGGAGAAGATCGTCGGCGACCTGTGGTCGACCGGCATGGACGCGGCCAAGATCAACGCCCAGGGCCTGGAGCCGCTGAAGGCCGACCTGGCCAAGATCGACGCGCTCGACAGCCCGGAGAAGATCGCCGAGTACCTGCGCGCCTCCGCCGCGACCGGCGACAACCCGCTGTTCGGCTTCGGCGCCGAAGCCGACTTCAAGGATTCGGCCAACAACATCGCCTACGCCGCTCAGGGCGGCCTGGGCCTGCCGGATACGCCCTACTATTTCGACGCCAAGCACAAGGACAAGCTGGCCGCGTACGAGGCCCACATCGCCAAGGTGCTCGAGCTCGGCGGCACGCCGGCGGCCGACGCGGCCAAGCAGGCCAAGGACGTGGTCGCGTTCGAGACCCGCCTGGCCAAGGTCTCCAAGTCGCGCGAACAGCTCTCGCGCGACGTTTCGCTGTACTACAACCCGGTCAGCCCGGCCGATGCCGACAAGCTGACCCCGAACTTCTCCTGGACCAAGTTCTTCGAATCGCAGGGCGTGGCCCTGCCGAAGATGTTCTCGCTCGCGGTGCCGGCCTTCCACCAGGAAGTCAGCAAGATGCTGGCCGACGTCCCGGCCGACCAGTGGAAGGCCTACCTGCGCTTCCACGCCATCGACGGCGCGTCGCCGTACCTGGCGGACGCTTTCGTCGAAGAGAACTTCAACTTCTACAACAAGACCCTGCGCGGCCAGAAGGAGCTGAAGGAACGCGGCAAGCGCGTGCTCGACACCATCGAGGGCCAGGCCGGCGAAGCGCTGGGCCAGATGTACGTCAAGGTCGCGTTCTCGCCGGAGTCGAAGGAGCGCATGCAGACCCTGGTCAAGAACCTCAGCGAAGCCCTCAAGGCGCGCATCGAGAATCTGGCCTGGATGAGCGCCGACACCAAGAAGAAGGCGCTGGAGAAGTGGGCCAGCTTCACCCCGAAGATCGGTTACCCGGACAAGTGGCGCGACTGGAGCGGCCTGAACACCAACCGCGACAGCTATTACGCCAACGTCAAGGCGGCCAACGAATTCAACTACAAGTGGAACCTGAGCAAGATCGGCAAGCCGGTCGACAAGACCGAGTGGGGCATGCCGCCGCAGATGGTCAACGCCTACTACAACCCGCTGCAGAACGAGATCGTGTTCCCGGCCGCGATCCTGCAGCCGCCGTTCTTCGACCCGAAGGCCGACGACGCCACCAACTACGGCGGCATCGGCGCGGTGATCGGCCACGAAATGACCCACGGCTACGACGACCAGGGTTCGCGCTTCGGGCCGACCGGCAATATGGAAGTGTGGTGGGCGCCGAGCGACGCCAAGGCCTTCTCCGGCCTGACCGACAAGCTGATCGCGCAGTTCAACGCCTATGAGGCCGCGCCGGGCAAGTTCGTCAACGGCAAGCACACCCTCGGCGAGAACATCGCCGACCTGGGCGGCCTGGCCACGGCCTACGACGCGATGAAGAAGGCCGCGGGCGACACCCCGGACCCGAAGACCGACGGTCTGACCCGCGACCAGCGCTTCTTCCTCAACTGGGCCACGGTGTGGCGCCGCAACTTCACCGAGAAGGAAATGGAAGTGCGCCTGCAGACCGACGAGCATGCGCTGGCCAACTTCCGCGCGATCGGCGCACCGTCGAACCTGCCGGCCTTCGCCGCCGCGTTCTCGTGCAAGCCGGGCCAGCCGATGGTCCGCGAGGGCGACAAGCAGGTCGTGATCTGGTGATGCGTCGGGGACGGAGGGAGTCGATTCTCTCCGCCTCCTGGCCAGCCGCGGAAAGGCCCGGGGATTCCCGGGCCTTTTTTCTTGTCTGGCCCGCATCCGGCCGAGCGCTTGCCCTCATCCGGCCTGCGGCCACCTTCTCCCGCTTGCGGGAGAGGGTTGGGGTGAGGGCCCCGCCCATTCCTCGCGCAACCGCCAAACCCGTTCATCGCCTTCCCACGCCGGGTTGTTAAACTCGCCCATCCCCAGGATGGAATACGCGATGTCGACCCTACGCCCGCTTGCCTGCGCCCTCGCCCTCAGCCTCATCGCCGGCCTCGCCTCGCCCGCCGCCGACGCCGCCAAGAAGAAGGCCGCCGCCAAGCCCAAGGCGCCCGCCGCGGCTTCCGCCTGCACCGACTTCTACGCCAGCGCCAACGCCGACTGGCTGCGCGCCAACCCGCTGTCCGGCGCCGGTTCGGTCTCGACCCTGGACCAGCTCGCCGCCAATGCGCGCAAGCAGCAGCTGGAGCTGCTCAACAGCGCCATGACCTCGCCGCAAGGCAATGTCCAGAAGCTGCTCGGCGACTTCTGGGCCAGCGGCCTGGACGAAGCGGCGGTCGAGCGCGACGGCGCCCAGCCGATCGCGCCGCTGCTGTCGCGCATCGGCGCGATCAAGAAGGCCAAGGACATCCCCGCCTCGATCGCCGCCCTGCACCAGGTCGGCATCCCGGTCGCGTTCAATTTCGGCGCCGACATCGACTTGCAGGACCTGGAACGCCACATCGGCTACTTCAGCCAGGGCGGCCTGGGCCTGCCGGACCCGGCCTATTACACCCGCAGCGACAACGACACCCGCCAGTTGCTCGGCCATTACAACAACTACGTGCAGAAGATCCTGGCCCTGACCGGCACGCCGAAGGACAAGCTGGCGGCCGAGTCGCAGCAGGTGATCGACCTGGAGACCCGCATCGCCCGCGCCTCCAAGTCGCTGCCGGACCTGCGCGACCCGCGCGCCAACTACGCCCGGGTGTCGGTGGCCGACGTCGGCAAGCAGTACAAGCGCCTGCAACTGGGCGATTTCCTCAAGGCCCAGGGCGTCAGCGACGACAGCGTCTCGCTGGCCAACCCGCAGTTGTTCGCCCAGCTCGACAATCTGGTCGCCACGCTCAAGCCCGAGCAGTGGAAGACCTATCTGCGCTGGCGCGTCGGCGACGCGATGGCGCCGTACCTGGCCAAGCCCTTCCGCGACGCCGAGTTCGAATTCCGCGGCCGCGTGCTGCGCGGCCAGAGCGCGCCGCCGGCGCGCCAGCAGGCCGTGCTCGACGCCGTCACCCTCGCCGCCGGCCCGATGGTCGGCCACGAGTACGCCGCGCGCTATCTGCCGGCCGCCACCGACAAGCGCGCCGAGCAAATCGCCGATCAGGTCCGCGATGCCCTGTCCAAGTCGATCGACGCCGACAGCCGCTTCTCCGACGCGGTCAAGAACGAGGCCCGCGCCAAGCTGGCCAAGCTCAAGATCGAAGTCGGCACGCCCAAGCGCGACCTCGACTACACCGTGCAGCCGATGGGCCGCGGCAGCTTCGGCAGCAACATGCTGATCGCCTCGACCTGGCGCCACCGCGAAGAGATGAAGCGGATCGGCCGCGGCAACGCCGACCGCCGCTGGGACGTGCTGCCGCAGGAGCCGTCGCTGGCTTACGACATCGCCCAGAACCGCCTGATCGTCACCGCCGCCATGCTGCAGGCGCCAGTGCTGGACCTGAGCAAGCCGGAAGCCGCGCAATACGGTTCCTACGGCGCGCTGGTCGGCGCCGAGCTGACCCACGGCTTCGACAACCGCGGCCGCTACGTCAATGCCAAGCAGGAAGTGCGCGACTGGTGGACGCCGAACGAAATCGCCGCCTGGGAGGCCCTGGGCAGCCGCGTCGCCGCCCAGTACAGCGCCGAGGCCTATCCGGGCCTGAGCGGAACCAAGGTCAACGGCAGCCAGGTGCGCGACGTCGCCATCGCCGACCAGGCCGGCTTGGAGATCGCCTGGAATGCGTACCGCAGCGCCGCGCCGTCGGCGGGCAAGGACGCCAACCAGGCCTTCTTCCGCGCCTGGGCCGGCCTGTGGGCGCAGCACCTGAGCCCGGAAGTCGCCGCCCAGCGTTCGGCCGCGGGCATCCACGCGCCGGGCCAGTGGCGCACCAACGTGCCACTGTCCAACCTGGCGGCGTTCGGCGAAGCCTTCGGCTGCAAGGCCGGCACGGCGATGCAGCGCAAGGCCGATCAGCAGATCAAGATCTTCCCCTGACCGATCGAGAAGGCGATACGACGAAGCCCGGCATCCGCCGGGCTTCGTTTTTTGGGAGTCGTCCGCCGCGTTCGCCGGCGGCGGCGCGCGCCGCTCAACGCAGCGCGAACGAATGCGCGATCGAGGTCTCGGTGTCGATGTCCAGCACCCGGCCGTGCGCATCGAACAGCAGCAAATGCCCGGCCTGCTCGCGCACCGCCACGCCCAGCCCGGGTTCGGGCCAGTCGATCTCGGCCACGGTCTGTCCGGACAGATTGAGCGCATAGGCGCGCGCCCGGCGTTCGTCCTGCAGCCAGGCCAGCAGGCCGGCGCCGAGCGTGCGCAAGGTATGCCAGAACGGCTGCGCCTGGCCGCTCGGCGCCGCCAACACGGCGCTGTGCCGGCGCCCGGCCGATTCGTAGGCCAGCAGCAGACCGCCCTCGGCCTGCGCATCGGCGAACACCGCCCAGGCTGCGCCCTGCGGGTGCAGATAGACCGACTCGCCCTCGCCCGGCGCGGCGATCGGATTGCGCGAGACCAGCGCGCGGCGCGGCGCGGCGCGGTAATGCCAGGCCGAGGCGTACTCGCGTTCGCGCACCAGATAGACCTCGTCGCGGGCGAAGTACTGCGCCGCCGCCACCGGGCCGCCGAGATCGCCGACGCTCCACAGCGCGTCCAGCCCGGGCCGGGCCGCATCGAGCACGGCGATGCGCTCGTCGGCGACCACCGACCAGGCGATGCCGTCGTAGCGGTCGGCGAAGAACTGCAGGCGCATCGCACCGAGATCGTCGATGCGATGGCGAACCAGGTCCAGGCGCGAAACGCGTGCGATCGCATCGCGCCGGATCACCGCCAGCGCGACTTCGCCGCTGTCGCCGATCACCAGGTGCGAAGCCGGCACCGGATACCGGCGCAGGCTCTGCCCCTGGCGGTCGACCACCGCGACCCCGGCCTCGCCCAGTGCGACCAGATAGCGGCCTCCGCCGAGCGCGGCGACGTCGAGCGGGCGCTGCAAGCCGGCGGCGGGGTCCAGCCGCAGCCGCACCGGTTCGGCGCGTTCCCATAGCCGCTGGCGCACCAGCGGCGGCGTCTGCAACGCCGGCAGATCCGCTTGCAGCCAGGGGTCGCGCGACAGCTTCAGCAGCCGCTGCAATTGTCGGGCCTCCAGATCGTTGGCGCCGACCGCGCGGTCGGCCGCCAACGCCGGCAATACTCGCGTCGCCAACAAAGCCAATGCGCGGTTATGGCCCTTGTGCGCCGCCAATGCCTGTCCCAGCGCGGCGCGCGGCGGTGCCGGCGCGCCCGGGTCGGCCAGCGCCTCGATGCGCGCGGCGTAGTGCGCGAGCGTGTCCGGCAACAAGACCGCACGCTGCACCAGCGCCGCGGCCGACAATTCGGCGCCGGCGTTCTCGGCCGCCAGCAGCCAGCGTGCGGCCTGCTCGCGCGAGCCCGGGTCCGGCCACACCGCGTCCACCGCGGCCAACCAACGGCCCTGTTCGACCAGGGCCTGGCCCCACTCACGGCGCAGCGCCAGCGCGTGCTCGGGGTGCTCGCTCTCCAACATCGCCACCGCGCTGGCGAAGGCGCCGTCGCGGCGCGCGACCAGCACCGCGCGTTCGCGGTCGCCGGCCAGCATCAGCAAGCGGATCACCGTATCGGCCGGCATGTCCCAGCCCAGCGCCAGTTCGGCGGCCTGTACGCTGCGCTGGTGCCGGACCAGATAGTCCAAGGCCTCCTGGCGCACGTTGAGCAGTTCGGCCAGCACGAACGCGGCTTCGTCGATCCGGCCGTCGCGGTCCAGACGCTGGAACGCGGCGCGGTAGCGCTTGCGCAGCAGCTCGCGCGCCATGTCGCCGATGTCGATGTTGACGCCATAGGACGTCCCGCCGTGCAGGCCGAAATCGGCGCGCCGCCCGGGCAGACCGAAGCCGCGGCCGACGCCGGGTTCGTGACCGTCGATCGGCAGCGCGTGGCGCAGGGCTTCGAGCAGGTCGCCGCGGTCGAATTGCTGCATCAGCCGCCGCAGATACGCGCCCTGGCGCGCACCGAGCAGGCTCGAGGCACGGCTGGCGACGGCCAGGCGCTCCAGCCACTGCCGCCAGGCCGACGGCGGCGGCGGCGTCTGCCGCGCGGGCACGCCGCCGGCGCCCGAAGCCGTCGCCGGGCGGCCCGCGGCGGCGCTGCGGCGCAGCAGCCACGCGGCGACGCGCTCGCTCGGGCCGGCGACGCGCTGCCACAGCCCCGTACCGTCCTCGCGGCCGCGCGCAAGACGCTCGAGAAAGGCCGCGCGCTGCACGCTCGGCGCCGGCACGCGGTGACCGAAGACATCGCGCAGCGGCTTGACCGCCAGGCGCTCGCGCCGGCCTTCGGCCACTGCATCGCTGCAATCGTAGGTCGGGTACAGAACGTAATCGTCGAGTTCGATCGCCGTCGACGGGTCCAAGGTTTCGCCCTGGCTGAGCTCGAAGCTGCGCAGAGCGCCGCCCAGGCTCAAATGCAGATCGGCCGGCGGCAACGCGGCGCGCTCGGCTTCGCTCAACGGGCCCGAGTACAGCGCATGCGCGCCGATCCGGCACAGCGGCAGGCCCGGCGCGCGCTCGCAGCGCAGCGGCCGCGGCGGATCGAAGCGCAGCAGGTCGCCCTCGGCGAAACGCCAGGCGCGGCAGCCCGGCGTCCAGGCCTGCAGGATGCGTCGCTCGCGCTGCGCCGGCGCCAGCCAGGCGGCGTCGAACCACAGCGCATCCACCCGCTGGCGTCCGCGCCAGACCGGATGGCGCGCGCGCGACGGCGCGTTCGCGACGGTGCCCGGCTCAGTCATCGCCGCCCTCGTAAACCAACACGTCCCGCCCTTGATGACGCAGGATCGTCAGCCGTCCGGACACGTCGATCAGGGCGATCGTATCGGCCGCCGCGGCGACGCTGGCGACGCTGATCTTCTGCGGGGATGCATACAGCGTGGTCCGTCCGCGTTCGCCGATCCGCACCACCGCCTTGCGGTCGGGATCGAGCGCGATCAGGGCCGGAGCGTCGGCCGAGACCGCCGCCAAGCCGACCACTTTCCACGCCGCGCTCAGCGCGAGCTCGAAATCCTGCAGGCCCTGCGACCGGCTGCGTCGCCACAGCCGCCAGCGACCGTGGCGCTCGCCGCCGCGTTGGCCGGCGGCGAACTCGACGGCGATGTCGCCCTGCCAACGATCGCCCCAGGCATTGCCGCAAAGGAAACCGACGCCGGCCTCGCCGTCGCAAGGCAGCGACTCCAGCGTTTCGACCCCAGCGCCATCGAACCGGCGCACCTGCACGCCCTCGCCGGTGCCTTGCAGGTAGAACGCACGCTGCGGCGGCAGAGCGACGAAACCGAGCACGTTCTCGCCGAGCAAACGGTAGCCGGGCCGATCGCAGCGGCGGCCGTTGCGCGGATGACGCGCGCTCCAGCACAGCAGACGGCTGCCGCTCCACAGCAGCAGGTGGCGTTGCTCGTCGTCGTTGCCGGCGATTTCCGCGCATTGCATCAGCCGCGCCTGCCCCGGCGCCGCATTGAGATGCTGCGGCAGCGGATGCGGCAGCCCGGGCCAATGGGCCAATTGCCAGGGATCGAGGAATTGCGAACGGGTCAGCACGCCGGCGAAATGCCGTCCGCTCAGGCAGGCCGCAAGCAAGTGCCGGTGCTTGGCCCAGCGCGCGGTCTTCGGCGGCAGCAGGCGCTGCGGCTGGTGCGGCGGGCTCAAACGCTGCACATAGGCGGCGTTTTCGCCCGCCCACAGCGTCGCCACGGAGCGTCCGTCGGCGGCGATGATCGGGGGTTGCTGCCGCGACAGGCGGGCGTGGGCCGGTATTTTCTGCCGGCTCGCGGCTAGGCGCTCGAACTCGCCGCGCAGCAAGCGGCTCGACGGTTCCGGATCGGGCAGGCGCAACCGCAGCTCGCGCCGCGCCTGGCGCGCGGCGACGGTGACCGCGAGTTCGTCGGCATCGGCGCGCACCACGTCGACGCGATGGCCGAGCGCGTAGCCCGGCGCGTGCGCACCGACCGACCAGCGTTCGCTCGGGCTCGGCTCGGCCGCATCCAGTGCCTGTGCCCACTGCGCGTGCAAGTCGCGGCCGAGATCGGCGCCCTGCTCGACGCTGGCGCGGGCGCTCGCGGCGCCGCCCGGAGTCAGGCTGCGCGCGCTCAGCAGGCGCTTGAGCGCCGCCGGCGAATCGGCCTCGTGCAGTTCGCCGGGCCGGGCCAGCACGCCCCACAGGAAACGCGCGCCGGCGGCCTGGGCGCGTTGCGCCAGCAATATCCACAAGACGGCATGGACCAGCCGCGGCGCACCGAGCTGGCTCGGCCCGGCGTCGAACACCGCCACGGTCAGCGCATCGACCTGGCGCGCGACCGGCTTCGGATTCAAAAACAAATGCTCGCCGCCGGCGGCGCGCCGGTCGAACTCCTCCGGCGCCGCGTCGGCCAGCGCCCACTCGCTGAGCAGCAGGCGCTCGTAGGAACCGCGCCGGCGCAGATCCTCGATGCCTTCCGGTTCGGCCGCGCCGCGTTGCGCGCGCAGGCGGAACGCGCCCAGCGCCGGATGCAGGCGCAGCAACAGATCGCCGAGCACGCCGGCGATCTCGGCATCGAACCAGATCAACCACGGCGCCCAAGGCTGCAGCGTGTCGGGCAGGCGCATGCTCAGTCCCGCCAGTTCGCGCGGATGCGCGCCAGCAAGGCCGCGCTGGCCGGCAGCGCACGCTGCAACGGCAGCAGCCGGCGCGGCGCGCGCAGCATCGCCAGCGGCGCCGGTCCGTGCCGGCGCGCGATCGCGCGCGCCAGCAGGTCCAACGGCAGGTCCGGCCGTTCGTGGGTCGGCAGCCACAAGGTCGTCGCCTCGGCGCGCGGCGCCAGATAGACCACGCCCTCGCACCAAGGCAAGGCCTCGGCCGCGCCGGCGACGATCAGGCTGTCGTCGTTGGCGGTCAACGCCAACGTCTCGCGCGCGGACGGCTCCAGCCGTTCGACCGCGTCGAGCAGACGCCGCGACGCCGCGCCGATGCCGATCGCGCCTTGCGGCGCCGGCGGGGCCCCCTCAGCCCGCCAGTGCCAGTTCATACCGGCGCCGATACCCGGGCGACCAGCCGGGCACGCTCGGCGGCCAGTTCGGGCGGAATCGAAGCGGCGTCGAAGTTGGCGTCGATCTCGCGCAGTACCGCTTCGGCGCCGGCGTGGTCGCCCGCGGCCGCCGCCAGGCAACCGCGCGCCGCCTCCAGCAGGCGCGCCTCGCGCGACAACGGCTGCAGCGCCGCGCATTCGACCGCCGCACGCAGGGTCGGATTGGCCGCCGCCGACAACGAGTCGCGCAGCGCATCCTGCGCCGCCGCCTGCGCCTCGCGGGTCGGCATGACGTAGAACAGCGGCCACAGATCGGCCTCGCCGGCGCGCTCGCGCCCGGCCAGCACGGCGGCCGCGGCGATCAGTCGCTGCGCCTTGACGATGCGCCGGTCCGACAGCCCCAGGCCGGCGCCACGCAGTTTGCGGATCGCGTCGGCCAGCAGGCCGCGCGCGGCGCCGAGATCGACCTCGTCGACGCAGCGGCTCAGGGTGTCGATGTCGGCCAGATCGGCGAAATGCTGCGGCGACGAACGGCCGGCCTGCCAACCGCCTTCGAGCAGCGCTTCCAACTGGTGGTCCGGCACCGGTTCGACGAACAGATGCAGCAGGAAGCGATCGGCGAACGCAGCCAGCGACTCGTCGTCGGGCAGAGCGTTCGCGGCGCCCACGCAGACCCGCAACGGACAGGCCAGCTGAGTGTGGCCGCGGCGGAAGCGGCGCTCGTTGAGCACGCCGAGCAAGGTATTCAGGATCGCAGTGGAACCGAGGAAGACCTCGTCCAGGAAGGCGATCTCGGCCTCCGGCAACATGCCGCTGACATCGGTTTCGACCACGCCCTCGCGCAGCCGGCGCAGGTCGACCGGGCCGAACAGTTCCGACGGCTCGGTGAATCGGCCGAGCAGGTACTCGAAATAGCGCCCGCCCAGGGCGGCGGCGACGCGGCGCACGACCGCGCTCTTGGCGGTGCCGGGCGGGCCCAGGATCAGCAAGTGCTCCTGCGCCACGGCGGCGAGCACGATGAGTTCGGCGAGCTGTTCGCGTTCGACCAGCCCGGTGGTGGCGGAATGCACCGCTTCGCGGACGCGGGCGGCGGCCTGCTGCGCGGCGGAAAGTTCGTGCGGAGGCATCATCGACGGCCGGAATCCTTGGCGTACGGGGACGACGGCACGCGGACCGCGGCCGGCCTCCCCAGGGCTGGCGTAGGGGCGCGACACCGGAACCCGGCGCCACCCGCGCACTGTAGGCGCGGGCATGCACGAATCGCAACCTGCGCCTCGTACGCTGAACGCGTCGCCGGTCTATCGTGTCCGGTTTTTCATTACCCTAGGCTGTCGCCACGCCCGGCCAGGACGCCGTCATGCCCGAAACTCCGCTCGAGGACCTGCTCGCCGCGCTCGCGGCCAGCCCGCACAATCCGGCCCTGGGCGCGTTGGTGGTCAACGCCTGCCTGAATGCCGCCGACCCGGACGCCCTGTTGCGCGCGATCGCGCTCGGCGGCGAGCCCCTGCTCGCCGACCCGGTACAGCGCGACGCCGCCTGGCGCTTGCTCCTGCAACACGGCCGCGATGCCGACGTGGCGCGCCTGGCGCCGGCCGGCACGGCCGCCTCGCTGCTGGCGCGTGCGCGCCTGAACCTGCAAGACGGCGCCCGCGACGAAGCGCGCGCGCTGTACCAGCAGGCGATCGCGCTGAACCCCGCACTCGAAGACGCGGCCTTGGCGAACGAACTGGCGGGCAAAGTGATTTCCCTGGCCAACGCGCGCCGGCAACACGAAGGCGCGCCGCGCCCGCAGACCAGCGTGGCCAACGACGACACCGATGCCGAGGACGTGGTGCGGCTGCTGCAGCCGGCGCAGGAGCGGATCGCGTTCGCCGACGTCGGCGGCCTGGACGAGGTCAAGCAGCAGATCCGCCGCCGCATCATCACCCCCTTCCTCAAGCCCTCGCTGTTCGAGCGCTTCAAGCGCCGTTCCGGCGGCGGCATCCTGCTGTACGGCCCGCCCGGCTGCGGCAAGACCCTGCTCGCCCGCGCCACCGCCGGCGAATGCGGCGCGCGTTTCTACAACGTCGCCATCACCGACGTACTCGACATGTACATCGGCGAATCCGAGCGCAAGCTGCACGCGATCTTCGAGCAGGCGCGTCGCACCGCGCCGTCGGTGGTGTTCTTCGACGAGGTCGAGGCGATCGGCGGCAAGCGCCAACACTCGCGCGAGGCCGGCTCGGCCAAGCTGGTCAGCCAGTTCCTGACCGAACTGGACGGCTTCGGCCAGAACAACCAGGGCGTGCTGATCCTCGGCGCGACCAACGTGCCCTGGGCGGTGGATTCGGCGTTCCGCCGCCCCGGCCGCTTCGACCGGGTGCTGTTCGTGCCGCCGCCGGACGAGCCCGCGCGGCGTGCGATCCTGGACTTGCTGCTGCGCGATCGTCCGCTCGACGGCGCGATCGACAGCGCCGAACTGGCGCGTCTGAGCTCGGGCCATTCCGGCGCCGACCTGCGTCACCTGGTCGAAAGCGCGATCGACGAGGCGATCGACGATTCCATCGACCAGGGCCGCGAAGTGCCGCTGAGCATGGCCCATCTGCGCGCGGCGCTGAAGGACAGCCGCGCCACCACGCTGGAATGGCTGACCACGGCGCGCAATCACGCCCGCTACGCCAATCAGGGCGGCCAGTACGACGAAGTGCTGGACTTCCTCAAGCGCCACGGGGGCGGCTGATGGCGGCCTCGGTCTATCGCCTGCCCGACGAACCGCTGCCGTCGGGCCTGTCGCGCTACGCGGTCGATCCGCTGTGGCCGATGCTGACCCTGATGCTGGCCGGCAACGGCTTCGGCCTGGCCTGGTTCGCGTTCAACGGTTTCGCCCTCGGCAGCCCGACCCGCGGCCGCGAACTGGCCTTGCTGGCGCTCAACCTGGCCGGCGCGATCGCGCTGCTGTGGCTGCTGGGCGCGCTCAGCCAGGCCGGCTGGCTGCCGCGCCAGTACATGGAGTACGCCTTGCTGTCGGTGATCACGCTCAAGCTGGCCACCGGCTACGCGCTGTACATGATGCAGCAGCGCTGCTTCGAGCTGTGGGAGTACTACGGCGGCATGGCGCGCAACGGCCTGCCGTTGCTGATTCTCGCGACCCTGTTCGCGCGCCGCCTGTTCGATCTGCAATGGCCGGCGCTGCTGCGCATGGTGCTGGAATGACCCCGGAGCCGCGCGCATGAGCCTGGACATGTCCCGTCACGCCCTCGCTCTGGCCCGCCGTCACTACGGCCACGGCCAGGTCGACCAAGCCATCGACGTGCTGCTGCGCCTGCTCGGCGAAGACCCCGATCTCGCCGAAGCGCACGCCCTGCTCGCGTTCTGCCTGCTCAAGCGCAAGCGCCTGCACGTGGCCGCGCTGGAAGCCGCGCGCGCGCTCGAGCTGGAGCCCGACTCGGTGTATTCGCACCTGGCCGCAGCGCTGGTCGCGATCGCGCGCCGGCGACTGAGCGAGGCCGAAACCCACTTGAACGCGGCGCGCGAACTCGATCCGGCCGCGGCGGTGATCGAAGACGGCTTCGCCCGGCTGCACCTGGCCTGGGGCCACGACGAACGCGCCCTGGCGCATGCGCGCCGCGCCTGCGAGCTGGAACCCGACGATCTCGACTACCGCGCCCTGCTCGCCAGCCTGGAGTTCCGCCGCGGCGACCGCGGCACGGCCGAAGCTTTGGCGCGCGAAGTGCTGGAGCTCGACCCCGAGCATCTGGAAGCGCTGTGCGTGCTCGGTCATTGCGAACTCGCCGCCGGCCGCGTCGACGACGCGCGCCAGCACGCCGCCTGGGCGGTGCAGTTGGACCCGATGGACGAACAGGCCTTGACCCTGCTGGCCGCGGTCAAGGCCCGGCGCAGCCCGCTGCTGGGCCTGTGGTGGCGCTTCCAGAGCTATCTGACCGCCGGCTCGCGCACCCGCACCGTCGTCCTGCTGCTGGGCCTGTTCCTGCTCTACCAGATCGGCATGATCGCACTGAGCCAAAACGGCCTGCAGCGCTGGACCCTGCCCTTGTCGCTGCTGTGGCTGGGCTTCTGCGCCTACACCTGGATCGCGCCGGGGCTGTTCTGGCGTTCGGTGAAGAAGGAATTGCAACAGGTGAGGTTGCGGCCGGGCTTCTGATCGCCCGGGTTTTGTAGGAACGGCGATGGGTCCGAGCTTCGATGAAGGACACGAGCCTTGAGGCCCCTGCGCGTCCCGTGGCCGCGGCTTGCGCCGCTCCCCACAACCGCAGCGATGCTGTGCCTGCCGTTGTTGCTGTTGCTGTTGCTGTTGCTGTTGCTGGTGCTGGTGCTGGTGCTGGTGCTGGTGCTGCGAACAGCTTGGCGCCGCTTCGAACTCGCGAGAACCCCCTGAAGCCCCGGAGGGCGGCCCGCAGGGAGGCGGGCCGTGCGCAGCCAGGCCAGGGAGGGCCTGTGCGGAGCCGCCCCGCGCACGCTCCGAACCATAGTGGCTCTTGATCCGAAACCGCCATGGCGTTTTCTTTGGTGACTTTTGACCGAAGGAAATCCCGTAGGACCTTGTCGCCTTGGACAAAGAAAGTGACCCGGCCGCCTGCGGACGGAAGCTTGGCTTTGGAGCTTTTGTACATAGAAGCCGGCGCGAGGGTTTCGAGCTTCGATCAATGACGAAAGGCGTTGATTCCTCTGCGCGTCCCGTGGTCGCGGCTTACGCCGCTCCTACAGGGGCCCAGGACAAAGCGCGGCGAGAGTGAAGGATGGCGGTCGCGGCTTGCGCCGCTGCTACCCTCTGGAAGCTACTTCACGACCCGCAGCTTCGACGCGCGGCGACGCTGCAACAAGGCTTCGCGGCGAGCATCACGGCCGTTGCCGCCATTGCCCCCGCCCGGCGGACGCCGGCGCCAGTAGAGAAGCGTCAGCCAACCGATCAACATGCCGCCGAGGTGGGCGAAATGCGCGATGCCGCTGCCCTGCGCGAACACGCCGTACACCACCGCCGCGATCGCATAGATGATCACCAACGTGCGCGCCTTGAGCACGATCGGGAACGGCAGCAAGGTCACCCGCCGGTGCGGGAACAACATGCCGTAGGCCAGCAACAGACCGTAGATCGCGCCCGACGCGCCCAGGGTCAGATAGAACTCGCCGTGCCGCACCGCATAGGACGCGAACAGCAACTGCAACACGCCCGAACCGAGCAAGCAGACGAAGTAGTAGACGACGAAGCGCCTGGCGCCCCAGTGATATTCCAACGAGGCGCCGAACATCACCAGCGCCAGCATGTTGAACACCAGATGGCCGACCGAGCCGTGCAGGAAACCGTAGGTCAGCAACTGCCAGGGCATGAAGCCCGGCCCGACGAAATCGAACTTGGCCGGAAGCCACGGCCACAGTTCCAGCCACAGCACCCACGACTGCGTCGACGGGCTCCAGCTCAACAGCCATTGCAAAACGAACGCGGCGACATTGGCGATCAGCAGTTTCCTGGTGACCGGCGGGATACTGGAAAACATCGCGACTCCTCGGACCGGCCGCTATGGTAGCCGCTGCCCCGCCCCGGCGCCGTGAGCGCCATGTGCACAGGCCTTGCGCAGGCGGTCGGGATTCAGTCCGCCGGACCCCAGATCTGCGAGTCCAGGGTCGCGGCGGCGCGCTGGCCGCGCACCCGCCCCTTCTCCACCGTCACCCCCTCGGCACGCAGACGCTGCGATTGTTCGCGATAGCCCTTGGACCCCTCGGGGAACGCGATCCGCCCGTCCGAACGCAGCACCCGGTGCCAGGGCAGCTTGGCGTCCTCGTTCTCGCTGAGCAGGCGCGCGACCAGGCGCGCCCGGCCCGGCAGGCCGGCGCGGCGGGCGATCTCGCCGTAACCGGCGACCTGGCCCTTGGGAATCGCGCGGATCGCGGCGCGGATGCGTGCGGCGGCAGTTTCGCTGTCCATCGCGGTAGCATAAGCCGCTGTAGCGCGCAGGAGTCGCCCCCATGCAGTTCGAACAGATCCGCCAGCACCTGACCCGGACCGGGTTCCACCTCACCGTTCATGACGAGAGCGTGATCTGCATCGAGCTCTCGCTCGAGCAGGGCACCCGCCACCAGGCGATCTTCCTGTCCGAGCTGATGGACGACGACGGCCGCCCGTTCCTGCGCGTGGCCACCGCGATCGCGCCGACCACCGGCCTGGACGCACGCCGCGCGCTGGCGTTCAACTGGGAAAGCCACGTCGGCTACCTGGCGATCGGCGATCTCGACGGAGTGCCCTATCTGCACCTGTGCGAGAACCGCCCGCTGGAAAGCCTGGACGGCGCCGAGGTGCAGCGCCTGGTGCTGGAGATCGGCGGCGTCGGCGACCGCATGGAGCGCGTGCTGTCGGCCAACGGCGACCTGCTCTGAGCCGAGCCTCGTCGCTTTTGCCGCTTTTGCGGGAGCCGCGGCCCACGGGGATTCGGCACAAAAGAGAAAGCCCGCTCGAAGCGGGCTTTTTTCGTCAGGACCCCGCCGATGCGGCGGCGGCTCAGACCCAACCGAACAGACGCATCAGCTCGAACAGGCCGTAGGCGATGCCGCCGGCCGCCGGAATGGTCAGGATCCAGGCCCAGATCATCTTCTCGACCACGGTCCACTTGATCGAATTGAAGCGTTTGGCCGTGCCCACGCCCATGATCGCAGCGGAGATGTTGTGGGTGGTCGAGACCGGAATGCCCAGCGACGAGGCGGCCATGATCACCGAGGCCGCGCTGGTCTCGGCGGCGAAGCCATGGATCGGATGCAGCTTGACCAGCTTGTGGCCCAGGGTCTTGATGATCCGCCAGCCGCCGGCGGCGGTGCCGGCCGCCATCACCACGGCGCAGGTCAGCTTGATCCAGGTGTCGATGTCGTTGTGCGCGATCGCGCCCGGCGAGGGGTGCAGGAACGCCAGCCACGCCGGCAGGTTGTCCAGCGTGCCGGCCTGCTGCGCGCTGATCAGGGCCAGGGCGATGATGCCCATGGTCTTCTGCGCGTCGTTCATGCCGTGGGCGAAGCCCATGCCGGCGGCGCTGAGCAACTGCGCCTTGCCGAAGAAACCGTTGACCCAGCGCGGCCGCGCCATCCGCCGCAGGAGGCCGCCGCTGGCGGCCATGCCCGAGATCAGCGCGAACAGCACGCCCATGACCAGGAAACCGGCGGCGAAGCCGAGTACCGGCGAGGTCACCATCGGCACGATCACTTTCCACAGCACGCCGGCGCTCTTCCAGATCGGATCGGCCGGATGCGACCAGATGACCGCGTGCCAGTTGTTCGAAGCCGCCGCCAGCGCCGCGCCGCACAGGCCGCCGATCAGCGCGTGCGAGGACGAGGACGGCAGGCCCAGCCACCAGGTGATCAGGTTCCAGACGATGCCGCCGAGCAGGGCGCACAGCAGCAGCTGCGAGCCGACCTCGACCACCCCGGCGTCGATCAGGCCCGAAGCGATGGTCTTGGCCACCGCGGTGCCCCACAGCGCGCCGACCAGGTTGGTCGAAGCCGCGAGCATCACCGCCTGCATCGGCGAGAGCACCTTGGTCGCCACCACGGTGGCGATGGAATTGGCGGTGTCGTGGAAGCCGTTGACGTACTCGAAGATCAACGCCGCGAGGATCACCACCAGGACCAGCGTAAGCATGGCGCGGGCCTCAGGAGTTCTTGAGCACGATCTGGTAGGCGACCACGCCGGCCTCGCGGCAGCGGTCGATCGCCTTCTCCAGGATCTCGAAGAACTCCTTGAGCAGGAACATCTGCAGGTTGTCGAGCTGGCCGGAATAGATGTCGCGGTACAGCTCCAGCATCAGCCGGTCGGCTTCGTTCTCCAGCGCGCGCAACTGGTCGTTGAGCGCCTTCATCGGCTCCAGCTTGAGGTGGCGCAGCTGGTGGACCATCTTCACCACCACCGCGGCGGCCTGTTCCAGCATCGCCGCGCGCGGGGCGAAGTCGATGTGCTCCAGGTGGCGGGTGGCCAGCGAGTAGCGATCGGCGAACTTCTCGACCTGCTTGGGGATCTTGTACAGAGCCGAGCTCAGCGCCTCGATGTCCTCGCGCTCGATCGGGGTGATGAAACTGTCGACCAGTTCCTGGCTGATCTTGTCCGAGGTCTCGCGTTCGCGCTGGCGGGCCAGCTTGAACGCATCCAGCGCCGGCTGACGGTCCGAGGCCTTGAGCATGTCGTACAGGGCCTTGGTGCTGTCATGGGCGGCGACCGCAGCCTCCTCGAGCAGGGTGTAGAACTGATTGCCTTGGCCGAAAATGGTCTGCAGGGAAAACATGCTGGGGTGCCTCTGGGCCTGTGGCCGCGGTTGCCGGCCGCCGGGGCCGAAAGGGTTTGCGGGCGCGATTATGACGGTTTGAGGCGCGCCCGCCCACCTTGACGCCGGCCTCGGCCGCCCCCACCCGATACCCGAAGGCCGTCGCAGCGCCGCATGCAGGCGGCTTTCACGCCCACCCGACAGCGCAGCCGGCACGGTCGGCCTGCTCGCCCCTCGCCCGGCAAACCCGTCCCGGCCGCCCCGCCGCGACGGAACCGGCCCGACCGACCCGGCCGCCATCAGGCGGCCTGCTAAGATCGGTGCCGGTCAGAGCGTCGGCCCCGCCGGCCGCTCGGCCGCCCTTCCCGTTTTTCCGCCCCGCACAATGGACGACGACCCAAAACCGCCGCCCGGCCGTACCCCGGCCCGCTCCCGCCGCGCAATGCGCCCCCTCCGTGATCCCACCGGCCGCAGGAGGCATTGCCGATGCTGGAACTTCTGATCGTCGCCGCCCTGATCGTTCTCAACGCCTTTTTCGCGATGTCGGAAATGGCGCTGATGACTTCGCGCAAGCTGCGCCTGAAGCAGATGGCCGAGACCAGCCGCGGCGCCCGCACCGCCCTGGCCCTGGCCGAACACCCCGACCACCTGCTTTCGACGGTGCAGGTCGGCATCACCGCGATCGGCGTGCTCACCGGTACCTTCGGCGGCGAATCCATCGGCCTGGTCATCGCCGGCTGGATCAGCTCCGTCGTGCCGGACGCGGCGCAGTACGCGCGCAGCATCGGCATCGGCACCGCGGTCACCCTGATCACCGCGTCCAGCGTGATTTTCGGCGAGCTCATCCCCAAGCGCCTGGCCCTGACCAACCCGGAGAAGATCGCCAGCACCGTGGCCGTCGTGCTCGACGGCCTGGCCCGTTTCGCCAAGCCGGTGGTGATGGCGCTCGGCGCGATCAACCGCGGCGTGCTGCGCCTGCTCGGGATCAAGGACGACGCCCGCAGCGAGATCAGCGAAGAGGAGATCCGCCTGCTGGTGACCGAAAGCCACGAGCAGGGCGTGATCGACGCCGACGAGCGCAAGATGATGAACCGCGTGCTCAGCCTCGGCGACCGCACCACCGAAAGCCTGATGACGCCGCGCACGCGGATCGCCTGGCTGGACGCGGCGGCGCCGCTGGAGGAGAACCTGGCGACCATGCGCGAGTCGCCGTTCTCGCGCTTCCCGGTCTATCGCGGCAGCGACCAGGACGTGCTCGGCGTGCTCGAGGCCAAGAGCCTGCTGGCCACCCTCGGCGTGCCGGGCGCGGTGCCGGACTTGTTCGGCCAGCTCAGCGAAGCCTTGTTCGTGTCCGAATCGACCCATGCGCTGAAATTGCTGGAGATCTTCCGCGAGGAGCAGCAATCGCTGGCCCTGGTGGTCGACGAGTACGGCGACGTCACCGGCCTGGTCACGGTCAACGACCTGATGGGCGCGGTGATCGGCCGGGTCCAGACCGCCGAGTCCGACGACCAGCCCGGCCCGGTGGTGCAGCGCGAGGACGGCTCCTACCTGATCGACGGCGCCCTGCCCCTGGAAGAGTTGCGCGAAGTCGTCGGCGGCGGCCGCTTGCCGAACGAGGACGAGCACGACTTCCATACCGCCGCGGGCATGGTCATCGCCCATTTCGGCCGCATCCCGCATGTGGGCGAGTACTTCGCCTGGACCGGCTGGCGGATCGAGGTGATCGACCTGGACGGCCCGCGCATCGACAAACTGCTGCTGCAACCGCAGGCGAGGACGCAGGAGTCCGGCGACGATGAGCTCGGCGGCTGACCGCGGCCCCGACGGCGGCGACGGCGACGGCGACGGCGAGCATCCGCGCTCGCGCCGCCGGCGCGGCCCGCGCCCGCACGAAGCCGGCACCCGCGCCCTGCTCGATGCGATCGTCGCCGGCGATCCGGACGAGGTGGTGCGCTTCGGCGACGTGTTCGCCGGGCTCGGCAACCGCTCCTTCGGCATGCTGCTGTTCGTCTCCACCCTGCCCGCCTTCATCCCGATCCCCGGGGTCGGCGGCGCGGTCAGCGGACCGCTGGTGGTGCTGGTCGGCTTGCAACTGCTGATCGGGCTGCGGAAACCGTGGCTGCCCGGCTTCATCGCCCGGCGCGGGCCGCACCGCCATGCCATGGCCAAGTTCCGCAACCTGTTGTCGCCATGGCTGGCGCGGCTGGAGCGCGTGGTCAGCCCGCGCGCGACGTATCTGCTCGACCATCGCCTGGCCAATGCCTTCACCGGGCTGTTGCTGATCCTGCTCGGCATCCTGCTGTCGCTGCCGATTCCGTTCACCAACTTCCTGTTCGGCGCGCTGTTGCTGTTGTTCGCCTTCGCCCTGCTCGAACGCGACGGCAAACTGATGGGCCTGGCCTGGATCGCCGGCGCCGCCGCGGTCGGCGTATTCGGCATCCTCTCCGGCACCCTGGCCCAGACCGCGGCGGAGTGGATCGACCTGGCGGGCCGCAAGATCGGTTGAGGACGCCCCCGACGGTCGCAGCCGCTTCTGTAGGAGCGGCGCAAGCCGCGACAACCGCAGCGACGTGACGCAAGCGTAGCTGCCGAAGCTCGGACAACCGGGCGTAGTCGTTCGCGTAGCCGGGCTTCGGAATGGCGGCGTGGTATCGCACCGCTGCAGTTGTCGCGGCTTACGCCGCTCCTACAGGGGCGGTGGATTCGGGCTTCGGCGAAGCAGCGCAGGTCGTGGGCGTGCTGCGCGTCCCGTGGTCGCGGCTTGCGCCGCTCCTACCCAGGAACCGCTACCAGTTTCGGCGTCTGTTTCTGTAGGAGCGGCGCGAGCCGCGACAACCGCAGCGAAGTGACGCGAGCGTAGCGACCGAAGCTCGGACAACCGGGCGTAGTCGTTGCGCAACCGGGATTCGGAAGGCGGCGTGGTATCGCACCGCTGCGGTGGTCGCGGCTTACGCCGCTCCTACAGGGGCGGTGGATTGGGGCTTCGATGTGGCCGCGCAAGCCTTGGGCGGGCTGCGCGTTCCGTGGTCGCGGCTTGCGCCGCTCCTACCCCGGAACCGCTACCGGTTTCGGCGTCTGTTTCTGTAGGAACGGCGCGAGCCGCGACAACCGCAGCGACGTGACGCAAGCGCAGCTGCCGAAGCTCGGACAGCCGGGCGTAGTCGTTGCGCGTAGCCGGGCTTCGGAATAGCGGCGTGGTATCGCACCGCTGCGGTGGTCGCGGCTTACGCCGCTCCTACAGGGGCGGTGGATCGGGGCTTCGATGTGGCCGCGCAAGCCTTGGGCGGGCTGCGCGTTCCGTGGCCGCTTACGAGATCAGCAAGGCGCGGAATTCCTGGGCGTTGACCGGATGGCCGAGCCAGTAGCCCTGCGCCAGATCGCAACCGCGCTCGCGCAACACCGCGTACTGGCCCTCTTTCTCCACGCCCTCGGCGACCACGGTGATGCCCAGCGAATGCGCCATGGCGATGATCGCCGTGGTCAGGGCCAGGTCGTCCGGGTCGCGCAGCACGTCGGCGATGAAGCTGCGGTCGATCTTGACCCCGTCCACCGGCACCCGGCGCAGATGGCTCAGGCCGGAAAAGCCGGTGCCGAAGTCGTCCAGCCACACCTTGACCCCGCTGGCGCGCAACCGCGCCAACAGATTGCTGGCGTGGATTTCGTCGCCGATCACCGCGGTTTCAGTCAGTTCCAGGTGCAAGTAGTGCGGCGCCAGCCCGGTGTCGTGCAGGCAGTCGGCCACGGTCTTGGGCAGGTCGCCGCTGCGCAGCTGGCGCGGCGACACGTTGACCGAAACGAACAAGGGCTCGGCGTCCGGGCGCGCCTTTTGCCAGGCCATCGCGTCCTCGCAGGCCGCACGCAGCACCTGCGGGCCCAGGGTTTCGATCAGGCCGCTCTGCTCGGCTACGTCGATGAACACCGACGGCGCGATCAGGCCCTGCTCCGGATGCTTCCAGCGCAGCAGCGCTTCGGCGCCGACCATCGCGCCGTCGGCGAGGCGATACACCGGCTGGTACACCAGGCTCAGTTCGCCGCGGTCCCAGGCGCCGCGCAGCTCGTGCTCCAGATGCACGCGGCGCTCCACTGCCTGGTCCATCGCCCGGCTGTAGAAGCGGTAGCAGTTCTTGCCGGCGACCTTGGCCTGGTACATCGCGATGTCGCCGTTCTTCATCAACCCGGTCGCCCCGGACGCGTCTTCGGGGTACAAGGTCACGCCGACCGAGGTGCCCAGGAACACCTGCCGGTCGTGGACCACGATCGGTTGGCCGAGCTCGCCGACCAGCACTTCGGCCAAGTGACTGGCGATGCCGCGGGCCTCGCCGTCGCGGTCGTCTTCGCCCTCGACCAAGATCACGAACTCGTCGCCGCCGAAGCGCGCCAGCAAGGCATGCTCGCCGCCGATCCGGGCCACGGTCTGCTGGATGCGCTGGGCGAACTGCAGCAGCACCTCGTCGCCGGCATCGTGGCCGAGGGTGTCGTTGACCCGCTTGAAATCGTCGATGTCGGCGAACAGCAGCGCCAGTTGGCCGCCGCCGTTGCGCAAGTGCAGCAGGCGCTGGTCCAGCGCTTCGCGGAACGCCAGCCGGTTGGCCAGCCCGGTGAGAGCATCGGTGTAGGCCATGCGGCGGATGTCGCGATCGTGCCGGGCCAGGCTCTGGCTCATGCGCCCGAACGCGCGCATCAGATCGCCGACCTCGTCGTTGCCCTGCCCGCCCGCGGGCGCGCTGTCGAACTGGCCGTTCTCGATCGCCTGCGCGGCGTCGGCCAGTTGCCGGATCGGATTGACCAGCCAGCGCTGGATCAGCCACAGCATCAGCCCGCCCAGCGCGAGCAGGCCCAGGCTCAGCACCCCGACCCACAGCAGCTGGCGCCGGCCGAGTTCGTCCAGGCGCTTGCGCAGTTTGTCCAGGGCGCCGTCCTGGTAGGCGCGCATGGCCTTGAGGTCGTAGCCCACCCGCACCCCGCCCAGGCGCTGCTGGCCGATCTTGATCGGCGCCGACACGTCGAGCGTGGTCTCGGTCCATTGCGCATGCAGCCGTTGCGCGCGCACCACCTGCGCCGCCATCGCATCGTCCATGCGCTTGCCGTAGCTGGGGATTTCCTCGCTGCCGTCGTGGACGATGTTGCCGTCGCTGTCGTAGACCAGCACGTAGCGCACGCCGGGGTTGTTCATCGCCGCGCGGCCGAGTTCGCCGATCGCGTCCAGGTCGAAGTAGTACAGCGGGTTGGTCAGCGAACCGGCCAACTGCGCCACCTCGCCCTCGCCGTGCCGGCGCAGGCTTTCGGCCATGGTGTCGCGCATCGCCTCGCGGCTGATTCCGACCACCTCGGTCTGCATCCGCTCCTGCCGGCCGAGCAGCATCGCGATCAGCACCGTCACGACCAGGCAGGCCACCGCCATCATCGCCAGGAACTTGGCCTGCAAGCCGGCGCGCAGCTTCATTCGACCTCCGCGCGGACCCGCGCGACGCCGTCGCCGATGTGGTCGAGCGTGCGCTGCGAGGCGGCGTCGATCGGCAGGAAGCGGGTGGTCTTGAAGAAACGCAGCAGGGCCTCGCCCGCCTCCGGGTCGCCGGCGGCGTCGATCAGCACTTCGCGCAGCCGCGCGGCGACCTTGGGATCCAGATCGCCGCGGACCAGTTCCAGCGCGCGCGGATAGTCCTCGCTGCGGCCGATCACCACCAGGTCGCGGCGGAACGCATCCGGCACCCGGCGCGGGTTGTCCCAGTCCAGGTTGCTCATCACCCCGGCATCGACCAGGCGCTTGTGCACCCAGGTCGAGATGTTCAGCTCCGAACGCGCGAACAGATAGCCCACCGCGCCGCGGTTGATGCGATCGGTCGGCGACAACAGGATCTCCAGCGCCAGGCCCTGTTCGAGCAAGGTCGCGGCGGGAACGAAGTAGGCGCTGGTCGAGGACGGGCGCTGGAAGGCCACGTTGTGGCCGCTGAGGTCCTTGAGCGTGCGCAGGCCGCTGTCGCGGCGCGCGAAAAACACCGAGTGATAGTGGCTGACCCCGTCGCGCTCGGTCAGCAGCAGCGGCCGCGCCTGCGCGCGCTGCCGCAGCAGCATCGCCGTGCCGGCGGTCTCGCTGACCCAGTCGACCCGGCCGCGGCGCAGATAGCTGGCCATCTGCTGCGCGTCCTTGGCCATCAGGATCCGGCCTTCGCGGATGCCGACGTCGGCCATGCGCGGTACCACGTAATCGAGCAGCGGCTTGAGCTGCTCGTAGTGCGTCTTGGGATCGTCGCTGATACGCCCCAGCACCAGCACATGCGCATCCGAGCCCTCCTTGTGGCTGCCGCGCAGCTCGTGCGACGCCGCCGTCGCGGCGAACGCGGCGAACGCGGCCCACAGGAGCAATGCCTGGACCAGGACCCGCCCCCACCGCGAACCGGAATTCCGCGCGCTAACGCTCAACAGTCGTCACCTGGTCGGATTGCCTAGCGAGCGTAATCGAAACCGAGCCCGGACCGGAACCGGGGCCGCCCCGCCGTCCATCAGCCCGCGCCCCCGCCTCAGCCGCCCGATGGGCCGCCCGGCCCAAGGCATCGCACTCTCCGGGCCGGCTCTGCCGCGCTCGTTCGCACCGCCGGCCCCGGGAGCGGCCGCTCGCTTTCGCCGCAGCGAAGGCGCAGTCGCGACCTCAGCGCCGCTGCCCCGCCAACATCGCCGTGCGCTCCACGTCGGCCAGCACGCCGCGCAACAGCCGCACCTCGCGCTCGTCCAGGTCGGCGCGCAGGAACAGACGGCGCAGCTTGCGCATCGCCGCATCCGGCGTGCGGCCCTTGTGGAAATCGATCGCGTCCAGGGCGTCGCCGAGCTGGCCGAAAAAGCCTTCCAACTGCGCATGCGAAGCCGGCGGATCGCGGCGCTCGTAGGCGCCGCCGGCGGCGGTCGCGGCCAACGAGGCCATGCGCAGCTCGTAACTCAGCACCTGCACCGCGGCACCGAGGTTCAGCGAGCTGTACGCCGGGTTGGCCGGAATGTGCACCGCCGCATGGCACAGTTGCAGCTCCTCGTTGTCCAGGCCGGTGCGCTCGCGCCCGAACACCAACGCGACTTCGCCGCCGCCGCGGGCGCGGCCGTCGATGCGCGCGGCCGCCTCGCGCGGCGCCAGTTCTTCCAGGGCGATGCGCCGGCTGCGCGCGGTGCAGCCCAGCACCAGATGGCAGTCGGCCACCGCCGCGGCCAGGTCGGGCAGCACCGCGGCGGCCTCGAGCACGTCGTCGGCGCCGGCGGCCATCGCGTAGGCGTCGCGGTCGATCGGCTTTTCCGGGGCGACCAGGACCAGCCGCGACAGGCCCATGGTCTTCATCGCCCGCGCCGCCGAGCCCATGTTGCCGGGGTGCTGGGTGCCGACCAGGACGATGCGGATGCGGGCGGCGGCGGGGTCGGCCGCGGCGGACGCAGCCTCAAGTGAGTTGGCATTTTCGGGCGCCTGGAGCGGCGCCGGGGGGTCGCGGGGATCGGCGTTCATGCGCAGATGGTAAACTCCCCGCCCCGGCCCCGCGCCGGTTGCGCTCTTTCTCCCCGCCAGTCCCGCCCCTCCTCACACGCTCGAGGCCGTAAGCCATGCAGAAACCCGCCGTCACCCTCATGGTCAAAGCCGCACGCGCCGCCGGCAACGTCCTGCTCCGCCACATGCACCGCGTGGACGCGCTGAACATCGTCGAGAAGGGCCGCATGGACTACGCCAGCGAGGTCGACCGCCTCGCCGAGGCCGAGATCATCAAGGAATTCCGCCGCGCCACCCCGGACTACGCCATCCTCGGCGAAGAACACGGTCCGCTCGGCCAGGCCCGCTTCACCTGGGTCATCGACCCGCTCGACGGCACCAGCAACTACCTGCACGGCATCCCGCATTTCTGCGTGTCCATCGCGCTGTGCGAGAACGGCGAGCCGATCCACGGCGTGATCTTCGACCCGCTGCGCAACGACCTGTTCACCGCCAGCCGCGGCAGCGGCACCCAGCTCAACGAAAAGCGCGTACGCATCGCCGAGCGCAAGGAATTGAACGGCGCCATGCTGATTACCGGCTTCCCGCCGCGCGAGCGCGCCAACGCCAGCGCCCACCTCAAGTGCCTGGACAATCTGCTGATCGACGTCGAGGACGTGCGCCGCACCGGTTCGGCCGCGCTCGACCTGGCCTACGTCGCCTGCGGCCGCGCCGACGGTTACTTCGAAGCCGGGCTCAAGCCCTGGGACGTCGCGGCGGGCGTGCTGATGGTGCGCGAAGCCGGCGGCAAGGTGGTCGATTTCCGCGGCCGCCCGACCGGCCCGATGGACAACCGCGGCCTGCCGCCGCGGCAGATCGTCGCCGGCAACCTGCGCGTGGCCGACGCGCTGCAGCAGCGCATCGTCAACACCGGCTACGCCAACGCGTTCGACTGAGTTCCGACCCCAGCCGGACACGCAGAACGCCGCGACCGGGTCGCGGCGTTTTCGTTTGCGCGGATGCGCCGCAAGCGCTGCGACGTGGCTGCGCCGCGGCTGCACGGGGCGCGGGCTTGCCGCACAATCGCCGCAACCGTGCCGTTGCGCTGCCGCGCCGGCGGGCGGCGCAGCCACGTCAACGGACGGACCCCATGAGCAAACCCGAAATCTACGTCAGCACCGACGTCGAGGCCGACGGCCCGATTCCGGGCCCGCATTCGATGCTGAGCTTCGCCTCGGCGGCGTACCTGGCCGACAAGACCCTGGTCGCCACGTTCTCGGCCAATCTGGACACTCTGCCTGGGGCGCACGGACACCCCGACACGATGCGCTGGTGGGCCGACAACCGCGCCGCCTGGGACGCCTGCCGGCGCGACCCGCAGGCGCCCGAAGCGGCGATGCGCGCCTACGTCGAGTGGCTGGACGCGCTGCCCGGAAAGCCGGTGTTCGTCGGCTATCCGGCCGCCTACGACTTCCTGTTCGTGTACTGGTACCTGATCCGCTTCGCCGGCCGCAGCCCGTTCTCGCATTCGGCGCTGGACATCAAGTCCTATGCGATGGCCGTGCTCAAGACCGATTACCGCGAATCGACCAAGCGGCGCATGCCCAAGGCCTGGTTCGACCGGCTGCCGCATACCCACGTCGCGCTCGACGATGCCATCGAGCAAGGCGCGCTGTTCTGCAACCTGCTCGCCGCCTCGCGCAGGGAGGCAACGGGTTGAGCGCAGCCGCCGCGCTCCGCCCCTCAGCCGCTGGCACCCCGCCGGATCACGCGGCCCGCGCCGTCACCGTCCAGGTCGCGCCCATCATCGCGATGCCGCGCTCGCGCGCGAGTTCGCGCAAGGCCGCGCGCAGACGCGCCTCGGCGCGCACGCGCACCGCCGGCTCCTGCGCAGCGAGCAAGCGCGCGACCGGGCCGACCCGCATCACCTGGTCGTAGGCGTCGGCGGCGGCCGCATCCGGATCGTCGCCTTCGCCGAGGTAGAACGGCGCTTCGAAGGCGCGCAGCTCGACCGCGTCGAAACCGGCCTCGCCCAGGACCTGGCGCACCCGCTCGGGCTTGCCGAACGCGAACGGGCCGGGCGCGTCGGGATCGGACGGCGGCAGCGCGATCGCCTCGGCGATCGCGCGCAGCGGCCAGCGATACCAATCGTTCCGGTCCGGCCCTTGCCAACAGGCGAAGGCGAGCCGGCCGCCGGGCTTGAGCGTCTTGCGCAATTCGGCGAAAGCCGCGACGGGATCGTCGAAGAACATCACCCCGAAGCGCGAGAACAGCAGGTCGAACCGCGCCGGCGCGAACAGCGGGCGGCTGGCGTCGGCCAGGCGGAACTCGACCGGCAGCGCCAAGGCCGCGGCGCGTTCGCGGGCGCGGCTCAGCAAGGGCTCGGACACGTCCACGCCGGTCACCGAGCCGCCCTCGCCGACCGCACGCGCCAGTTCGAACACGGTCGCGCCGGCGCCGCAGCCGATGTCGAGCACCGCTTCGCCCGGCTGCGCTGCGGCCGCATCGAGCGCGTCGCGGCCGTAGGCGGCGGTGCGCCGGTCGAGCCAGTCGTTATAGGTCAGCCAGCGTTCGCCGACGGCGCCGTTCCAGTCTTCGATCTGCTGCCGATTTGCCACGCCATCGCATCCTCTGTTCGGGGCGACCGCCGCACCCGGGCAGGTACGCGCGGGTTGCAAGAACCCGGTCGCCGGAAACCGATCGTCCGCCGCAACGCGGCAACGCCATGATGGCGCAACGGCCGAACAAAGCGGAACGGCCATGTCGCGCGGCGGCAGGGAGAAAGCAGAATCGGCGTTACCCGGCCGGCGGCGCCGGCGTCTTAGCACAAGGCTCCGACGCGCCCGCAATCGGGCGATCGCGAACCCGCCAGCCGGTCACAGGGAACGCTGGTTCACGCGTTTCGAAAGCGCTTCGGCATCCTCGACACGCTCGGAGTAGCGGTCCGTCAGGTAGCCGGAGCGTCCGCGGACCAGCCAAGTGAACTTGGCCAATTCCTCGCACACGTCGACCACCCGCATGTAGTAAGCGGAGGGCTTCATCCGGCCGGCGTCGTCGAACTCCAGGTGCGCCTTGGCGACCGAAGACTGGTTCGGGATCGTGACCATCCGCATCCAACGGCCGAGCGTGCGCATCTGATTGACGGAGTTGAAGCTCTGCGAGCCGCCGCAGACCTGCATGACGGCCAGGGTCTTGCCCTGCGTCGGCCGCCTGGCGCCCAACGCCAAGGGAATCCAGTCGATCTGCGCCTTCATGATTCCCGTCATCGCGCCGTGGCGTTCCGGGCTCACCCAGACCATGCCCTCCGACCAGTCGGCGAGCTCTCGCAGTTCGGTCACTTTCGGGTGATCCGGGCTCACCGCGTCGGGAAGCGGCAGGTCGCGGGGATCGAAAGTGCGCACCTGGCAGCCGAACCAACGCAGAAGCCGGCCGGCCTCCTCGGCCAGCAAGCGCGAGTAGGAGCGTTCGCGCAGCGAGCCGTAAAGGATGAGGATGCGTGGCGGGTGCCGAGGGTCGTCCGGAGCCGCGAGCGACTCGACATCGATCGCATTGAGCTGGGTCAGATCGATGTTCGGCAACTCCATCGAGACGGGCTGAGTCACGTCCGGGCTCCTGCCCAGACCACCACTTCGCCGTCCTCTTTCGTGAAAGAGGCCACCGGGTGGGCCAGCAGACTCAGCACTCGTTCCGACGGCCGACACAGAGCGGCGCCTTTCTCGGATACGACGATCGGGCGGTTGATGAGGATCGGATGCGACATCATCGCGTCCAGCAACTTCTCGTCGGAGAGTGCGGGATCGTCCAACCCCAGCTCGGCGTAAGGCGTTCCCTTCCGGCGCAGCAAATCTCGCGCCGTCAGGCCCATCGCCCGGATCAATTCGGCCAACGCTTCGCGCGACGGCGGCGTCTTCAGGTACTCGATCACCACCGGCTGTTCCCCGGATCGGCGAATCATTTCCAGCGTATTGCGGGACGTACCGCAATCGGGATTGTGATAGATCGTAACGGTCATGCAAAAGGCCTCAGGTGGGGTCCGGGCGCCGCATGGACGCGCCCTCGAACTGTCCGATTTCATGCACCCTGGCCGCCAGGCTCGATCGCTCCAGCGAGGCCAACGGCAGGGCCACGAAGGCGTTGATGCGGTTCTCCATATAGCCCAGCGCCTTTCGGAACGCTGCCCGTCTCCACATCTCGCCCCCGTCCTCGTGGCTTGGGTCTTCGATCCCCCAGTGCCCGGTCACCGGTTGCCCCGGCCAGACCGGGCACGCTTCGCCGGCGGCCCGGTCGCAGACGGTGAAGACGAAGTCCATGCGCGGCGCGCCGGGAACGGCGAACTCGTCCCACGACTTCGAGCGCATTGCGTCGACGGGATAACCGGACTCGCGCAGAACCTCCAATGCCAAGGGATTCACCTCGCGCCGGGGATGGCTCCCAGCGGAGAAGGCAGTGAAGCGACCGGCACCGACTTGGCGCAGGACCCCTTCGGCCAGGATGGAGCGCGCCGAATTGCCGGTGCACAGGAACAGGACGTTGAACGGCTGGACGGTGCTCATGGGCAGGTCTCCGCAGCGCAGGCAGCGACGGGATCGATGAGGGAGCCGCAGATTTCCGGGTTTCCGGAACAGCAGTCCTCGGTCAGGAAGGCAAGCAGCCGGCGCATGTCGTCATAGCTCGCGGCGTACAGAACTCGTCGCCCGTCTCGCCAGGACCTCAGCAGGCCCGCGCGCTCCAGCGCGGCGAGATGGAAGCTCATCCGCGTCGGCGGAATCGAAAGCGCATCGGCGATCTCGCCCGACGGCATGCCGTCGGGCCCTTTGCGGACCAGCATGCGGAAGGCCGCCAGGCGATCGGTGTGCGCGAGGGCGGAAAGGGCCGAAACGGCGGAATCGTCGTTCATGACCACATTCTACAATTATCCTTGTAGAGTGCAATAAATGATGCTTCTGCCCGCCCGCATGGCCCCGGGGGCCCAGGATGGGCCGCATCGACCCAGCCCCCCATCGACCGCTCCCCCGGGGATACGGCGTTGCGGCCACGCGCTCGCAGGCCGCCCCACCGGGGCCCGCGGGCAAAGAAAAAGGCCGCGCATGCGCGCGGCCTTTTCTTCGCAGCGGTTCCGGCGCCGATGCCGCAGGCGCCCCAGCGGCGGCGGTTACGGACGACGCGCCAGCGCCGCCTCGTCCTTGGCCTTCGGCAACAGGTCCTGCTTGCTGACCTTGAGCAGGCCCAGGGTCAGCAGCGGGCAGGCGACGAAGATCGACGACAGGGTGCCGATGATGATGCCGATCATCTGCGACTCGGCCATGCCGCGCAGCGAACCGCCGCCGTACAGGTACAGCGCGAACACGGTCAGGAAGGCGACGAACGAGGTGATCACCGTACGCGACAGGGTCTGGTTGATCGACTTGTTCAGCACGGTTTCCGGATCGGCGCGCATCGAGCGGAAGTTCTCGCGCACGCGGTCGAACACCACGATGGTGTCGTTGATCGAGTAGCCCATCACCGACAGGATGCCGGCCAGCACGGTCAGGTCGAACTCGTGGCCGGAGATCGCGAACCAGCCGGCGACCACGATCACGTCGTGCAGGGTGGTGATGATCGCGGCGACCGCGAACTTCCATTCGAAGCGGAAGGCGATGTAGATCAGGAAGCCCACCACCACGAACAGCAGCGCGTACAGACCGTTGAGCGCCAATTCGCGGCCGACCTGCGGGCCGACGAACTCGTTGCGCAGGATCTTGGCCTGGTTGTCGGCGCCCGACACCGCCTTCATCACCGCCTCGGCGGCGTGGGCGGTGGCGGCCGAACCGGAGTCGCCTTCGCGCGGCTGCAGGCGGATCAACAGTTCGTTGCCCGAACCGTAGGTCTGCACCTGGGCGCTGTCGTAGCCGTCGGCGGCCAGGCGCTCGCGCACCGTGTCCAGCCCCACCGGCTTGGCCAGGTGCACTTCGACCAGGTTGCCGCCGGTGAAGTCCAGGGCGTAGTTGAAGTTGCGGGTGACCATGGCGCCGATGGCGACGAACATGATCAGCGCGGCCACCGCGATCGAGACCCAACGCAACTTCATGAAGTTGACGTTGGCGTCGTTGGGCAGCAGGGTCAGCGGGAAAATCTTCATGTCTGGGTTCTCCCGTCAGATCGCGATGGACTTGAGCTTGCGGCGGTTGCCGTAGATCAACGTGGCGATGCCGCGCGAGACGGTCACGGCGGTGAAGACCGAAGTCAGGATGCCGATGATCATGGTCATCGCGAAGCCCTGCAGCGGGCCGGTGCCGAACGCCAGCAGCGCCAGGCCGGCCAGCAGCGCGGTCATGTTGGAGTCGAAGATCGTGCCGGAGGCCTTGTCGTAGCCGCTGGCGATCGCCGCCTGCGGCGGCACCCCGGCGCGCAGCTCCTCGCGTATGCGTTCGTTGATCAGCACGTTGGCGTCGACCGACATGCCCACCGACAAGGCCAGGCCGGCGAAGCCCGGCAGGCTCATGGTCGCGCCGATCATCGACATCAGCGCCACCACCATCAGCAGGTTCAGCAGCAGGGCCAGGCAGGTGATCAGGCCGAACATACGGTAGTAGATCAGGAAGAAGGTCAGCGCGAACACGAACGAGTACAGCACCGCGGTGGTGCCGCGCTTGACGTTGTCGGCGCCCAGGCTGGGGCCGACCACGCGCTCTTCGACGAAGGTCATCGGCGCGGCCAGGGCGCCGGACTTGAGCTGCTTGGCCAGGCTGTTGGCTTCGTCGCGGCTCAGGCCGGTCGTCTGGAAGTCCTTGCCGAACACGCCCTGGATGCGCGAGGAGCTGATCACGCGCTCTTCGGTGCGGGTGGTGCGCACTTCCTTGCCGTCCACGATCTCGGTGACCGGGATCTGCTCGACGTAGACGATGCCCAGGCGCTTGCCGACGTTTTCCAGGGTGTGGTTGAGCATGCGCTGACCGCCGATGGCGTTCAGGGTGATGCTCACGCTGGGCTGGCCCTGCTGGTCGTTGCCGGGGATGGCGTTGACCAGCTGGTCGCCGGACACCAGCAGGCGCTTGGACAGCAGCAGCGGCTGCTTGGCCTCGTTGTAGTACACGCGCGCTTCCGGCGGCACGTTGCGGTCGCGCACGGCGGCCGCGGCGGCGGCTTCGTCGCCGACCACGGCGCGGAATTCCAGGGTCGCGGTGGCGCCGATCTGGCGCTTGGCTTCGGCGGTGTCCTGCAGGCCCGGCAGCTGGATCACCACCCGGTCGGTGCCCTGGCGCTGGATCACCGGCTCGGCCACGCCGAAGGCGTTGATGCGGTTGCGCAGGGTGGTCAGGTTCTGCTCGATCGCGTCGAGCGAGATGCGCTGCAGTTCCGACTGCGGAATGTTCAGGGTCAGGGTGCGGCCTTCCAGGTCCTGGGTCAGGGTCGGGAAAGCGGTGCGCAGCTGCTTCTGCGCCTTGTCGGCGTCGGCGTTGCCGGCCAGGGTGGCGACGATGGCCTCGTTGCCGCGGCGCACCACCGAGGTGTAAGGCACGGCGCTGTCGCGCAGGGTCGCACGGACGTCTTCGACGTAGGCCTCCAGACGCTTGTTCAGCGCCGCGGCCTGGTCGACCTGCATCACGAAGTGCACGCCGCCCTGCAAGTCCAGGCCGCGCGGCATCGGCTTGGCGCCCAGCGCTTCCAGCCAGCCCGGCACGGTCGGCGCCAGGCTCAGCGCGACCACGTAGTCGCTGCCCAGCTGCGGACGCAGCAGGTCGGCGGCGCGGGTCTGCTGCTCGGTGTCGTTCAGGCGCACCATCAGGTTGCCCTGGTCCTCGACCTGCACCGACTTGGTCGGGATCTTGGCCTGGGCCAGCAGGTCGGCGGCGCGCTTGGCCAGCGCGGCGTCGATCTGGGTGCTGCCCGACCGCGCGGCGGAGATCTGTACGGACGGATCCTGCGGATAAGCGTTCGGCAGCGCGTACAGCACGCTGACGACCAGGACGACCAGGATGGCGAAGTATTTCCAGCGCGCGAAGGTCAGCATCGAAAACCCCTGCGGCGGCCTCCCCGGCCGCCGCGATTGAAGATGGCGTGGCGGCGTCGGATCAGGCCGACTTCAAGGTGCCCTTGGGCAGCACGTTGGCGATCGCGCCCTTCTGCACGCGGATGCGCACGTTGGCGGCGATTTCCACGGTGATGAAGTTCTCGCCGATGTCGGTCACGGTGCCGGCGATGCCGCCGTTGGTCAGCACTTCGTCGCCCTTGGACAGCTTGTCCAGCATCGCCCGGTGTTCCTTGGCGCGCTTCATCTGCGGGCGGAAGATCAGGAAGTACATGACGGCGATCAGCACCAGCGGCAGGACGAGGCCGCCGAGGCCGCCGCCGAACAGGCCGCCCTGCGGCGCGCCGGCCGGCGCGGCCTGGGCGTAGGCGGGGGCGATCAGGAGGTCGAGCAGGTTCATCTTGAAGTCCTGGAACGAAAATAGTCGGGGATTATGCCACGGCCGGACCGGGGCCGACGGCGGCCCCGGAATGGGGCCCGTGGCACGTTTTTGACCACGCATTCGCCGGCGTTCGGAACCGTCGCCGGCCCCGGACGGACCGGCGCTCCCGCCCCTGCCGCCGGCGGGCCGCCCGCGGCCGGTCAGCTGCGGGCGGCGTAGAAGGACTCGCGGAAGGCGGCAAAGGTTCCCTGCTCGATGGCCTGGCGCATTTGTGCCATCAGGCGCTGGTAGTAGCGCAGGTTGTGCAGGGTGCCGAGCATCGGCCCGAGCATCTCGTTGCAGCGGTCCAGGTGGCGCAGGTAGGCGCGGCTGAAGCCGTTGGCGCAGGCGTAGCAGTCGCAGCCCTCTTCGATCGGACGCAGGTCGCGCTCGTACTTGGCGTTGCGCACCCGCACCGTGCCGGTGGAGGTGAAGTAATGGCCGTTGCGGGCATTGCGGGTCGGCATCACGCAATCGAACATGTCCACGCCGCGCGCGACCGATTCGACCAGGTCCTCGGGCCGGCCCACGCCCATCAGGTAGCGCGGCCGGTCGGCCGGCAACTGCGGGCAGGTGTGCTCGAGCATCTCGTTGCGCTCGGCCTCCGGCTCGCCCACGGCCAGGCCGCCGATCGCATAGCCGTCGAAGCCCAGCGCCTGCAGGCCCTGCGCCGAGCGCGTGCGCAGGCCGTGGTGGACGCCGCCCTGGACGATGCCGAACAAGGCCGCGTCGTTGCCCTCGTGGGCGCGCTTGGAGCGCTCGGCCCAACGCAGGCTCAGTTCCATCGACTTGCGCGCGACCTCCTCGGTGGCCGGGTACGGGGTGCATTCGTCGAAGATCATCACGATGTCCGAATCCAGCACGCGCTGGATATGCATGCTTTCTTCCGGGCCGAGGAAGACCTTGCTGCCGTCGACCGGCGAGGCGAAGGTCACGCCCTGCTCGGTGATCTTGCGCCGGTGGGCGAGCGAGAACACCTGGAAGCCGCCGGAGTCGGTCAGGATCGGCCCGTTCCAGCGCGCGAAACCGTGCAGGCCGCCGTGGTCGCCGATCACCTCCAGGCCCGGGCGCAGGTACAGATGGAAGGTGTTGCCGAGGATGATCTGCGCGCCGAGCTCGCGCACCTGCTCGGGCATGATGCCCTTGACCGAGCCGTAGGTGCCGACCGGCATGAACGCCGGGGTTTCGACGACCCCGCGCGGGAAGGTCAGGCGGCCGCGGCGCGCAGCGCCGTCCTGGCCGAGCAGTTGGAAGGACATGCGGCTCATGCGCGGGCTCCTTGATGGAAGGTTGCGGCGCATGGGGCGACGCGCTGGGGGAATCGGGTCATCGGAATGAGGGCTGTCGCAGGTCGTTGCCGATCAAGCGCAACGGCCATGCTGCGGCCTGTCGGCTTCGGGTTGTGGCGGCGGGGCTACGTCGCGGCGGTCGGCCACAGCAGCATGGCGTCGCCGTAGGAGAAGAAGCGGTAGCGCTCGGCGATCGCATGCGCATACGCGGCGAACATGCGCTCCTTGCCGGCGAAGGCCGAGACCAGCATCAGCAGCGTGCTCTCGGGCAGGTGGAAATTGGTGATCAGGCCGTCGACCGAGCGGATCCGGTAGCCCGGCAGGATGAACAAGCGGGTCTCGCCGGCGAAGGGCTGCAACTCGCCCTCGCCGCTCTGCCCGCCCTCGTGCCGGGTCGCGCTTTCCAGCGCGCGCACCACGGTCGTGCCGACCGCGATCACCCGGCCGCCGGCGGCGCGGGTGCGGCGGATCTGCTCGATCAGGCCGGCACCGACGTTGAGCCATTCGCTGTGCATCACGTGCTGGTCGAGGTGCTCGGCGCGCACCGGCTGGAAGGTGCCGGCGCCGACGTGCAGGGTGACGTGGCCGAACTCGATGCCGCGCCCGCGCAACCGTTCCAGCAAAGCTTCGTCGAAATGCAGGCCGGCGGTCGGCGCGGCGACGGCGCCGACTTCGCGCGCGAACACGGTCTGGTAGCGCTCGTCGTCGTCGTGGCCGGGCTCGCGCTGGATGTACGGCGGCAGCGGCAGGCGGCCGGCGTGCAGCAGCCAGTGCTCCAGCGATTCGGGCACGTGGAAGCGCAGGCGGTAGAACTCGCCGTCGCGGCCGAGCACCTCGGCCTCGCCGCCGGCGTCCAAGGCGATGCGCGCGCCGGGCTTGGGCGATTTGCTGACGCCCAACTGGGCGCGCGCTTCGGAGCCGCCGAGCAGGCGCTCGATCAGGATCTCGACCCGGCCGCCGGTGCTCTTCTGCCCGAACAGGCGCGCCGGGATCACCCGGGTGTCGTTGAACACCAGCAGGTCGCCGGGCTGCAGCAGCTCGGTCAGGTCGCGAAAGCTGCGGTCCTGCAGCGGCGCCGGCGCCGGCGGCACGACCAGCAGCCGGCTGGCCGAGCGTTCGGGCAACGGGGCCTGGGCGATCAGCTCGGGCGGGAGTTCGTAGTGGAAGTCGGACTTTTTCAAAGGGAACCGAAGAGATTGAGCGCGCGGCGCCGCCGCAGCCGAAGCCCGGCCGACCGGTCGGTGCCGGGCGGAAGGCGGCCGGGGGCGGAACCGGGCGGAGAACGGGGCATTATCCCGGGTAAGGGCGGGATCGCCAAAAAAACGGATGCAGGCGAGCGCGGAGACCGGCGTCGGCAAAAGGCCAATCCCCCTTCCCTCCCTTTTCACAGGGGGGCCACAGGGGGATGACGCAGGGGCGGGTGCGGCCCCCGGGGAACGGCCGCGAGCCGTTGCCCCCTTCGACCGAGGCGCGCGGCGCCCGATGCCGGTGGGCTGCTGGGCGTCGCCCGGAGCGCGGAGGATTTGCTGGGGCCGGTTGCCCGGCTCTTGCCAAGCTTCGCCCCGCCTCGCGCGCCCCCGGCCCGGCCGCAGCGCCGCGGCTACAACCAACCGTTCTGCCGTGCGCGCCGGTAGGCCTCGATGCGGTTGTTGCTGTCGAGCTTGCCGATCGCTTCGGACAGGTAGTTGCGCACCGTGCCCTGGCTCAGGTGCAGCCGCTCGCCGATTTCGGCGGTGGACAAGCCCTCGCCGGCCAACCGCAGCACCTGGCGCTCGCGCTCGGTCAACGGGTCCTCGTCGCTCCAGGCGGCGACCGCGAGCTGGGGGTCGATGGCGCGGCCGCCGCGGTGGACCTGGCGCAAGGCATCGGCGAGTTGGCCGGCGGGCGCGTCCTTCAACAGATAGCCGCGCACGCCGGCGTCCATCGCCCGGCGCAGGTAGCCGGCGCGGCCGAAGGTGGTGACGATCACCACCCGCGTCGGCAACCCGGAATCGCGCACCTTCAAGGCCAGATCGATGCCGGTCATGCCGGGCATCTCGATGTCGGTGACCAGCAGGTCCGGCTGCACCCGCCGCACCGCTTCCCACGCCGTGGCGCCGTCGCCGGCTTCGGCCACGACTTCGATATCCGGCTCCAGGTTCAACAACGCGGCCAATGCGCCGCGCACCAGGGCCTGATCTTCGGCCAGCAACAATCGGATCATGCGATACCTCGTTCGAGCAAAGCCGGCCCCTTGTCCTGCGACGACGCCGGCGTCGTCGGCGGCAAGCGCCGCGCCGCGCTCAGCGCCTCGCGCGGCACCAGCAGGCTGAGCCGGGTGCCGCCGCCGTTGGGACTGTCGATTTCGACCGCTCCGCCGATCGCGCGCAGGCGCTCGCGCATGCCGGTCAGGCCGTGGCCTTCGGCGGCCACGCCGCCGCGGCCGTCGTCGGCGATGCGCAGCACGATGCCGCCGCGCGGGTCCTCGGTCAGTTCGACTTCGACCCGCCGCGCGCGCGCATGGCGCAGCACGTTGGTGACCGATTCGCGCAGGGCCAGGGCCAGGGTGGTTTCGATATTGCCGGGAATTTCCAGCGGCGCCAGGCGATGATCGAGGCTGATCTCGCCGCCGAGCAGGGCCAGCCGCGCCGCGGCGAGTTCGGCCTGCAGGCCGTTGGCGCGGATGCCGGCGACCGCTTCGCGGACCTGGGTCAGGGCCTCGCGCGCGACCCGCTCGACCTCGCCGATCTGGTCCTGCGCGGCGCGGGTGTCGTGTTCGATCAGGCGCGCGGCCAATTGCGATTTCAGCACCACAACCGACAAGGTGTGGCCGAGCAGGTCGTGCAGGTCGCGGCCGATGCGCTCGCGCTCGGCCAGGCTGGCCAGGCGCCGCACTTCTTCCTGGGTCAGGCGCAACTCGGCGTTGCGCAGCTCGCGCGAGCGCGCGGCGAGCACGCCGGCGTAGACGATCGAACCGACCAATACATGGATCAGGAACCCCGACAGCGGCATCGCCACTGCCGGCAGGGTCCAGATCATCTCCACGCCGAGCGCGGCGAACAGCAGCACCGTCAGGCTGACCCCGCGCCACAGCGGCAGGAAACTGGCGAGCATGCCGGCGGCGAAGATCAGGTAGGTGCCGCCGCCGACGCCGAACGGCAGCACCGTGTAGCCGATCGCCGCCACGCCCAGCACCAGCCACAAACGCGCCTTGACCCCGGCGCGGTAGAACGCCCAGTACAGCGGCAGGAACACCGCCACCGAGCCGACCGCGACCGCCACCACCCACCACGGCAGCACCGGCCAGAAGAACAGCGGCACGAAGACGAAGCTCAGATAGAGCAAGGACGCCAGGTGCCAGCCCAGCAGGTGTTCCTGTGTGTCCAGCGGCGGTCCGGGCAAGCGCATGGTCGTGTCCTACGGTGAAGTCTGCGTCCGGCCGCGCGGCGGCAGGACAGGCATGGGCTCGGCGCGATGGCGGCGGGATGCTACGAGCGTCGGGGCACGACCGTGACCCACGCTGCGGGATCGCATCCGCCACCGCATGCCGGCGGACTTTAACGGAGTTCGACCGTGTCGATCTCGAATTCGAATGCGCCCGGCGCCCCGCCCGCAGCGAAGGCGATGCCGCGCAGCAGGCTCAGATCGACATTGGCCATGCCGGCCAGGGGCACGCTGACCTGCTGCCATTGCCCGGCCTGGGTCGGCACCAGCTGCAAGCCCGGCGTGCCGGGCAGTTCCTTGCCGGAGAACACCAGCACCGACACCGGGCGGCCGTCGCCGCGCAGGCGCAGGCTCAGCTCGCGCACCGAACGGGCGTCGGCGGCGGCCATCGGCGTCGGGCCGGGCATCAGCATCAGCCCGGCCCAGGGCTGCGGCAGGCCGGCGACGAGGTCGCCCTTGGCCGCCAGCGCCGTACCGCCGCCCTGCCCCGCCTGCAGCTGCGACTTGGACTTGCCGCCCATGTAGGCGTCGAAGGACGCGACCCAGCGCGGGCCCGGTTGGCCGGCGTTCCAGGTCGCCACCGCGCCGGGCTGCAGGGTCGGCATCGAAACGGCGCGGTCGACCGGATAACCGTTCTTCCACACCGTGCGGATCGCGCGGGTCGCGGCGATGTCGGCGGTCGGGTCGCCGTCCACCAAAACCAGGTCGGCGCGCAGGCCCGGGGCGATGCGGCCGCGGTCGCTCAGGCCGAAGCTGCGCGCCGGCGTCGAGGTCGCGGCGCGCAATGCTTCGACCGGGCTCATCCCGGCGGCGACCAGCAACTCCAGCTCGCCGTGCTGGCTGGCGCCGTGGCTGGTGCCGGGGTTGCCGGCGTCGGTGCCGGCGAGCACGGCGACGCCGGCGCGATGCAGCAGGCGCACGTTCTCGGTCGCGTTCTTGGCCTTGTCCGGTTCCACCCGCCAACCGAAGCCGCGCCCCAGCTCGTCCTTCTGCGCCGAACTCAGGAACGGCGCCAGGCGCGGGTCGGCGATCAGCTGTTTGCCGTTGCCGGCGCCGTAGGCCGAGTGCTCGACGGTCAGGGTCGGCACCACGAACGCGCCGCGACGCTTGATCGCTTCGATCAGTTGCGGATCGTCGAGGCGGTCGGCATTGATATGCACCAGGCCGTCGGCGCCGGCGTCGATCGCCAGCTTCGCCTCCTCGGCGCGCGAGACGTGGACGACGGCCAGTTTCTTGCGGGCGTGCGCGGCCTGGATCGCCGCGCGCAGCGAGGCCTCGGACAAGGTGTTCAGGCGCGGCTTGCCCTGCGCGTCGCGCAGTTCTTCCAGCACCAGCTTGATGTAGTCCGAGCCCTCGTCGATGCGCGCATCGACGAAAGCCCGGGCCTGGGCCGGGTCGTCCAGGGTCGGGATCGGCACGCCGTACTGGGTGCCGTGGCCGCCCTTGGCGGTGACCAGGGTGCCGGCCGACCACAGGTCGGCGCGGTCGGTGCGCGCGCGGCCGCTGCGTTCGGTCTTCGCCGCCGTCAGTTGGCCGCTGGCGTTGAACATGTCCAGCTCGGTGGTGACGCCGAAACGCAGGGCGTCGCTGCGCGCCATGCCGAAGCTGTGGGTATGGGCGTCGATCAGCCCGGGCAGCAGGGTCGCGCCCTGGCCGTCGATCACCGCGGTCCCGGCCGGCACCCGCACTTTGGCGCCGACCTCGGCGATCAGGCCGTCGCGCACCAGCACCGTCGCCGACGGCAGCAGCGTGTCGCCGTCGAACACGCGCGCGCCGGCGATCGCGAAGCTCGCCGGCGCGGCACCGGTCGGCGCCGCGGCGGTCTCGGCCGCCGACAGCAGCGCGGCGGCGAACAGCGCGGCGCACAGCACCGGGGTCTTGAGTCGGCGCAGAGCGGGATTCGTCCGGGCGAGCGTGGCCATGGCGGCGGTCCGATGGGTGCGTGGAAGATGCGCCTACTCTCGGCGCGGGCCCCCGCAGCCGGCAGTGGGCGAAAGCATCGATCGCCGGTGACAAGCGTCAACCGGTCGCCGTTGGGCCCGCCTGAATACCTTCGCCCCGATGGGGGTTATCGCCGCCGCGCGGACATGCTAGACTCGATAAATCATTGAAATGAAACGAAAAATCGTCAAATAGGGCGGCCTTCACGCAAAATTTTTGCGCGATTTTTCTTCGTTTCGATCCGCAATAAGGTGTGCGAGATGGCGCTTGGCAGCCGGGGGCTGCTGCAACTGCGAAGGTCCGCGCCACGGCGCCGGACCGGTCTCCCACGTAGTCAAGCCTCGGCGGGACGCCGATGATCTTTGGAGATTGAAATGACCAACCTGCTCGACCAACTCGCGCCGCTGCGCGCCCACGCCGGCAAACGCCGCACCGTCGGCCTGGACGACGACACCCTCGTCCGTTTCGCCGTCACCCATCCCGAACTGGGCGAAGCCGTGGCCGCCGCCGCCGCCGAATACGCCCTGATCCGCGACCTGCACGCCGACCTGCTCGACCTCGATGAGGACGCGCAGATCCACGCGGTCCAGGCCGGCTACGTCAACTTTTACCCGGACGACGGCGTCAACCCGTATGTCGCCCTGACCGCGCGCGGCCCCTGGATCGTGACCCTCAAGGGCGCGGTGCTGCACGACTCCGGCGGCTACGGCATGCTCGGCTTCGGCCACACCCCCTCGGCGGTGATCGCGGCGATGGCCAAGCCGCAGGTGATGGCCAACATCATGACCCCGTCGCTGTCGCAGCTGCGCTTCGAGCGCGCCCTGCGCGGGGCCATCGGCACTGCCCGCGGCGGCTGCCCGTACGAGCGCTTCTTCTGCCTGAACTCCGGTTCCGAGTCGGTCTCGCTGGCCTCGCGCATCGCCGACGTCAACAGCAAGCTGATGACCGATCCGGGCGCCGCCCACGCCGGGCGCGCGATCAAGCGCGTGGTGGTCAAGGGCAGCTTCCACGGCCGCACCGAGCGCCCGGCGCTGTACTCGGATTCCTCGCGCAAGACCTATATCCAGCACCTGGCCAGCTTCCGCGGCGAAGATTCGGTGATCGCGATCGAGCCCTACGACGTCGACGCGCTCAAGCAGGTGTTCGCCGACGCCGACGCCAACGGCTGGTTCATCGAGGCGATGTTCCTGGAGCCGGTGATGGGCGAAGGCGACCCGGGCCGCGGTGTGCCGCCGGCGTTCTATGCCGCCGCGCGCGAACTGACCCGCAACCACGGTTCGCTGCTGCTGGTCGACTCGATCCAGGCCGGCCTGCGCGCCCACGGCGTGCTGTCGATCGTCGACTACCCGGGCTTCGAAGGCCTGGACGCGCCGGACATGGAGACCTACTCCAAGGCGCTCAACGCCGGCCAGTACCCGCTGTCGGTGCTCGCCGTCGGCGAACGCGCCGCCTCGCTGTACCGCAAGGGCCTGTACGGCAACACCATGACCAGCAACCCGCGCGCGCTCGACGTCGCCGTCGCCGTGCTCGAGCAGGTCACCCCGCAGCTGCGCGCCAACATCCGCGCCCGCGGCGCCGAGGCGATCGAGAAGCTGGAAAAGCTCAAGAGCGAGCTCGGCGGCCTGATCACCAAGGTCCAGGGCACCGGCCTGCTGTTCTCCTGCGAGCTGTCGCCGCAGTTCAAGTGCTACGGCGCCGGCTCGATCGAAGAGTGGCTGCGCGAGCGCGGCATCGGCGTGATCCACGGCGGCGTCAACTCGCTGCGCTTCACCCCGAACTTCACCATCGGCAGCGACGAACTGGAGCTGCTGGTGTCGATGGTCGGCCGCGCCCTGCGCGAGGGTCCGCGCCTGCAGCAGCAGGCGGCGGCCTGACGGCCGGGAACCGGCGCAGAAAAGGAGGAAGCCAGCGAAGGCTGTATTTCGCTGGTTTCCGGCCTTCGGCGCCCATCTGCTCATCTGCCCGCTAAGGAATGGAAATGATCCGTTTGTCCAACAAGGAAACCGGCGCCGACATCGGCGAGATCAGCGAGGAAGAGCTGCAGATCCTGGTCGCGGCGCTGGAAGAGGAAAACCGGCGCGACCAGGACTACTGGATCGATCATGCCGTGGTCGACATGATCGAGATCGACCACCTCAACGCCGGCTCGCTGATTACCGTGCTGCGCGCGGCGATCGGCGACAGCGACGGGATCGAGATCCGCTACGTCCGCACGGCCTGAGGCCGGACGCGCTTCGGCTGCGGCGACGCCGCGGTCCGGCCCGCTCTCCATGACGCTCGATCTGGTCCAGGCCCGGCACGAGCGCGAGGCGCTCACCTCGCGCAAATCGTTCGCCATCGAGCTGCTGTTCCACAGGCAGCTGATGGCCCGGGCGTTGCCGCACGAAGCCTATCCGCTGCTGCTCCGGCTACGCGACTACGGGGCCGACGCGGCATGGTCGTCCGCCGAACTGCCGGTTCTGCAGGCGGAACTGACGCGGCTGCAGACCCGGTTCACCGATCCCGCCGACATCCGCCGGCTATCGTTGTTCGTCGCCCAGGCCCTCGCCGACGGCGACAACCTCTACGCCATCGCGGACTGAACCCGCCGCGCCCCACGAACCGACGCCGGAGGCCGGCTTCGGCAACGGCGCGGAACCGCTCTTCGCCCGCACCAGCGAAAGCGAACGCCAGGCCGCTGCGGCGCCTCGCGACGCCGCTCTTTTCCATCGCAGCGAGCGCGCACGCTTGCGGCGGCCCGCGCCGCGCTTGCGCCCCGCCCCGCAACCATCAATCCTGTGCGGCGACAATCGCCGCCCGCCACCGTTTGAGGCCGCCATGAAAATCGTCGAAGTCCGCCATCCCCTGGTCCAGCACAAACTCGGCCTGATGCGCCGCGCCGACAACAGCACCAAGTCGTTCCGCGAGCTCGCCTCGGAAGTCGCGACCCTGCTCACTTACGAAGCCACCGCCGATCTGGAAACCGAAGAGGCGGTCGTCGAAGGCTGGGCCGGCCCCGTCGCCACGCGCCGAATCAAGGGCGCCAAGGTCACCCTGGTGCCGATCCTGCGCGCCGGCCTGGGCATGCTGCCGGGCGTGCTGGAACTGATCCCGGCGGCCAAGGTCGGCGTGGTCGGCCTGCAGCGCGACGAAGAGACGCTGCAACCGGTCGGCTATTACGAGAAGCTCACCGGCCGCATGGAAGAACGCACCGCGCTGATCCTCGATCCGATGCTCGCCACCGGCGGCAGCCTGATCGCCACCGTCGACCTGCTCAAGGCCGCCGGCTGCAAGCGCATCAAGGGCCTGTTCCTGGTCGCCGCGCCGGAAGGCTTGAAGGCGCTGGAAGCGCGCCACCCGGACGTGGAGGTCTACACCGCCTCGGTCGACGAGCGCCTCAACGAAGTCGGCTACATCCTGCCCGGCCTGGGCGACGCCGGCGACAAGATATTCGGCACCAAGCACTACGCCTGAACCGGCCGCGCCGCGGGCAAGCGCTCGCGGCGCGCGATGGCCGCCGGCCTACCGCGCTTTGCGCCGGCGCCGTTGCCGCAGGCGATACAACAGCAATAGCGCGAAGCCGACCGCGACCGCGAACCAGCCCGGCGACCATCCGCCCGGCGCCGCGTTCGCGTTCGCCGCCGGCGCCGTGCGTGCCGGCGCGGCCGCCAAAGCGGCGGCGGCGGCTTCCGGCAACAGCCGCCAGCGGCCGTCGCGCAGCTCCAGCTTGCCTTCCAGCGCCGGCAGACGCAGTTCGCGCCAACTCACCCGCAAATCGCCGATCTGCGGGTCCAGCGGATTCTCCGCACTGCCCAGGCCGTCGCCCTCGGGCTGGAAGGTCGCCGCCAGATTGGCCGGCAAACGGCTGAAATTGGGCCGGAACACCCGCCACTCGCCGATCGTGCGCAGCACGTCGACCTGGATCGGCCTGCCGTCCAGGGTCGCGTCCTGCGCCCACCAACGCTTGTTTTCCAGCGGCATGCGCGCCGGATTGACGTGGCCCGGAGCGAATCCGGCCGAATCGATCGGCGCGGCGTTCCAGACTCGTTCGTAGCCCTTGCCGGTGAATCGCCACTGATACATCTCGACCCGGCGATCCAGGCCGAACTGACGCGTCTCGACGCCGAAATCGCGATCGACCACGCGCTTGCCGGCGACCGGCTCGCCCAAGGGCTCGGCGTCTTCGGCCGGTTGCGCCCGGGCCTGCGCGGCGAAGGCGAGGCCGGCCAGCGCGAACAGCGCGATGGCCCATCCTCGGCTGCGCGCGCGCGCCAGCGTCATGCCGCCAGCGCCCTCGCCTGCAATTCGGCGACTTCGTGCGCGGTGCCGAACTTGCCCTTGTCGTCGCGCACCACCTGGGCCAGGGCGCACCCCGGATCGTGGGTGAAGAACAGATGCACGTTGCGCGCCAGCTTGTCGCTCAGAAAGGCCTTCTTCTCGTCGATCAACAGCTCGGCGTTGCGGTCGTAGCCCATCGTGATCGGCACGTGCACCCAGGGCCGGCCGGGGATCAGGTCGGCGCAGAACACCACGCCGCCGTGCGGCTGGCCGTCGACGAGTTCCGGGCCGACGATCTCGGCCAGCATCAGCCCCGGTGTGTGGCCGTCGCTGTAGTGGAAACGCACGCGGTCGCCGAGCAGCTTGGAATGCGCGCCCTCGACCAACTCCAATCGGCCGGTGGCTTCCAGCAGGCCCGGCAATTCCGGAATGAAGCTGGCGCGGTCGCGCGGATGCGGTTGCAGCGCGCGCCGGTAATGCTCGCGGCCGACCAGGTAATGCGCGTTCGGGAACAGCAGCCGCGGCGCCTGGCCTTCGGCCCACGGCGCCAGCAGGCCGCCGGCGTGGTCGAAGTGCAGATGCGACAGCACCACCACGTCGATGTCTTCCGGCGCGAAACCGGCCGCGGCCAACGAATCGATCAGCACGTGGCGCTCTTCGACCACGCCGTATCGCTCGCGCAGCTTGGGCTCGAAAAAGGCGCCGATGCCGGCCTCGAACAACACCGTCTTGCCGGCCAGCGGCGTCGCCAGCAGCGCCCGGCACGCCAGTTCGATGCGGTTGGCCTCGTCGGGCGGCGACCACTTCGCCCACATCGCGCGCGGCGCGTTGCCGAACATCGCACCGCCGTCGAGCTTCTGCGAATTGCCCAGGATCGACCAGAGTTTCATGGCTGCACCGCCCGTTCGGGCGTCGGCTGAGAAAGCTAGATTCTAGGCTTCAATGCGTGAATCGGGAATGGAGCCGGTGCAGCGGAGATTGGGGATTGGGGATTGGGGATTGGGGATTGGGGATTCGGGATTGGCAAAGCTGCGGCGTTCCGCTTTTGCGAATCCCCAATCCCCAATCCCCAATCCCGGCTTTACTGCGGCGTCGTAGTCGTCGCGAAATGGAAGATGAACTCGCCGTCGCGGCCGTTGTCGCCGGCCAGCACGCGCACCGGCGGCAGGTTCTGGCCGGCGCGCAAGGTCGCGCTGCCGCTGGCGTGGGCCTTGAGGATCAGGCCGGCGGAGCGGCCGCCGATCTTGACCGGCATTTCCTGGCCCGGCACCAGCACCACCTGGCCCATCGACGGATCGCTGGTGCGCGGGCTGACGATGCGGGCGTCGTCGGCATCGCTGTAGTCGCGTGCCGGTAGTTCGAACAGATCCTCGCCGCCGGCGCTGACGTCGAAGGTCCAGGCGGTGCTGCCGTTGGTGCCGTCGTTGACGACTTCGATCCGTTGCAGGGTCAGCAGCACGGTGTAGCGCGAAGGCGCCTGCGGCTTGGCGGGCGCAGGCGTCGCCGTTACCGCCGGCTGGGCCGCGGGCGTCGGCGCGGCGGCCGGCTTTTCCTTGAAGCCGCCGATCTCGCGGACGTTGTTGATCAAGGTGGTGAGAGCGACGAGGAATGCGACCAGGGCGATCGAGATCGCCGGCACCCGGGTATACCAACGCTTGTCCTCGTCCTTGTCCCCGCTCACCTTGCGCCCCTGACTGTGTGATGGCCGTCGCCGTTGCGCGGCAATCTACCGCGCCGCCCGGCCGCCGCGCCATCGCGGCGGCGGCAGGCCGCTCAGCGATCGCTCAGCAGCACATCGGCCTGGCCGACCGGATTGCGCGGATCGGTGCCGCCGGACAGGGTGTTGTCGCGCCGGTCCCACATCACCGTCTGCAGATTGCCCCAGTGGGACTCGCCGGCGTTGACCTTGTGCCCCATCGCCTGCAGCTTGGCCACGGTGGCGGCGTCGAGCGCGCCGGCCTCGGCCGAGATCGCGTCGGGGAACCACTGGTGGTGGATGCGCGGCTGCGCCGCGACCTGCTGCGGCGCCAGCCCGGCGTCGTAGGCCAGCACCGCCAGCAGCACCTGGGTGATGATCCGGCTGCCGCCCGGGGCGCCCACCGCGATCACCTTCTCAGCCGACTCCAGGAAGCTCGGAGTCATCGAGCTGAGCATGCGCTTGCCCGGCTCCGGCGCGTTGGCGGCGAAGCCCATCACGCCGAAGGCGTTGGGCGTGCCCGGGCGCAGGGCGAAATCGTCCATCTCGTTGTTGAGCAGCACGCCGGTGCCCGGCGCGACCATGCCCGAGCCGTACAGCAGGTTCACGGTCTGGGTCGCCGAGACCCGGTTGCCCTCGCCGTCGATGATCGAGAAGTGAGTGGTTTCCTCGTCTTCCAGCGGCGCCGGCTGGCCCGACAGCAGGTCGCTAGGAGTGGCCTTTTCGGGATGGATGGTGGCGCGCAGGCCGGCGGCGTAATCGGCGCTGGTCAGCCGCGCCAGCGGCACCTTCACGAAATCCGGATCGCCCAGGTAGATGGTGCGGTCGCGATACGCGCGGCGCATGGCCTCGACGATGAGGTGGGTGCGATGGGCCGGATCGAGCTTGGCCAGATCCCAGCCCTGCAGCATCTGCAGGATTTCGGCCATCGCCACTCCGCCGGAGGACGGCGGCGGTGCGGTGACGATGTCCCAGCCGCGGTACTTCAGCCGCAGCGGTTCGCGTTCGACCACCTTGTAGCCGGACAGCTCGTCGGCGCGCCACTGGCCGCCCTCTTCCTTCACCGCCTTGAGCAGCTTGGCGCCGACTTCGCCGCGGTAGAAGCCGTCGAAGCCCTTGGCTGCCAGCAGTTCCAGCGTATGCGCCAGGTCCGGCTGCTTGAGGACCTCGCCTTCCTTCGGCGGCGTGCCGTCGGCGAGGAACACTGCGCGGGTGCCGCGGTAGCGCTCCATCACCTCGCGCCGGCCGGCATAGCCCTTCTCCAGCCGCGCATACACCGGGAAGCCTTCGCGGGCGATGCGGATCGCCGGCGCCAGCGAAGTCTTCAGCGGCAACTTGCCGTACTTCTGCGCCAGGTGGACCAGCGCCGCCGGCAAGCCGGGAATGCCGGCCGACCACGGGCCGTTGGTGGCGCGGTCGCGATTGAGCTCGCCCTTGGCGTCCAGGTACGCGGCCGGCGTCGCCGCGGCCGGCGCGGTCTCGCGCGCGTCGACGAAGATGTCGCGGCCGCTCTTGGCTTCGTGCAGCAGGAAGAAACCGCCGCCGCCGATGCCGGAGCTGATCGGTTCGACCACCGACAACGCCGCCGACACGGCGATCGCCGCGTCGAAGGCGTTGCCGCCGGCGCGCACGATCTCCAGCCCGGCCTGGGTCGACAGCGAATGCGCGCTGGCGATCGCGGTGCCGGGCGGATGGGCGAAGCGGCGCGCGCTGTCGGCCGGCGCGGCGGCCGATGCGGGCGCCGGCGCGGCGTCCTGCGCGAAGGCGGGCGCGGCGAGCAGCAGCAGCGAGGCCAGCAACCAGGGGAACGTCGAACCGGCTCGCGGCCGCATCGCCTTGCGCATCGGGTTTACTCCTGTTGTAGACGCCGCAGCTTCTCTAGCAACTGCAGCTCGGATTCGGGGTGTTCCGGGTCCTTGTCGATGCACTCGACCGGACAGACGACCACGCATTGCGGCTCGTCGTAGTGGCCGACGCACTCGGTGCAGCGCGCCGGATCGATCACATAGATGGTCTCGCCCTGGGCGATGGCCTGGTTCGGGCAGGCCGGCTCGCAGACGTCGCAGTTGACGCAGAGTTCGTTGATCTTGAGCGACATGGCGGGAAAGTCCGGCGGAGGGCGCGATTGCCTGTGCCGGTCGGGAGCCCAGTGTAGGCCCCGGCGCGGGCCCGGCATAGCCGGCGGCCGGGACGCTGTATATCGGCGCCGGCCCGCGCCGGCCTCGGCGCATTGCCGCAACGCGGTGCGCAAACGATTCGGGCCGCGAACGCGGCCCGAACCGATGCGGCGGCAGCGCGCGGGCGCTGCGGCTTACTTCACTTCGGCGAAGACATAGTTGACGCCGGCCGGGGTCACGGCGGCCTTGACGCGCTCGTTGTCGACGGCGTCGCCGATGAAGATGAACTTCACGCCCTTCATCGTCGCCGGGTCGACCTTGGCGAACGAGGCCACGGCCAGGTCGGCGGTCTTGGCCGAGCTCGGCGAGCCGAACGCGACCAGGTTGCCCTCGAGGATGCCGCGCGACATGTCGACCTGGGCCTTTTCCAGCATCAGGTCGTAGTCGCGCTGGAAGGTCGGCGAATCCGGCGCCGGCAGGACGTAGACGTAGGTGCTGCCGCTGATGCCGTCCAGGTTGCGCTTGACCACGTCGGTCAGATACGCGTTCCAGGCGTTCTCGTCGTTGGTCTTCGGCGCCGGCAGCGGCGCGGCCTCGGCGGCGACCTCCTTCTTCTCCTCTTTCTGGCACGCGGCCACGAACGGCAGCGCCAGGCAGGCGATCAGCAGCAGGCGGGAGGAAGTCTTCATCGTATGCCCCTTAGGTATTGGCTTTGGTGTGACGTGTTGGGAGGTCAATGGTGCTTGCGTTGCCACTCGGCCCGCAGCGCCGCGTCCACCGCCGGCGGCACGAAGCCGGAAACGTCGCCGCCGAGGCGGGCGATTTCGCGCACCAGCGAGGAGGAAATGAAGCCGTACTGCTCGGCCGGAGTCAGGAACAGGGTCTCGACCTCGGGGATCAGGTGACGGTTCATGCTCGCCAGCTGGAATTCGTATTCGAAGTCGGACACCGCGCGCAGGCCGCGCAGCAGCACCCCGCCGCCGACCTCGGCGACGAAATGGGCCAGCAGCGAATTGAAGCCGCGCACCTCGACGTGCGAGTGGTGCGACACCGCCTGACGGGCCAGTTCGACGCGCACGTCCAGCGGCAGCGCCGGGCCCTTGCCCGGGCTCTCGGCCACGCCGATGACCAAGCGTTCGAACAGCGGCGCGGCGCGGTCGACCAGGTCGACGTGGCCGTTGGTGATCGGATCGAAGGTGCCGGGATAGACGGCGACGCGGTTGCGGGCGGAGCTCATTCGTTGGTCGTTCGCTGCAGGAATGAGGGAAAGCGGGAAGCCGCCCCGCCGGTTGCGGCGCAGTGTAGCAGCCGGCCGCGCGACGGGGTCAGGCCGGGCGGCGGCGGTACAAGGCGTAGCGCACCTCGCGGGTGCCGCCTTCGCGATGCAGGTCCCAGTCGGCCGGCAGGCGGATCGGCGCGTCCGGCAGCGCCTCGGCGTACAGCCAGGCCGACGGCGCCAGGACCGGCAACAACGCCGGCCAGACCCGATCCCACAAGCCGGCCGCGAACGGCGGATCGACGAAGGCCAGATCGAAGCCCGGCGCGCCCGCAGACGCGACCGGCTGCGACGCCAGCCAGGCCAAGGCGTCGGACTGGACCACCTGGGCCGCCTCGCCTCCCGGCAGACGCTCGCTCAGCGCGCGCAGTTGCGCGGCCAGGGCCGGGTCGCGCTCGACCAGCACCGCCGCGGCGGCGCCGCGCGACAGCGCTTCCAGGCCGAGCGCGCCGCTGCCGGCGAACAGGTCGAGCACGCGCGCGCCCGGCAGCATCGGCATCAGCCAGTTGAACAGCGTCTCGCGGACCCGGTCCGAGGTCGGGCGCAGACCGGGCGAATCGGCCACCGCCAGGCGGGTGCCGCGCCAGCGTCCGCCGATGATCCGGACTTTGCCGGTTGTGGCCTTGGCGCCGGCGGGACGACCGGGCGGGTCCGCGCCGGCGACGGCGGACGGAGGCGGAACGCGCGGGCCGCGGCGGGAATTCTTCATCGGGAGGGTTTGCGGGCCGGTGCTAGCATGTAGCAATTCTCGCGCATGCCCCCACGTTCCGTCTCATGGTCAGTTTTTTTCGCCGCAAGAAGCCCGAAACCGCTGCCGGAACGCCTGCGTCCGAGCGCCGCTACAGCACCGAGGAACTGGCCGCCGCCTTCCCCGGTGCCCAGCCGCGCGCGGCCGAACCGGTCGCGGCCGAACCCGCGCCGGCGGCGGTAACGCCGGCCGCCGAAGCGCCGCCGGCCGGCCCGGCCCCGGCCCCGGCCGAGCAAGCCCCCATCCAGGCGACCCCGCTAGCAACGCCGGCGATCGGTTCGCCCACCGCACCGGCGGCTCGCGCCGCCGAACCGCCCATCCCGGCCGAAGTCGTCGCCGCGGCCCTGGAGGTCGAGCCGCCGCTCCGCGACGACGAGGTGCCGCTACCGGCCGCACCGGCGCCGAGCGCGCCCGCCGCGCTGGACTACGTCGACAAGCCCGCCGCCGCACCCGGCAAGCCCGGCTGGCGCGAACGCCTGCGCGGCAGCGTGTTCGCGCGCAGCTTCGGCGGTCTGTTCTCGCGCAATCCGCGCCTGGACGACGACCTGCTCGACGAGATCGAGACCGCGCTGATCACCGCCGACGTCGGCGTAACCGCCACCACCCAGTTGGTCGAAGGTCTGCGCAAGCGGATGAAGTCGCGCGAGTTCGCCGACGCCAACGCCCTGCTCGCGGCGCTGCGCACAGAACTCATCGCGCTGCTGCAGCCGGTCGCCAAGCCGCTGCAGATCGACTCCCAGGCCAAGCCCTTCGTGCTGCTGACCGTCGGCGTCAACGGCGTCGGCAAGACCACCACCATCGGCAAGCTGGCCAAGCGCTTCCGCGACGAAAACCGGTCGCTGATGCTGGCCGCCGGCGACACCTTCCGCGCCGCCGCGGTCGCCCAACTGCAAGCCTGGGGCGAACGCAACGGCGTGCCGGTGGTGGCCCAGGGCCAGAACGCCGACGCCGCTTCGGTCGCCTTCGACGCCTTGCAGGCGGCCAAAGCGCGCGGCACCCAGGTGCTGATCGCCGACACCGCCGGACGCCTCCACACCCAGCAAGGGCTGATGGCCGAGCTGGGCAAAATCCGCCGCGTGCTCGGCAAGGTCGACCCGACCGCGCCGCACGAAGTGCTGATGGTGATCGACGGCACCACCGGCCAGAACGCGCTGTCGCAGCTGCGCCAGTTCCACGCCGCGGTCGGCGTCACCGGCCTGGTGGTGACCAAGCTGGACGGCACCGCCAAGGGCGGCGTGGTGTTCGCCCTGGCGCGCGAATTCGGCATTCCGATCCGCTTCGCCGGCATCGGCGAGCGCCCGGAAGATCTGCGCGTGTTCGACGCCGAAGCCTTCGTCGACGCCCTGCTGCCCGAAACGCTCGGCGGCTGAGGCGCAGCCGCGCCCATGTCCGCGCCGCCGGAGACCGCCGTCCCCGAACGACGACGCTGGCGCAGGCGCGTGCTCGTCGCCGCCGGCGCGGTGCTGGTCATGGTGCTGGCGCTGAGCTGGGTGTCGCAGCCCAGCCAGGTCAGCGCGATCCTGCTCGATCGCGTCGGCCAATCGCTCGGCCTGGAGCTCAGCGCCTCCGGCGCCAGCGAATACCGGTTGCGCGGCACGCCGATGCTGGAAGTGCGCGGCCTGGTCGCGCGCCAACCCGGCGCGGCGACGCCGCTGCTGCGCGCCGAGCGCGTCTACCTGTCGCTGCCCTGGAGCACGATCCGCGCCGCCGGCGCGGTGCTCGACGTCGAACGGATCGAACTCGATGCGCCGCAACTCGACCTGGCCGCACTGCAACGCTGGCTGGAGTCGCGGCCGCCCTCGCCCGGCCCGCTGCGGCTGCCGAGCCTGAGCCGCGGCGCGCGGGTCGAGCGCGGCCGGGTGATCGGCGCCGGCTGGTCGGTGGAACGCATCGCGATCGATCTGCCGGTCTTGCACCCCGCACGACCGCTGCGCGGCCGGCTCGACGGCGAAGTCGTCGCCGCGCCGCTGCGGATTCCGTTCTCGCTTGCGGCGACCCTGCAGCGTCCGGCCGCCGGGCGCGGGCTCGGTCTGGCCGGCCGGGTCGACGTGGTCGCGCACGACTGGCGCCTGCCGATGCGCACCGTCGCCGGCGGTCGCCTGCACGCCGGCGACGACGGCCTCGGCCTGGACCGGCTGCGCCTGGGCGCGCAGGCGCGCTATCGCGCCGGCACCACCGATCTGCCGTTCGTGTTCGGCCTGGCCGGCCCGCTGCGCTACCGCGACGGCCGCCTGAGCCTGGCGCCGCTGGGCGCCGCGCTGCGCGGCCGCGACGCGGTGCCCCACCTCGACGGCACCGGCCGCTTCGCCTATGCGCAGCAGTTGGAACTGCAGTTGCAGGGCCGCCTGGCCGAATGGCCGCAGGCCTGGCCGACGCTGCCGCCGCCACTGGGGCAGTCGCGCTCGCCGCTGCCGTTTGCGCTCGATTACGCCGGCCCGGCCGATTTCTCCGCGACCGCCGCGCTGCGCCTGCAACGCGACGCGACCGTGTTCGACGGCCGCTTCCGCTTGCCCGAAGTGCTGGAGTGGGTCGATGCCGGCGCGCAAGGCTCGCTGCTGCCGCCGCTGCAAGGGCGCCTGCACACACCGCGGGCCGAAGTCTCCGGCGCGGTGCTCGAAGGCGTGCGGATCGAGATCGAGGACGATCCGCCGCCCACCGACTCAGCCCCCGCCCCAACCCGCGAACCGACCGCTAACGCCGCCCCGCCGAACCGATGACCGCACCGCCCGTCCCAGCCACCGCCGACGCCTTCGCCGCCCGCCTGCTGGCGTGGTTCGACGTCAGCGGCCGCCACGACCTGCCCTGGCAGCACCCGCGCACGCCGTACCGCGTGTGGCTGTCGGAAATCATGCTGCAACAGACCCAGGTCAAGACCGCGGCGCCGTATTTCGAACGCTTCGTCTCCGCGCTGCCGAGCCTGCCCGACCTGGCCGCAGCCGAACTCGACACCGTGCTCGGCCTGTGGTCGGGCCTGGGCTACTACGCCCGCGCGCGCAATCTGCACGCGGCGGCCAAGCTCTGCGTCGAACGCCACGGCGGCGAACTGCCGCGCGATATCGACGCGCTGACCGCCCTGCCCGGCATCGGCCGCAGCACCGCCGCGGCGATCCTGGCCCAGGCCTGGGACGATCGCCACGCGATCCTCGACGGCAACGTCAAACGCGTGCTCAGCCGCTACCACGGCATCGACGGCTATCCGGGCCTGCCGGCGATCGAGCGGCAGTTGTGGACGCTGGCCGAATCGCACCTGCCGCAGACGCGCATGGTCGACTACACCCAGGCGCAGATGGACCTCGGCGCGACCTTATGCACGCGCGCCGACCCGTCCTGCATCCTGTGCCCGCTGCAGCACGACTGCGTCGCCCGCATCGAAGGCCGGGTCGCCGAACTGCCGACGCCCAAGCCCGGCAAGGCGGTACCGCAACGCCAGGCGCAGGTGTTGTGGCTGCTCGACGCGGACGGCCGGGTGCTGCTGCAGCGGCGTCCGCCGAGCGGCATCTGGGCCGGGCTGTGGACGCTGCCGCAAAGCGAGGAAACCGCCGGCGCGCAGCAGTGGTTCGAGGCCCATGTACGCGGCGATTTCGCCGCCGGCGAGGCCTTGCCGGCGGTCGCGCACGCTTTCAGCCATTACAAGCTCGACCTGTGGCCGCGGCGCTGGCGCGGCATCGCCCTGCGCGGCGGGGTCGGCGACAATGACGATCTGCGCTGGTTCGCGCGCGCCGAATTGGCCGCACTCGGCATTCCCGCGCCGATCCGCAAACTGATCGAAGCGGCCTGAGCGCCGCACCGCATTCTCCCGGGACCCAACGACATGAGCCGCACCGTTTTCTGCGAATACGAACGCCGCGACACCGAAGGCCTGGACTTCGTGCCCTGGCCCGGCGAACTGGGCAAGCGCGTGTTCGCCCACATCGGCAAGGCCGGCTGGGCCGCCTGGCTGGCCCACCAGACCATGCTGATCAACGAGAACCGGCTGTCGCCGCTGGACCCCAAGCATCGCGCCTTCCTCGAGGGCGAGATGGAAAAGTTCCTGTTCGGCGGCGGCGCGGAGAAGCCCGCAGGGTTCGTGCCTGAAGGCTAGGAATAGCCGAGTGCAGCGAGCGGCCAGCCAAAGCGGCATCGCGGGCGTTGCTCGCTCCGCACCTCTCCACGCTCGGCTCAGGAGCGGGCGAAGAGGAGCCCGTAGCGAGCGAAAGCGGCGTCGCGCCCGATTTGCTCACAACTCATTACTTACTCCTCCGCACTCGTTCCTGCTTCACAGCCCGAACGCCGGCGGGTAGGTCACCGAGCCGCGCTCGCCGGCCAGGGCGCCGGGGCGCAGTTCCAGGGCCATGAAGCACTCGCCCGAGAACGGCGCGGCCAGTTTCGCGGCCAGCGCGGCGGCGAAGCCGAAGCGCGGGTAGTAGTCGGCGTGGCCGAGCACCACCACCGCTTCGAAACCGGCTTCGGCCAGCTGCGCCAGGCCGGCGCGGATCAGCCGTCCGCCGACGCCGCGCCGCTGCCACGCCGGCAGCACCGACACCGGCGCCAGGCACAGCGCGTCGACCGGGCGCCCATCGACCCGCACCGCGAGCGCGGTGAACAGCGCGTGGCCGATCACCCGCGCCCTGTCGTCGAGCGCGACCAGCGACAGCCGCACCAGACCGTCGGCGTGCAGGCGCCCGATCAGCTCGGCCTCGCCAGCGCCGCCGAACGCGGCCCGGGTCGATGCGTCGATCTGCGCTTCGTGTTCGCGGGTTTGCGGCTGGATGCGCATGGGCGTCTCCGATGGCGGGGCGTACGGCGGCACACGGGAAAACATCATCAAACTGAGCATGAAGGCCTCCGTGGGATGCGAGGCAAGACAAGGTCCGGCCTGATGCCGGAACCGGACGCGGATACGCGCGGCCACCAGGCGGCGCGCCCGGACGGCCAGCGCGGGAGCGCGAGGAATGCGCGTCGCGGCATCGGCAACGCAAACGCCGATCGCGGCGCGAACGGCGCGCGCCGGATGCGGCGACGGCAATGGCGGCACGCGCCGCGGACGGCTGCGCATCGCGCGCATCGCCGTCGAATCGATAAGAGCATGGACGTCTGTCGGTAGTCGCCGGAACGGACGCGACCGCGCGCGTTCGCAAGGCGCGAACGACGAACCGCTTTCGACGCGTCGACCCACCTTCGCCGGGCGAAGGGATCAGCGGATGGCTACACGCTCAGACATGGTTCCCTCTGGACCGCCGGTCGGCGGAATACGGGGACGGGCACCGTAGTGCGCCTTGCGCGCGGCTGTCAACTTTCGCCGCCGGGCGACGCCATGACCTCGCCCGATGCACCGGGCTCGTCCTGTTTAGGCACATCCGCCCGTCTAACGGGACCTGCGCCAATCGGCGCCGAGTGGCCGCGATCGGGAACCGATTACAGCGCCAGGGGCAAAAACTGACCTTTTTTGTCTGTCCCAGTCGTGGCCGGCCGGGCTCAGCGCCTGGGATCAACGCTCATCGGGGCACACTCTTCGAAAAACTGTGAACTTTGGCACATTTTTTGCACGATTCAGCTCACGCTTTTTCACCCTGCCGAGCGGCTTCCGCTCCCGTCGGATGGAACCCCGGACTTCATGACGGCCAAATACCTCGCCCCCGCCCTCTGCCTGCTCGCCCTGTTCGCCAGCGTTCCCCGTCCCGTCCATGCGCAGGCCGGCATCGGCGTGCAGGCTGGCGCCACCCCGACCGGCACCATCGGCACCAACAAAGGCGATCCCGGCTCCGGAGCGCTGCAATGCCCCGCCGGCACCATCGTTCGCGGCGCCTACCATCGCGACAAATCGATGAGCGCGGGGCTCACCTCGACCCGCGGCATGACCAACCGGGTCGGCCTGTACTGCGGCGGCATCACCACCGACGGCAGCACCGTCAACGTGGTCAACCGCAACGCCAACGGCAGCCCGGACGTGCTGTCGGGCACCTACGCTCTGCCGGGCACCGAAGTCACCAATTACTGTCCCTCCAACCAGCTGGTGCACCAATTTGGCGGCTGGGACCGCGAATGGTCCAACGGCCAGTACCCGCCGTGGTCCTCGTCGCTGAACCTGGTCTGCCGGCCGCTGACCCTGGACGCGAACTCGTGGGTGCGGATGACCACCGGCACCTCGACCAGCATCGAGGTCGGCGTACGCGAAACCATGTCCGGGCAACCGGCCCACGTCTCGCGCGGTCCGTTCTGCGCCAACACCGCCACGACCCTGGTCTCGGGCTTGTTCATGCAGGCCGGCGGCGAAGGCTACGACGGCATCAACGTCTATTGCGGCACCCTGTTGCAAGCGCGCCATTCGGCGATCCTGAGCTTCGCCGATTTCGCCTGGAACAAGACCCTCGGCGGCACGGGCTGGCAGGTCAACCTGACCCAGGGCAGCACCCTGCTCGACAACGGCGCCGGCACCACCGGCGCCGGCCGCACCCCGCATGCCAGCGTCGCGTCCAACACCTCGACCGTACAAACCGCGAGCGAGATCTACGTGCTGCCCGGCGGCAACTACCGCGCCGCGATCAGCCAACGTCCGGCCGGCATCGCCGCCAATACCTACGTCACCACCGGCACCTGCCTCACCGGCACCACGCTGAGCAACGAACAAGACGCCTCGTGCACGCTGGCCGTCACCGGCCTGCCCGACATCGCGGTGACGCTGAGCACGCCGACGCCGGCCTACAGCAACTACGGCCAGTTGCAGAACATCGTCCTGACCGCGACCAATGTCGGCCCCGGCGCCACCGACGGCGACGACGGCTTCACCGTGGTCGCGACCCTTCCGGCGGGCTGGACCGCCGGCACCCTGCCGGCCAACTGCGTCGCCAGCGCCGGCAATAGCGTCGTCACCTGCGCACTGAATCCGACTCCTCTGGCCGGATCTAGCGCGCCCGGCAGCAACGGCGGCACGGTCAGCTTCACCATTCCGGTCACGGTCAATTCGCCCACGCTCAGCGGCACGTACACCGCCAATGCCGCACTGGGCCGCAGCGTGCCCGACGGCGACGCGGACGCGACCAACAACGACTTCAATACCGCCAACGACACCGCCAGCGGGCCGCTGGTGTTCCAGAAACAGCCGATCCTGCGCCTGCGCAAGGCGCTGCCGCTGGGGCGTTTCGTCGCCGCCGACCAATTCGACTTGAACATCGCCGGCACCGGCGGGCCGGTCGGCGTCACCACCACCGGCAGCGGCACCATCGCGACCGGCGAGGCCTTGCTCAACGGCAGCGTCGGCGCGGCCTACACCCTGTCCGAAACCGGCGCGGCCGGCGCCAACCTCAACAACTACGCCAGCGCCTACAGCTGCAGCAACGCGCTGGCCGGGGGCCAGACGCCGAGCGGCGCCGGCACCAGCTTCAGCCTCACCGCGGCCGCCGGCGACGATCTGACCTGCACCTTCAGCAACACTCGCGCGCCGCTGGCGGACTTGGCCATCACCAAGACCAATGGCGTCAACACCGTTTCCCGCGGCGCGTCGACCATCTACACCATCGTCGTCACCAACAACGGCCCGGACGCGGTCGCCGGCGCGATCCTGCGCGACCCGGCGGCCAGCCGCCAGGGCCTGAGCTGCACCGCAGCGCCGAGCTGCACCGGTGCGGCCTGCCCGGCCGGGCTGAGCCTGGCGCAGTTGGAAAGCGGCGTTGCCCTCGGCGCGCTCGCCAACGGCGCCACGGTGACCGTCCAGATGACCTGCACGGTGCAGTAGGCGCAACGCCGTGCGGTGCGCCGGGATTGGGGATTAGAGATCGGGGATGGGGAAAAGCGGTGGCTCGGGCGACGGGCTCGAACACCGTGGCCCGCCGCCGCTGGCAGTTGCGGCAGCGGGCGTTGCGCCGGCTTAGAACAATTCCATCACGTCGATCACCCGGCCATCGCGGACGGTGACCAGCACGGTCTTGCTGCCGACGTAGTACTCGTAGCGCTCGGCGACGTTGGCGCCGAACTTGTTCTGGATCGGCACGATCTTGGCCGGCTTGCCCGCCACCTGCTCCAGGCGGCCGACACTGTCGCCGACCACGATCACCTTGTTGCCGAAAGCGACGGTTTGCGCCATCGCGGCCGAGCTGAGGACCAACAGCAGCAGCGAAGCGATCGTACGGGTCATGGCCTGCACTCCTTTGAAGATGCGCCGAGCATAGAGCGCCCCCGCCGCGCGTCTTTGCGCCAATCCGCAGAATCACAGAGTTGCGCACCTTCGCGCCCGGCCAGCCGCCAAACGGCAATATCGGCAAAGATGCTGGCGGGCCTTCGGTCCCTGAAAACCCGTGGCGTGCGCGTAACTGGGGAGGGACGCACGCTGCCAGCCCATCCAGGCTGCCCCAGCGCCGGAGCCGACGCAGTCGGCCGGCACCCCGCCGGAGGGTCGGATTTCTCCTACCTGCGCCTGTCGTCGCGGCAATAACTCGACATGCGCGAATCGGCCTGCGCAAAAACGAAGGGCCCGACCTTGCGGTCGGGCCCTTCGTTTACAAATGGTGGCCGGGGAGGGAATCGAACCCCCGACACGGGGATTTTCAATCCCCTGCTCTACCAACTGAGCTACCCGGCCGTTCGCGGTGTCCCGCGAGAGAGGCGGCATGATACGGACGCAAATCGGATCTGGCAAGTCTCCCCCGCGCTGAACGATATCGGCACCGGTTCGCACTGCGCGCCTGTCCGCGGGCGCATGATGCGCGCAGTCCCGCCAGAACGGCCCGCGCCGTCGAGGAGTGCTCATGAAAACCCTGCTCACCGCCGTCCTTGTCGCCGCGGCACTGGCCGGCTGCGCCTCCACCCCGAAACTGGACGACGCGCAGCGCCTGGCGCTGTACCGCGCCCACGCCGGCGCGCCGGTCGACAGCTTCCAGTACTTCGGCACGCTCAACGGTTGGACGCCGCTCGGCGACAGTGCGCTGGCGGTGTGGACGCGTCCCAACCAGGCCTACCTGCTGGAGCTGCGCGGGCCTTGCAGCGACCTCGCGTTCGCCTCGGCGATCAGCGTCAGCAATCAGATGGGCCGCGTGCACGCGCGCTTCGACAAGGTCACCGCGCTCGGCACGCCGTCGATCAAGATGCCCTGCTTCATCGGCCGCATCCTTCCGCTCGACGTCAAGGCAATCAAGCAGGCGCAACAGGAGTTGCGCAACGCCGGCGCGGTGCCGCGCGACGACGCCGCGCAATGAGCCCGCGCGAACACATCGTGTCGCCGCCGCAACGGCGAGTGCGAGTACGCGCGCAGCCGCGCGATGCGACCGGGTCGAGCCGCGAAGCGTGACCGGGGGTCAGAAAATTCCTACAGCCGGCCGCGCCTTCGGCCGACTGTTTGGCCCCGGCCGCGGCGGCAATCTATGCAGGCCCCGGCAGCACGGTCGATGCGATGACACGGATGCCGCTCTGCAAAGGAAAAAGGCCGTCACCCTCGAGCAGGTGAGCCAGCGGAGCCGGGGTGTCTTCATTGCAAGTGCCGAGGAAGCGTGCATGCACGGCGAAACGGATTTCGCGCCGATGGCCAGGACGGCCGGTCGGCCGACGCCGCACAGGACGTGCGGGGTCCGCGCATGAGGGCGGCGACGTGGATGCAGGATTCGCTCCGCGCGCTGCCGCGCTACCTCCTGGTGCTGGCCACCGTCTCCGCGCTGGCATGCCTGGCGCAGACGGTGGCGCCTTCTTCTGCGCGCCCTTCTGCGCCCACCGCCTCCTCGCTGGCGTTCCCGACTCCTGCGCACCCCGCCGGCACGGCCGATGCGGCGACGCGCGGCACGGCCGTACGCGTCGCCGCACCCGCACGCCCATCGTCACGCCCCGCACCGCCTGCGGACTCTTCCGCGACGCACACCGTTGCGCTCGACTCCGCGACCGCCGCATCGCACTGAACCGCGTTCGCGACGCGCACTGCATCGGCCTTCGGCGGCCGGTCCGTGCGCGGCCCTTGATGATCGCGCGGTGATCAGGCCGGAATCGCCCGCACAGCGATGCCCGCTCGCCCCTGCGCGCTCAAGCCGATCCGTCGCGGCCGATCCGCCCGGTCGAACGCCTCCGGACCGCCCCGCCCCGGGATCGGCGCGCTTGCCCGGCCGGCCGCCGCCATGCTCCCGGCGAACCGGCCTGAGCCGCGCCTGTCCGCGCGAACCTCACCCGGCGCGCCCCTGCCGGGGCCACCATTCGCCGTAGTATCCTCGCGGTCCCAACCCTGTGGAGCGGCGGAATGAAAGCACGGCCCCGGATGCGTACGATCGGCCTTACGATCGGCCTGACCCTGGCCGCCGCGTTGCTGGCCAGCTGCTCGACCGGCCCGGTGCGGCGCGTCTCCGAGCCCGCCGCGCGCATTCAGCAGCTGACCGTACGCGCCAACGGCAGTTGGACGGTCGAAGTGCGGCTGGAGAACTTCAGCAGCATCCCCATGCGCTTCGACCGTTTCGACCTGCAGCTCAAGCTCGGCGAAGAAAGCGCCGGCCAACTGCAGGCCCAGCCCGCCCTGTCGATCGGGCCCGAATCGGCCGACGTCGTCAAAGTCGACCTGACCCCGTCCGGCACCGCCAAGATCGCCGTCGCCGACGCCCTCGCCGGCGGCCGCAGCCTCGCCTACAGCCTCAAGGGCGACGTCGTGGCCACGCCCGACGAGACCAAGCAGCGCACCTTCGCCATCGAACGCAGCAGCGCGTTGAGCCCCGCGCCGGGCTTGCCCGGCGTGATGCGCTGACAGCCGGGATTCGGGATTGGGGATTCGTAGAGGCGCACGGCGCCGCTGCGTCCCGCCTTCGATCCCGCCCCGCTCCGCCGCTGCGAATCCCTAATCCCCAATCCCGAATCCCCGCCCATGAGCACCTACAAAGCCCCCCTCGCCGACATGCGTTTCGCCCTGTTCGACGTGCTCGGTGCCGAAGCCGCGTTCCAGCGCCTCGGCTACACCGACGCCAGCCGCGACGTGCTCGACGCCGTGCTCGAAGAAGGCGCGCGTTTCACCGAGACCGTACTCGCGCCGCTCAACAGCGTCGGCGACCAGATCGGCTGCAGCCACGACAAGGCCAGCGGCGCGGTGACCACTCCGCCGGGCTTCAAGCAGGCCTACGCGCAGTACGTCGAAGGCGGTTGGTCCGGCCTCACCGCCGATACCCGCTTCGGCGGCCAGGGCCTGCCGCACGCGGCCGGCGTGCCGCTGAAGGAAATGATCGACGCCGCCAACCTGGCCTGGGGCAATTTTCCGCTGCTCTCGCACGGCGCCACCGAGGCCTTGCTGCACCACGGCGAGGAATGGCAGCAGGAGGTGTTCCTCAAGCCGCTGGTCGAAGGCCGCTGGACCGGCACCATGTGCCTGACCGAGCCGCACTGCGGCACCGACCTGGGCCTGCTCAAGACCCGCGCCGAGCCGCAGGCCGACGGCAGCTATGCGATCACCGGCACCAAGATCTTCATCACCGCCGGCGAACACGACTTCACCGACAACATCATCCACCTGGTGTTGGCGCGCCTGCCGGACGCGCCGGCCGGCAGCAAGGGCATTTCCTTGTTCATCGTGCCCAAGGTCAAGGTCGCGCGCGACGGCCGCCTGGGCGAGGCCAACGCAGTGCGCTGCGGCAGCCTCGAACACAAGATGGGCATCCATGCCTCGGCCACCTGCGTGATGAATTTCGACGGCGCCCAGGGCTATCTGATCGGCCAGCCGCACAAGGGCCTGATGGCGATGTTCACCATGATGAACACCGCCCGCCTCGCGGTCGGCCTGCAGGGCCTGGGCCTGTCCGACCGCGCACTGCAGAACGCGCTGCGCTATGCGCGCGAACGCCTGCAGATGCGCGCGCTGTCGGGCGCCAAGTTCCCCGAACTCGCCGCCGACCCGATCATCGTCCACCCGGACGTGCGGCGCATGCTGCTGACCTGCAAGGCGCTGGTCGAAGGCGGCCGGGTAATGGGTTACGACGCCGCCCTGCTGGTCGACCTCGCCCATGCCAGCGGCGACGAAAAAGAACGCGCCGACGCCGATGCGCTGATCGGCTTCATGACCCCGATCGTCAAGGCCTGCCTGACCGAATGGGGCGTGGAATGCACCTACCACGCGCTGCAGTGCTTCGGCGGCCACGGCTATATCGCCGAGCACGGCATGGAGCAGCTCGCCCGCGACGCACGCATTACCACCTTGTACGAAGGCACCACCGGCATCCAGGCGCTGGACCTGCTCGGGCGCAAGGTCATGCAGTTGCAGGGCGCGGGCCTGAAGCTGATGCTGGAGCGGATCGAACGCTTCTGCGCCGAGCACGAAGGCAACGCCGCGGTGGCCGAGTTCGTCGCCCCGCTGCGCGCCAAGGCGGCGCAGTGGCAGCAGCTGACGATGTCGGTCGGCAAGCGCGCGATGGCCAATCCGGACGAGGTCGGCGCCGCCGCCTACGACTACCTGATGTACTCCGGCTACGTGTCGCTGGCCTATTGGTGGGCGCGCAGCGTCGCCGCCAGCGAAGCTTCGGCGCAGTCGGAACGCTTCAAGGCCGGCAAACGCGAAACCGCGCGCTTCTTCTTCGCCCGCCTGCTGCCGCGTTGCGAAGGCCACGCCGCGGCGATCGGCGCCAGCGTCGAGACCCTGACCGCGCTCGACGCGGAGGCGTTCGACGCCTGAGCCGCCCCCGCCGGTCCGCGCCGGTCGCGCATCGCGCGCCGGCGCCGGCGGCGACGATCCGACCGCCGGCGCTCGGGCGGTCGCGAGCGGTCGGCGGCGCGCGATTTCGCGCGCCGCTACCAAATTCGTCATCAAACGGGTATAAGCTGGTTTCCCGATGGAGACCGATAGAGCGAAGATCCGCCTGGTCCGAACCGGAACCCACGCTGACATGCTGCAGCGTGAGCCGGATGCCTCCGGTGTCGCCGACCAATACTCGCCGTGGCCCGGCCCCCGCGCCGTCCCACGCAACGCCCTCGAACGTCTGAGCTCGGTGCGATTGCTGTCGCTCGACGCGCACGGCCGGGTGCTGGACTGGATGAACTGGCAGACCGCCAGTTGCCTCTACGCCCGCGGCGCCGTCGCCTGGACCCTCGGCGATCCCTGCCTGGAAGTGCACGGCGGCATCAACCGCCTGACCGGCGAGCGCAGCGTGCTGGCCCTGCATCCGATCGTCGCCGCGCGCGGCCACGCCCGTCCCGGCGCGCTGGATCCGACGCCGGCGCTGACCAACGCCGCCCTGTTCGCCCGCGACGGCCATCTGTGCATGTACTGCGGCCAGGATTTCCATCGACCGCACCTGACCCGCGATCACGTCGTGCCGGTGTCCAAGGGCGGCCGCGACCTTTGGGAGAACGTGGTCGCCGCGTGCTTCGGCTGCAACTCGCGCAAGGGCAACCGCACGCCGCAACAGGCCGGCATGCCGCTGCTGGCGGTGCCGTACCGGCCGAGCTGGGTCGAGCATCTGATCCTGTCGAACCGCAACATCCTCGCCGACCAGATGGCGTTCCTGAAAAACCAGTTGCCCAAGCGTTCGCACCTGGCGAACTGAAGCATCGGCGCGACCGGCGCCGCGCGCGCCCGATAGCAGGCGCGGACGTGGCCTCGCAGCGGCGCGAAGACGAACGCCCAGCATCCGTCGCCCGGTCCGCGGACAGCGGACAGCGACGCACGCGAACGCGGGGCGAACGCGCGTCGCGGTCCGGCCCCGTCCTGCAGTGGCAGGCCGGCGTGGGGGACGGACGAAAGGTTCGGGCCGCTCCGCCGTCCGCCCGTTCGACGCCGCGCTTGCGACGCCGCGATCGGAGCCCCCGCACCGCAGCCCCCTGGCCCGACGGTCGCGGCACGCCCCGGGGCCCGATGCCGCAACCCCTTTTGCCCCCGGCTCGTGCGCGTGTACCCGCTTTCGCCGTCGGCGTCGCGAGCCAGGGCGAACGCCACACCCCGATCTTCGTGACGAAGTTCGCAGTATCGCGCTGGAAACCCCGTCTTTCTGCCCAAAAAGGCGCCTTATCGACGCATCACGTCGCGTTGACGGTGACTCGTGCAGTCCGCAACACTTCTCGCTTGATTCTGATGCGGAAACGACCATGCCTTTGACCCTCGGCCTGACCGGAATGGACCCGGCGACGGAGTCTGCGTTGCAGACCGCGTTCAAGGTCGCCAACGCCCAACTGGGCGGGCACTGGTCGCTGGTGCCCGAGCAGCAGGCCGATTTCGTCGTGGTCGACATGGACAGCATGTACGGGCCGATGAGCTGGCTGCGCCTGCATGCCTCGGGCAAGTCGGTGATCGCGCTGACCGCCGCACAGCGCACCCAGGCCGACTTTCTGCTCTCCCATCCGGTGAACACCGATTCGGTACGGCTGCTGCTCGGCGAGATCGCCGTGCAGAGCGGCCAGTCCCTGCCCGTGGCCGCCCCGACGCCCGCCCCGGTCGACATTCCGCATCAGCCGCGCACCGATCCCACCGCCGCCCTGCCCGAGGCGGTGGTCGAACTGCTCGAAGCCGACCGCGCCCAGATCCGCGCCGCGCAAGCACCGGCGGCGTCCGCGCCGACCGCAGCGGCGAGCGCTGCACCGACAACGGTCGTCCCGGCGCCCGCGGAGCCGGTCGCTGCCGCGGCTTCCGCGCCCACCGCACCGGCGGCCGATGCCGCGCCGGCGCCGATCGCGGCCGCGCCCGTGGTTCCGCCGGCGGTTCCCTCCGCGGTGCCCAGCATCACCGCCAGCGGCGACGGCCTGCTCGATTGGCTGATGCCGGGCCGCCTGCGCGGCCTGGTGCGCCTGAACCGCGGCGGCCAAGCGCTGTTGATCGACGCCGACGAACGCAAGTATCACGGTCCGGCGGCGCTCAAGCCGCTCGTCGAGCTGTTCGAACGCGGCTTCGCCGCAACCGATTTCGAGACCGTGCCCGCCGCGCAATGGCAGGCGGCCGCGACCCAGGCCGGCGCGGCGATGCCGCTGTCGCGCCTGGTCTGGTTCGGCAACCTGCTTGCCGGCCGCGGCCGCCTCGCGCCCGGCTACGATCCGCAGCGCCGCTATCGCATGACCAAGTGGCCGCAGACCGAACGCGAGTACCCCAAGCACTTCCGCATCGCCACGGTGATGATGAAGGCGCCGGCGCACCTGGCCGAGATCGCCGAAGCCAGCGGCGTCAGCGAAGCCGAAGTGGCCGATTTCATCAACGCCAACCTGGCCACCGGTTTCGCCGAGGCCGAAGGCGATCCGGCGCCGGCCGAAGGCGCCAAGTCCGGCGGCCTGTTCGGCCGCCTGCGCGGCCGCTGAACCGCTGCGGCACGGGGTCGCAGTTCCGTTCGCCGCGATCGGCAACGCAAAACGCGGCGTATACGCACGTATTCGGGCGATCCCGCCTGAATGCGGGGAGTCACGCTTCTTGCTCGCCTCACACGGGGGCGGGACAATGACCGACTAGCTGAACGCCAGATGGTCGTGATGATCGATTCGCAGCGCTACCCGCGTCTTTCCCGCATCCAGGTTCCCGCCGACCTGCGCCGCTTTCCCGAAGAGGAATTGCCGGCCATCGCGCAGGAACTGCGTGCCTACCTGATCGAGCAGGTCGCCCTGGTCGGCGGCCATTTCGGCGCCGGTCTGGGCGTGATCGAACTCACCGTCGCCCTGCACTGGCTGTACGAAACGCCGCGCGACCGACTGGTCTGGGACGTGGGTCACCAAAGTTATCCGCACAAGATCCTCACCGGCCGCCGCGACAGCATCCACACGGTCAAGCAGAAGGACGGCGTCGCGCCGTTCCCCAAGCGCGACGAATCCGAGTACGACACCTTCGGCGTCGGCCACAGCTCGACCTCGATCTCGGCTGCGCTGGGCATGGCGATCGCGCTCGACCGCCTCGGCGACGAGCGCAAGGTGGTGGCGGTGATCGGCGACGGCGCGATGACCGCCGGCATGGCGTTCGAAGCGCTGGCGCATGCCGGCGGCCTGGACCCGGAGCCCAACGTTCTGGTGATCCTCAACGACAACCAGATGTCGATCTCCGAGAACGTCGGCGGCGTGACCAAGATGCTCGGCCGCCTGACCAGCAGCCGTACGCTCAACGCGATCCGCGAGGGCGGCAAGAAGCTGCTCGGCGACAAGCGCAAGCCGGCGGCGAAGTTCGTGCGCCGCTGGGAAGAGCATTGGAAGGGCATGTTCGTGCCCTCGACCTTCTTCGAGGAAGTCGGCTTCCACTACACCGGCCCGATCGACGGCCACGACCTGCCCGCGCTGCTGCATGCGATGAAAACGCTGAAGGGCCTCAAGGGCCCGCAGCTGCTGCACATCATCACCACCAAGGGCAAAGGCTACGAACTGGCCGAAGACGACCAGATCGGCTACCACGCGGTCGGACCGTTCGACCCGGAGAAGGGCCTGGTCGCCAAGGCCGGCGCCAAGAAGCCGACCTATACCGATGTTTTCAGCGAGTGGCTGTGCGACATGGCCGCCGCCGACGAGCGTCTGCTCGGGATCACCCCGGCGATGCGCGAAGGCTCGGGCCTGGTGCGTTTCAGCAAGGAGTACCCGCAGCGCTACTTCGACGTCGCCATCGCCGAGCAGCACGCGGTGACCCTGGCCGCGGGCATGGCCTGCGAAGGCGCCAAGCCGGTGGTCGCGATCTACTCGACCTTCCTGCAGCGCGGCTACGACCAACTGGTGCACGACGTCGCGATCCAGAATCTCGACGTGCTGTTCGCGATCGACCGCGGCGGCGTGGTCGGCCCCGACGGCGCCACCCACGCCGGCAACCTGGACCTGTCCTACCTGCGTTGCGTGCCGAACATGGTGGTGATGGCGCCGGCCGACGAGGACGAGTGCCGCAAGATGCTCAGCACCGGCCATCGCTACGAGGGCCCGGCCGCGGTGCGTTATCCGCGCGGCACCGGCCCCGGCGCGGCGATCCAGCCGAACCTGGACGTGCTGCCGATCGGCAAGGCCGAACTGCGCCGCCAGGGCGCGCGCATCGCCCTGCTCGCCTTCGGCGCGATCGTGCCGGCAGCCGAACAGGTCGGCGCCGAACTCGGCCTGACCGTGGTCAACATGCGTTTCGTCAAGCCGCTGGACCGCGAACTGATTCTGGAACTGGCCAAGACTCACGACGGCTTCGTCACCCTGGAAGACAACGTCGTGGCCGGCGGCGCCGGCAGCGGCGTGGCCGAGTTGCTGTCCGCCGAAGGCCTGGTCCTGCCGGTGCTGCACCTGGGCCTGCCGGACGAGTTCCAGCATCACGCCAGCCGCGAACAGTTGCTCGCCGAGGCCGGCCTCGACGCGAGCTCGATCCGCGCCAGCGTGCTCAAGCGTTGGCCGCTGCTGGCCGCGGTGCCGGCGCAGTCGGCGGCGGGCTGAGTCCCGCGCCGGCTTCGATGCAAAACGCCCGGCTCGCGCCGGGCGTTTTCGTTTCGGGAGCGCAGGCAGCGCTCGGTTATTGCCAGTATCGCTGCGGCGGAAGCTTCGGCCGCAACGTTTCTCCTGGGCGGGAACGGCGCGAACCGCGACCGCGGCACTGCGGCTACAACGCCGCCCCGCTCACCCGGCCCAGAACGGCATGGCCGCGAACGCGCTCAACAGCGCGGCCACCGCGATCTTCGCGCTCGCCTTCGGCGCCATCGTCATCAGCAACGTCCACGCCAGCGCCGACACGATCATCGCAGCGAACCAGAAGATCGGCCCCTGCGCCCAGCCGCGCTCGTAGACCAGCACGGCGAACATCAGCGCCAGCAGCGCCCAACCCGACGCGCGCAGGACGCGGGCACGCGCGGGCACGAACGCCGCGCTCGATACCTGACGATGGTGTTTTTCCAGCCCCCGGCTCAGCAGGCACCACGCGGCCACGCCCAGACTCAATCCCAGCCACAGCATGCGCGCGCTCCTCAGCGATCCGCCAACGCCGGCTCGGCGACGCGTTCGCGCCGCGACGCCGCCTGCGCCGGACGGCGCGCCTTGAGCAGACCGTGGCGCGCCAGCAACGCGAACCCGGCCGCCAGCGCCACCGCGGTCAGGTCGACCGCCGCCAGCGTCCATTCGCCGCGGCCGATCGTCGCCAGCAGGTGACTGCGCGGCGCGGTGGCGAAGTTGACCAGCGGAATCAGCGCGAACGCGACCGCGTTGAGCGCGAAGAATTGCGTCCAGCCGCGCTTGTGCACCGCCGGAATCGCCGCGTACAGCGTCGCCGCGATCCACACCGCGCAGAACACGCTGATCTCGGCCTTCGAACGCGCCAGCGCATCGGCCGGAATCATCCGGTTGGCGATCACCATCGCCGCGCTGGCCAAGGGCATGCCGCCGACCACGCCGAGGTTCAACGCCTGCACCAGACCATAGCCCGACAAGCGACCGGCCTCGGCGATCTTCTTCGCCCGCTTGCCGACCCAGACCTGCATGCCGCTGGCGATCATCACGCAACCGGCGAGGCCCATGACGAAGTACAGCCAGCGCAACGCACTGCCGCCCCATTGCGCCATGTGCATGCCGCCGAGGAAGGTGTAGGTCTTGTAGCCGGGCCCGAAGGCGCCGGTCTCGTGCAGCAGCTTGCCGTCGTTGGCGTCGTAGAACACCTGGTCGAAATTCCAGGCCACGTCGCGGCTGTGGTCGCCGCCGAAGGAGATGGTCGCGCTGGTGTCGTCGGGATGATGCACGCTGACCCAGGTGAGCGGCTGGCCCAGGCGCCGGCGCGCGTCGTCGACCAGGCGGTCGATCGGGTAGATCGCCGTCAGCGGCTTGCCGGTTTCCGCGCGCTCGTAGCTGTCGGCGGCTTCGGCGTAGAACGTCTCGGCGTTGCCTTCGTAGGCGGCGAACAGCCCGGCCGGCATGTAATTGGCGACGAAGATCGCCACGCCGGTGTAGGCGATCATCAGGTGGAACGGCAGGCCGAGCACGCCGGTGAGGTTGTGCCCGTCGAGCCAGGCGCGCTGGCCGCCGGCCCGGGGCCGGAAGGTGAAGAAATCCTTGAAGATGCGCTTATGGATCACGATGCCGGTCAGGATCGCGATCAGCATGAACATGCCCGCCAGGCCGACGATGTACATGCCCCAGGTCGGTGAATGCAGGTTGAAGTGCAAGGTGAAGAAGAATTCGCCGCCGGCGGTTTCCGGCACCTTCTTGCCGGTGACCGGATCCAGGCTGATCAGGTCCGGATCGCCGGCGTCGTAGTACACGCCGGCGTCCAGAGTCTTGCTGCGCTCGCCGGGCAAGGTCACGTAGTAGGCGTGCGGATGCGGCTTGGCGATCTTCTGCAATCGCTCGACCGCGCCCTGCAGGCTGGGCGCCGGCGCGGTCGGCGCGCGCTCCTGGCCGTGCAGCGAAGGCTGCATCCAGTAGGTCAGTTCCTTGTCGAAACAGGCGATGGTGCCGCCGACGAAGATCACGAACAACAGCCAGCCGATCAGCAGTCCGGCCCAGGTGTGCAGCCAGGCCATGGCCTGGGAGAAGCTGTTTTTCATCTCGGTGGCCTCACGTGGGCGGCACGGCGGAGCCGGGGAACAGGGCCGCGGCGCCGCACAGCTTGGCCGCCCACAACAGCACGGCCGTCGCCAGCGCCGGCGCCCAGCAGGCGCGCCAGGCGCTGCGCGCGGCGAAGGCGTACATCGCCACGCCGCACCAGACGAAGAAACTCAGCAGGCTGGCCGCGACCACCCGGTCGACGCGCGGAAACGGCAGGGCCACGCTGAGCAAGGCGGTGCTGGCGTAAGCGAAAAAATAGCCGATGACGATCGCCGCGAAAGCGCGCGCCGCGACCGCGCCGCGGTAGCGCCAGGACAAGGCCGGGCGCGGCTTGCGCGCGCGCGGCGGGGCCGGATTGGCTAGGGTGTCGGTCATGGCGCTGGGCAGGGCGTCCACCCGCGCCCATAACGGCGATCGCGGCGGGGTGACGTTTGGGCGATGCGGAGCGGGCGAGGCTTCAGTCTAATTGGCAATAGTTCTCATTTGCAAACCGCAGCAGCGGCGGCGAGACCCGGATGTACGTTCCTGGACGCAGTCGATCTTGCCGGCCCGGTCCGGTTACAGATCGCCACACCGGTCGCGCCCGCGACCGGCTACGATCCGCTTTCGCCGCGTCCCTCATCCCCCGGAGCGCTTCGCATGCGCCGTTCCCTGTTCGCCCTGCTGCTGTTGGCCCTGGCCCCGAGCGTCGTCCCGGCGCAGACGGCCGCGCCGGCGGCCGACACAATCCGCGACCTGGACACCCTGGTCGTCACCGGCGAACAGCCCGGGCCCGGCATGTGGAAAGTGGTGCGCGGCGGCCACGTGCTGTGGATCCTCGGCACGGTCAGCCCGTTGCCCAAGAACATGACCTGGCTGTCGCGCGACGTCGAGGCGGCGATCGCCGAGTCGCAGGCGGTGATCGCTCCGCCCTCGGTCAATTTCGATACCGACCTGGGCATGCTGCGCACGATGATGTTGATTCCGACCGCGCTGAAGGCGCGCAAGAATCCCGACGGCAAGACCCTGCAGGACGTCGTCCCGGCCGACCTGTACGCACGCTGGTCGGCGCTGAAGGCGCGCTACATCGGCCGCGACGGCGGGGTGGAGAAGTGGCGGCCGATCTTCGCCGCGCAGGAACTCTACGAAGCGGCGATCGAGCGCTCGGGCATGAGCCTGAAGGGCGTGGTCAAGCCGGTGGTCGACCAGGCCGCCAAGCGCCACGGCGTGCCGGTGCTGGAGGCACGGGTCGCGCTCAAGATCGCCGACCCCAAGGCGGCGCTGAAGGAATTCGGCGCCAGCGCGCTGGACGATCGCGAGTGTTTCGCCAAGACCCTGAGCCGGATCGAGGGCGACCTGGAATCGATGCGCGCGCGCGGCAACGCCTGGGCGATCGGCGACATCGCCGCGTTGCGCAGCCTGCCGCAGGGCGACCAGTACCGCACCTGCATGGAAGCACTGGCCGCGACCGGCGTCGCCCATCGCCTGGGCTTCGCCGACCTGCGCGAACGCGTCGCCGCGACCTGGCTGGAACGCGCATTGGATTCGCTGGCCGAGAACCGCAGCACCTTCGCCACCCTGCCGGTGTCGGATCTGCTGGAAAGCGGCGGCCTGCTCGACAAGCTGCGCGCCCAGGGCTACACGGTCGAGGACCCTTGAACGACGACGCCCACGCGTGAGCGGCTGCGCGCTCAGGCGCGCAGCCGACGCACCAGGCCACGGTCGCCGTCGACCTCGATTTCCTCGCCGTCGACCAGGCCCGCCAACACGCCGGGCAGGTTGGCCACCGCCGGAATGCCGAATTCGCGCGCGACGATCGCGCCGTGCGAAAGATAGCCGCCGGTCTCCATGACCAACGCCGCCGCGCGCAGGAACAGCGGCGTCCACGCCGGGTCGGTGCTCGGCGCCACCAGGATCTCGCCCGCCGCCAGCGCCGCGCCTTCGCGCGGGTCGCGCACGATCCGCGCGCGGCCGCGCGCGCGGCCGGCGCCGATCGGCGTTCCGCTCCAATCGCCCTCGCCCGCCGCAACGCACACCGGCTCGGGCGACAACACAGGCGCGCTGCCGTGTTCGACCACCAGCTCGAGTTCGGCCTGCCGCGCCTGCCGCCCACGCAGCTCGCGCCGGCTCAGCGCCCGCATCCGCGCGTGCGCCGGTGCGAGCCGGCCATCGGCGAGCGCGCACCATTCCTCGGCGTCGAGTTCGAACGCGTCCTCGGCCCGCTCCAGCGCGCCGCGCTCGCAGGCGCGCTCGCCCAACTTCAGCGCCAACCGGCGCAACGCTTCGAAATACGCCATCAACGCGCTGCGCGCGGCCTCGCGCTGGTTGCTGTCGCGCGCGGCGCTACGCAAAAGATAGTTCAGCGCCGGCCGTTGCCAGGCCGGCAAGCGCCCGCGCAGGCGTTGCCGCGCCGACGCGCCGGCCTCGCGCTGGCGCCGGCGCAGCGCTTCGGCATCGCTGCCGAGCAGGGCCAGGATCTGTTCGAACAGATACCGCGGCTGCTCACGCCAACGCGCACGACGCAGATAACTCTCGGCGACCGCGCGATGGCCGTAGCGATCGAGAAACGCCGCGAATTCGCTGCGGAACGCGCTGTCCTGCGGCAAGGCTTCGCGCCAGGCCGCATCGTCCCGCCTGCCGTTGCGCAGCCAGGCCAGCACGGTCGGCTCGGCCGCGGCGGTCGCCGCCAGCGCCATCAACTCGTAGCCCTGGCGCGCGGTCGTGCTCGGCTCGCCGCCGGCCAGCAAGGCCGCCGCCAAGGCCTGCCCTTCGCCCGGGCAGTACTTCTCGATCAAGTCGACCAGACCAGCGAGGCTGCCGCCGGCCGAGCCCTGCAGGAAGAACAATTCGTCGGCCCGGCGCACCTGCTCGGTGTGCTCGCGCAGACGCTGGGCCAAGGCGCGATCGCCCTGGCTCAGGTCTTGCTCGCGCCACCGTTTCGCGCAGGCCAGCGCGGCGGCGACATCGCGCCCGGCGCGGCGGCGGCGCGCCGCGGAACGGCGCAGATATCTCAACAGGCGAGCGCCCCGGCGCAGACGGTCGCGCCAGCCCGGCGCCGGCACGGCGATCTCGGGCAGGCGGCCGCCGATCAAGGCGTTGATCGCCGCCGGCGCGATGCCGTAAGCGTCGTAGCCTTCCCACTGGATCAGCGAGGCCTCCAGATAGACCCGCCCGTGATGCAGCCCCGCATGCGGCACGCCATCCAGCACGGGGTAACCGCCGAGTTCGTAGCCGGCGGTGAGCATGCGGTCGGCGGCCACGGCATAGATCGACCAGTCCATCGCCGACAGCGGCTCGGGCAGGATTTCGCGGGTGTTGCCGCGAGTCCACAGCGCCGCTTGCGTGCGCAACGCGGGATAGGTGTGGCGCGCGCCGGCGGTGATCGGCCGCGCCTGTACGATCCACACCCGCGCGCCGTCCCAGACCCACTCCACATCGTAGTGCGGCCGGGCGAAGTCGAGCGCGCGCGCCGCGTCCATGGCCAGGGACGCGACCTGTTGCGATTGCTCGGGCGTCAGCACCGCCTGCGCGCCCTGCTCGGCGGGCGTGTCGGCCAGTTCGGTGCCGCCTTCGGCGCGGGCGCGGGTGTAGTGGCGCTTGGCGCCGATCCGCCGCTGCAGCGGCGAGACACGTTGCTCGATGCGATCGTAGTGCAGCAGGTACTCGTCGACGTCGGCCTGGCCGCCGACCAGGGCCTCGCCCAGGCCCCAATGCGCGTTGACCGCAACGCGGTCCTCGCGCCCCGAACGCGGGTCGCGGGTGAAGACCACGCCCGAGGCCAGCGCCGGCAGCAGCGGCATGACCACCACCGCCATCGCCGTGTCTTCGCCGTCGAGGCCGAAACGCTCGCGGTAAGCGCGCGCGGCCGGCGTGCGAGCCGAATCCCAGACCTCGGCCACGGCCCGCGCCAACGCGTCCAGGCCAAGCACGTTGAGGCAGGATCGGTGGATACCGGCAAACGAAGCCTGCGTCGAATCCTCCTGGGGCGCCGAGGAGCGCACCGCCAGCGCGCGCTCGAGCCAGCCGCGCCGGGCCAGTTCCTCGGCCAGCCGCGCGCGCAACGCCGCATCGACGGGATCGCCCGACGCACGATCGCGGCTGGCCGCGGCGGCGATCACGAAGCCGGAGGGCACCGCGATGCCCAGCCGGGCCATGCGCCCGAGCTGCCAGCCCTTGCCGCCGGCCACGGCCGCTCCGGCCGCGGCCGCCTCGCTCCAGTCCAGCACGGCGGCAGGCGCGTTCATGCGCGCGTCTGCACAGGCTGCGCCGCGCCATCCACGAACAGCTCGACGATCGCGCCGAATTCGTCCTGCAAGGCGGGTGGCGCCGCGCCGTCGGCCGGCGCCGCCAGCCAGCGCATCAGCGCGCCGAGGTACAAGTGCTGGAGCAGGTCGGCGAAATGCTCGGCGGGCAGGTCGCGGCGCAACTCGCCGCTCGCCTGTCCTGCCAGGATCAGGGCGCGGAACAACCGCTCCAGACCGCTGCGCTCTTCGCCATCGCGCCGCCGCGAGGCGGCCTCGACGGCCAGGAAGCGGTAACGCAGGTACGGCGACAGATACGCCCGGCGGCGCTCGTACCAAGGCACCGAAGCCTGCAGCCAGCGCGCCAGCCGGCGGGCGAAGTCGTCCGGCTCGGCCAGGCTCGCCGCCAGCCCCTCCATGGCCTGCGCCAGTTCGCCATGGAACTGATGCGCCAGCAGCGCCTCCTTGACCGGGAAATGGTTGTAGAGCGTGCCCTTGGCCACGTCGGCCGCGACGGCGATCTGCTCCATCGTCACCGCCTCATAGCCCTCGCGTTCGAACAGGCCGAACGCAGTGGCGGCCAGGTGGTCGAGGGTCTGCTGGCGCTTGCGTTCGCGTCGGCCCGGATCGGGCGCTGGGAGAGAGGCGTTCATGGATCGGCCAAATATTGAACTTCGAATATATTTGTACGACGTTCAATATTTGGCAAGTGCCGGCCCTGCGACCCTGGATGCGGTCGGCACCCGCCCTTTCTCAAGCACGAGCCACCGCTCGGCGCGGCTCTACGGCGCGCCGATGGGCAGCGATGGGAGGCCGAAGGCCGTGCCGGACTCGGCGCGCGACCCGGGACCCGGCCCCGGGACCCGGCCCCGGCTCGCCGGCTCGCCGGCTCAGAAACGCGTGCGCAGGTCGTCCAGCACCGGCACCAACGCCAGCAGACACAGCAGCGCCGCCAGCGGCACGGTCGCGGCGAACCCGAGGTGGGCGAAGCCCAGCGCACCCAGCACGCCGCCTGCGAAGAACAATCCGACCAACCGCGCCAGCAGCCACAAGCGGCGCCGGTCGGCGCGCACCGGCGGCGTCGCTTCGCGCCGGTTCCAGTAGGCGGATTTGCCCAACTCGATGCCCAGATCGGTGATGAGACCGGTGACGTGGGTGGTGCGGATTTCCGCGCGCGATAGCTTGGTGATCATCGCGTTCTGCAGCCCCATCACGAAACACAGCAGGGTCGCGGTCGCCGAAACGAACACCCATTGCGTGGCGTGCAAGCGGCTGCCGGCCACGCCGAAGGCCAGCAACAGCCCCGCCTCGCCCATCAACGGCAAGGCGTACTCGCTATGCAGGCCGCGTCGGCGTCCCCAGTGGATCAACATCGCCGAGCAGGCGGCCCCGGCGAGAAAGGCCAGCACCGCGGCCAAGCCGCTCGCCACCAACGCCAACCGGCCCAAGGCGAGATTATCGGCCATGCCCGACACGATCCCGGTCATGTGCGAGGTGTATTGCTGGACGGCCAAAAATCCTCCCGCATTCACCGCACCGGCAACGAAGGCCAGATAACCCGCCAGTTGACGGTCGGCACCGGGGTGGCGCGCGCGCCCGGTGAGACTGCGGAGATAAGCCACAGGCATGGCGTCCCTCTAACCGGACAGCGTCGGCCAATCGCGACGCGATCGATTATCGCGCCGAACCGACAAAACGTAAGCCGCTCCCCCGCTGGCGCCGATCCCTGCATCGTCGCGGCCGCGGCCTCCGGCTACGCCTCATGGCGCGCATAGCTCGCGGCGCCGAGCAGACCGGCGTGCGGATGCATGACCGCCAGGACGGGCACGTTCGCCATTGCCGCGGAAAACCGCCCCTTGTGCTCGAAGCGCTGCCGAAAGCCGGAGCCGCGGAAGGCCGGCAGCAATCTCGGCACCAAGCCCCCGGCGAGGAAGACGCCGTCCCAGGCTCCCAAGGTCAGCACCAGGTCGCCGGCGACCGCACCGAAAACCGCACAGAACACCTCGATCGCCCGTCGGCAGCGGGGGTCGCCGTCCGCCGCCATCGCCGTGATGTCGGACGGTCGCAACGGTTCCGGATCTGCCCGCTCCATCCGACTCAACGCACGATGGATATTGACCAGTCCCGGCCCCGACAACAGGCGCTCGTTCGACACCCGGCCGAATTCGACCGACAACTGTTCGAGAATGCGCGCTTCCTCGGCATTGCACGGGGCGAATCCTGCGTGACCGCCCTCGCTCTGCAAGGCGCGGCATTGTCCGTCGCGCATGCTCAGACCGCCGACGCCCAGGCCCGTGCCCGGCCCGATGACGGCGTAGTCCCCGCTCTGACGCGAATGGACGGCGCTCCACCCCGCCGCACCGATCGCGCTGACATCCTCCGCGCCGTACAGCCGGATCGCCATCGCCTGCGCGGTGAAGTCGTTGATCAGTTCCAGGCGTTCGAGCCCCAGCGCGGCGCGGGCCCGTTCCGCCGAGATCACCCAGGGGTGATTGGTGATCCGCGCTTCATCCCGATCCACCCGCCCCGCCACGGCGAACACGCCCGCGCCGGCGTGCGCGCCCGCCTGCGCGAGAAAATGCCGGGCCGCATGCTCCAGCGAGGGAAAGTCGGCCACGGCGTACTCGCGCACGCTGTCGTCCCGATAGGCCTGCACCGACTCCGGGGCGGACAAGGCGAATCGCGCATTCGTGCCGCCGATATCCGCCAAAAGCAGGCTCGCCGACGTCATCGGCGCCCGACCGGGACGAAGCGGATCGCCTGCCCGCCGCCCGGCGCGAGCCGCAGCGTCAACACGTCGCCGCGCCGCACCTCGCGGGTATCGCGGGCGAAGGCGAAGCGATCGCCCTGCCAGTCGGCGCCCTCGCCGTCGCGGTAGATTTCCGCGCGATAGGTCCGGTCCGGGTCGAGAAAGCCCAATGGCACGGCCAGATTGCGCGCGTGCTCGTCGGAAACGCTGCCGAGGAACCAGTCCTCGCCGCCGCGCGCCTTGCGGACGACGGTGACGTAATCGCCGACCTCGCCGTTGATCACCTTGCTGTCGGACCAATCCACCGCCACATCCTTGATGAACTGGAACGCTTCCGGATAGCGCTCGTAGTTCTCCGGCAGGTCGGGCACCATCTGAATCGGACTGTAGATCACCACATACAAGGCAAGCTGCTTGGCCAGGGTGCTTTGGATCGGCCTGCCTTTGGCGCCGGTCAGGCTCAAGATACCCGGCGTGAAGTCCATCGGCCCGGCCAGCAGACGGGTAAACACCAGATTGGCCTCGTGCTCGGGTGGATTGGGCGGACGTCCCCAGGCGTTGTATTCCATGCCGCGCGCGCCTTCGTTGGATATCCAGTTCGGATAGGTGCGCCGCAGGCCGGTGCTCTTGATCGGCTCATGTGCATTGATGGCGATGCCGCGCTCGGCCGCCGCGGCCACCACCTTCAGATGGTGGCGCGCCATCGCCTGGCTTTCGTGCCAGGCGAAACGAACCCGACCGTCGTCGCCGCGCACCCTGGCGCCTCCCGCATCCGCGACGTAGCCGGTCTTGACCGCATGCACCCCCACGCGTCGATACAGGTCCATCGCCGCGTCCAACTGGGATTCGTAACGCGCTGCGTTGCCGGCCGTTTCGTGATGGCCGATCAACTGCACTCCCTTGGCCTGGGCATAGCCGGCCAGCTTGTCCAGATCGAAGTCGGGATAGGAACGGGTGAAATCGAACTCGCCTCCGTCGCCGAACCAATGCCCGTCCCAGCCGACGTTCCACCCCTCCACCAGCACGCCACCGAAGCCGTTGCGCGCCGCGAAATCGATATGGCGCATCACGTTCTCGTTGTTCGCTCCGTGGCGAGGACCCGAGCCCCAGGTCTTGGTGTCCAGGTGCATTTCCCACCAGACGCCTGCGTACTTCATCGGCTTGAACCACGACACATCGCCGATCCGGTTGGGCTCGTTGAGATTGAGGATCAGGCTGGAATCGACCAGGCCGCCGGCGTCGTCGGCCACTTGCAGCGTCCGCCACGGCGTATGGAACGGAGCTTGCCGCACGACCTTTCCGGCCTGGCCCGAGCCCGGCGTCAGCGCGCTGCGCAATTTTCGCCCATCGACGCGAACCAGATTCATGCCCGAATAGTCGACCAGGGCTGCCTCGTGAATCGAGACATGGGTACCGTCGGCCAGTTTCATGGTGATCGGCGTTTGCGCGAAGCCGACCTGCTCGATGGGCGTGCGATGGTAGAGGTACTCCTCGCGATTCCATTCTCCGGCCGGTATCCACCAGGCCGTCGCATCGGCGGCGAGATTGAACTCGGTGAGCTCTTCATCGATCACGACCGGCGCCTGTGCGGATTCCGGAAACTCGTAGCGGAACCCGAGTCCGTCCTCATATACCCGGAACACCACGTCGAACCGGCGCTTCGCTCCGATCGTCTCGCCGATCGTCAGCCTCAGCTCGTTGTACCGGTCGCGGACGAACTGTCGTTCGCCCCACGGCTGCTCCCAGGTATCGTCGTGCCGGCGGGTGCTCTTCGACACCAGCGCCAGGTTCCGCTCCAGGCGACCGCTGCCCAGCAGCATGCCCAAACGCGATTCGTCCAGGATCGGTTTTCCGCGGCGATCGACGCGGTAGTGCAGCCGATCCTCGTCGACCGTCACGCTCACCTGCAGGCTGCCGTCGGGCGATTCGATCTTCGCCGCCGCTTCCGCGCGCGCGCTCGCCGGTTGCACCGCCATCGCGAACAGCAACAAAAACAGCGAGTTCCCCGCCGTTCGGCCATGCACGCACTTGCAAGACAGGAATTTCATCTGATGTCGGCTCCGTGAATCGATCAGAAGCTCACCCGAACCCCGAGTTCGAAACGGCGGGCGAACGGTTCGTAGAAGGTGGTGAAACGTTCGTCCAAGGCGTAGGTATGCTGCACTTCCTCGGTCAAGTTGTAGACCTGCAAGAAGCCGGTGACCTTGTCGTTGAAGGCGTAGCTTGCGCTGAGGTCCAGGAATCCCGAAGCGGCCGTGGTGGCCGGCGTGTTGACGGGGCCGCAGACCGCGCAGGAAACGTACTTGTCCCGATACGAATAGGACAGGCGCGCGGCGATCGGCCCTTTTTCGTAGATCGCCTGCAGGTTGAGCGTATTCCTGGACACGCCGTCCAGCGTCGTGGTCTTGCGCACGCCGTTGACGGTGACGTCGGCGGTGCTGTCCACATAGGTGTAATTGATCTGACCGCCGAAACCGCTGGAGTGCATGTACTGGTAGGCCGCCTCCAGCCCGGTCAACTGGGCGGTATCTCCGTTCAGCGGCGCGGTCACCTGGAAAGTCTGGCCCAGGATCGTTTCCGGGAACAGCCCCATGGTGACGAAGCCGTCGATCCGCTTGTGGAACAGGGCCACCGACGCGGCCGCGCCCTCGTCGCCATACCACTCCAGCGACAGATCGAACGCATCGGAACGGATCGCCTCCAACTCCGGGTTGCCGTTCCGGGTGACCCGGGGCGGATAGCTGTTGATCTCGTAGTTCACGTCCACGCCGAGTTGGGTGAACGTCGGCCGGGTAATCGCCCGCGACGCGGCCGCGCGCAGTTGCAGGTTGTCGTTGAATCGATAAGTGAAATTGGCCGACGGCAGCCAATCGTCGTAGTTGTGATCGACGCTGACCGGATGCACGTCGGAGAAGGTCGGCCGGTAGTTGGTGCTGTTCGGAATCGGTTCCAGGGCCAACAGCTCCTGGCTGTGCCCCTTGGAGGTCATGTCGGTGCGGACGTAGCGCAGGCCGACATTGCCGTCCCAGCGGTCGCCGCTGAAATTCGCCTGCACATAGCCGCCGTACTGATCCTCCTCGATCAACGACGAAGCGCGTTCGCGCAACTTGGCGGCGATAGTCGAATCGAAGTATTCCTGTCCGCGCAGCTTGACCGCCGCCTGGAACAGGGCCGCGGCGTCCAGCGCCGGCCAGCGATTGCGGCCGCCGACCAGGCCCGCGCGATATCCGCCGTCGGGAAAGGCCGTCGTCGCGCGCACGCCGGCCTCTCCCAGCGTGTCGCCGAAGCCGCAGTAGCCGCAACCGCTGGGGGACGCGAAGAATTTCTTGTCCTTTTCCCGATTGGCGTAGAACAACCCGCCCTCCAGCGTCGCCATGACGTCGCCCAGGTAGGTCACGTAGTCGAAGTCCGCGCGCGCCGAAATGGCTTCGTCGCGAGTCGACTCGCCCTTCTGCTCCATGAAATGCAGGCCGATTTCGTCGTTGCTCACGTCCAGGCAGCTGCGGCCGTCCGGCAAGACGCAGCTGACGCTCGGCACCGGGCTGGCCGCCTGGTAGCGATAACGGCCGCCATTGACCCCGGCGACCGTGAAGTAGTCCTTGCCTGAGTTCGGCCGGTCCGCGACCGAATAGGCGAGGTCGAACGTGGCCGCGAGCTTGTCGGTCGCTTGGAACCGGGTATTCCAGCCGACCTGGTACAGATCGACGCTGCGCTCTTTGCTGTCGGTACCGATTTCGAGCGGCGTATCGTCCAGATCGAAGGACGTGATCAAGTGGCGGTTGACGCCCCCGCCGTTCCACGGCGCCAGGGTCGCGTTGGCGAAGCGCCCCCAGCCGTCGTTGCTGTAGAAGTTGACGTTGTACGAGTAGTTGGTCTCGGGCGTCTCGTAGCGCGAATAAAACGCGTCCAGCGTGGTCTTCAGGCGGTCGTTCGGCCGCCAGGTCAATCCGCCCACCCAGCTCAGCCGCTCGCGGTCGCCGGTCTTGACCTGATAGGAGATGATGCCGGGGAAGGCGCCGCGACCGTCGGCCGGATCGCTGCGGACGCCGTCGCCGTTGGCGTCGGTGGTCTCGGTGCTGCGCGCGAAGCTTTCGAACGTATCGGAACGCCACTTGCGCTTGTAGTAGTACAACCCGCCGAACACGCCGACGGTGTTGTCCCGGAAGGTATCGCTGCCGATGAAGCCCAGCCGCGGCGTGGTCGACGACGAAGCATCGTCGTGGAGGGCGCTGACCGAGCCGCTGAAGTGCCGGCCGGGCCGCGACAAGGGATCGAAGGTCGACAATTCGACCAGGCCGCCGATGCTGCCGTCCGGTTGCGATGCGGTGGGCGACTTGTACACCGTGACCCGATTCAGGACTTCCGCGGGCATCACGTCGAAGCTGAAATCCCGCCCGGCGTTGTCGGTAGCGAGCACGCGGCCGTTGAACGTCGTCAGATTGAACTGGCTGTTCAGACCGCGAATCGAGACAAACCGTCCTTCGCCGCCGGTGGTTCGCCCGATCTGCACGCCGGTCACGCGCTGCAGCGCGTCCGCGATGTTGGCGTCGGGAAACTTGCCGACGTCCTCGGCGCTGATGGTGTCGGTGATCGATTTTTCGTCGCGCTTGCGGTCCGAAGAGCGCTCCAGACTGCCGCGGATGCCGACTACCTGGATCCGGTCGAGATCGGTCACTTCCTGAGTCGGAGCCGGCTCGGGCGCCGGCGGCGCGATGGAGCCGGCGGACGGCGCTTGGGCGTTGGCCCGTTGGCTCATCAATGCGATGACCAACAGGCAGGCGGACGTCAGTGGCGCACGCTTCGGTGTCTCGCTCATCGGTGTTGCCTCCTGCTGCCGACAGGGCAGCGCTCCCGGCGGCGGACACTAGGCCAGCTGATTTGTGATTTGCAATTGCTGCAAATTAGTGTGTTTTTGCATGATAATTTGCTCAAACTGTTGTCACATTTGTTGCAACGGCTGCCACACCCTGCAAACTCCATGCAATTGCATCGGAAACAGTCCAGACTCGACCCGACTTCCCTCGCACTTCGCCCCCGACCAGACGTTGCAGGAGCCTCGGCGTGCATCAGCGCTTCCCCAGCCCGATCAATCGCTTGGAGCAAGGCAACACTCGTCTCGCAGGTCCCGGCGGGCACTGCGCATCCGCCCGATGCTGTCGCCCGGCAGCGTCCGACCCGCAACGACAGTCGCCCCGTCGGTGGCGGACGATGCCCTCGCCTGCGATGGCTGCGGGCCCTGTTCGATGCCCGGAGGTACCGACGGGTATTGCTGCGTCCGCACAACGAACTTGCGCGAACCGGCGGTGCCGGCGCTTCGGCAACGGCGAAGCGGCTAGGGGAAACGCACACATTCGGCCGGCCGGTGACGCCTGCGCCTGGGATTTCGGACGCATCGGCCGGCGGTGGCGGGCAACGCCGCCGAACGCTCGTCATCGCCCCGCACCGGCGCCCTCGCTTCGGAGGTCCCTGCCTTGACCCAGCCAGACGACGCGAAGCAGCGGCAAAGGAAACTTCGGCTCGAAGACATCGCCAAGCAGGCGGGCGTGTCGATTTCCACGGTATCGCGGGCCCTGAACGGCGGCGCGCGGGTCAATGCCGACACCCGCCAGTTGATCCTCGGCCTGGCCGAGAACGCCCGCTACAACACGCCGGGCCGACGCCGGTCGCGCGCGATGCCCCGCCCCGGCGCGGCCCCGCTCAAGGTGGTCATGGCGCCATCGAACGAACTGCCGACCGAACCGATCAATCCTTTCAGCCTCGGCCTGCTGGGCGGCATCGCCAAGGCGATGCGCGAACGCGGCCTGGACTTCTCGGTCAGTCACTCCGTGCCGGCCGATGCCCGCTCATTCAACGAACTGCTCGAGTCCAACGGTTCGGAAGTGATGATCGTTCTTGGCCAGCAGCAACTGCACCCGATGCTGAACCAGCTGGCGCGCGACGGATTCCCGTTCGTGGTCTGGGGCGCCGAACTGGAGGATCAGTCCTATTGCTGCGTCGGCTCGGACAACCTCAGAGGCGGCCAGCGCGCCACCGAGCACCTGTTGCGCCTGGGCAGAAGACGCATCGCCTTCCTGGGCGGCCTGCAGACCATGGAGCTGAGCCAACGCCACCAGGGCTACCTGGCCGCCCTGGAGCGCGCTTCGCTCAAGCCGATTCCCGATCTGCACCTGCGCTCCAGCCTGCGCCCCGATGTCGCCGCCGAGGCCGTCGACACCCTGCTCCAGCGCGGCACTGCGCTGGACGGGATCGTCGCAGCCAGCGACATGCTGGCCATCGGCGCCATGCGCTCACTGGCCAAACACGGCCTGCGCGTGCCGGACGACGTCGCCGTGGTCGGCTACGACGACATCGAAATTTCCGCCTATACCCACCCTTCGCTCACCACCCTCCGGCAGGACCCGGTCAAAGCGGGCCGATTGCTGGTCGCGAAGGCCTTGTTGGCCCATGAAGGCAAAAAGCCCCATTCCGAACGCCTGCCGGTCGAACTGATCGTGCGCGAATCGTGCGGAGCTTGAGCGCGGGGGCCGCTCTGATTTCCCCGGGGCGCCACGCGGCACCCAGGCTCCGGCGATACACGCGCGAGGCCGTACGAAGAAGACAGGAAAGATTACGGCGAGGCTCCGGGGCGCGACGCCGCCGCTTCAGGATCAGACCCGCCTGCGCGGAGCCGGCTCATTTTCGAGCGACTGGCATGGCCCCTGTGTTCCGCAACATCGAATGGTCGGGACGGCCGGATTCGAACCGACGACCCTCTGCCCCCCAGGCAGATGCGCTACCAGGCTGCGCTACGCCCCGACGTGTGTTGCGATGTACCGCTCGTGGCGAGCGGGGCGGCAAGTATAGCCGTAAAGCGGTGGGATTGGGGATTCGGGATGAGTCGAAGCGCCACGGCCCCGCTCTGCCAATCCCAAATCCCAAATCCCGATTCCCGGCGCTTCAGCGCCGCAGCAGCTGCAGCACCTCTTCCAGCTCCATCCGCACCTGCTTGACGATCTGCGAGCTCAGCGCCGACTCATCCTTGGCCGCCTCGCCTTCCAGGCGCAGGCGCGCGCCGCCGATGGTGTAGCCCTGTTCGTACAGCAGGCCGCGAATCTGCCGCACCATCAGCACTTCGTGGCGCTGGTAGTAGCGGCGGTTGCCGCGACGCTTGACCGGGTTGAGGGTGGGGAATTCGGTTTCCCAGTAACGCAGTACATGCGGCTTGACGTCGCACAGCTCGCTGACCTCGCCGATGGTGAAGTAGCGCTTCGCCGGAATCGGCGGCAGTTCGCGATTGCTGCCCGGATCAAGCATGCTCCCCTCCGCTGTACGCTTCGACGCGTTCCTTCAGCTTCTGGCCCGGACGGAAGGTCACCACCGTCCGCGCCGAAATCGGGATCTCTTCGCCGGTCTTCGGGTTGCGCCCCGGCCGCTGGTTTTTGCGACGCAGATCGAAATTGCCGAAGCCCGACAGTTTGACCTGGCGGCCCTGCTCCAGCGCTTCGCGCAACGCGTCGAAGAACGCGTCGACGAATTCCTTGGCCTCGCGCTTGTTCAGTCCGACTTCGTCGAACAACCGCTCCGCCATTTCCGCTTTGGTAAGTGCCATTGTGTCCTCTGCGCAACGCCCGGGGCGGGACGCCGATCCAATCGCTCAGGCGCGCAGCTTCGCGCCGTGTTCGCGCTCGACCGCCGCAGTGACTTCGGCCACCACCGCATCGACCTCCCGATCGGTCAGGGTGCGCGATTCATCCTGCAGAATCAAGCCCATAGCGAGACTCTTGAATCCGGTTTCCACACCCTTGCCCTGGTAACGGTCGAACAGGACCAATTCCCGCAGGCTGGGGCCGGCGGCCGCCCGCACGGTCGCCTGAACAGCGCCCCAGGAGACGCTGTCGGCGACGATGAACGCGCGGTCGCGGCGCACCGAGGGGAAGCGCGACAGGCCGCCGGCGCGCGGCAGGGCGCGCTCGCTCAGCGGGGCCAGGTCGAGCTCGAACGCGATCACGTCCTGGTCCAGGTCCAGGGCACGCTGCAGGCGCGGGTGCAGCTGGCCGATCCAGCCCAGGCGGCGCTCTTGGCCGCCGTCGACCCGCCACACGTCGGCCGAGCGGCCCGGGTGGGCCCAGGCCGGCCGGCTCGGACGGTACTCCAGGCTCGCGCCGGCGCAGGCAGCCAGGCTGTCCAGGTCGCCGCGCAGGTCGTGGAAACCGACCGCGCGCGCCGGCACCGCCCACTGCTCGGCGCTGGCGGTGCCGCAGACCGCGACGGCGACGCGCTGGGTCTCGACCGGCGCCGCCGCAGCGTCGCCGGCATGGAACACGTTGCCGAGTTCGAACAGCCGCACCCGCCCCTGCTGGCGCGCGGCATTGCGCGCCAGCGCGGCGACCAGGCCGGGCAGCAGCGAGGTGCGCATCACCCCGAGCTCGGCGCTGAGCGGGTTGGCCAGCGGCACCGCGCCGGCCTCGGCCTGCCACAGGCTCAGCCAGGCGGCGTCGACGAAGGCGTAGTTGATCGCCTCCAGGCAGTCGCGCGCGGCCAGTTGGCGGCGCACAGTGACCGTGTCGACCCGGCCCTCGCTGGGCGCGATCAGGCGCGCGGCGCCGCCCGGCAAGGTGGTCGGGATCTTGTCGTAACCGTGGATGCGGGCGATCTCTTCGATCAGGCCCTCTTCGATCGCGATGTCGAAGCGGCGGCTCGGCGGAGTCACCCGCCAGCCGTCCTCGCTGCGCTCGAGCTTGAGGCCGAGCGCGCCGAGGATGCGTTCGACCTCGGCGTCGGCGACGGTCAGCCCCAACACTCGCGCCAGGCGGGCGCGGCGCAGCGCGACCGGATGCGGCTGCGGCAGGTGGTCCGGCAGGGCCGATTCGACCACCGGGCCGGGCACGCCGCCGGCGATGTCGAGGATCAGCCGGGTCGCGTACTCGACCGCGGTGCGCGGCAGTTCCGGATCGACGCCGCGCTCGAAGCGATGGCCGGCGTCGGTGTGCAGGCCGAGCTTGCGGCCGCGGCCGATGATCGCCGCCGGGGCGAAGTGCGCGGCCTCGAGGAACACGTTGCGGGTGGCGTCGGTGACGCGGGTGTCGTAGCCGCCCATGATGCCGCCGAGCGCGACCACCCGCTGCGCGGCGCCGCGGCCGTCGACGATCGCCAGGAACTGTTCGTCCAGCGTCACGTCCTGGCCGTTGAGCAACTTGGTCGCCTCGGCGGCGCGGGCACGGCGCACGCCGACCGGGCCCTGCAAGGTGTCGCGGTCGAAGGCGTGCATGGGCTGACCGATCTCGAGCATCACGTACTGGGTGACGTCGACCAGCAGCGAGACCGGACGCACGCCGCTGCGGCGCAGGCGTTCGGCCATCCATACCGGGGTCGGCGCGCTCGCGTCGACGCCTTCGATGACCCGGCCGCAGTAGCGCGGCGCATCGGCGCCGGCATCGAGCTCGACCGCCAGGGTCTCGGCGCTGACGGCCGGCACCGCGGCGATGTCCAACGCCGCGACGCTGGCGCCGGTGGCGGCGGCGACGTCGTAGGCGATGCCGCGCACGCTGAAGCAGTCGGCGCGGTTAGGGGTCAGCTTGATTTCGATGCTGGCGTCCGGCAGGCCCAGGTACTGCGCCAGCGGCGTGCCGACCGGCGCGTCGGCCGGCAGTTCGAGCAGGCCGGAGGCATCCGGGTCGACGCCCAGTTCCTTGGCCGAACACAACATGCCGAAGGACTCGACCCCGCGCAGCTTGGCCGCCTTGATCGCGATTCCGCCCGGCAACTGCGCGCCGACCGTGGCCAGCGGCGCGATCAGCCCGGCGCGCGCGTTCGGCGCGCCGCAGACGATCTGCACCGTGCCTTGCCCGGTCTCGACCTGGCAGATCTGCAGGCGGTCGGCCTCGGGGTGCCGCTCGGCGGAAACGATACGCGCCACGACCACGCCCTGCAGGGACTCGCCGAGCGCGACGACTTCTTCGACTTCCAGCCCGATCGCTGTCAGCGTCGCGACGAGCTGCTCGCGCGAAACGGAGGTCGGGACGTGCTGGCGCAGCCAGTTTTCGCTGAATTTCATGGGGAGCCGGGATTTGGGATTCGGGATTCGGGATTTGCAGAGCAGGACTCGGGAAAGGGACGGATCCGCTGTGCGAATCCCGAATCCCCAATCCCGACTCCCCGCCTCAGGCGAACTGCCTGAGGAACCGCACGTCGTTCTCGAAGAAGCTGCGCAGGTCGTCGACGCCGTAGCGCAGCATGGTCAGGCGCTCCACGCCCATGCCGAAGGCATAGCCGGTGTAACGCTCCGGGTCGATGCCGACATTGCGCAGCACGTTCGGATGGACCATGCCGCAGCCCAGCACTTCCAGCCAGCGGGTGCTGCCGTCGGCCTGCTGCCAGGCGATGTCGACTTCGGCCGAGGGTTCGGTGAAGGGGAAGTAGCTGGGGCGGAAGCGCATCTCGAAATCGCGCTCGAAGAAGGCGCGCACGAATTCGGCCAGGGTGCCCTTGAGGTCGGCGAAGCTGGAATGCTCGTCGATCAGCAGGCCTTCGCACTGGTGGAACATCGGCGTGTGGGTCTGGTCGCTGTCGCTGCGGTACACCTTGCCCAGCGCGATCATGCGCAGCGGCGGCTTGTTCTGCAGCATGTAGCGCACTTGCATGCCCGAGGTGTGGGTGCGCAGCAGGCGCGCCACGCCGGCGCCGTCGGGCGCGAAGTAGAAGGTGTCGTGCATCGCCCGCGCCGGGTGGTGCGGGGGGAAGTTCAGCGCTTCGAAGTTGTGCCAGTCGTCCTCGATCTCCGGGCCGTCGGCCAGTTCGAAGCCGAGCCGGCCGAAGATGTCGGCCATGCGTTCCATGGTCCGGCTGACCGGGTGCAGGCCGCCGCGCTCCGCGTCGATGCCGGGCAGGGTCACGTCGATGGTTTCGGCGGCCAGGCGCGCGTCCAGCGCGGCAGCGTCGAGGGCGCTCTTGCGCTGAGCCAGCGCTTCGGTCAGCGCGTCGCGGGCCTTGTTGATCGCCTCGCCGGCGGCCTTGCGCTCCTCGGCCGGCAGCGCGCCGAGCTGCTTGAGCTGGGCGGTGACGCTGCCGGACTTGCCGAGCAGGGCCACGCGCAGCGCTTCGATGGCGTCGGGAGAATCGGCCGCCGCGATGTCGGCCAGCGCGTGCTGCGTCAGTTGCTCGATCTGCGCCATGTGCTCAGGTTTCCTTTCACTTGCCTTGCGTTGAATTGCCTCGCGATCGGCCCCGGCGAAGCTGTTCCGCCCAGGCCCTCGCCTCTTCGCTGCCCGCTTCGACCGATCGTCTGGTCGCCTCGTCGCAGCCCGCCGCCGATTCCGGAGCTTCGGTCGCGACCGTCGCGTTGAGCACCACGCCGAGCAGTCGCTGGGCCGGAACCCGCTTCTGCAACTGCTTGGTGATCGCCATGACGTCGTCGTCGAACTGGCCGGTGCGCGATTCGTCCAGCACCTTGCACTGCTCGTTGCGGCCCCTGGCGAGCATCACCGCGGCGTAGCGCTCCAGTGTCGCGGTCTCGCCCGCACCGGTCTCCCGCGCCGACGCCGCCATCGCACCCCACGCCCACCCCAGCAACGCCAGCGTCCGCAGACCGCGTCCTGCGCATCCCTTCATCGCCCGCTCCTCGAACCGCCCGGTTCGCCGGGCCCAGAAACGACAATGGGGAAGGACTTGCGCCCTTCCCCATGCCTTAGGTTCCCCGTGAAAAGTCCGCACGCGCAGGTGCGGGCTCTTGCGGAGGGATCCGCCTTAAGCCGCGAGCGCGCTCTTCGCCTTTTCCGCCAGCGCCGCAAAACCCTTCGCGTCGTGCACGGCGATGTCCGCCAGCACCTTACGGTCGAGGGTGATGCCGGCCTTCAGCAGGCCGTTGATGAAACGGCTGTAGCTCAGGCCGTTGATGCGGGCCGCCGCGTTGATGCGGGTGATCCACAGCGAACGGAAATTGCGCTTCTTCTGCTTACGACCGATGTAGGCGTACTGCAGGGCCTTCGTCACCGCCTGCTTGGCGACGCGGAAGACCTTGCGGCGGGCGTTGTAGTAGCCCTTGGCCTGCTTCAGGATTTTCTTGTGACGGCGACGCGCCGTAACACCACGCTTAACTCGTGCCATTTTTCAGTCTCCTCACAAATACGGAAGCATGCGGTCCAGACGGCCGGCGTCCTCGGCGCGAACATGGTTCGTCTGCCGCAGGTTGCGCTTCCGCTTGGTCGCCTTCTTGGTGAGGATGTGGCTCTTGTTGGCGTGGCCGCACTTGTACTTGCCGGAAGCGGTCTTCCGGAAGCGCTTGGCCGCCGCCCGATTGGTCTTGATCTTGGGCATTGCGATGTCCTTTCGGAGGTTTATGTCACTGGCCTGGGCGGTGGCTTGCGGCGCTGACGCGCCCGGCCACTCTTTCCGTCCTGCCCTTGCCGGCTTGTAAGTCGTTGATCTGAAACGAATCTACGACAGGTCCGTGAACTTGCATACAACAAACCCGGCGAACCGGGCCGCATAGTATGCGGCCTGGGCGCCGGGCTTGCAAATATTTCGAAGGAAATCAGTCGATTGGCGCCGCCCGCCGGGTCGCCCCGGCGGCGCGCGGGCCCGCCCCGCACCGGGGCCGGGCGCTTACTGCTTCTTCTTCGGGGCGATCATCATGACCATCTGCCGCCCTTCCAGGCGCGGACGCGATTCGACCACGATGTCCTCGCCCAGGTCGGCCTCGATCCGCGCCGCCATCTCGCGACCGAGCTCCTGGTGGCTCATTTCGCGGCCGCGGAAACGGATGTTGACCTTGACCTTGTCGCCCTCTTCCAGGAAGCGGCGCATGTTGCGCAGCTTGATCTGGTAGTCGCCCTCGTCGGTGACGGGACGGAACTTGAGCTCCTTGATCTCGACCTGCTTCTGCTTCTTCTTGGCCTCGTTGGCCTTTTTCTGCTGCTCGAAGCGGAATTTGCCGAAATCCATGATCTTGCAGACCGGCGGATCGGCATTCGGCTGGATTTCGACCAGATCCAGGTCTTCCTCTTCGGCCATGCGCAGGGCTTCGTCGCGCGTGAGCACGCCGATCATCTCGCCATCGCTGCCGATCACGCGCACGCGCGGTACGCGGATTTCCTGGTTCTTTCGATTCGGCTTCTCGGGGGTACTGATTGTTGGATCTCCAAGGTGGCTCAGGCCGTCCCGGGCTCGTGCCGGGACGGGGTATACGGGCTGCGCGCGGCTTTAGCCGGCCTTCTCGGCCTTCAAACGCGAGGCGAACTCGGCGACGGTCATCGTCCCCAGGTCTTCCCCACCCCGCGTCCGCACCGCGATCATGCCATTTTCCTTCTCGCGGTCGCCGGCCACGAGCAGGTACGGCACGCGCTGCAGCGTGTGCTCGCGAATCTTATAGCCGATTTTTTCGTTCCGCAAATCGGCCTCAACCCGGAACCCTTGATTTGCAAGGAGTTTCCGGACGTCCTCCACATAATCGCCCTGGGCGTCGGTGATGTTCATCGCCACCGCCTGGACCGGGGCCAGCCAGGCCGGGAACTGGCCGGCGTGGTGCTCGATCAGGATGCCGATGAAGCGCTCCATCGAGCCGACGATGGCCCGGTGCAGCATGACCGGGGTGCGGCGCTGGCTGTTCTCGTCCACGTACTCGGCGCCCAGCCGGCCCGGCATCATGAAGTCGACCTGCATGGTGCCCAACTGCCAGGTGCGGCCGATCGCGTCTTTGAGGTGGTACTCGATCTTGGGGCCGTAGAAGGCGCCCTCGCCCGGCAGCTCCTGCCACTCCACCCCGCAGGCCGACAGGGCGCTGCGCAGCGCGGCCTCGGCCTTGTCCCAGGTGGCGTCGTCGCCCAGGCGCGACTCGGGGCGCAGGGCGATCTTGATCTGGATGTCTTCGAAGCCGAAGTCGGCGTAGACCGCCAGGGCCTGGCGGTGGAAGGCGGTGACCTCGGACTCGATCTGGTCTTCCAGGCAGAAGATGTGGCCGTCGTCCTGGGTGAAACCGCGCACGCGCAAGATGCCGTGCAACGCGCCGGAAGGCTCGTTGCGATGGCAGGAGCCGAACTCGCCGTAGCGGATCGGCAGGTCGCGATAGCTGTGCAGGCCCTGGTTGAACACCTGCACATGGCCCGGGCAGTTCATCGGCTTGACCGCGTAGGTGCGCTTCTCCGACTCGGTGAAGAACATGTTCTCCTTGTAGTTGTCCCAGTGGCCGGACTTCTGCCACAGCGACACGTCCAGGATCTGCGGGCAACGCACTTCGCCATAGCCGCTGTCGCGGTAGACCCGGCGCATGTACTGCTCGACCACCTGCCAGATCGACCAGCCCTTGGGGTGCCAGAACACCAGGCCCGGCGCTTCTTCCTGCAGGTGGAACAGGTCCTGCTGCTTGCCGATCTTGCGGTGGTCGCGCTTCTCGGCTTCCTCGATGCGCTGGATGTAGGCGGACAGTTGCTTCTTGTCGGCCCAGGCGGTGCCGTAGACGCGCTGCAGCTGCTCGTTCTTCGAGTCGCCGCGCCAGTACGCGCCGGAGATGCGGGTCAGCTTGAAGGCCTTGAGGAAACGCGTGTTCGGCACGTGCGGGCCGCGGCACATGTCGACGTATTCCTCGTGGTAGTACAGGCCCATCGCCTTCTCGTCGGGCATGTCCTCCACCAGACGCAGCTTGTAGTCCTCGCCGCGCGAGGCGAACACCGCGATCACCTCGTCGCGCGGCGTGACCTTCTTGATCACGTCGTAGTCCTTGTCGATCAGCTCGACCATGCGCTTCTCGATCGCGGCCAGGTCGTCCGGGGTGAACGGGCGCTCGTACCAGATGTCGTAATAGAAGCCCTCGTCGATCACCGGGCCGATCACCATCTTCGCGGTCGGGTACAGCTGCTTGACCGCGTGGCCGACCAGGTGGGCGCAGGAATGGCGGATGATCTCGACGCCCTCGGGGTCCTTGGGGGTGATGATGCGCAGCTTGGCGTCGTGGTCGATGCGGTCGCTGGCATCGACCAGCTTGCCGTCGACTTCGCCGGCGACGGTGGCCTTGGCCAGGCCGGCGCCGATCGAGGCGGCGACCTCCATGACCGAAACGGGGTGGTCGAATTCGCGGCGGCTGCCGTCGGGAAGGGTAATGGCGATCATGGCTTCGTAGGCTTGGAAATCTGACTCACAGGAGCGGCGTGGAGCATCGCGCCCCAGCCGGATAGTCGGGGCGGGAGCGCGGTCGCGGATGACGCCGCCGCTGCGGGAAAATCGGGGAATCCGGTGCTTCGGACAAGAAAAAAGCGCCGCGAGGGCGCCTGCGTGAGCGGGGCCTGCGCGGGGTCAGCGATGGGCGCGGGTAGTGTCCATGTCGCACGCTCGGCCGGCGGGTTGGCGCGGGCCACCTTCTGTCGCGGACGCGGCCGGATGCCGCGTCGTCGCCGGTAATAGTTGGGGACGGGACGGGGCCAAGTCAACCGTCCGTCGCCCGCGAGACCGCGACGGGGCGCACACGGGAATCGCGCGCGGCTGCGGTACCGTGTGCGCTTCAAGGACGCCATCTGCGTGGGGACGTGATGGAAATCAGGGAAGCCGGCCGCGCTGCGCGCGGCTGCGGAGCAGCTTCGGCACCGGTTTCCGCCGGCGGCCGAAGCCTTGGGCGGTCCGCCCGCCGTGGCGCCCCCCGAACCGGCGATCGTCGCGATCGGGCGGCTCGGGGGCTTCCGCGCCGCGCCGATGCCCGCCCTCTGCGCTCGCGCCGCGGCGGCCGATGAGCGACGCCGCCCCCTCCTCCGCCGCGCCGACCGCCAGCGGCTCCGCCCTGGCCGTGCTGCGGCGGCTGCTGCCGACGCTGTGGCACTACCGCGGCCGGGTCCTGCTGGGCCTGGCGCTGGTGCTGGGCACCAAGCTGGCCCTGGTGGGACTGCCGCTGCTGCTCAAGCAACTGATCGACGCGCTCGGCCAGCAGCCGACCGCGTTGACCGTGCCGGCCGCGCTGCTGATGGCCTACGGCGCGCTGCGGCTGGCCTCCTCGCTGTTGCAGGAACTGCGCACGATCGTCTTCGCGCGGGTGCTGGCGCGCAGTTCGCGCGAGGTCGGCCTGCGCGTGTTCGCGCACCTGCACGCGCTGAGCCTGCGCTTCCACCTCGACCGCCGCACCGGCGCGGTCGGCCGCGACCTGGAGCGCGGCATGGGCTCGATCTCCGAACTGCTCGACACCCTGCTCTACATGGTGGTGCCGACCTTGGTCGAGCTGGCGCTGATCGTCGCCATCCTGGTCGCCGGCTACGACTTGTCCTTCGCCGCGATCACCTTGGCCACGCTGGCGACGTATCTGGCCTTCACCTACCGCATGACCGAATGGCGGCTGCGCTGGTACCGGCAAATGAACCAGGCCAATACCGAGGCCAGCGCCGGCTCGGTGGATTCGCTGCTCAACTACGAAACCGTCAAGTACTTCAACAACGAAGCCTTCGAAGCCCGTCGCTTCGACCAGCGCCTGCGCGAGCTGGAAGACACCGCGGTCAAGAGCCTGAAGGCGGCGTCGCTGATGGGCATCGGCCAGGCGGCGATCATCGCCGTGGGCCTGACCGCGCTGCTGTGGCGCGCCGCCGCCGGCGTCGCCGACGGCCGCATGAGCCTGGGCGATCTGGTCCTGGTCAACGCCTACCTGCTGCAGATGGCCGCGCCGCTGAGCTACCTGGGCGTGATCTACCGCGAAGGCAAGCAAATGCTGGCCAACCTGGAGCGGATGTTCGCCCTGCTCGACGAACCGGTGGAGGTGCGCGACCGGCCCGGCGCCCCCCCGCTGCGCGTGGCCGGCGGCGAGGTGCGGTTCGAGGACGTGCGTTTCCGCTACGGCGAACGCGAGATCCTCGCCGGCATCGACCTGACCATCCCCAGCGGCCGCACTCTGGCGGTGGTGGGCAGCACCGGCGCCGGCAAATCGACCCTGGCGCGGCTGCTGTACCGCCACTACGACCCGGACGGCGGACGGGTGCTGGTCGACGGCCAGGATCTGCGCGAGGTGGCCGTCGATTCGCTGCGGCAGCGCATCGGCGTGGTGCCGCAGGACACCGTGCTGTTCAACGAATCGTTGTACTACAACATCGCCTACGGCCGCCCCGACGCCAGCCGCGAGGAGATCCTGGAGGCCGCGCGCGCCGCGCGCATCCACGACTTCATCCAGGCCCTGCCGCAAGGCTACGACACCGGCGTGGGCGAGCGCGGGCTGAAGCTCTCCGGCGGCGAGAAACAGCGCATCGCCATCGCCCGCACTCTGCTCAAGCGGCCGGCGATCCTGATCTTCGACGAAGCCACCTCGGCGCTGGACGCGCACACCGAGAGCGAGATCCAGCGCGAATTGCGCCAGGCCGCGCAGGGCCGCACCGCGCTGGTGATCGCCCATCGCCTGTCGACCGTGATCGATGCCGACCAGATCGTGGTGCTGGACGCCGGCCGCATCGTCGAGCGCGGCGACCACGCCGGGTTGCTCGCTGCCGGCGGCCGCTACGCGGCGCTGTGGGCGATGCAGCAGCGCGGCGCGCCCGCGCACGACGCGGACGACGCCAGCGCCGCGGACGCCGACGCTCCCGAACCGATCCCGACTCCCGCCCTCACCGACTGAAGGAAGCGCACATGACGACATTGATTGTCTCCGATCCGTGGGACATCCACGCCCGCTCGGTGGCCTGGGCGTTGGAGAACGAAGGCGAACGCGTGCACGTCTGGTACACCCACGACTATCCGCAGAAGCACGGCGTCAGCCTGCGCACCGGCGGCGGCACCGGCTCGATCTGCCTGCACTGCCTGCGCCACGGCTGCGACTTCGACACCGCCGACGTCGATACGGTGTGGTTGCGCCGCTGGTATCAACCCGAGGCCTCGGCGCAGTTGCATCCGGCCGACGTCCTGTTCGCCCAGCGCGAATCCACCGAGTTCGTGCGCGCGGCGATCAATCTGCTCGATGCGCAGCGCGAGCGCTTCTGGATCAATCCGGTGCAGGCCAAGTCGCTGGCCGACCGCAAGGCGGTGCAATTGCACCACGCCGCCGCGGTCGGGCTGGACACCCCGCCGACGCTGATCTCCAACGATCCCGAGGCGATCCGCGCCTTTTACCGCGAGCATGGCGGCCGCGCGATCTACAAGCCGATCACCGCCGCCTCCTGGATCAGCGACGACAAGGTCTGGGGCACGTTCACCACTCCGTTGACCGACGAATTGCTGCGTCAGGACGCGGCCCTGTCGAACGCGCCGGGCATCTACCAGCCGTTGCTGGACAAGGCCTACGAGCTGCGGGTGACGGTGATGGGGCGCACCGTGATCGCCGCGCGCCTGCATTCCCAGCGCGAGGGCCAGTACCTCACCGACTGGCGCGCCAACGACTTCGACGAGCACATGGGCTGCGAGCGCTACGCGCTGCCTGAAGCGGTCGAAGCGCGCTGCCTGCAGGCGATGGCGCGGATGGGGCTGGTGTTCGGCTGCATCGACATCGTGGTCACCCGCGACGGCCGTTACGTCTTTCTCGAAGTCAACGAGATGGGACAGTTCATGTGGCTGGAGGCGATCAACCCCGGCCTGCAGCTGCTGGATTGCGCGGTCCGGTTCATCCGCAGCCGCGACACGGCCTTCGTCTACGACTGGCGCGAGCCGGCTTACCGCTATCGCGACTACTGGGAATCGCGCGGCGAACGTGGCGAGGCCGAGCCGGACGCGCAGCGCCACGTGCCCCTGCCGCAGGCCTACCAGATGCGCGAATGAGCGCCGGCGGGCCGAGCGTCCAGGAAAACAAGCGGGCCGGGAGGCAGTGCCTCCCGGCCCGTTTTCCCCTGCGCAATCCGGGCTGCCGGATTACGGGATATGGTCGCCGTTGTCGGCCGAATCGATCTCGCCGAACGGGCTGGTACGGCGATAGGTCGTCGCCGCCACGAACGCCGCATCCTGCGCGGCGCCTTCCATCTGCTCGGACTCGATCGCGACCATGCGGCCGATCAGGCGGGTTTGTTCGCTCATTGCCCACTACTCCTTTAGCAAGGCGGCGGATCGCCGCAAAACCAGCATCCGCAAGCGCGGCCGCGCCAGCAAGCGGCGATTTGCGCGCCCGGATGCGCCCGCGCGACGCCGAGCGCGGATTTTTCTTCGCAGCGACATGCAGTTGAATTCGCCAGGAGCGGCAAATTCAGCAAGGCAAAATCGGCAATCAAACCGACTTGTGCGGCGTTAAGCACGTTCATTTCGCGCTTGGTTCTGCGACCGAGTGCGGGTTCTGCGCGAATGCCGCGACGCCGCCCGCAATCGCGCCGCCGGACGGTCTGCCAGGCCGCGGCGGCGCCCCAGGCTGTCGGCCCGCATCGGACCACAGCGGCTTCGGCCGCCGCCTGGACGGGCCTGCGCGCGGCGATCACGGCGCGCATCGGCGATGCGCACGGCAGCGATCGCGGCGATCGGTTGCGCCGCCGTCCCGACACGAACGCACGACGCGCGGCCGCGACCCTATCGATGCCGGATACGCCCTCGGCCGCATCGCGCGAAGGCGCCAACGCCTCAACGACGGCAACGCAGAACCTGCGCCCGAACGGCGCGTTGCGGACAAACGAAAACGGCGCACCTCTTGCGAGATCCGCCGTTGCCGTAACAAATTGGTGGGCGGTACAGGGTTCGAACCTGTGACCCCTACCATGTCAAGGTAGTGCTCTACCGCTGAGCTAACCGCCCGTCGCCGTATTTTTCGATCAACACCCCGGCGAGGGCGCGTAGTGTAGCCCAGCCCAAAACGGGCGACAAGCCCTCTTAACGCCCCGCTCCCACCGGCTCCGCGCCGCTCCGGTGGGCGCCCGGCGGCGCTCAGGCCGCGAAACCGGCGTCCTTGAGCTTGCGCAATTCGTCGCGCACCGCCGCCGCCTGTTCGAACTCCAGGTCGCGCGCGTGTTGGTACATCTGCTGCTCCAACTGCTTGATCCGGGCCGCGAACTGGGCCGGACTGAGCGCGGCGTAGTCGGCGGCTTCCTCGGCCAGCTTGCGCCCCTTGCCGCGGGCCTTGAGCGCTTCGGGGTCGACGCGGGCGCCTTCCATGATGTCGACCACCGCCTTGGCCACCGACTTCGGGGTGATGCCGTGAACCTGGTTGTATTCGACCTGCTTGCTGCGGCGGCGGTCGGTCTCCTCGATCGCCTTCTGCATCGAGTTGGTGATCCGGTCGGCGTACAGGATCGCCTTGCCGCGCAAGTTGCGCGCGGCGCGGCCGATGGTCTGGATCAGCGAGCCGGTCGAACGCAGGAAGCCCTCCTTGTCGGCGTCGAGGATCGCCACCAGGGACACCTCGGGCATGTCCAGGCCCTCGCGCAGCAGGTTGATGCCGACCAGCACGTCGAACTTGCCCAGGCGCAGGTCGCGGATGATTTCCACCCGCTCGACCGTATCCACGTCCGAGTGCAGATAACGCACCTTGACCCCGTGCTCGCCGAGGTACTCGGTCAGGTTCTCGGCCATGCGCTTGGTCAGGGTGGTGATCAGTACGCGGTCGCCCATCGCCACGCGCTCGCGGATTTCGCCGAGCACGTCGTCGACCTGGGTCGCGACCGGACGGATCTCGACCTGCGGGTCGATCAGGCCGGTCGGACGCACCACCAGCTCGGTGATCTGCCCTTCCGAATGGCGCAGTTCGTACGCCCCCGGCGTGGCCGAAACGAAGATCGAGCGCGGCGAACGCCCCTCCCACTCCTCGAACCGCAGTGGCCGGTTGTCCAACGCCGACGGCAGGCGGAAGCCGAACTCGACCAGGGTTTCCTTGCGCGAGCGGTCGCCTTTGAACATCGCGCCGATCTGCGGCACGGTGACATGCGATTCGTCGACCACCAGCAACGCGTCCGGCGGCAGGTAGTCGAACAGGCACGGCGGCGGCTCGCCGGGCATGTGCCCGGTCAGGTGGCGCGAGTAGTTCTCGATGCCGTTGCAGTAGCCGACCTCGGCCAGCATCTCCAGGTCGAACTGGGTGCGCTGGGCCAGGCGCTGGGCCTCGACCAGCTTGTTCTGCGCGTACAGCTGTTCCAGGCGCTCGCGCAATTCCTCCTTGATCGTGTCGATGGCGTCGAGCACGGTGCGGCGGGTAGTGACGTAGTGCGAGCCCGGGTAGATCGTGTAGCGCGGCACCTTGTTGAGGGTTTCGCCGGTCAGCGGGTCGAACAGGGTCAGCTGCTCGATCTCGCCGTCGAACAACTCGATCCGCAGCGCCTCGGCGTCGCTTTCGGCCGGGTGCACGTCGATCACCTCGCCGCGCACCCGGTAGGTGGCACGGCGCAGCTCGGTGTCGTTGCGGGTGTACTGCATCTCGGTCAGGCGGCGGATCAGCTCGCGCTGGTCGATGCGCTCGCCGCGCACCATGTGCAGGACCATGCGGAAGTACTCGTTCGGGTCGCCCAGGCCGTAGATCGCCGAGACCGTGCAGACGATGATCGCGTCGCGCCGCTCCAGCAGGGCCTTGGTCGCCGACAGGCGCATCTGCTCGATGTGCTCGTTGACCGAGCTGTCCTTCTCGATGAAGGTGTCGCTCGACGGCACGTAGGCCTCGGGCTGGTAGTAGTCGTAGTAGCTGACGAAGTACTCGACCGCGTTGTGCGGGAAGAAGGCCTTGAACTCGCCGTACAACTGCGCCGCCAGGGTCTTGTTCGGCGCCATCACGATGGTCGGCTTCTGCACCTGCTGGACCACGTTGGCGATGGTGTAGGTCTTGCCCGAGCCGGTCACCCCCAGCAGGGTCTGGTGGGCCAGGCCGTTCTCGAAGCCCTGGACCAGGCGCTCGATCGCCTGCGGCTGGTCGCCGGCCGGCGAATACGGCGCGACCAGCTGGAAGCCGGGGGACTGGGCGGTGTCGTCCATCGTGCGATCCGAACGCGGGGGAGTCGACCAGTGTAGCCAACCCGGTCTCAACGGGTGAGATGAGCGCCTGGCAGCGTCGCCAGACGCCCTCCTCCCGCCCCAAAACGGCCAGGCCCGCTCCGATCCGGAGCGGGCCTGGCCGCGGCGCCCCTGGCAGGCAGCGCGAGGAGTTACTTGTTCCAGCACTCCGCCGGAAGCGAGGCCGGTCCCTTCACGCCGGTATTGGACAAATTCATGGTCCCGCACTTGTCCTTGTCCTGCCCGGTCGAAGCGCTCGGCACCGCCTGCAGCACGAAGCGGTTTGCGGTGACCGCGCCGTCGAAGGAAATCGTGTACTGCGCGGTGCCGTCCTTCGGCGACTGCGGGGGATTGTGGTAGATCGCGCTCAGGTTGGCGCCGACGTAGGTGTTGTTGATGGTGTAGTAACGCTCCATCGCCTGTGCCGCCTCGGCTAGGTCCGACTTGGCCTGGCCGCGCCGGCTCTTGCGCACGCTGTCTTGGTAGGTCGGCACGGCGATGCCGACCAGGATGGCCACGATCGCCACCACCGCCATGAGCTCCATCAGGGTGAAGCCCCGGCTCAGGCGCGCGATCGAACGGTTTCGGTAAGACGTCATGTCGGTCCCCTGTTATCGGATCTGGCGCCAGGACTGGCGTCCGCACGGCCGCGGCAGATAGATCGGCTGCGAGCCCGAAGTCTGCACCATCACCGAGCACTTGGCCGCGACCGCCTTGGCGATCTCTTCGTCGGTCGCCGTAACCGGCAGGATATCGGTCTTCGGCGTCGCCACCACGGCCACGTCCTTCACCGGCGCCGTACCGGAGCCGCTGCCCTGGCGCTTGAGCTTGACCGCGCCGACCTTGTCGCCGAAGCGATTGCCGGTGGCCGAGCCGATGCGCCCGTTGGACAGGCCGGCCGAACCGCTCAAGGCGTCCAGGCCGTACAGCCAGTTGTTGCCGTCGGTCGAGCAGCCGTCGGTGCTGTTCGGGTCGTAGGTCGGGAAGAACAGGATGCCGTTCTGCAGGCGCGGATTGCCGATGAAGCGCTCGCCGGTCGCAACCGGGTTGCCGTTCTTGGCCGTGTCGACGCCGAGGTTGATGAACCAGCCCTTCTTGGTCGCGTCCAGGCGTCCGCCGTCGACATAGCGCAGCACGGCGCCCGTAGTGTCGACTTCCTGGTTGATGTACTGGGCCTGCAGCTCGTTGCGGCCGGCGATGACCGCACCCTTGTCGATGATGCCGTACACGCTCTGCATCGCCTTGTCGCTGGGATCTTCGGTGAACGAGAAGCTGCCGGTGCCGAACAGCACCATCACGTCGTTGCCGACCGTGGTCGCTTCCAGGCCGCCGAGAATCGGCTGACGCAGGCTGTAGTTGTCGTTGTAGCGGGCGATGAACAGCGGCTGGCCGCCGAAGCCGACCGTGTTGTTGCGCAAGTCGAACTTCCACACCGCGCCGTTGAGGTCGCCGGCATAGACCGTGTCGGCGAAGCCGTCGCGGACCTGAGTGGCGCTGGTGCCCTGGTAGCGGTCGATCACCACCACGTTACCGAGGCCGTTCTTGGTCCGGGTCGGCAGCGTGCCGGTGGTTTCCTGAGCGGTGATGCGAGTGACCTTGCCGTCGGCGATATCGACCAGGAACAACACGGCCTTGCCGTTCGCGCTGTCGTAGCCGTTGCCGAAAATGGCCTTCCACTTGATCGCGCCGCCGGCTTCCTTGACCGGAACGATGGCGATCTTGCCCAGCACGCTGCCGATGTCCTTGGCGCCGTTGGCGTCGCCGGACATGTCGTTCACTTCCCACAGCACGTTCAGCGCGGTCTGGCTGGTCACGTCGAGCGCGAACACGCCCTTGCCGCCGGCGCCGACGCTGGCGGCCAGCACCGTCTTCCAGGCGCTCCCGTCGTGGGCGTCGGAGACCGTGACCAGGCCATCGACGAAGTAGCGATGCTGGAACACCTGATCGTTGCGATCGGCGGCGCGGTACGGGAACAACAGATTGCCCATGTGCCCGACCGAGGTCGCCGGGATGTAGGCGAACTGCTCCTTGCCGCTGTCGCCGTCGAAGGCATGGAACATGCCGTCGTTGGCGCCGACATAGACGAAGGTCTTGCGACTGGTGCGCTTGGTGTTGAGATAGTTGGCGTAGTTCAGCAGGTCCGGAGTCAGGCCGTCGGCGCTGCGCAGGCCGCGATAGCCGTAGTCGTCGCCCTTGGAGGAGACGATCGGAGTCGAATTGACGATGTCGCCGAGCAGCGTGGTGCGCTTGCGCAGTTTGCCGCCGTCGTGGGCCCGGCTGCCGCGCAGATAGGCCACCGCTTCGGCGCCGGTCACGCCGCCGTCGATGCGGTTGAACTTGCCGGCGCAGTTCTGCAGCGCGTCGCTGCACAACGCCGTCTGCACTGCCGCGTCGGTGGCGCCGAGCGCAGTGGCGGTGAAATCGCCTACGGTCGGCTTGACGCTGCCGGCCGTGGTCTTGCCGAACCGGACCGTACGGCCCGCATCCGTGATTTGGGAAGCGGCCTCCCACTTCTGGGTAAAGGTGATGGTCCCGGCGACCGGATCGTTGACCGCCGTATACGCAGTCAGCCGGCTGAACCAGTCAGTGCCGTTGTTGGCCGACTCGTAGATCGGCTCGACCGACAAGGTGTTGGAGCCCACGCGCGCGCCGACCAGGCCGATGGTGCCCGACGGAGTGGCGCCGCCGCCGACCGAGGCCAGGATCTCGCGCATCGCCGAAGTGATGTCCGAAGGGGTCGTGGCGTTGATGTACTTGCCGCGCGCGTTCATGGTCGCGTGCCAGATCTCGTCGACGGTGCTGGGAGCATCGTTCTGGAGAGCACGCCAAGCCGGATAGCCCGCCGGGGTGTAAGGATCCGGGGTGTTGGTGACCGGATTGTAGGTCACGCCGTAAATGTCGCCGCGAGCTCCGAGGGTGACCCCGTAGAAGTTCATGTGCGGGTCTTTGCGGCAGTCCAGCCGGGGGTCGTTCGGGGTGGTATTGCAGGCCTCCGGAACCGGCACCTTGCCCAGGCCGAGGTCGCTGCGCAGCGTCGTCTTGTAGTACAGCGCAGCGGTATCGGCGAGCGTATTGGGGTGCCCATCGGCGAGCGGCGCGGGCATGTCGGCGTCCTGCGAGCCGACCGCGGGTCCCCCGCCGTTGCTGTAGCCGTCGGTGAACAGCATGCCGGCGTTGATCTGACAGGCGTACTTCACCGGCGCGCCGGCGTCGGTGCGCAGGAACTGCTTGCCGATATGCTCCACAGCGAAGCGGTTGGGCGTGCCGCCGCTCGCGTTCAAGGTCAGCAGCTTTTCGTTATAGAGCGCCGCTTTCTCGGCCGCCACCGACATATCCCGCATAGTCACGTCGCCGTAGCTGGTCGGATTAATCGTGAACATGCCGACGCGCATCTTCTCGGTGCGCTCGAGCGACAAGGTCAGCGCCGCCTTCATCGCGCGGTTGCGATTGCCGTAGAAACTGAACCAGTTGGCGAAATTCTGGATCGCAACGGCGTATTTCCCAGTGGAATAATTGCCGGGTTTGATCTCGTATTTATAGAGGTCGCAGCCATTGCCGCACGCGTTCTTGGCCAATGTCGGCGTCGCGGTATAGCCCCAGGCGGAGCCGGCGGTAGCGGACTTGAGGTAGAACGTCGCCGGATAGTACTCGATGGAGATCTCGCAATAGTCGCTGACTGTGGTCGCGCTGTTGAGCGTGCGCCAGCTGCCGCCGCGCAGCCCACCGCAATTGCCGTCGGAGTAATACACCGTATCCTTGGGCAGGACCGCCCCCTTGGGCACCATGAACAGGTTATCGCCCCCGTTCATGCGCCAATTACTCGCAAGGCTGATCGTCGGTGACGCTTTGTCCGGATCGACTCGGGTATCAGCGATGCTGGCCTGAGGATAATCGACGATTTCGTTGGATGCGTTCGGCCGTTTCCAGGGTGAGTAGGTGATGTTTGGATTGAAGTAGGCCGGATTCACGTCGGGCGATCGCGCGAAGCCGAAATTATCGATCGGCGGAATCGCATAGCGATTGTCGCCGATACGATAGTCGTTCGACGGAATGGTGTGGTGGAAGTTCTCTAGATCCTTGCTGTCGTTCTGGGTGCGCGGCCGCGCGTTGACGCCAGTGCCGATGAAGAAGCCGTTGGTGGAAGCGGCGTCCTCTTCCCAGAATGCCGCGCCGTCCTTGCCCGGGAACAGGGTCTGGAAGGTCATCGAACCGGAGTTGTCGACCGCCATGACGAACGCGGGCGGCACGGTCACGCTCGAGTTCAACGGCGTCTGCGCCAGCGAGCCGCCGGCCTGGATCGCGTTGGCGTTGTACAGCCAATAGCCGCCGGCGGCGACCGCCAGCGCCAACGGCGCGAGTAGATAGATGCGCGGGGAAGTCATGACGTTACCCTCAGGGCACGAAAATGGTGTCGATGACGGCGTCCGAACCCGGGTTCGCGCCGCGGTCCACGGCGTAGGCCGTGACCTGGAAGATCAGATTGGTGTTCTCGCTGACCGGTGCGGTGCCCATGCCGATACCGCTGCCGCCGGAGACGCACTCGTCGATGCGGCGCGTATAACTGAGCTTGGCCGGTAGCGGGTTGGCGTACTTGAGCTTTTCCGCCCAACCCGACGGGTCGAAGCCGGCGGTGCAGACCGACTCATCCAGGTCGATGGCCTCGGCGCCGCCGCTCTGGACCTGGCGCTGCAAATCGCTTTCCTTACCGCGGGCGCGGCCTTCGGCATTCTGGAATGCCATATTGGTAGAGCGATAGCTGGCCGTCATACGCTCTTGCAGACCGGTGACCTGCATCGCGGTAATGCCCAGCAGCGCCAGCAAGATCAACATGATCAAGGCGACGTACAGCACCACGCCGCGCTGACTGCGCTGGAACTTGGGATACGAACGGGTACGGATGATATTCATGGCAGGCCTCAGTTTCCGTACAGCCGGTTGCGCAAAGCGATACTGGTTTCGTACACAGTGCGATAGCGCTGGTCGTCCGGCAAGGTCAACTGGGTCCCGAGCGAACGCGTAGCCGCGGTTCGTTGCTGCGCCGAAGCCGGGTCGGTGCTGCGGATCAGCAAGCCGACCTGCATGCCGCCGACGCGTTGCCAGCCGCCGCTGCTGTCGCTGGCCGGCAGCAGATTGGCCGCCGTGCGCACCGCATCGATCACGCCAGTCGGCGGCTGGGTCGGGTCGGTGACCATGTCCTGGGCGAACAGCAGCTGCATATTTTCCACACCCTCGACGATTTCCTCGGACGCCACCGCGATAGTGTCCGTACCCGGAGCGGCATCGAACCGAGCCCGATACAGCGTAGGAATTGCCTTTCCGGTGAAATCGACGGCGTTCTTCTTGAGACCGATGTAATAGAGGTAGCTGTCAGCGCGGTACAGACGGGCCTGACCCGATGCGAAGGTGTCGGATCCGTCGAAGGCGATCTGGTTGACGCCCGTGGTCCGCACGGTGAGAACCTTGGCGCCGCTGACATCGGCGACGGCGCTGGCCTGGAACAGCACGACCGAGCGGCAGTCGGCGATGCCGAACAAACCGGGCGTGGCTACTGCGCGCGTCAACGAGCCCCACTGGGTCTGGCCCGGATTGACCCGGATCGTCGCCGGGTTGCCTGTGGTGAAGCCGATCACTTCCGCGCTTTCCGGCGAAAGGACACGCAGCACCAAGAGATCGCTGCCGCGGATCGGCCTTGGATCCAATGAATTGAAAAAATCATTCTGCACCGCGGGCACCCAGTCCGCTGCGCTGCCTACGACGGGATCCGCGATCAAACTTACGGTATCGGCGGGACCGGTGTTGCGCGCCTCGTAGCCGCGGACCGAATAGTCGAACCGCAGCGCCTCGCGTGCAGCTGGAACGGTCGTGTAGTTGCTGCGATCAGACAGGAACAGTTCGCCGAACATGCCGTTGCCGGCATAGAAGTGGGCCTGATCGGAGACACAGCCGAAATGACCGCTCATGCGCGCGTCGCGCTGCAGCGCATCGATCGCGAAACGCGAGCTTTCCTGCGTACGCGCCAAGCCCTGCGCCATCTGATAAGACGCCCGCGAAGCGCTGAAGATCTCGACCAAGCCCAACAGCAGCAGGCCGCTCAACAGCAATGCCACCATCAACTCGATCAGTGACAAGCCTTGTTGCAGTCGTCGGCTCACAGCGCGCTCTCCATTTCGAATTTGGTGCCGGCGCCGGGAAGCGAGCTCCAGCGCTTATCGTCGTCCCACACGATCTCGATTCTGACCGTCTTATTGGCGTTGACGACCACCGTCGCTACCGCCGACTCGCCCAATGCCTGACGCATGCGGCAGGTGAACGCCGCCTTGCGATCGTCCGGGGTCAGCTTGTTGATCCGCGCGCAGCTGGCGTTCGCCGCCGCCGACGAGGCGTTGTAGGTGCCGCCGTACTTGGCCGCCAGCAGGCGGTTGGAGCGAATGTCGTCGAGCAGGTCGCTGGACAGGTTGGTGGCGATGGTGCGCTGGTTGGCGCTCTGCGACAGGCGCAGGTTGGTCGCCTGCAGCATCGCCAGGCCGAGCAGCCCCAGACCCATGACCAACACCGCGATCAGGACTTCGATGAGGCTGAGGCCGCGCTGCGCTCGGGCGGACACAGGCCGACGGGCAGGTCGACGGCTCATGGGCAGGCTCCCTTGGTCACGCTGACGCGACCGATGCGATTGATGTCGAACGAGCGCACGTTGTAGGCGCCGGGCTTGCAGGTATCCGCCTTCATGGAGAAGTTGAAACTTCTGACCGTGACGGTGTTTCCCGACTTCTGGATCGCGCGGCCGCGGTCGTCGAAACCGATCGGCGTCGTGTCCGGAAAGCTGAGGGTGACCCCGTCCAGCGGCTCGATCACTCGCTTGACTTCGGTCGTCTTATTGCGATTGCCGTCGCCGTTCTCGTCGGTCCATACGAGCATGCCGTCCTTCCATTCCGCCCCGCAGTCGTCACGAGTCGGGTTGCTCGGGCAAACCCAGGCCTGGCTCTTGCTGCGCAAGGCCTCGGCGCGAGCGAGATTGAACGTCGCCAGCATTTGGTTGGTCGCGGTCGACACCCGGTTGGACCGGATGGATTCGGTAAAACTCGGCAGAGCCAGGGCGAGCAGGATCGCGGCGATCCCGATCGTCACCATCAGCTCGATCAGCGTGAAGCCGGCGGCACGGCGCATGTGCGGTTCTCTTCCCCAGAGGACAGCGACGATGCTAACAGTCGGAATTACTTGGAAAACCCGCCACACCGACGAGCGGTCGGGCTGGGTCGGCCAATGGTCCGAGGGGGAAAAATATTCCGACCAGCGTCACGTCCGGAGGGTCGACCGGCACCGTCCGCTGCGCCGCACGCGGCGATTGCGCGGATCGAGGATTGGGGATTCGGGTTGCCGCACGGCCCCGCCTTAGTCATCGCCTGCCCGGCACGAACGAAACCGTCCTCCCACCAAACCAATCCCCAATCCCCAATCCCCAATCCCCAATCCCCAATCCCGAAAAGAAAAAAGCCTCGCATCGCTGCGAGGCTTTTTTGAATATGGCGCCCGAAGTTGGACTCGAACCAACGACCCCCTGATTAACAGTCAAGTGCTCTAACCGGCTGAGCTATTCGGGCGGGGCTGCATATGATGCTTATTGAACGGCCCGGCGTCAACACTCGAGTGAGAAACGAAGCGCCGACGCCGGAGCCCGGCATGATACCCGTTCAGGTGACCACGCGATAGCAGGGGCGGTACTCGCCGGCGATCTTCATCCGCCGCTGTTCGACGAAGGCCCGCAGCAGCGCATCCAGCGACTGCATCATGTCCGGATCGCCGTGGATTTCGAACGGGCCGAACTCCTCGATCCGGCGCATGCCGTCTTCCTTGACATTGCCGGCGACGATGCCGGAAAACGCCCGGCGCAGGTCGGCGGCCAGCTCGTGCGGCTTGCGGCCGTGGTGCAGGTCCAGCGCGGCCATGGCCTCGTGGGTCGGCACGAACGGCTTCTGGAACTCCAGCGGGATGTCGACCGACCAGTTGAAGAAGAACGAGTCCTTCTGCTCGATGCGGTACTCGCGCACCCGGCGGATGCCGCTGCTCATGCGCTTGGCCACCTGCTCCGGGTCGCCGACGATGATCTCGTAGCGCGAGGTCGCCGCCTCGCCCAGGGTCAGGCGCAGGAACTTGTCGATCTGCTCGAAATACGGCGCCGACGCGGTCGGGCCGGTCAGGATCAACGGGAACGGCAGTTCGGCGTTCTCCTCGCGCAGCAGGATGCCGAGCAGGTACAGGATTTCCTCGGCGGTGCCGACGCCGCCCGGGAACACGATGATGCCGTGGCCCATGCGGACGAAGGCCTCCAGGCGCTTCTCGATGTCCGGCATGATCACCAGGTGGTTGACGATCGGGTTCGGCGACTCGGCGGCGATGATGCCCGGCTCGGTGATGCCGATGTAACGCATGTTGCGGCGGCGCTGCTTGGCGTGGGCGATCGTCGCGCCCTTCATCGGCCCCTTCATCGCGCCCGGGCCGCAGCCGGTGCAGATGTCCAGGCCGCGCAGGCCCAGCTCGTAGCCGACCTGCTTGGTGTAGATGTACTCGTCGCGCGAGATCGAGTGGCCGCCCCAGCAGACCACCAGGTTGGGGTCGGCCGGGTGCAGGATGCGGGCGTTGCGCAGCAGGCCGAACACCGAGTCGGTGAGGCCGTCGCTGCTGCCCAGGTCGCGGCCGCCGCCCTTGCCGAGCTCGATCGCGGTATAGGCCAGGTCGCGGACCACCGCGAACAGCAGCTCGGCGACGCCGCGGATGATCTCGCCGTCGACGAAGGCCATGGCCGGGGCGTGGCGCAGGTCGATGCGCACGCCGCGGTCCTGCTGGTGGACCTCGATGTCGAAGTCGGGGTAGAGCTCGCGCGCGGCGCGCGGGTCGTCGGAAGCGCTGCCGCTGGTCAGCACGGCCAGGGCGCAGCGGCGCAGCAGGTCGTGCATGCCGGTGGACGCGTCGCGCAGGCGCGCGACCTCGTCGCGGGACAGGACGTCGAGTCCGCCCTTGGGGTAGATGCGGGCGTTGACCGTCGGCAGGACGGCCGTGGCGGGGGTTGCGGTCATTGCGTTTTTCTCTGCGTTTTCATCGATTAGTGGGAAAGGACTCTAGCAGCTTGTCCGCGGGACTGCGGAGGCCGCGCCCCCGGCCGGACCGGTCCGCGGCCGTGCCGCCCCACCCTGCCCGGCCGCGAAATCGGCGGCCCCATAAAAAAGAAAACGGCCGGGGCATCGCCCCGGCCGTTCTCGGTTTTCGCCAGATACCGCAAGAATCAGAAGCGGTAGTGGAAGCTCAGCTGAGCCGCCCAGCGCGAGATGCCCTTCTCGTCGTAGATCTGCTCCGGATCCGGCTTGGTGAAGCGGTAGACGTACTTGCCGGTCGCCGGGTCCACGCCGCCGTAGTCGACGATGCCGCGCATGCCCGGGAAGGCGACTTCTTCGACCCGGCCCCAATCCTTGTTCAGCAGGTTGCCGACGTTGAGGATGTCGAGCGCGAGCTCGGCCTTGTGGCCTTCCCAGAAGCCCGGGAATTCCTGGGCGATGTGCAGGTCGAACTGGTTGACCCACTTGCCGCGGACGGCATTGCGCTGGGCCACCTGGCCGGCATGGCTGCGCATGTACTCGTCGTTGTTGAAGAACTCCCAGAACGCCGCCTCTTCGGCCGCGTTGCGGAACAGCACGTCGCCCGGGCCCTTGGGGATGTACAGCAGGTCGTTGAAGCGGCCGTCGCCGTTGGCGTCGTTGTCGAAGGCGTAGCTGTACGGACGGCCCGAGCGGCCTTCGTAGAACAGCGACACGGTGGTCTTGTTGTCGCCGAAGAACGCGTGCTTCCAGTTGATCGCCGCGGTGAAGCGGTCGCGGATCTCGTAGCTGGAGCGGGCGGCGACTTCTTCGTTGGCCTGGAACACGGCGACGTTGCCGAGCTGCGAGCTCGAGGTCGAGCTGGTCAGCGGGCTGACTTCGTCGGCGTGGGTGTAGGTGTAGGCGACGCTCCACGACCAGTCGCTGTTGTTGAACGGCTTGCTCAGCGACAGGGTGAACTGCTGGCTTTCGCCCTTGCTGGTCTGACGGGCGATGATCGCGTCGTTATAGGCGGTCGCGCGGCGGGCGCGGGCGTTGGTGCGGCTGTTGGTGCACGACGAACCGTTGAGGCCGGTTTCGCGCAGGCAGGCCACGCCTTCGGCGTTCCAGCTGGTCGCGGCCAGGCCGTTGGCGTCCCAGTAGATGTTGCGGCCGTCCTGGCCGGTCTTGGTCGCCGCACCGAGGTTGAGCTGCTGGTAGTACAGGGCGTCGTTGACCGAGGTCACGACGGTTTCGGCGCTGGCGACGATGCCGTACCACGGCAGCTCGGTTTCGAACGCCAGGTTGGCCTTCCACACCGACGGCAGGTTCAGGTCCTTCTCGATGAAGTCCACCGACTGGGTCGCGCCGGCGGCGCCGCCGGCGGCGTTGACCAGGCCGAGCTGCGCATCCGGGTTCGGGCTGAAGCCGTTGATGCCGTTGGTGAACACGTAGTCGGTGTAGGACAGGCCGTTGTTCGAGTACGGGTTGGCCAGCCACACGGTCGGAGTGCCGCCGCGGAACAGGCCGATGCCGCCGCGCAGCTGGGTCGGGCGCTCGCTGTCGAAGGTGTAATTGAAGCCGAAGCGCGGCGCCCACATGTCGGTGCCGTCGATGTTGTTGTCGTTGCGCACGCCGAACAGCGCCGAAGCGGCCGGGTTGAACGTCGGCTTGTCGTCGACCATGGCGCGGTCGTAGCGGATGCCGAAGGTCAGGCTCAGCTTGTCGTTGACCGCCCAGGTGTCCTGCACGAACAGGCCGAGGTTCTTCTGGGTGAACTCGGCGGCCATGTTGTCGAGCTGGCCGCCGGCCGGGTAGAACAGCTGGTAGCGGCTGGAACGGCCGGCGCGGTAGTCGGCCGGGCTGTTGAAGGTGTAGACGCCGTTGACGCGGCGGCCGAACAGGTTGTAGACCTCGTTCGACTCGTAGTCGGCGCCGAACTTGACGGTGTGGTCGCCCAGGAACAGGTTGCCGGCGAAGAACGCGTTCCAGGTCTTGGTCTCGAGGACGTTGGCGTGGGTGTTCTCTTCGGTGCCCAGGTTCAGGGTGTTGCTGCCGAAGCGGACCGCGATCGCCGGCAGGTCGAAGCGCGGGCTGCGCACGGCCGAGTAGTCGCGGTAGGAGACCTTGGCTTCGGTCGAGAACACGTCGGTCCAGTCGCTGAACAGCTGCGCGGTGTAGGTCTTGAACTCGAAGTCGTTGATGTAGTGGTACGAGTTCAACGCCAGCGAGTTGGTGCCGAAGCCCTGCAGGAACGCGGTGCTCTGCTCGCTCTTGGCGTAGCGGAAGTTGGCGCGGTGCTGGTCGTTGATGTTCCAGTCGAACTTGATGCCGTATTCCTCGCTCTTGGTGTCCAGCGAGGGCAGGCTCAGGTCGCCCGGATCGAAGCCGTAGACGCTCTTCGAGGTGTTGATGACGTCGTCGATCTGCGCCTGGGTGATATTGACGATGTTGTTGGCGCCCGAGCCCGGAGGACCGAAGCTGGAGTTGCCGGTGAAGACTTCCTTGCCGGTGTACTTCTCGTAGTTGACGAAGAAGAACAGCTTGTCCTTGACCAGCGGGCCGCCGAAGGTGCCGCCGTAGGTCGACTCGCTGTCGAACAACTGCGGACGCACGTCGTTCTGGTTCTTGCCCGACCAGTCGTTGTCGCGGTACACGCCGTACAGCGAGCCGTGGAATTCGTTGGTGCCCGACTTGGTCACGGCGTTGATCACGCCGCCGGTGCCGCCGGAGATGGTCACGTCGTAGTTGGCGACGTCGACCGAGACTTCGTCGACCACGTCCATCGAGAACGGCTGGCGCGGCGTCGGCAGGCCGTTGCCGCCGAGGCCGAACGAGTCGTTGGTGCTGATGCCGTCGACGCGGATCACGTTGTAGCGCGGGTTCTGGCCGCCGACCGAGATCTCGTTGCGGGACTTGTCGGTCAGCACGACGCGCGGGTCGAGGCGGACGAAGTCCTGCAGGTTGCGGTTGATGGTCGGCATCGACTCCAGCTGTTCGCGGGTGATGGTCGAACCGGCGCCCATCTTGGTCGAGGAGAACACTTCCGAACCGCCCGCGGCGATCGCCTGCACGGCGTCGAGGGTGGTGACCGAATTGTTCAGCGCGACGTCGACTTCGTTGACCTTGTCGAGGTTGAGGTAGACGCCGTCCTGGCTCGCAGTGCCCGCGCCTTCCTTGTTGATGACGACCGTGTACGGACCGCCGACGCGCAGACCGCGTGCGTTGTAGCGACCGTCGGCACCGGTGACGGCGCGGCTGACCGTGCCCGACTCGGTGTGGGTGATGGTCACTTCGGCGCCGGTGACGGGCTGGCCGTCGGCACCGAGGACGCGACCGGCGATGCCGGCGGAGGTGCTCTGCGCGAATACCGGCGCAGTGGCGAGGACGGCGAGCAGACCAAGCGTGAGCTTGGACGTGCGGACGCGGTTGCGATGGGTCATTACTATGGCCTCGGTACGTGGAATGCGTGGCGGAGTTTCGGGCCGGCGCGGCTTTGCGCCGCAGGCCGGGCCCTGAGGTTCTTCTGGCTAGCCCCTACCCGGGCGGCGGCACAGTACGTCGCCGTCGGGTTAACAGCAGTTTAACAGGCTAGGAGGGGAGTGTGACAGGGACGTGACGCAGTTCATGCCTTGTCACACGGTGACCGCGGTCAAAGCTGAACCGGCAAGTGCCGCAAAGTTCGGGGAAAAACCGCAAATCCGGGCAAAGAAACCAGTCGCGGCGGGGACTTAGCACCGCGCCGCGGACCGCCCCCTGGAGCCGCCCAGCGGCCGGGAGCGGTCAGCGCGCCACGTTGGAATGGGCCGAGAGAGCCACCGAATCGCGGCGCACTGCCGGGCCTCGCCCGCGCATCCGCCCCGCCGCCTCAGGGCGGCGAGATCTGCAGATAGGTGCCGAGCCCGTCGAGGAACATCTGCACCGAGATCGCCACCAGCAGCATGCCCATCAGGCGTTCGATCGCGATCAGGGCGCGGCGGCCCAGCAGCTTGTACAGCAAGGTGGCCGAGAACAGGATCGCCGCGGTCGCGCCCCAGGCGATCATCAGCGCCAGGCTCCAGTCGCCCAGGCGCGAGGGGTCGTTGCTGCCCATCAGCATCACCGCGGCCATGCCCGAGGGGCCGGCCACCAGCGGAATCGCCATCGGCACGATGAAGGGCTCGCCGTCGGGCAGTTCGCCCATCAGCCCTTCCGGCGGCGGGAAGATCATGCGGATGCCGATCAGGAACAGGACGATGCCGCCAGCGATCGACACCGACTCCTGGCGCAGGTGCATCAGCTCCAGCGCGTACTTGCCGCCCCACAGGAACATCATCAGCACGGCCAGCGCGATCAGCAGCTCGCGCGCCAGGACGATGCGCTGGCGCTTGGGCGGCAGCCCGCGCAGCAGGCTGAGGAACACCGGGATGTTGCCCAGCGGGTCGAGGATGATGAAAAGCAGCAGCGCGGCCGAGGCGACGGTCATGGCGTCGGCGTCCAGATCCGGCCGCGGTGCGCGGCGCCGGCCGGCGACAGCAGGGTCACCGCCGCGGCCGCGTAGGCCGCCGGCTCGCGCGCGGCGCGGTCGCTCTCTTCCACGTAGGCGCGGGCGCGCAACGGCGTGCGCATCGGCCCGGGACGCAGGCCGGACACGCGCACCGGGGAGTTGCCGAGTTCGGCATGGAGCATGCCGACCAGCGCCGCCAATCCGTGCTGGGCGGCGCCGTAGCCGCCCCAATAGGCCTGGCCGACCCGCTGCGGGTCGTCGACGGCGAACACCAGCGCCGCATCCTCGGCCCGCGCCAGCAGCGGCAAGCAGGCCTGCGACAGCCACCAGGGCGCGGTCAGGTTCACGTGTACGGCGCGCGCGAACGCGGCCGGGTCGGTCTGCATCAAGGGCGTCAGGCCGGCGAAGTCGGCGGCGCAGTGCAGCACGCCGTCCAGCCGGCCGAGTTCGGCTTCGATCCGCGCCGCCATCTCGGCATAGTCGTCCGGCTGCGCGCCTTCCAGGTCCAGCGGATACAGCAGCGGCTCGGGGCCGAGCTTGGCCAGGGCGTCGTAGACGCGGTTCAACTTGGCCGGCTTGCGGCCGAGCAGGACCACGGTCGCGCCGGACTGCGCGCAGGCGGCCGATGCGGCCGCGCCGAGACCGCCGGCGGCCCCGGTGACGAGCACGACCCGCCCGGCGAGGACCGGCGCCGGCGCGGAGCTGGCGGCGCTGGAACTCACTGCGACTGGGTCTCGCTGATCATTCGCGCCAGTTCGCCCGACTCGTACAGCTCCAGGGTGATGTCGCAACCGCCGATCAGTTCGCCATGGATGAACAATTGCGGGAAGGTCGGCCAGTTGGAGTAGCGCGGCAGATTGGCGCGGATCTCCGGATCCTCGAGCACATTGACCGTGTGCAGCGAGGTCGCGCCCGCGGCCTTGAGCGCCTGCACGGCGCGGCTGGAGAAGCCGCACATCGGGAACTGCGCGGTGCCCTTCATGAACAACACGATCGGATGGGCTTCGACTTCGGCCTGGATCCGTTCCATCACGGACATGGGTACTGCTCCTGCGAGGGCGGGTTGCCGACTTTGACGGTTCGGCAACCCGGCGTGGGGATAGAATATGAATTGTAAGCCTTCAAGGCGTCGCACAGGCGGCCGTCCGGGAACTCCATTGTCCCGGGACCGGAACGCCGGCCGCGGCGCCCCCCGCTAGCCAGCCCCCTCGACTCTTGGAGCCCGCCAATGGCCATCGAATTGCCTGCCCTGCCCTACGACCGCACCGCGCTGGAACCCACCATCTCGGCCGAGACCATCGACTTCCACTACGGCAAGCACCACAAGGCCTACGTCGACAATCTCAACAAGATGATCGAAGGCACCGAGTTCGCCTCGCTGTCGCTGGAAGAGATCATCAAGAAGTCGCAGGGCGGCATGTTCAACAACGCCGCCCAGATCTGGAACCACACCTTCTACTGGAACTGCCTCTCGCCCAAGGGCGGCGGCGAGCCGACCGGCAAGCTGGCCGAGCTGATCAACAAAGCCTTCGGCGATTTCGCCAAGTTCAAGGAAGAATTCACCAAGACCGCCATCGGTACCTTCGGTTCCGGCTGGGCCTGGCTGGTGCAGCGTCCGGACGGCTCGCTGGGCCTGGTCAGCACCCCGAACGCGGCCACCCCGCTGACCGGCGAAGACACCGCCCTGCTGACCTGCGACGTGTGGGAACACGCCTACTACATCGACTACCGCAACGCCCGCCCGAAGTACGTCGAGGCGTTCTGGAACCTGGTCAACTGGGACTTCGTCGCCGCCAACCTGAAGTAAGCGCGCGCGGTCCGCAGCATCGGGACGGCCGGGGCGACCCGGCCGTCTTTTTTTTTAGCGCCCACCCGCCGCCAGACCGGTTCCGCGCCGCCGTTGCGTTGCTGGATATGCACGCATCGCCGCCGCAGGAGCCCGGACGTATGAACAGCATCGGCCGCACGAGCTGCATCGGCCGCAGGGTCCGGACCGCCGCGCTGTCGCTGGCGCACCACGGCTTCGCCGCCGGCCCGGCCGCGGCGCTGGCCCTGGGACTGGCCGGCTGCCCCGGCCCCGAACCCGCGCCCGGCCCCGACGGGCAGACCCAGGCCGCCGAAGCGCCGGCCAACACCACCGATCCGCGCTGGATCCGCCAAGCCCAACCGCACGCCAAGATCGCGGTGGTGTTCGTCCACGGCATCTTCGGCGATACCCTCGGCACCTGGACCCACGCCAACGGCGCGCGCTTCTTCGACTTGCTCGGCAGCGCGCCCGGGGTCGGCGACAAAGTCGACACCTACGCGTTCGGTTTCACCTCGCGCATGTTCGGCCAGGGCTCGCAGGACATCCGCGAGGCCTCGCTCAAGCTGCACGAGTACCTGCAGTACCACGGCGTGACCGACTACGACACGGTGGTGTTCGTCGCCCACAGCATGGGCGGGCTGGTGGCGATGCGCGAGCTGATCTCGCATCCGGAGCTCAGCGCCAAGGTGCCGCTGCTGATGTTCTACGCCACGCCCCAGGAAGGCTCGGACATCACCCGCATCGCCAAATACGTGGTCCAGAACAACGCGATCCGGCAGATGCTGCCGGCCGACGGCAACGACTACCTCAAGCAGCTCAGCGACGACTGGACCGGGCTGAAGGCCGCCGGCCGGGCGCCGAAAGTGATCTGCGCCTACGAAACCGTGACCACCCACGGCCAGATGATCGTGAAATGGACCAGCGCCACCCGCTTCTGCGACGAAGCCCCACCCGGCATCGCCGGCGCCGACCACATCAGCATCGTCAAACCCGACCGACAGGAGCACGAGTCGGTGGTCAAACTGGTGAACGCCTTGCGCCGCTATGCGCTGCCGCGACTGGAGGCCTCGGCCTGGGACACGCCCGATTTCGTGCCCGAGGCCGACGGCTGGAGCTACGTGCTGCAGCGCGCCGACGACCTCAACCACGCCGGCCTGATCAACAAAAGCGCGACCAGCCAAAGCTATCGCATCGCCCTGCCGCAGAATTCCAAGCTGTGGATCTCGCCGGAAACCACGCCCAAATTGATTCCGGCCGGAGGTCGCGAGGACCTGCGCCTGTTCGTCTACGGCGTGCCGCAGGCGGAGTACCGCTTCACCCTGCAGCTGGCTTCGCTGCCCGAACGCACGGTGGTGGTGCGGATCCCGGACCTGGCCGCGGCGCAGACGGCCAAGACGCAGCGGCTGGAAGCCACCGCCGAGGCGATCAATGCCCGGATCGAATCGGCCGATGGCGGCGTCGCCTTCCAGGACCTGCCCGATCAGGCCAAGTGGCAGGCCGTGGCCGAGGCCGCGCAGGCCTCGATCGCCGCCGAACGCCCGGACCTGCCGGCCGGCGCGCGCTGGGTCGCCGCCGCCGACACCCTGTCCGAACTGGGCATGCTGGATTCTTCGGTGGCCGCCCTGCACACAGTCGAGCAACGCTACCCGGGCACGGCCAAGTCGATCGCGGTCAAGCAGGTCGCCGCGCAGATCTCGGCCCAGTCCGGCCGCGACGACGTGCCGGTGGCGCCGAAACTACAGCCGCAGCTGCAGCCGCGCGAACGCCCGGCCGGCACCGCGCCGCGGCCCGACACCGCTCCGCCTTCCGAATCGCGGCGCGACCCGGTGGTCGTCGCGCCGGCCGTGACCGCACCCGCCGTCGCCGCCACGCCGGCAGTGCGCGAGTTGTCGGTCAAGCTGCAGTCGATCCCGGCGACCCGACGCGAAGGCTTGTCGCTGCAAGGCGATGTGCTGAAGGCGCAAGGCGACACCGCCGGCGCAGCGCGCGCCTATTCCGAAGCCAAGTCGATCCGCGCCACGCCCCTGCTCGAGGCCAAGTTGCGGGGGGCTGGGAATGGGGATTAGGGATTAGGAAATCGTCGAAGCAAAAGCGCGTTTAACGGTGCCTGGCGCACGAGTGCGCAGCACCGCTCTGACCAATCCCCAATCCCTAATCCCGCCTTGGCCTCAGGCCAAGGCAAGAATCACCGGCTCGACCTGCGCCTGGCGACCGAGCGCGACACCGACCCGGCGCAGCGCCGCGGCCAGTTCGGCCGGGTCGTCGGCGCGCAAGGTGGCGTGGCCGACCTTGCGCCCGTCGCGCGCGGACTTGCCGTAGTCGTGCCAGTGCCCGCCGGCTTCGGCCAGCACCGGCGCGGCCTCGGGCATCGCGCCGATCCAGTTGAGCATGCAGGCGTGGCCGAGCATGCGGGTGTCGCCCAGCGGCAGCCCCAGCACCGCGCGCAGATGGTTCTGGAACTGCGAGGTCTCGCTGCCTTCGATGGTCCAGTGGCCGGAGTTGTGCACGCGCGGGGCGAGTTCGTTGGCCAGCAGCACGCCGTCGCGGCAGAACAGCTCCAACGCGAACACGCCGACGTAGTCCAGCGCCTGCGCCAGCTTGCGGGCGTGGGCGATCGCGGTCGCGGCCAGTTCGTCGTCGACCCGCGCCGGCGCCAGGCTGGCCGACAGCACGCCGTCGACGTGCCAGTTCTCGGTGATCGGCCAGGCGCGGAATTCGCCGTCGCGGCCGCGCACCGCGACCACCGACAGCTCGCGCTCGAAGCGCACGAAGCCTTCCAGTATCAAACCGACCTTGTCGGCTTGCGCGCCCAGCGCGTCCCAGGCGGCGTCCAGGTCGGCCGGAGCCTTGATCCGGAACTGGCCCTTGCCGTCGTAGCCCAGGCGGCGGGTCTTGAGGATGCAGGGCGTGCCGATCCGCTCCACCGCCGCGGCGAGCTGCTCACGGGTGTCGATCGGGGCGAAGTCCGGCACCGGAATGCCGAGTTCGCGGAACAGGGTCTTTTCGGCCAGGCGGTCCTGGGCCACGGCCAGCGCGCGCGGGCTCGGGAACACCGGCCGGCGCTCGGCCAGCCAATGCGCCGATTCGGCCGGGACGTTCTCGAAATCGAAGGTCGCCACGTCGATCTTGGACGCGAACTCGTCCAGCGCCGGCTGGTCGGTGTAGTCGCCCACCACCATCGGCGCGAACTGGCCGGCGCAGGCGTCGGCGGTGTTGTCCAGGACCAGGAAACGCAGGCCCAGCGGCGCGCCCGACAGGGCCAGCATGCGGGCCAGTTGCCCGCCCCCGAGGATGCCGACGGTGGTCATCGGCGCGGGTCGTCGTTGGCCAGCACGTCGTCGGTCTGGCGAGCGCGGAACGCGCTCAGCGCCGCGCCGATCGCCGGATACTCGGCGGCCAGCAAGGCGGCCGCGAACAGGCCGGCGTTGGCCGCGCCGGCGTTGCCGATGGCGAAGGTCGCCACCGGAATGCCGGCCGGCATTTGCACGATCGACAGCAGCGAGTCCATGCCGTTGAGCGCCTTGGACTGCACCGGCACGCCGAGCACCGGCACCGCGGTCTTGGCCGCGAGCATGCCCGGCAGGTGGGCGGCGCCGCCGGCGCCGGCGATGATCGCGCGCAGGCCGCGCGCGGCGGCGGTGTCGGCGTAGTCGAACAACACGTCCGGAGTGCGATGGGCCGAGACCACCCGGACCTCGTGCGGGACGCCGAGCGCCTCCAGCTTGGCGGCGGCGTGCTGCATGGTCTCCCAGTCCGAGCGCGAGCCCATGACGATGCCGACCAGCGGCGGCGGAGCGGACGAGGGGGCGGAACTCTGGGCTGGGGACATGGGACGTGCCTTGGCGCAAAGACGTATTCTAACGCCCTGTCCCGTCGTACCGGCATCGCACCGTATGGATCGCAAATTGCTCGACCTGCTCGTTTGCCCCACCACCCGCCAGCCCCTGCTGCCCCTGGACAGCCGCGGCCTGCAGGCGTTGAACGCGGCGATCGCCGCCGGCGCGGTGGTCCGCGGCAGCGGCGACGCCCAGTCCCAGACCCTGCGCGAGGCCCTGGTCACCCGCGACCGCAAGATCGTCTACATCGTCGACGACGGCATCCCGCTGCTGGACGCGGAGAACGCCATCGCCGCGGCCCAGATCGACGGCCTGCCGGCCGCATGAACGCGCCCGAGCGCGACCTGACCCCGCCGCCGGCGGGCGAGATCGAGGCCGACGTCGCCGACGCCCTGGCCGAGGACCTCGGCCCGGGCGACGTCACCGCCTCGCTGCTGCCCGACGCCGCCGACAGCGCCTACCTGCTGTGCAAGGAAGACGCGGTGGTCTGCGGCCGGCCCTGGTTCGACGCCTGCCACCGCGCGCTCGACCCCGAGGTCGTGATCGACTGGCGCGTGGCCGAGGGCGACCGAGTCGCCAAGGGCACGGTGCTGGCGACCCTGCAGGGTCGCGCCCGCGCCCTGGTCAGCGCCGAGCGCGCCTCGCTGAACTTCCTCCAGACTCTGTCCGGCACCGCCACGGTCACCGCCCGCTACGTCGAGGCGGTGCGCGGCACCGGCACTCGCATCCTCGACACCCGCAAAACCCTGCCCGGCCTGCGCCTGGCGCAGAAGTACGCGGTCCGGGTCGGCGGCGGAGTCAACCACCGCATCGGCCTGTACGACACCGTCATGCTCAAGGAAAACCACGTCCGCGCGGCCGGCTCGCTGACCGCGGCGATCCACGGCGCACGCGACCGTTATCCGCAGCTGCCGCTGATCGTCGAGGTCGAGACTCTGGCGCAGCTGCGCGAAGCCCTGGACCAGGGCTGCGACCGGATCTTGATCGACGACTTCGACGCCGCGACCCGGCGCGAAGCCGTGCGCATCGCCCGCGCCGCGCCCTATGGCGGGCGGATCCCGCTGGAAGTCTCCGGCGGCGTGGACCTGGAAGGCCTGCGCGCGATCGCCGAGGACGGGGTCGACTGCATTTCGATCGGCGGCCTGACCAAGCATGTGCGCGCGATCGACCTTTCGCTGAAACTCGGTCCGCCGCCGGCCTGAGCCCCTTGGCTTTGCCCTTCGCCGCCGCCACCACTGCGCCATGCCTACCCTGATCCTGCTGATGATCTTCGGCGCCGCCGCCTTCGCTTTCTGGAGCGCCGGCCGCGCCGCCGCGGAGCGCGCCGAGGCGGTCGGCCGCGACGCCTGCCGCGCCGCTGGCGTGCAATGGCTGGACCAGAGCGTGCACGCCGTCGGCCTGCGCCTGATCCGGCGCGAAAGCGGCTGGCTCGGCTTCGAGCGCACCTTCCGTTTCGACTATTCGATCGACGGCGAAGACCGCCACGTCGGCCGCCTGGTGCTGCGCGACGGCCGCCTGGTCGCGTTCAGCGGACCGGTCGCGCGCGAACCGGCGTCGCTGCACTGAGCGCCAGCCACCTGTAGAAGCGGCGCGAGCCGCGACAACCGCAGCGACGTCCGCCAGCGCGGTTGCCCGAAGTCCGGCCATGCGAGGGCTGTGCGCGCTCATGCCGATCGGCGCAATTCTTGACGCAGGCGAGCATCGTTCAGCGCTTCGGTGGTCGCGGCTCACGCCGCTCCTACGACAGCAGCCGAAGACGGCGACGCGAGAACGGGGCATGGCGGTCGCGGCTTACGCCGCTCCTCCCCCATGCGCAAGGTTCGCGGCCGCTTACTTGACGATGCGCAGGTGTCCGCCGCGGCGCGGCGTGGGGGTCTGCGGGCCGTCGTCGTCGCCGCCGTCGCTGGGGTCGTTGGGGACCGCGGTCAGGGGCGGGGTCGCGGTTTCGCCGGCCTCGTCCTCCAGGCCCGCCTCTTCCATGCCGACGTCTTCCGGCAGGGCCATGCCCTGCCCGGTTTCGCGGGCGTAGATCGCCAGCACCGCGCCGACCGGTACCGATACCGGATGGCTGACGCCGCCGAAGCGGGCGCTGAAACGGATCACGTCGTTGCCCATTTCCAGGTGCGAGACCGCGCGCGCGGCGACGTTGAGGACGATCTTGCCGTCCTTGACCGCGTGGCTGGGCACCTGCACCGCCGGGCGGGTCGCATCGACCAGCAGATGCGGGGTCATGCCGTTGTCGGCGATCCACTCGTACAGCGCCCGCAGCAGGTAGGGGCGGTGGCTGGTCATCGTCGAGCTGCTTTCGGTCATGCCGGCATTTTAGCCCCATGCCGGCATGCGCGACGAGGCGTCCGCGCCGAAGCCCCGGATCCGGCACCGCGGCGCGCCCACGCCGTGGCGCTGAAACTCAGGTCGGCAGATCGCGCAAGCGCCGTTCCTGGTCGGTCAGACTGCGGCTGAACCCGGGGCTGCGGAAGATCCGGTTGCCGTAGTCCTCGATCGCCTTGCCGTCCTTCGGCAGGGCCACGTCCAGAGAAGGCAGGCGCCAGATGATCGGCGCCATGGCGCAATCGGCCAGGCTCATCTCGGGGTTGAGGAAGAACTTGCTGGCCTTGAACAGCGGCACCGAGGCGGTCAGCAGTTCCTTGAGCCGCTTGCGCGCGGCCTCGGCCTGGACTTTGTTGCCCATCTGAATCGCCTGCACCTGCGGCACCCAGTCGTGCTCCAGGCGCAGCATGGCCAGGCGCAGGCGGGCGCGGGACAGCGGGTCGACCGGCATCAGCGGCGGGTGCGGATAGCGCTCGTCCAGGTATTCGCTGACCACGCTGGCCGCGTACAGGACCAGGTCGCGCTCGACCAGGGTCGGCACCGAGTGATAGGGATTGAGGTCGACGAGGTCTTCCGGCGGATTCTGCGGGTCGACCGGTATCAGGTCGTAGTTCACGCCCTTGGCCGCCAGCACCAGGCGGACGCGATGGCACAGGACGCAATCGGTGGACGAAAACAGAGTCAGGGCATTACGCATACGGGGGCTCGCCGCCATCATCGACCTCTCCAGCGACCGGAATCCGCCAGTCGCAAGACGCCCTCCACCCGCTGTGGAAGGTCGTCACGGCCTCGAGTCCGCGCTTCGTTCCGCCCTCGTCCGCCTCCGGACCGGCGGCTCCCCGGCCGCCCCCGCAAACGGAAAAGCCCGCGCCTTGCGGCCCGGGCTTCTCGCTGGACTGGGATCAGTGTTCCACGTCGCGCCAGTACTCGGTCTTCAACAGATACGCGATGAAGGTGAACAACGCCAGGAACAGGATCACCCAAACGCCGATGCTCTGGCGCTTGAGCGCGGCCGGTTCGCCGGCGTACTCGAGGAATGTGGTGATGTCGCGCACCGCGGTCTTGAAGCCCTGCTCGTCGAGCGAGCCGGGCTGAACGACCTTGAGCGCATGCACCGGACGTTCGCCGGTGGTCTTGTCGGGTTCGCCGAACTCGGCGTGCTGCAGCCCTTGCAGCTCCCACAGCGGGTTCGGCATCGAGGCGTTCGGGAACAGCTTGTTGTTCCAGCCCAGCGGCCGCGACTCGTCGAGGTAGAACGAATTCAGGTAGGTGTAGACCCAATCGCTGCCGCGCACGCGGGTGATCAGGCTCAGGTCCGGCGGCATCTTGCCGAACCACTGGTTGGCGTGCGCCTCGGTCAGGTTGACCTGGATGTGCTCGCCGAACTTGGCGCCGGTGAAGTTGAGGTTCTTCATGACCTCCTCTTCGCTCAGGCCCAGATCCTCGGCCATGCGCGAATAGCGCAGGTACTTCAGCGAATGGCAGCCGGAGCAGTAGTTCATGTACAGCTGGGCGCCGCGCTGCAGCGAGGCGCGGTCGCTGAGGTCGGTGCCCGACTGCATCAGGTCGCCGCCGCCGGAGGCGAAGGCGGTGGCCGACACGAGCAGGCCGGCGGCGAAGGTGGCGAGCTTCTTCACGATGCGGTTCTTCTTGAAGGGCTGGCTATTCGGAAAGTCCGCACGCGGGCGTGCGGGCTCTTGCAGAGGGACCTGCATAGCGTGGTTAGTCATGCATCGTCACCCGTTCCGGCACCGGCTTGGTCTTGTCCAGCTTGGTCCACAGCGGCATGGTGATGAAGAAAACGAAGTACAGGAAGGTCAGCACGCGGCCGATGATGGTCTCGACCGGATCGGTGCCGGGGCCGGCGCCGATCTTGCCCAGCCACAGGAAGCACACCGCCAGCACGGCGAGCATCAGCTTGGTGATCCAGCCGCGGTAGCGGTGCGACTTGACCTTGCTGCGGTCCAGCCACGGCACCAGGAACAGGATCGCGATCGCCGCGAACATCACGATCACGCCGCCGAGCTTGTCCGGGATCACGCGCAGCATCGCGTAGTACGGCGTGTAGTACCACACCGGCTTGATGTGCTCCGGCGTCACCAGGCGGTTGGCCTCGGTGAAGTTGTCGTGCTCGAGGAACCAGCCGCCGAAGGCCGGGGCGAAGAAGATGATGAAGGCGGCGATGATCAGGAAGAAGCCGACCCCGACCAGGTCCTTGACCGTGTAGTACGGGTGGAACGGAATGCCGTCGGCCGGCTTGTTCGCGTCCCAGCGGTTGCCCTTCGGGCCGTACTTGATGTCGACGCCGTCGGGATTGTTGGAGCCGACCTCGTGCAGCGCGCCCAGGTGCAGCACGACCAGCAGCAGCAGCACCAGCGGCAGCGCGATCACGTGCAGGGCGAAGAAGCGGTTGAGGGTGGCGTCGCCGGGCAGGTAGTCGCCCATGATCCACTCGGTCAGGCCGTTGCCGATCACCGGGATCGCGCCGAACAGCGAGATGATGACCTTGGCGCCCCAGAACGACATCTGGCCCCACGGCAGCACGTAGCCCATGAAGGCTTCGGCCATCAGCACCAGATAGATGAACATGCCCAGGATCCACACCAGCTCGCGCGGCTTCTGGTACGAGCCGTACATCAGGCCGCGGAACATGTGCAGGTAGACGACGATGAAGAACAGCGAGGCGCCGGTGGAATGCATGTACCGGATCAGCCAGCCCCATTCCACGTCGCGCATGATGTACTCGACCGAAGCGAAGGCCTCGGTCGCGCTCGGCTTGAAGTGCATCGTCAGGAAGATGCCGGTGACGATCTGGTTGACCAGCACCAGCAGGGCGAGCGAGCCGAAGTAGTACCAAAGATTGAAATTCTTCGGCGCGTAGTACTCGGTCATGTGCTTGCGGTAGACCGGCATCATGCCGGGCGCGCGGGCGGTGACCCAGTCGAACACGTTGTTGGCGGTGCGGGTGAGGATGTTGGCCATGGCTTACGCCGCTCCCTTCGGGTCAACGCCGATCACGATCGTGGTGTCGTTCTCGTAGTGATGCGGCGGCACCAGCAGGTTGATCGGCGCCGGCACGCCCTGGAACACGCGCCCGGCCATGTCGAAGCGCGACTTGTGGCAGGGGCAGAAGTAGCCGCCCTTCCATTCCGGATCGAACGGTTCGGGGCGGATCTCGGCCTTCATTTCCGGCGAACAGCCCAGGTGGGTGCACAGGCCGACCAGGACCGAGATGTCCGGCTTGATCGAACGCAGCTCGCCCTTGATGTAGTCGGGCTGCTGGTCCTTGTTGTCCGACTTGGGATCGCGCAGGTGCGGATCCAGGGTCGGCAACGCGTCGAGGATCGCCTTGGAGCGCTTGACGATCCAGATCGGCTGGCCGCGCCACTCAAGGATCAGCCGCTGGCCCTCGGCCAGGGCGCTGATGTCGGCCGTCACCGGAGCGCCCGCGAGCTTGGCGCGCGCGCTCGGATTCCAGGACTTGATGAAAGGCACCGCCGCAAAGCCGGCCCCGACCGCGCCGACCACTGCCGTGGTCGCCGTCAGGAACCGACGGCGGCCCGTGTTGATAGGATCGTGGACCCCTTGGTTGGCCATCCGGCACTCCGCAAAGCTGCAGTTCGAAGTTACGCCGCGAAGACCTGCACCAGGAGCGACTACTTGTACCACTGGCGGAAGGCTGGCGGCTCAAAAGACAGGGAAGTGTAGCGGAACCGTTAAGGGCGCGACAATCGGCCCTATTGCAAAAAACCGGACCGCCCGCACCCGCGCGTCCGCGCCCTGCCTGGGCGACGCCCGACGGACGCCGCGACCGCGACAGGAAACGCGGTAAAACAAGCGAAAAACGACTCTTTCCAGGCTACCGCCGCGGCGCCTCCCCGGCGCCGGACGGGCTCAACGCGCCAGGGTCGCCGCGGCGCGATAACGCTCGGCCAGCACGCCGACCCGCTGCACGTAGCGCTGGGTCTCGCTGTACGGGGGCACGCCCTTGTACTTGTCGACCGCGCCCTCGCCGGCGTTGTAGCCGGCCGCGGCCAGGGTCAGGTTGCCGTTGAAGCGCTTCAGCAACCACGCCAGGTACTGCACGCCGCCCTGGATGTTCTGGCCGGCGTCGAAGGCATTGGCGACTCCGAAGCGGCGCGCGGTGGCCGGCATCAACTGCATCAGCCCCTGCGCGCCGACCCGCGACATCGCGTTCGGGTTATAGGCCGACTCGGCGTGGATGATGGCGCGCACGATCGCCTCTTCGACCCCGTGCTGGCGCGCCGCGGCGGCGATCTCGTTCGAGTAGGCCTCGGTGTTCAGGCGCAGGGTGCCGAAGTTGACCCCCGGCCGGGCCGCGCAGGCGAAGCAGGTCTCGATGAAGGAATAGCGGATGGTGCGCACCGCGGTGGCGCTGGCCAGCCCCTTCGGCCGCTTGCTGGTGTAGTGGCGCACGCCGTCCTGGATATAGGAGTAGACCTGGCCTTGCACCAACCGGGTCGGCGGCGCCTGCGGCGCGGCCGGTGCCGGCGGCGGCGTCACCGGCGCGATCGCGTTGGCGGCGCCTGCGGTCGCGGCGGCGGCGGCCGGCGCGGCGGGCTTGAGCCCGGCCGCGGTCATCATCGCCGCGGCCCCGCTGTAGGTCGCCGGCGGGTTGTTGTTGACCGTGGCCGGCGCGCCGAGCGCGGCGACGCTGGCGGCCGGCGGCGGCGCGTACGGCGCCGGGGCCGGGTTGCGCGGCCGGCTGGCGCGGCTGGTGTATTGGCTGGCGACCACGCAGGTCTGGCCCTTGGGCTTCTTGCTGACGTAGCTGCGCTCGCCGGCGGCGTTCTCGCAGCGCCAGACGGTACCGGCCACGGCCGGCGCCACGGCCAGCAGGCAAGCCATCCCCAACAGTAGTGAGCTCCCCCTCATGGCGGCGAGTGTCCTCTGCCGCGCCCTCACTGCCAAGTCTTTGATACTGAAACGTGACCGGCGGCGCGGACAGGGCCCGCCGGGCCCCGGTTGCGGCTACACTGTCGCCCCCTTCCGGCGCGGATTAACCGCCGCCCTCCCCGGACCGAACCATGACCGACCTGCACCCCCTGCCCACGGCGCCCGCCGCGGGCGCCGCCCGGCCGTCCACGCCCGGCGCCAAGAAACTGTTCATCGAGACCCACGGCTGCCAGATGAACGAGTACGACTCGGCCAAGATGGCCGACGTGCTCGCTGCCAGCGAAGGCCTGGAGCTCACCCAGGACGCCGCCGAGGCAGACGTCATCCTGATCAACACCTGCTCGATCCGCGAGAAGGCCCAGGAGAAGGTGTTCAGCCAGCTCGGCCGCTGGAAGCAGCTCAAGCAGGGCGGGCGCCCGGTCATCATCGGCGTCGGCGGCTGCGTCGCCTCGCAGGAGGGCGCGGCGATCGTCAAGCGCGCTCCGCACGTGGATCTGGTGTTCGGCCCGCAGACCCTGCACCGCCTGCCCGAGCTGATCCGCGCCAAGCGCGAGACCGGCCTGCCCCAGGTCGACATCAGCTTCCCGGAGATCGAGAAGTTCGACCGCCTGCCCGAGCCGCGCGCCGAAGGCCCCAGCGCCTTCGTCTCGATCATGGAAGGCTGCAGCAAGTACTGCTCGTTCTGCGTGGTGCCCTATACCCGCGGCGAGGAAGTCAGCCGGCCGTTCGAGGACGTGCTGGTCGAAGTCGCCCAGCTCTCCGGCCAGGGCGTGCGCGAGATCAACCTGCTCGGCCAGAACGTCAACGCCTACCGCGGGCCGATGGCCGGCGAGGACGGCGCCGCCTCGGCGGAGGTCGCCGATCTCGGCCTGCTGATCCACACCATCGCCCAGATCGACGGCATCGACCGGATCCGCTTCACCACCTCGCACCCGCTGGAGTTCAGCGACTCGCTGGTCGAGGCCTACCGCGACGTGCCGCAGCTGGCCGACTACCTGCACCTGCCGGTGCAGGCCGGCAGCGACCGCATCCTGGCGGCGATGAAGCGCGGCTACACCGCGCTGGAGTTCAAGCAGAAGATCCGCAAGCTGCGCGCGGTGCGCCCGAACATCTCGATCTCCTCGGACTTCATCGTCGGCTTCCCCGGCGAGACCGAGGCCGACTTCGAGAAGACCATGAAGCTGATCGAGGACGTCGGCTTCGACCAGTCGTTCTCGTTCATCTATTCGCGCCGCCCGGGCACCCCGGCCGCGGACCTGGAAGACACCGTCTCCAGCGAGGAGAAGCACGCGCGCCTGTCGCGCCTGCAGGCGGCGATCAACGCCAATGCGGCGAAGATTTCCCAGGCCATGGTCGGCAGCGTGCAGACGGTGCTGGTCGAAGGCCCCTCGCGCAAGAACCCCAACGAGCTCACCGGCAAGACCGAGAACATGCGCTCGGTGAACTTCCCCGCCCCGCCGCGGCTGATCGGCCGGTTCGTCGACGTGCTGATCACCGAGGCCATGTCCAACTCGCTGCGCGGCCGGGTGGTCACCGACCAGGACGCCGGCGCCGCCTGACCCGCACCCGGAGACCTGCGCATGGATCGCGACTTCAACATCCGCGAAATCGGCCCGGACGAATTCGAGCGCGTGTGGCCGATCTTCCGCGAGGTGCTGGCCCGCGGCGAGAGCTACAACTACCCCGCCGAACTGTCGATGGAGCGGGCGCGGGAGATGTGGACCAGCCCGCCCTACCGCAGCTTCGTCGCCGAGGGCGACGACGGCGAGGTGCTGGGTTGCTACAAGCTCGGCCCCAACTACGCCGGCCGCGGCGACCACATCGCCAACGCCAGCTACATGGTCGCCGAACGCTATTGGGGCAAGGGCATCGGCGCCGCCCTGTGCGCGCACTCGCTGGCCCAGGCCAGCCAGGCCGGCTTCGCCGCGATGCAGTTCAACTACGTGGTCAGCAGCAACGCCGCCGCGGTCAACCTGTGGCTCAAGCACGGCTTCGAGATCGTCGGCCGCGTGCCCGGCGCGTTCCGCCATGCCAGCCTGGGGCTGGTGGATGTGTTCGTGATGTATCGGCCGTTGTGAGGCGGGGATTGGGGATTGGGGATTCGTTGAAAGCGTGATGGGGAATCGCGAAAGCGGTGGAGGGTCGCGTCGCTAAGGCTGCCCAACTCCCGCTTATCTCCCTCCTGCCTCGCTCTTACCCCCTTATCTCGCCATCGCCCTTCATCGCACCCTGGCCGCCTTTTCGTCGCGCGTCTGACAGCCACGTCGCGATCCTGGCCGCCTCCAACATCGTCGCGCCCTTGCCTACAGCCCGTCATTCCCGCGAAAGCGGGAATCCAGGGCCGTTCGCGCGAGAACGCTTGAAGTCGGTGGATTTCCTCTTTCGTCGGGATGATGGACCGCAACGAAATCGCTGACGGCCCTGGCCTGCGAATACCCGGCTCCGCCGCAGCAAAGCGGAGCGCGCTCTTACCAGCGTTTGCACCCGAAAAGATCCCCGGCGCGCGACTGCGCGCGCGCCGGGCCGGCTAGGCCATGAATCCAAGATCGCGCGAGTTGAAGTTGCCCAAGTTCGGGAAGATCAGATCCAGCTCGCTGTCGCCCACTCCGAACCACCGGGCCAAGGTCGCCCCGTACTGGTCTACCGAGGTGGTCGGAATGATCTGGCCCCAGCCGGCGTCGTCGGCGCCGCCGTTGATCAGGGTCGGCATGGTGCCGAAGAATCGCCCGCCGCGCACCGCGCCGCCGACGATGAAGTGATGCCCGCCCCAGCCGTGATCGGAGCCGTCGCCGTTGGAGGACAAGGTGCGGCCGAAATCCGAAGCGGTGAACGCGGTGACCTTGTCGGCCACGCCGAGCTCGCCGGTGGCCGCGTGGAAAGCGGTCATCGCCTGCGACAGCCGCGCCAGCAAGCCGGGCTGATCGCCGAGCAGACTGTCGTGGTGGTCGAATCCGCCCATCGACACGAAAAACACCTGCCGCTTCAGGCCCAGCACCTCGCGCACCTTGATCAGCCGCGCCACCATCCGCAACTGGCTGCCCAGATCGGTGTCCGGAAACGCGGTCTGCAACGGCGCGGAGGCCTCCAGCGCCATCGCCACCGCCGAGGCGTTCTCGCGCGCGCGCCGGAACGCGCCGGCGTAACTGCGCCCGAACACGTGCGGCTGCGCGCCGGGCGCCATCAGCTCCAGAAAAGCGCGGCGGCTGTCGTCGTCCCACTCGAAGCGGCTGAACTGGCGCGGACCGTCGTTGCCGATCACGTACTGGCTGGACTGGCTCGCGCGCTGCAGGATGCTTTCGAAGTTCAACGACACCGACATCGGGATGAAGGCATCGGGATTGGCGTCGCGCAGCAGGTCGGCGATGTGCCCGGCCCAACCGAAACCGCGGCCCTCGCCGGTACGCGAGACCTGCCAATACTGTTGCTGATCGTTGTGCGAGAACAGCTGCGGCGGCAATTCGACCCTTTGATTGAGGTAGTCGGCCTTGCTGGTCGGCCGGATCAGGGTACCGACATTGCCCAGCACCGCCGCCTGCCCGCTGTTGAACAAGCCTTGCAGGCCGCCCATGCCGACCGGGTCATCCTCGGTGGTGCAGGCCTGCAAGCCGTACTCCGCGCCGTCCGAAGCGCCGCCGCCGGCGCGCGCGACCAGGGGCAGCAGCCGGTCCTGATCGACCGCCAAGGTAGCGCGCGCGGCGCGGTACTGTTGATAGTGGCCGTCGTCGCGCGGCACGATCATGTTCAACGAATCGTTGCCGCCGAACAGGAACACGCAGACCAGAGCCTTGTAATCGTCGAAGCGCGACGGGCCGTAAGCGTTGGCGGCCGCCTGCGCCAAGCGCAGATTGCCGAGCGCGGAATAAAGGCCGGCGCCGCCGAGCGCGGCGCAGATCGTGTTGGTCAGGAATTGCCGACGTTTCATGGGTGCTATCTCCGTATTCCGGCTTACTTCTGCACGATGTAATCGGGCGAGTTGACGATCAGGTACAACGCCTCCTGCACCCGCAGGCGCTTGGCCGCGGTGGTATTGGCCGGCATGGCGGTCAACCGCTGGGTCAGCACTTGCTTCATCCGGTCGCTAATCTGCCCCGACAGGAACAGCGCGTCGTAACGCGCGATCAACGCGGGAATGTCGTGCGCAACCGCGACCTCCGCGCTGAGGTCGATCGCCACCTCGTCGTTGCCGATGCCTTCCGGATTGCCGACGTAGGCGTCGAAAATCTTCCTCATCAGATAGCTTTCGTTGGCCGGCATCATGTAATCGGTCGCCAACTGCAGTTCCGGCGCCACCAGTCCCAGACTCTGCGGCTCGCCGTTGGGGCTGTAGCGCGGGCTGAAGAAGTTGAACACCGACGGCGCATACATCGGCACCTGGCCGAGGTAGTTGTCGACGCTCCAGAACTCCTCGGTGTGCCCGCTCTTGGACTTGCCCTTGAGCGCGCGCCACAGATGGGTCAGGCGCAGGATCGGCTCGCGCACCTTGCCGAAATGCGCCGGTTGCGCGGCCGGATCGCGCGCTTCGGGATCGAGCAAAATCGCGCTGACCACCGCGCGCAGGTCGCCGCGCACGCCCTGGCCGTTGTCGTTGAACGCCGCCGCGACGCGGCCGACGTAGGCCGGGCTGGGATTGCTGGTCACCAGCCGCTGGATCAACTGCTTGCCGATGAACGGCCCCACGTTGGGATGATTGAAGATATTGTCCAGCGCCGCGCTCAGGTCGCTACGGCCGCTGCCGCCGGCGGCGAGCTTGCCGGCCGGCAGGCTCACGCCGGGATACAGCAGCAACTGCTTCTCCTGCGCCGAGGCGTGGTACGCCGCATGGTTCTCCATCGGCGACACCCAGGCCGGCGCGGTGATGTCGTAGAAATAGCAGTCGAACGAGCCTTCGGCCTGGCAGCCCTTGAAGGTCCAGCCGGTGAACACGTGGGCGAACCCCCTGACGGTGTCCTGGCCGTAGGTCGGGATGGGCTGCTGCTGCGCATCGAGCAGCGGCGTTCCGTCTTGATTGAGCTGGACCAGGCCGACGCTGAACAACTGCATCACTTCGCGCGCGAAGTTCTCGTCGGGACGGATGTTGTTGACCGGATCGGGCTTCCGGTTCTGCAGCATCGACAGATAGATGCCCATCACCGGATGCAGCGTCACGTCCTCGAGCAAGGTGCGGTAGTTGCCGAACGCATCGCGGGCCAAGGTGTCGTAGTAATGGGTCATCCCATACGTTGCGTGATACAGCGGATCGGAGGTCGCATCGGACACCACCATGATCTGGCTGAGCGCGAACGCCACCCGCTGGCGCAGTTGATCGCGGTGCACGATCTGGGTCGGCTTGATCGGGTCTTTGCCGCCGACGGCGTTGACGAACCACGCGTCCAGCCGCCAATCGCGGCTGTAGTCGTCGGGTCGGCGCGCCCTGGCGTTCTTGAGGAACGTCAATTGCGAAGACACCGGGAAGCCGATCTGCTCGTTGATCCAGGCGGTGTAGCCGATCTGCTTGAGCCGGTCGATGTCCTCGCGGGTCGGTCCGAACGTGGCCTGGGCGAGGAAGCGCGCGGCTTCGCCGTCGGTCGCTGGAATGTCGGCGAACCGCGCCGCAGGCGCAGCGCCGATCGCGTCGCGGTCGCTGCGCAGTTGCAGCGCATCCGGCGCGCCGGGGTACGGCCCGTAGTGGTCGGGCATCGGCGTGACGCCGCGCAAGGCGATGAAGATGCCCAGCGCTAGCAACAGGCGCGACGATGCGCCCATCCGCGCCGCGCGCAGAAGTGTCGATTTCATTGCAGGCCCCCAAGGCTGGCTGTTCGGCAGCGATGCTAGGGGCGACGCCGGCGCCGGAATTTGATCGGCGACGCGTTTTCCATTGGAAACACAACCAAATCCGGATTGACAATCACGGAATTACGCGGCCGTGACAATCGTCATCGGCGCCGCGTGATCGTCGCTTGCCGCCGCGCGGGCGGCAGCGCACCTCGGCTTTCGGCGAGCGCGCGACGACGCACGCGCGGCGGTCGCGGCGACGACGCTCAGTCCAGGCGCTTGCGGAACCGCGCCACCGCCAGGCTCATCATCGTCGCGATGAACCCGACCAGGTAGAGCACGTCCTGCCACAGCTCCCACAGGCTGGCGCCGCGCAGCATCACCCCGCGGATCAAGCGTAGGAAATGGGTCATCGGCAGCACTTCGGCCAACCACTGCGCGACCCGCGGCATGCCCGCGTAGGGAAACATGAAGCCCGACAGCAGGATCGACGGCAACAGGATGAACACCGTCATCTGCATGGCCTGGAACTGCGAAGCGGCCTTGGTCGAGATCATCAGGCCCAGGGTCAGATTGGCCAGGATCAGCAGGATCGCCGCCAGGTAGACGTCGAGCACGCTGCCGCGGATCGGCACCTGGAACAGCCACAGCCCGAGCAGGATCACCACCGTGGTCTGGATCAGCCCGATCAACGCGTACGGCAACACCTTGCCGACCATCAGTTCGGTGCGGCTGACCGGGGTGGTGATCAGCAGTTCCATGTTGCCGCGCTCGCGCTCGCGCACGATCGCCACCGAGGTGAACATGACCATGGTCATGGTCAGGATCACGCCGATCAGGCCCGGCACGATGTTGACCGGCGAGCGCCGCTCCGGGTTGTAGAACGACACCACGCCGATCGGCGCGGCCTTGCGTGGCGCGGCCACGCCGTCGATCGGCAATTGCGCGAGTTGCACCGCCGCGCTCTGCACCACCGTGTCGCTGCCGTCGACCAGCACCTGCACCGCTTCGCGGCCGTCGATGCGCCGCCGCTCGAAATCCGCCGGCACGCTGACGCCGACGCTGATCTCGCCGCGACGCAGCATCGCCATCAGCTGCTCGGGGGTGTCGGCCGTCGCCACCGGCCGGATGACCCCGGTCGCGACCATGTCCATGACCACCGCGCGCGAGCCGGCGGTGCCCGACTGATCGGCGACCGCCGCGGTGAGCCCGCGCGGATTGAGGTTGATCGCGTAGCCGAACAACACCAGCTGCCCGACCGGAATCATCACGATCATCGCCAGGGTGATGCGGTCGCGGCGCAATTGCCGGACCTCCTTGAGCACGATCGCCCACAGCCGCCGCAGATTCATGATCCGCTCTCCGCGTCCGCCGCGCGCCGCTCGCGGCCGCGGGTGGCCGAAACGAACACGTCTTCGAGATTGGGTTTGGCCCGGCCGACCTCGGCCTCCAGGCCGGCCGCGCGCAGGGCGTCGCGCAGCACGCGTTCGCCGACCCGCGCATCGGCCAGCAACACGCGCAGGGCATTGCCGACCTGCGCCACGCTGAGCACGCCGTCGAGATCGACCAACACCCGCTGCGCCCTGCGCGGCTGCGCCGCCAGCACTTCGACCGCGCGGCCGTCGAGCTGGCCGGCGAGTTCGGCCGGGGTGCCGTCGGCGACCAGCACGCCGCGGTCGAGAATGGCCAGGCGATGGCAGCGCTCGGCTTCGTCCATGTAATGGGTCGAAACCAGCAAGGTGGTGCCGGCGTCGGCGAGCTCGAACAGCTTCTCCCAGAAGTCGCGTCGCGATTCCGGATCGACCGCGCTGGTGGGTTCGTCGAGGAACAGCAGCTCGGGCTCGTGGATCACGGCGCCGGCCAGGGCCAGGCGTTGCTTCTGCCCCCCGCTCATGGTGCCGGCGAGTTGCTTCTGGCGGTCGCCGAAGTGGTATTGCTCGATCAGCTCGTCGACGCGCTTGCGCGCGCGCTCGCGCGGCAACTCCTGCACCGCGGCCAGGAATTCCAGGTTCTCGCGCACGCTGAGGTCTTCGAACAGCGAGAACTTCTGGGTCATGTAGCCGATCCGCCGGCGCAACGCCTCGGCCTGGGCCGGGATCTTCAGCCCCAGCACTTCGATCTCGCCTTCGCTGGGAGTCAACAGGCCGCACAGCATGCGGATGGTGGTCGACTTGCCGGAGCCGTTCGGGCCCAGGAAGCCGTACACGCAGGCGCGAGGCACGCTCAGGTCGACCCGGTCGACCGCGCGCAGCGAGCCGAACTGTTTGCTCATGCCGCGTGCGCGGATGACCCACGCAGCGCTTTCGGGCAGCGCGCTCATCGCGCGAACTCGACCCGCACCGGCAGCCCGGCCGGCAGCGCGACCGCATCGGCCTCGGTGAACTCCACTTCGGCCAGATAGCTCAGGCGCGCCGCGTCCTCGCCGGTGAGCGCGTAGTACGGCGTGAAACTGGGCTCGCTGCGGATCATCCGCACGCGGCCGGTCCAGGCGCGCTCGCGGCCTTCGATGCGGATCCGCGCATTGCCGCCGACGCGGACATCGGCGCGGATCGTCTCGGGCACGTAGACCCGCGCATAAGGACGCTCGCCGACCAGCATCACCGCCAGCGGCGCGCCGACCGGGGCCTGATCGCCGAGCTTGTACGGCAGGCTGTCGACCACGCCGTCGCGCGGCGCCAGCACGTCGAGCTTGGTCAGGCTGATCGCCTGCGTCGCGGCCTGGGCCTGCGCGGCGGCGAGCGCGGCGCGGCCCTGGGCGATGCGTTCGCGGCGGGTGCCGTGCTCGAGTTCGAGCAGCGCGGCCTGCGCCGCGCGCACCCGCGCCTGGGCATTGCCGGCGGCGGCGCGGGCACGATCGACCTCGGCCGCGGCGATCAGGCGCTGCAAGCCCAGCGGCTGCACCCGCGCGTAATAGGCAGCCGCATCGCGCGCCTGCGCCTGCGTCGCGGCGACGTTCGCGCGCGCTTGTTCGATGCTTTCGCTGCGCGCGCCGGCCTCCAGTTCGGCCAGCGCATCGGCCGACTGCTGCGCCTGCGCCTGCGCCGCCTCGGCCTGGGCCCGGCTGCGATCGGCTTCCAGTTGCAGCAAGCGCGCGCCGGCGCGCACGCGCTGGCCTTCGCGCACATCGATCCGCACCACTTTCTCGGCGACCGGTGCCGGCAGCGTGACCCGGTCCCACTCCAGGGTGCCCAGCGCCTGCGGCGCGCGCTCGCCGCAACCGGCGATCAGCAAGACGGTCAACGCGGTCAACACGCGCACCATGACGGTTCGGGAAATCGGGCGAGTGGTCATGGTTGCAGTCCGCGATCGAGCAGGGCCAATGCGTGCCGGCGTTGCCGGTCCAGATCGAGATCGTCGGCATCGAACAGATGGCGCCAGATCGGCGCGCTCGCCGCCGGGAACAGGGTCAGGCCGATCAGGCTGACCATCAGCAGGCGCGGGTCGAGATCGGGGTTGATCTTGCCCTCGGCCTGGGCCTGGGCGAAGCGCGCCGCCATCATCTTCGGCAAGGCCGGCGCGATTTGCTGGAACAGCACGCTTTCGCGCAGCGCCCCGCCCTCGCACAGCACTTCGCGCACCCACAGCGACGGCAGCCAGGGATGCGCGGCGACGATCCGGCCCATGCCAGCGACGAAGCCGCCGATCAGGTCGAACACGTCGCCCTCGCCGGCCGCGCTTCCGCGCAGGCTCATGAACACCGGCAGCAGGCGCTCGCCGACTACCGCCTGTTGCAGCTGCTCCTTGTCGCCGAAGTAGTAATGCAGCAGCGCCGGGTTGACCCCGGCTTCGGCTGCGATCGCGCGCAACGAGGTCGCGGCGATGCCCTGGCGGGCGTAACAGGCGATCGCCGCGTCGAGCAGGCGCTCGCGCAGGTCGGGGTTGTCCGCCGCCGCCGGCCGCCCGGGGGCGCGGCGCACGGCGGCGGTCTTGCGCGGTCGTCCGCGCGGCTTGGGGGCTGACGGGTCCATGCGCCATATTTAATTCAGTGATTAATTAGTTTTCAAGAGCCAGCCGACGGACGGTCGGACCCGTGGCGACGCGACCGGACTGGGATGGCTTTGATAGGAGCGGCGCGAGTCGCGGCTGCCGCAGAGGCGAAATGCCGCGCCGGCCGCCACACTGGCGATCCGGGCACCGCCGGAAGCGACCGGTTGCCCGGGCTTCGGTCGCGACGCCCGCGCGCACCTGTGCGTTGTTCCCGGCTTGCGCCGCTCTTCCCCCACCCGCCGCGATGCAGCGCCTGCTCTTGCCTTTGCCTTTGCCTTTGCCTTTGCCTTTGCCTTTGCCTCTGCCTCTGCCTCTGCCTCTGCCTCTGCCTTTGCTGTTGCTGTTGCTGTTGCTGTTGCTGTTGCCGTTGCCGTTGCCGTTGCCGTTGCCGTGAATAGCTTGGCGCCGCATCGAACTTGCGAGAACGCCCTGACGCCCCGGAGGGCGGCCCGCAGGGAGGCGGGCCGTGCGCAGCCAGGCCAAGGATGGCCTGTGCGGAGCAGCCCGGCGAAAACCTCGTCCCATAGTGGCTTTTGATCCGAAAACAGCCATGGCGTTTTCTTTGGTTACTTTTGACCGAAGGAAATCCAGTCGGACTTTGTCGCCTTGGACAAAGAAAGTGACCCGGCCGCTTGCGGACGGAAGCTTTGCTTTGGAGTTTTGGGGCTTTGGAGCTTTGGAGCTTCAGAGACCTGAGAACGATAAACGCCGCGAGACCGCAAGAGCGCGGTCGCGGCTTACGCCGCTCCTACAGGGGGCAAAGGGCAAAGACGCGGTGAGAGTGAAGCATGGCGGTCGCGACTTGCGTCGCTCCTACCCCGCGAGGGTGTCGGGCTTCGATCGACGGCGAAGAGGTTGGTTCTTCTGCGCGTCCCGGGGGCGCGGCTTACGCCGCTCCTACAGGGGGTCGCTGTCGTCGAGTACGGCCTGCGGGTGACGGGCGCGCCATTGCGCCAAAGTGTCGGCGCAGTGCGCGGGAATCACCCACGCCTGCGGATGCTCGCGCTGGAAGCGCGCCAGCTTTCGCACCGTGTCGCGATAAGCCGCCCCATCGTCCACCGCCAGCCAGCGCGTCAGCCAGGGCAGTTCGACCTCGCGCTGCAATTGCTCGCGACGCCAGAATGCGTCCGCGGCAAGCAGCGCCCGCTCCCCCTCGACGGTGCGCAAGGCCAGACCGATCTGCCCGCGCGCATGGCCCGGCAAGGACACCACGGCTACGCTGCCGTCGTCGAACAGATCCCAGCCCAATCCGAGACCGGCCAGATCCCCGTCGAGCGCGCGTGCGCCGCGCTCGTCCAGGCATTGCAGGCGCGCGGCGAAGTCCGCCGGCAGCAATTCCTTCCAGATCTGCGCGTGCAGCAGGCCGAACCAGCCGCCGCGCCGGACCTGGCGCCAGGCCTCGGCGTGGACCACGAACCGGGCGTTGGCGAACGGCGCCAACCCGCCGATGTGATCGGGGTGAAAATGGCTCAGCACCACCGTGCCGATATCGGCGCAGCGCAGGCCGCGCTGTTGCAGCAGGCTGGCCGCGTCGGTGTGCGCCGCCGAGCAGGCGTGGATCACATGCCGGTAGATCCGGCGCAGGCCGCGGCGCATCGCCGCGCGCGCGGCGGCGCCGTAACCGCAGTCGAACAGGACCGCGCCGTGGCGCGGATGTTCGATCAGGGCCCAGCCGGCCGGGAAGCGCAGCGCCGGTCCGCCGCCCAGGCCGAGGTGGCGCGGCGACGCGCAGCTATGGCCGGACACGCCGAGGCTGAGCGCGACCCCGGCGCTCACCGCCGCGGTTCCTTGCGCGCCAGTTCGGCCAGGGTGCGGTTCAAGGCCTCGTCCATGCCAACGCGCGGACGGTACCCGAGCTCGGTACGGGCGCGGCCGATGTCCAGGGTCATGTCCACGCTCAACAACTCGATGCCGTAGCGCAGCAGCGGCGGCTCGCGATCCGGACGCAGGCGGCGGTAGCCGGCCTCGACCGCGCTGGCCAGCGCCAGCACCAGCGGCCGCGGCAGGCGCCGCTGTGGGCGCGGCAGCGACAGCGCGTCGGCGAGACGGTCGATCACGCTCCAGATCCGCACCGGCTCGCCGTTGCTGATGTTGTACACGCGGCCGGCCAGGCGCCAGGACGCATCCATCGCCAGCACGATCGCGTCGACCGCGTTGTCGACATAGGTCAGGTCGACCTCGCAGTCCTCGGCGCCGAGGCGCGGCAGGCGGCCGCGACGCAGCGCATCGGCCAGGCGCGGCAGGATCGCGCTGTCGCCGGGACCGAAGATCGCCCGCGGCCGCAACGCGATCGCGGCCACTCCGCCGGCGGCGCAGCGCGCCAGCACCCGTCGTTCGGCGATCAGCTTGGTCGCGGCATAGTCGTTCACCGCGCGCGCCGGCAGCGGCTGGTCTTCGCGGATGTTCCGATGCGAACGGCCGTCGTGATAGATGCCCGGGGTGGAAATGTGGACCAAGCGGCGCACCTGATGAGCGACGCAGGCCTCGGCGACATGCTCGCTGGCGTCGACGTTGGCGGCGACGAAATCGGCGCGCCGGCCCCAGGGGCTCGACAACGCGGCCGCATGGACGACGATGTCGGCGCCGCGCAGCACGCGATGCACCGCCGCGGCGTCGGTCAGGTCGAGCGCGGCGAATTCGACGCCCTGCGCCTGCAGCGCGCGGCCGCGCACCGCGTCGCGGCCGAGGCCCAACACCCGGTCCCAGGGCCGGGCCGCAGCCAGATGACGCGCCAAGGCGCCGCCGAGGAACCCGGTGGCGCCGGTGACGACGATGCGGCGCGGCGCGCTCATGCCCGCCGCTCCGACGCGTGAACCGCGTGCGAGCGCCGGAGTCGGTTCGTCTTCGACGCCGTCATGTCAGTAGGTCAACGTCATGCCGACGCCGGACAGACCGGCGCCGGTGCCGAGCAACACGCCGCGTTCGCCGCGGCGGATCGCGCCTTCGCGCACGCCCTGTTCCAACGCCAGCGGAATCGAAGCGGCGATGCAGTTGCCGGTCTGCTCCAGCGTGCGCACCAGGCGCGCGCCTTCGAAGCCGATCTGCTCGATCACCTCCAGCGCCGCTCGGCTGGCCTGGTGGCTGACCACCCAACGCAGCTCGCGCCGCGCCTGACGGTCTTCCAGCGCCAAAGCGCGCATCACGTGCGGGACCAGGCGGATGCCGCTGCGCAGCGCGGCCGGCCCCTGCATGCTGAAGTACGCGTCCTCCGGCCGGGTCGACGCGCCCAACGGCGGCCGCCAACTGCCGCCGCCGCGCAAGGTGGTCAGCTCCACGCCTTCGCCCAGCGTGCGCCAGGCGACGCGATGGATGCGGCTGGGGCAGTCGTCCGGCGCGCGCTCCAGTACCGCCGCCGCAGCGCCGTCGCCGAACAGCGTGCAGACCTCGGCGTCGGCGAAGCTCAATCCGACCGAGGCGATCTCGCTGCTGACCACCAAGGCGCGTTCGATACGGCCGTGATGGATGCGCTCGGCCGCCAGCTCCATCGCGGCGACGAAACTCAGGCAGGTCGCATGCACCGACAAGGCCGGAATGCCCGAACGGCCGAGTCCGAGTTCGCGCTGCAATAGCGGCCCGCCGTCGGGAATCGCGCGCTCGGCCGAGCCGGAGGCGTTGACGATCAGGTCGACCTGCTCCGGTGCGATGCCGGCGCGCTCGCAGGCCTCATGCGCGGCCTGCGCTCCCATCCAACTGGCGCGCTCGCGCTCGGGTTCGGCCCAATGGCGAAAAGCCACGCCGCTGTACTGCAGAGCCCAACCGTCCGGCAAGCCCGCGTGCGCCTCGATTTCGGCGCTGGCGACGCGGCGCTGCGGCAGATAGCGGCCGAGCCCGGCGATTCGCACCCGCCAATCCAGGTCGGGGCCGGCGCCGCGGCGGCGGATCGCGCCGCCCGCATCGGAAGCCAAGTCCGGATTCGATTCGCTGTCCCTGTTCTGGATATCACTCATCGCGATGCAGTATGAGCCCTGCATCGCGGTTTGCCGATACGCGCCGGCGGCGTCGCGCCCCTGGCCGAGCGCGCGCGGATCGCCCATGCTCGACATCCGTTCCCCTTCCGTCGCCGCCCTTTGTCCGCGATCGCCGCCTCGCCGCCCGCCGTTCTGCCCTGGCCGCAGCGCCTCGCCGTCGTGCTCGCGGCGACCGCGCTGGGCGCCGTGGTGTACCTGGGCATCAATGCGCACCCCTGGCGCCTGCCGGCGAGCCTGCCGCGCACCGTGATGGACGATGCGATCGGTTGGCGGGCCTGGGCGATCTGGCCGTACTGGGCGATGTTGCTGACCGGGCCGGCACTGGCGTTGGCGATCCGCGAACGCGCGCTGTTCTACGCCACCCTGCGCGCCTTCGCTCTCGCCGCCGGGCTCAACGCGGCGATCTGGCTGGCCTGGCCGACCCGGATCGCGCGACGAGCGCTGCCGGAGGGGCTCGATGCCTGGACCCAGGCCGCCTGGCGCGCGTTGTACGCACTGGACGCGCCGCACAACTGTTTTCCCTCCGGTCACATCACCGTGCCGGCGGTGGCCGCGGTCGGTTTCGCCTTGCAGTAT